>CAYFOJ010000011.1:0-96669 GCA_964344645.1 uncultured Thalassospiraceae bacterium
CAAGAAAGACACCTGAAAACAATATGATAGGCTATCCGCGCACAGGTCTCATAAGCCTGCTTTTTCGGGTGTACATCGTAGCCATAATAGAACCTCTCCCGGCTCTTAGCTACTTCAGCCCCTTTATTTAAACAATCATGTCTAACTTCAATTTCCCAAAATTCACGATAGGCCATACCACGAACTCCACTTCTTCGAATTACGGTGCCGCTCCGAAAAATTGATAGTAATTGCCAGACTATTCAGTATTGTTAACCGTTCGGATATCGCAACCCTCTGTATTACGATACTGATGAACGACTATGTCAATATAATAGTGTAGAGGTGGCAGCGCTACATTTCCGATCAGTTGCGCCGGAAATTCCACTTCTGGGTGAGGGCGCGCTCAGGTCGGGGTGATGACCACGTGGCGTTTTTTGCCGGCGCTGAGTTTGATGATGCCGTCCGTGGTGAGGTCGGCGGTGGTGACGGGTTGGGTTTCGTCGCTGATTTTCTCGTCGTTCAGCTTGCCGCCGCCGCCCTTGATCAGGCGGCGGGCCTCGCCGTTGGAGGCGGCCAGCCCGGCCCGCTTGAACAGTTCGAACACGGCGATGCCTGCGTCCAGGTCGGCTTTGGCCACCTCGACGCTGGGCAGGGCGTCGCCCAGGCCGCCTTCCTCGAAGGTGCGCCGGGCCGTCTCGGCGGCTTCGGCGGCGGCGTCCGGGCCGTGGCAGAGGGCGGTGATCTCCGTCGCCAGCCGTTTCTTGACCTCGTTCACCTCGGTTCCCTGGCGGGCCTCGAGCTCGGCGATCTCGTCGAGCCCCAGATCGGTGAACAGGCGCAGGAATTTGCCGACGTCGGCATCTTCCGTGTTGCGCCAGTACTGCCAGTAGTCGTAGGGGCTCAGCATGTCGGCGTTGAGCCAGATGGCCCCGGCGGCGGTCTTGCCCATCTTCGCCCCGGACGAGGTGGTCAGCAGCGGCGTCGTCAGCCCGAACAGGTCGCGCTGGTCGATGCGCCGTCCCAACTCGACGCCGTTGACGATGTTGCCCCACTGGTCCGAGCCGCCCATCTGCAACAGGCAATCGTGGCGGCGGCTGAGTTCGAGGAAATCGTAAGCCTGCAGGATCATGTAGTTGAATTCCAGGAAGCTGAGATTGTGTTCCCGCTCCAGGCGCAGCTTGACAGAATCGAAGCTGAGCATGCGGTTGACGGAAAAGTGGCGGCCGTAATCACGCAGGAACTGCAGGTATTCGATGCCCTTTAGCCAGTCGTCGTTGTTGACCATCACCGCGTCGGTGGGGCCGTCGCCGAAGGTCAGGAACTTGGAAAACACCGCCTTGATGCCGGCCATGTTGGCGGCGATGGCGTCGTCGTCCAGCAGCTTGCGGCTTTCGTCCTTGCCCGACGGATCGCCGATCTTGGTGGTGCCGCCGCCCATCAGGACGATGGGCTTGTGGCCGGTGCGCTGCATCAGGCGCAGCATCATGATCTGAACCAGGCTGCCCGCGTGCAGGCTGGGCGCCGTGCAGTCGAAGCCGATATAGGCGGAGACGACGCCGTCCGCGGCGAGGGCGTCGAGGGCGTCCAGGTCGGTGCACTGGTGCATATAGCCCCGGTCGAGGACGTTGCGGATAAATTCGGAGCGGTGACTAGCCATGGTTCAATTGGTTCTCTAACGTGTCGGAAAGCCGGGGTGATAGCATACTCCCGGCGGGTAAGGATACGGATTAATGGCCAAGCATCAACCGTTGACGGCCCTGGGCCTGATGAGCGGCACGTCGCTAGACGGCATCGACGGGGCGATCCTGGTCAGCGACGGCGAAAGGGTACTGCGGACCGGCCCCGGCGGCGGCGCGCCCTACGACCCGGTATTACGTGAGAGGCTGCGCGGCTGTCTCGGCAAGGGGGCGGAGGCGGAGGGCGTCGGGCCCGTCGCCCGCGAGCTGACCCTGCTTCACGCCCGCTTCGTCAAGGGGATGCTGAAGGACGCGGGGCTTGGGCCCGGCGATGTGGATCTGATCGGTTTCCACGGCCACACGACCCTGCACGACCCGGACGGCGGATTGACGGTTCAGATCGGCGACCCGGCCCTGCTGGCGCGGGAAACGGGGATTACGGTGGCCGGAGACTTCCGAACGGCGGACGTGGCCGCGGGCGGGCAGGGGGCGCCCCTGGCGCCGCTCTATCACGCCGCCCTGGCCGGAGACATGGAAAAGCCCCTGGCGGTGCTCAACATCGGCGGCGTCGCCAACGTCACCTGGATCGGCGAAGAAGATATGCTGGCCTTCGATACCGGGCCCGGCAACGCCCTGATCGACGATTGGGCCTTGCGGACCATCGGCAGGCCCATGGACGAAGGGGGGCGGCTGGCCCGGGGCGGGCGGGTCGACGAGGAGCGCCTGCACCAGATGCTCCAGCACGACTACTTCAACCGCCCGCCGCCGAAATCCCTGGACCGGGACGATTTCGCCGGGGCCGCCATGGAGCTTGTCTCCGGGCTTTCGGCGGAGGACGGGGCCGCCACCCTGACCGCCTTCACCGCCGCCGCCGTGGCCCGCGCCGCCGGGCACATGCCGAAGGCGGCCGGGTGCTGGCTGGTCTGCGGCGGCGGGCGTCACAACGCCACCCTGATGGAGATGCTGGGCGAACGGCTGGCCGTCTCCGTCGAACCGGTGGAGGCCGCCGGCTGGGACGGCGACGCCCTGGAGGCCCAGGCCTTCGCCTTCCTCGCCGTGCGCTGCCGTTACGGGCTGCCCCTCAGCATGCCCGGAACCACCGGCGTTCCCCGCCCCCTGCCGGGCGGCAGGCTGTTCACCCCATAGGCCGGAATCCCGGACTTGACTCATATAAATAGCAAGCTATATATTAAACATAGCTTACTATTTATATGAGGTAACATTATGAATTCCATCATGAAAACACTCCATCCCGTCGCCGGCGGCGTCGCCATGCTGCTGGTGTCCCTGTTCTTCGTCGCCACCGTCTGCGTCGAGATGCTTGGCGACCCGGTGATGATCGCCGGCGTCAAGCGGTGGATTCTCTACGGCGTCGCGCTGCTGATCCCCGCCGCCATGGCGGCGGGCGTTTCGGGCTTCCGGCTGGCCGGGGGCGTTCCCGGCAAGGGTCCCCTGGCGGTCAAGGCCCGGCGCATGAAGGTCATCGCCGGCAATGGCCTGCTGGTGCTGCTGCCCGCCGCCGTGCTTCTCGAACGCCTCGCCGCCGCCGGTGACTTCGGCGTCCTGTTCATGACCGTTCAGGGGCTTGAACTCGTCGCCGGTCCGGTTAACTTTGTCCTGCTGGCCCTTAACATGAGGGACGGTTTGGCGATCAGCCGCAAGCGGCGCATGAAGGAGGTTCCCGCCTGACATGGCGTTTCAGAGAAACCAGTCGCCGGGCTACGTGGTCAACCACCTGGCCCGGCTCATGGCCAACGCCCTGCAGCGGCGCATCGAGCCCCTCGGCTCGTCAACGGGCCAGTTCCCCATCCTGCTGCTGCTGTGGGAAGGGGACGGCCTGGTGCAGGGAGAGATCGGCCGCGCCATCGGCATTGAACAGCCGACGGTGGCCAATACCCTGAACCGCATGGAACGGGACGGGCTGATCGTCCGCTCCGCCGACCCGGACGACCGACGCCGGGCCATCGTGCGGCTCAGTGAAAAGGGATGGGCCATCCGGGACGCCCTGCTGGCGGAGGCCATGGCCGTCAACGCCGCCGCCGTTGGGGGCATCGACCCGGTGGAGGTCTCCATCTTCATGGACGTGGCCCGCCGCATGATCGGCAACCTGGGCTCATCCCCCGAAGGAATGGACCGGGTGGCCGGGAATATCGACGGAAACCCGGAATAGCCCCCCGGCCAGGGGCTGCGCCGCCAGGTCGCCGTCCGAGAGTTTCTGCCGCGCCGAGGTGACGAAGAGGGTCTTCATGTCGGCGCCGCCGAAGGCGGGCATGGTCGGCTGGCCGACGGGAAGCGGGATCTCGCGCTCGACGGACCCGTCCGGCGTCACCCGGATCAGCTTGCCGCCGCCGTACATCGCCGCCCAGTAGCCGCCTTCCGCATCCATGGCCGCGCCGTCGATGCCGCCCATGGTCGCCCGCTCGAAGCGGAAGAAGGTTTTCCCCGGTCCGCGCGTCCCCGAGGCGGCGTCGAAGTCCCAGGCGCGGACGACGCCGGACCGGGTGTCGGTGTGGAACATGCGTCGGTCGTCCGGGCTCCAGGCCAGGCCGTTGGGAATGCAAAGGCCGTCTTCGATCTCGCTTACGCTCAGGTCGGGGGCGATGCGGAACATGCGCCCCGTCGGGCGGCCGCCGTCGGTCTTGTTCATGGTGCCGACCCAGAGCCGCCCGGCGGCGTCGCATTTGCCGTCGTTGGGCCTGTTGTCGGGCCGGTCATCGTCAAAGGGGACCAGCAGGTCCGCCACGCCCCGGGCCGGGTCGAAGGCGAACAGGCCGCCGTCCAGGGCGACGACGAGCCCGCCCCGGCGGCGCAGGGCGATCATGCCGGGGTGCCCCGGCACGTCCCAGCTTTCGGTTTCGCCCGTCTCCGGGTTCGTGCGGTGAATTTTCCGGCCCAGGATATCGACCCAGTAGAGGGCGTTTTCCGCCGCCGACCAGACCGGGCTTTCCCCCAGGGCCGCCCGTGCATCAATGAGACAGTGCGCCGTCATGGCGGCAACACTCAGGCGGCTTCCTCGGAAAAGGCCTTGTCCAGATAGTCCCCGACCAACTGATTGACCGTGTCCATCCTGTTGGAGAAGAAGTGGTCGGCTTCGTCGATGACATTGTAGTCGATGACGATGTTCTTCTGGCTCGACAGCTTCTGCGCCAGTTTATCGACGGCCTCCCTGGGGACGATTTCGTCCCGGTCGCCGTGGATGATCTGTCCCGAGGCCGGGCAGGGGGCGAGGAAAGTGAAGTCGTATTCGTCCGCCGGCGGGGCCAGGGAAATGAAGCCGCCGATTTCCGGGCGGCGCATCATCAGTTGCATGGCGATCCAGGCGCCGAAGGAAAAACCGGCGATCCAGCAAGTCGAGGCGTTGGGGTTGTGGGTCTGCATCCAGTCCAGCGCCGCCGCCGCGTCGCTCATTTCGCCGATGCCGCTGTCGAACTGTCCCTGGGAACGTCCGACTCCGCGGAAATTAAAGCGCAGCACGGAAAAACCGCGCTTGACGAAGGTCTGATACAGGGCATAGGTCACCTTGTTGTTCATGGTGCCGCCATGCAGGGGATGGGGGTGAAGGACCAGCGCGATCGGCCCGTTGGGCTTTTTCGAATGCTGATAACGGCCTTCAAGACGGCCTTCCGGGCCGTTGAAAATGACTTCAGGCATGGGTTTCCGACTGGCTTGAGGGGTTGGGAACGGGGAAGGGCAAGCGGGTATCCTAGTTTTTTTAATGGTTATAGAATAAAGGGGCCGCCATCGTCCCGGCAAATACTTGACTACGGAAGTCGGGCATACTATATTCCCGTTACGGGTCGAGGGTTATTTCCGGGTATCGCAAAAAGCGGCACGGGGACGCCGGTTCGCTGATCCGAAGAGACAGATATAAAGTAAAGCACATGATTTTCAAGACTTTTAAAGACGATATCGACGCCTTCATGGCCCGCGATCCGGCGGCGCAATCGCGCTTCGAGGTCTTCCTGTGCTATCCCGGATTTCACGCCATGCTGTTCTACCGCCTGTCTAACTGGCTGTGGCGCAAGGGCTGGCGGCTGTCGGGACGATTCGTTTCGTCCATCGGCAAGTTGCTGACGCTGATCGAGATCCATCCGGGGGCCAGCATCGGCAAGCGGTTCGTCATCGACCACGGCAGCGGCGTCGTCATCGGCGAAACGGCGATCATCGGCGACGACGTCACTCTCTATCAGGGGGTCACCTTGGGCGGCGTGTCGCCGTCGGTGGATTCCCATGCCCAGGTCAACCAGAAGCGCCACCCGACCCTGGCCAATGACGTCATCATCGGTTCCGGGGCGCAAGTTCTGGGCCCCATCACCATCGGCGAAAGCGCCCGCGTCGGGGCCAATGCGGTGGTGCACAAGGACGTTCCGCCGGGGGTGACGGCGGTCGGTATTCCGGCCCGGGTGGTGATGCCGCGCAACAAGGAAAAGGCGAAGGAATTCGTCGCCTACGGCGAACCCATCGAGGGCGTTCCCGATCCGGTGCTGCGCACCATCGAGGACCTGCGCCATCAGGTGACGGCGCTGAAAAAGCAGATCGAAGACATGGAAAACCGTTCCACGGGGGAAGAACGAGACGAAGACGACAAACATGTCATCGTCTCCGGGGCGGAATAGCAAGCATGAGAATATTTCAAGGAGACAGGCTGTGAGGTTAAGTACAAAAGGGCGTTACGCCGTGATGGCGATGGTTGATCTGGCCCAGTGTTCGGCGGAAAAGGGACGACCGGTTTCCCTGGCCGACATTGCCGACCGCCAGGAAATTTCCCTGTCCTATTTGGAGCAGCTTTTCGGCAAGCTCCGCCGCAAGGGGCTGGTCAAGAGTGTGCGCGGTCCCGGCGGCGGCTATCTGCTGGCCCGCCCCTATGAGGACCTGAGGGTGTCCGACATCATCACCGCCGTCGACGAGGCCCTGTCCGCGACCCGTTGCAAGAACGGCGGCGCGGAGGGATGCCACAACGACAAGAGCCGCTGTCTGACCCATGATCTGTGGACGGAGCTGACCAATCAGATCAACCTCTATCTGAACTCCATCTCGCTGGCCGACGTGTGCGAGCGGCGGGTGCTCGGCACCAGCGGGTTGCAGTTGGGCGAGCGGGGCGACATGGACATGCCCGCCGCCGCCGCCCAGTAAGCCCCTCGGCGCCTGTTGACTTTGAAGAGAAGAGCCCGCGGACGGAAATGACCGGTTACGCCTACCTTGACCATAATGCGACGACGGAACCGAGACCGGAAGCGGTGGCGGCGATGACGTCCGTGCTCGGCCGGGTCGGCAATCCGTCGTCCGTTCACGGGCCCGGCCGGGCCGCCCGCAAGGTCATGGAACGGGCCCGCGCCGACGTGGCGGCCCTGATCGAGGCGGCGCCACAGGACGTGATTTTCACCAGCGGCGGCACGGAAGCCAACAACCTGGCCCTGACCGGGCCGGGGCGGGGACGGGTGCTGGTTTCGGCGGTGGAACATCCCTCGGTCCTCAACGGCGGCGGCGAGATTATTCCCGTCGATGGAGACGGCGTCGTCGATCTCGAGCGCCTGGATCAAATTTTGATGGCCCGGGACAACCCGGCCCTGGTGTCGGTGATGCTGGCCAACAACGAGACCGGCGTTCTTCAGCCGGTGGCCGACGCCGCCGCCATCGCCCACCGTCACGGCGCCCTGGTGCATTGCGACGCCGTTCAGGCGGCGGGAAAGGTTTCCCTCGACATCGCCGGCCTCGGCGTCGACATGATGTCCGTTTCGGCCCATAAGATCGGCGGCCCGGCCGGGGTCGGCGCCTTGATCGTCCCCGGTCTCGGCGGGCCTGCGGCTCCCGAACTCAGGGGCGGGCTTTTCGGCGGTGGACAGGAACGGGGCTACCGGGTGGGAACGGAAAACCTGCCGGGCATCGCCGGTTTTGGCGCGGCGGCGGTCGCTGCCCGCTCCGGGCTCGGGGATTTCGCCGCCCTTGGCCGTCTGCGCGACGCCATCGAGGACGGCGTCCGGGCCATCGACCCGAAGGCCCGGGTGATGGGGGACACGGTTCCCCGTTTGCCCAATACTTCATGCCTGACCATGCCGGGCACGGACAGCCAGACCCAGGTCATGGCCTTCGACCTTGCCGGCGTCGGCGTCAGCTCGGGCTCCGCCTGTTCGTCGGGCAAGGCCAAGGCCTCCGCCGTGTTGCAGGCCATGGGGGTGGAAGCGGATACGGCGGCCACGGCAATCAGGGTTTCGCTGGGCTGGACCAGCACGGAAAAGGATGTCGCGGCGTTTCTCGCGGCGTGGGCGGATTTGCATCGGCGGCGTTCGGCCGCCTGATGCCTGGTAATGTAGCACGTTAGGACTTAGGACGAAGAAAACACCATGAACAAGACACAAGGCCGCTGGAACAAGGACGCGCCGCTCTATCTGGACTATCAGGCGACGACCCCCACCGACCCCCGGGTGGTCGAAAAGATGCTGCCGTTTTTCAGCGAGCGCTTCGGCAATCCCCATTCCAGAACCCACCACTACGGCTGGGACGCCGAGGAAGCGGTGGAGGAAGCCCGCGGCCAGATCGCCTCGTTAATCGGGGCCACGGCCAAGGAAGTGATTTTCACCTCCGGGGCGACCGAGTCCAACAACCTGGCCCTGAAGGGCGTCGGCCTGTTCTACAAGGACAGGAAGAACCATATCATCACCTGCGTCACCGAACACAAATGCGTGTTGGACACCTGCCGCCATCTGGAACAGGACGGCTTCGAGGTGACCTACCTGCACGTCGGCGAAAACGGCCTGATCGACCTGGACGAACTGGCCGCCGCGATCACCGAAAACACGGTTCTCGTCTCGATCATGGCGGTGAACAATGAAATCGGCGTCATTCAGCCGATCAAGGAGATCGGCGCCTTGTGCCGGGAAAACGGCGTCTTCTTCCATACGGACGCGGCCCAGGCGGTGGGGAAAATCCCCCTCGACGTGGAAGAGATGAACATCGACCTGATGAGCATCTCCGGCCACAAGCTCTACGGCCCCATGGGCATCGGCGCCCTTTACGTCCGCCGCCGCCCCCGGGTGCGTCTGGTCGCCATGATCAACGGCGGCGGCCAGGAAAGGGGCATGCGTTCGGGCACCCTGCCGACGCCGTTGTGCGTCGGCCTGGGCGAGGCCTGCGCCATCGCCGAGAAGGAAATGGGGGCCGAGGCGGAGCGCCTGAAAATGCTCCGCGAACGCTTCTACAACGGCATCAACGAGCGCCTCAGGGAAGTCTACCTGAACGGCGACATGGAGCAGCGGGTGCCCGGCAACCTCAACCTCAGTTTCGCCTATGTGGAGGGCGAGGGGCTGATGATGGGGGTCAACGATCTGGCCGTCTCCAGCGGTTCCGCCTGCACGTCGGCCTCGCTCGAGCCGTCCTACGTGCTGCGCGCCCTGGGGGTCGAGGACGAACTGGCGCATACCTCGCTCAGGATCGGCCTCGGCCGCTTCACGACGGAAGAGGAGGTGGACTACGCGGTGGACAAAATCGCCACCGAAGTGACCCGCCTCAGGGAAATGAGCCCGCTCTGGGAAATGGCCCAGGAAGGCATCGACATCAAGTCCATCGAATGGGCTGACCACTGATTTTACGGAGACAAAGACAATGGCTTATAGCGACAAGCTGCTCGACCACTACGAAAACCCCCGCAATGTCGGCGCCCTGGACAAGGAAGATGCCGGCGTCGGCACCGGCCTGGTCGGCGCGCCGGCCTGCGGCGACGTGATGAAGCTGCAGATCAAGGTCGACGAGGACGGCATCATCGAGGACGCCAAGTTCAAGACCTTCGGCTGCGGGTCCGCCATCGCCTCCAGTTCCCTGGTCACCGAATGGGTCAAGGGCAAGTCCATCGACGAGGCGGCGGAAATCAAGAACACGGATATCGCCCAGGAACTGGCCCTACCGCCGGTGAAGATTCATTGCTCGGTTCTGGCCGAGGATGCTATCAAGGCGGCCGTGTCCGACTACAAATCGAAAAAAGACGGCAAGGGCGAGGCCGCCGAATAGGGCGGGCCCTGCCGGGATCAAGATGGAGTATTGCAACAGATGACTGATCGTCCAGCAATGATGACGGTGAGCGAGGCCGCCGCCAATCAGGTCAAGGCCCTGCTGAGCGGACGCGGCAAGCCTTCCGCCGGCATTCGCATCGGCGTCCGCACCAAGGGCTGTTCCGGCATGTCCTACACCCTGGAATTCGCCGACGAAAAGGGCCCCTTCGACGAGGTCCTGGAAGACAAGGGGGTGACCATTCTCATTGATCCGAAGGCGACCATGTTCATCATCGGAACGGAAATGGATTACGTCGAGGACAAGCTGGAATCCGGCTTCGTCTTTTCCAACCCCAATGAAAAGGGTCGTTGCGGTTGCGGCGAATCCTTCCACGTATAAGACCGCGTTTTATGTTCGAATCCGGGGCCGCCTCCTCCGACGGGCGGGGCGGTCCCGTATCATTTCAGGGAAGCCGAAGACAGCATGGAAGGCTCCACCAGCCATTTTCAAGAAAGCCGCGCGGACGGAAGCGGCGTCATCGCCTGCTGGTCCTGCAAGGGGCCGGTGCAGCGGGTGACGCCCTTCTGCGAGACCTGCGGCGCCGTGCAGCCGCCGGGGCAGGCGGATCATTTTCAGCGCATGGGGCTGGCCTCGTCCTACGATGTGGACGTGGCCGACCTGGACCAGCGCTATTTCGACCTTCAGCGCCACTTGCATCCCGACCGCTTCGCCACCCGCTCGGCCCAGGAAAAGGCCTTGAGCCAGCAACAGGCGACGGCCGTCAACGATGCCTATGAAACCCTGAAGGACCCCCTGAAACGGGCCGATTACCTGGTGCATCTGCGCGGCATGGACATCTTTCCGGAAGGCTGCAACCTGGTCAACGACCAGGAACTGCTGATGGAGACCATGGAACTGCGCGAGGCCCTGGCCGATGCGGAAAGCGCCGCTGACGTGGACGTCCTCGCCGCCCGCGCCGAAGACGATATCCGGCGCTGCATCCGCCAGCTTTCCCAGTTGTTCGGCGATGACGACATCGAAGGGGCGTGCAAGTTGACGACACGCTTGAAATATCTGAAAAAGTTGGCCGAAGAAACCCGTATCCACAGAATGAAGATGACCTGACCGCCATGGCGACCCTGCTGCAAATTCATGAACCCGGCCAGAGCCCGGACCTCGAGGAAGGCGGCGAACGCCGCGCCGTCGGCATCGACCTTGGAACCACCAATTCCGTCGTCGCGGTCAGTTCCGCCAACACGCCCGAGGTTCTCCGAGACGACGACGGCAAGGCGCTGGTTCCGTCCATCGTCGCCTATGCCCCGGACGGCTCGTCCATCGTCGGCGGGCTGGCCCGCAATCTTCTGCTCGACCGACCGGAATCCGTGGTCGGTTCCATCAAGCGCCTGATGGGCCGCGGCGTCGAGGACGTCAAGGGGCTGTCCGGCGTGCTGCCCTTCGACATCGATCCCCGTCCCGAGGGGGAAACCGGCATGGTTCGCCTCAACGTCGCAGGCCACAAGCTGACGCCGGTGAAGATTTCCGCCGACATTCTGAGCGCCCTGAAGGAGCGTTCCGAAGACCATCTCGGCCATGTCGTCGATCAGGCGGTGATCACCGTTCCCGCCTATTTCGACGACGCCGCGCGCACCGCCACCAAGGACGCCGCCAAGCTGGCCGGGATCGAGGTCCTGCGCCTGGTCAACGAACCCACCGCCGCCGCCCTGGCCTATGGCCTGGACAAGGACGCCGAGGGCGTCTACGCGGTCTACGACCTGGGCGGGGGAACCTTCGACATTTCCATCTTGCGTATGGAAAAGGGGGTGTTTCAGGTGTTGGCCACGGGGGGCGACTCGGCGCTTGGCGGCGACGATTTCGATCACGCCATCGCCGAACATTTCCTGGTCGAACGGGCCCGCAGCTTCGGTGAGAAGGAGTTGACCGGCAGCGAGGTGAAAATGGCCCTGATGACCGCCCGGCTGGCGAAGGAATGCCTGAGCGACGCCGACGCCGGGGAGTGGGTCCTCGACGTGGACGGCAAGCAATCCAAGCACGGCCTGGACCGGGCCGGCTTCGAGGCCCTGGCGGAAGAACTGGTCGACAGGACTCTTTCCATCTGCAAGCGGGTGATGGAGGATTCCGGGGTTTTGCCCGATGCGGTGAAGGGTGTCGTCCTGGTCGGCGGGTCCACCCGCATGCCGCTGGTCCGCAAGAAGGTCGAGGCCCTATTCGGCAAGGAGCCGCTTGCCGACATCAACCCGGACGAGGTCGTCGCCGTCGGCGCCGCCCTGCAGGCGGAGGCCCTGACCGTGGGCTCGGATACCCTGCTGCTGGACGTGACGCCGCTCAGCCTGGGCATCGAGACCATGGGCGGCATGGTCGAAAAGATCATCCCCCGCAACACGCCGATCCCGGTGGCCAAGGCGCAGGAATTCACCACCTACACGGACGGCCAGACGGCTATGGCCATTCACGCCGTGCAGGGGGAACGGGAAATGGTCGACCAGAACCGCTCCCTGGCCCGCTTCAACCTGCATGGCATTCCGCCGATGACGGCGGGCGCGGCCCGCATCCGCGTCACCTTCGCCGTCGATGCCGACGGCCTGTTGACCGTCTCGGCGACAGAGGACACCACCGGCATCGAGGCCGAGGTCGCCGTCAAGCCCTCCTACGGCATCGACGAGGAGGAAATGGCGGAAATGCTCTACGACAGCATGAAATACGCCCAGGACGACATGGATGTCCGTCTGCTGGCGGAAGCCCGGGTCGAGGCCGGACGCAACCTCAACGCGGTTTCGGCGGCCCTCTCCAATGACGGACATCTTCTCAGCGACGACGAATTCAACGCCATCAAGGCGGTGGTTCAGCGTTTGGAGGAGATCGCCAAGGGCGACGACCGGGACGCCATCAACGCCGCCGCCGAGGAATTGGAACTGGCGACCAAGGGGTTTGCCGAAAAGCGCATGGACAGGGGCATTCGCTCCGCCCTTCGCGGCGTCGGGGTCGATGCCCTTGAAGAAGACGCCTCGAAGCGCTAAAAGGCGCGGACATGCGTTGAAAGATAGTTTCAGGAGAATTCCCTTATGCCCAAGCTGACCTTCGTCGCCGCCGACGGAACCCGTAAGGAAGTCGACGCCCCGAACGGTTTGTCCGTGCTGGAAATCGCGCACAAGAACGGTATCGAGCTGGAAGGGGCCTGCGAGGGCTCGCTGGCCTGCTCGACCTGCCATGTGGTGGTCGACAAGGACTGGTTCGACAAGCTGGACGAAGCGACGGAGGAAGAGGAAGACATGCTCGACCTGGCCTTCGGCCTGACCCATACGTCCCGTCTCGGCTGCCAGATCAAGATGAGTGACGAACTGGACGGCCTCACCGTGTCGCTGCCGGCGGCGACCCGCAACATGCTGGTCGATTAGCCATGAAGTGGTCCGATACCTTCGACATCGCCATTGAACTGGAAGAGGCCCACCCGGACGCCGACGTGGTCAACCTGCGTTTCACGGATCTCTGGCAATGGGTTCAGGACCTGCCCGGTTTCGACGACGATCCGCAGAAGTCGAACGAAAAAGTCTTGGAAGCCATTCAGATGGCCTGGTTGGATGAGAGAGAGTGATGAAAGCCGTCGTTGTCCCCGTTACCGCCTTCGCCCAGAACTGCACCCTGCTGTGGTGCACGGAAACCATGAAGGGGGCCTTCGTCGATCCGGGCGGCGATGTGGACCAGTTGGTCGCCGTCGCCGAGGAAAATGACGTCACCGTCGAAAAACTGCTGATTACCCACGGCCACCTGGACCACGCCGGCGGGGCGGGGGAGCTGGCGGAGCGCCTGGGCGTTCCCATCGAAGGTCCGCACCGGGACGACGACTTCCTGCTCAGGGATCTACCGAAACAGACCCGCGAATACGGCTTTCCCGAAGGCCGGGCCTTCACCCCGGAACGGTGGCTCGAACAGGGCGACACGGTCACTGTCGGCAATCTTGAACTGGCCGTGGTGCATTGCCCCGGGCATACGCCGGGGCATGTGGTCTTTCACCATGCTGGCCAGAACATCGCCTTTGTCGGCGACGTCCTGTTTCAGGGCTCCATCGGGCGCACGGACTTTCCCCGTGGCGACCATCAGACCCTGCTGGATTCCATCACCGGCAGACTCTGGCCCCTTGGCAACGACGTGACCTTCATCCCCGGGCACGGCCCCGCCTCCACCTTCGGCGAGGAGCGCCATTCCAATCCCTATGTGGGCGACGGGCGGTAAAGCTTATTCGCCACCCCCGAGTCTGCGGTATCCGACGTTCTTGGACTGATAGTAGCTGGCCAGGGCCTCCGCGCCCTTTTCCCGTCCGATACCCGATTTTTTGAAGCCGCCGAAGGGGGTTTCACAGCCGCCGACGCCCCATTCGTTGACGTGGACCTGTCCGGCGTCGATTCGTTCCGTGCACCAGATGGCCCGGTCCAGGTCGGCGGTGAAGATGGTCGCGGCGAGGCCGTAATCCGTGCCGTTGGCAATCTCAATGGCCTCTTTCGTCGATGAGAATTTGAGAATCGAGAGGACAGGCCCGAAGATTTCCTCCTTGTTGACCCGCATGTCCGGGGTCACGTCGGCCAGCAGGGTCGGCATCATGTAATTGCCTTCCCGGCCCTCGGCCCGGCGCCCGCCGGTCACCGCCCGGGCCCCTTCCTGGACGCCGATCTGGGCGTAATTCTCGACCCGCTCCAATTGCTGCGGGGAAATCAGCGGCGTGATGTCGTGATCCTCCAGGCCCGGTCCCATGCTCAAGGCCTCCGTCGCGGCGGTCATCCGCTCGACTACTTCGTCGTAGACGTCTTCATGGGCCAACAGCCGGGACTGGGCGTCGCACACCTGTCCCGAATTCATGAAGATACCGGCCTGCATGTTGGCGACCATGTTGTCCATGTCCGCGTCGGGGAAGACGATGCCGGGTGACTTGCCGCCCAGTTCCATGACACAGGGGACGACATTTTCCGCCGCCGATTTCATGATCGAGATTCCCGTCGGCACCGAGCCGGTAAAGACGATCTGATCCACATCCGGATGGGCGGCCAGGGCGGCGCCGGCCTCTTTGCCGTAGCCGGTGATGATATTGACGGTCCCCGGGGGGAAGCCGACTTCCTCGGCCAGTTCGGCGAACACGTAGGCGGTCAGCGGATCCAGTTCCGCCGCCTTGATCACCGCGGCGTTGCCCGCCGCCAGGGCGGGGGCGAGGGAACGTGCGATCATGTTGTTGGGAAAGTTCCAGGGGATGATGTGGGCGGTGACCCCGTATGGATAGGGGACCACGTAATCGACGTAGCCGTCACCCAGGGGAATGTAACGGCCTTCGATTTTCTCCGCCATGCCGCCGTAGTATTCGAAATATTTGGCCGAGCCCCCCAGTTCGCCGTGGGATTCGGAAATGCGCTTGCCGGCGTCCAGTGTCAGCAGCGGCGCCAGTTGTTCTATGCGCTGGCGCAGTTTGCGTCCCATTTCGACGACCATGCGGCCCCGGTCCATGGGGCGCATGTCGACGAGGGCCCGGCTGTCGACGACCCGGCGGGCGGCGGCGACCGCCGCATCCACGTCCTTCGCCGTGGCCTGCGCCACTTCGGCAAGCAGGCTGTTGTCGGCCGGGTTGTAGACGGGAATGCGCCCGCCGTCCGAACCGTCGACCCATTCTCCGCCGATATGGTTCCGCCAGTATTTTTCAACGTTTATGGTCATTGCGATAGTCTCCAGGGCTTGGGTCTTTTACAAAGGGTTGCAGGGGCGCCATTCTCCCGCCAGCCGAACTTCTAGTCCGCAAAGCGGGGTGGTCGTTTCAATATAGGCGAAGGCCTTGGCGGTCTCGCCGGGGACGCCCGCTGCCCCCGAGGTTGTGTGCCCGACGATCCGCCGCTCTCCATCGCGCAGGGGTTCGGCCCCCAGGGGAACGGGGGCGCCGCCGGGGAGGGCGAGCCGTATCAGACGGTACGGGGAAGGCCGGTCGTCAAGGGCGTCCGTCAGTCCCGCCTCGGCGGGGGAGTAATCCCGGGTCAATTCGCATCCCGCCGCCGGTGTTCCGGTGTGCAGGCGAAGGACCTCAAGGGCCAGCGACCCCAAGGGGCGGGCGTCTCCCAAGGCAAGATAGACATGGCGAAGAAGATCGTAGCGGGCGTGAATTTCCCATCCGGGGAAGCCGTAGGGGTCCGTGCGAACGACCCGGGCCGGGGCATATCCGAGGGTGAGGAGGCGGCCCGTCCCGGCGGCGAAGTCGTCATCGCCGACATCCACGCCGGGGTCTTCGGCCAGATCCGATCCGGCGGCGTCGGCAAGCAGGCGGCGGGCCCGCTCCCCCAACAGCAACAGGGTTCCCTCCCGCCCCGTCAGGTTTTCGATGTCAACCCGTTCCTCCGGCGTCCGGGCCTTGAGCAGCCCGTCCAGGTCGCGATTTTCCGACATCGGCGCCGTGGACAAAAGGAAGCTGTCCGTATCTTCCCGATAGACCGTGAACACGGCCCGGAAACCGCCCCTCGGGCTCAGGGAATATCCGGGCCCGACCGAGAGTGGCGCGGGCAGGGGGGTGCCGAGGACGCGCTCGAGAAAGGGCACGGCATCGGCCCCGGAGACGCGGAAGCGGGGGGTCTGGCTCAGGTCCGCGACGGCCGCGCCGTTCATCGCCTCGGCGCACTCCCGGGCGACGGCCCGTTCCGCCGTGTCGTCGGCACCGGAGCGGAACCACTTTGCCCGTTCCCAGCCCGCCTGGGGGCCGAATTGCGCCCCCTTGGCGGCAAGCAGATCGTGCAACGGTGTCGTTCGGATGTCGCGCCCGGCGGTCAGTTCCTCGCCGGGTTCGGGGATCAGGTAGGTATGCTGATAGGCTTCCTCCACCTTTCGCGCCGCCCATTTCCTGCTCGCCCAGTCGCCGAAGCGGGTGGCGTCGCACGATCCCAGGTCGATGGACGGATCGCCCTCGACGATCCATTCCGCTATCTGCCAGCCGACGCCCCCCGCGAGCGTGATTCCGAAGGGGTTGCCCTCGGCCAGCCAGAAGTTCTTCAGGCCGAAGGCGGGCCCGGTCATCGGCAGGTCGTCCGGCGTGTAGGGCATGGCGTAGTTGACGACGTTGCGAATGCCCGCCGTTTCGAAGGCCGGAACCCGGCTCATGGCCTGTTCCAGGTAGGGCAGGAGCTTGTCCAGCGCGTCGGGAAACAGTTCCGAGGACTCACCGTCCGGCATGTCTTCCAGGAACTTCGCCTCGCCCCGCCCGTCGTAGGCCCCCATGGCCAGGGCGTCTCCTTCCTGGCGGAAGTAAAAGGAACCGTCCGGGTCGCGCACCACCGGCAGTTCCGGCAGGCCCGCCTTGCGGCGTTCGACCAGTTCCGGCAAGGGTTCGGTGATGATGTACTGGTGACGCACCGGGACGCATTGGGACTCGCCGCCGCGCATGCGCGCCGTGCGCCGGGCGTGGTTGCCGGTGCAACTGACCACATGATCGCAGAGAATCGTTCCCTTGGCGGTTTCCACGCGCCAGCCCCCGTCCTGAAGCGGGTTCAGGCCCGTCACCTCGCATTGGCGGCGAATGGTGGCGCCCCGCTGCCGCGCGCCTGCGGCCAGGGACTGGGCCAGGTCGCCCGGCGAGGCATGGCCGTCGTTGGGGTTGAGCATCCCGGCGAGAACGCCGTCGGTCCGCATCAGTGGCCAAATCCGGCGGATTTCTTCGGCGTCGATCAGTTCCGCCGAAGCGCCGGTCACCGCCGCGACGCCCTGATAGCGGTAAAACTCCTGCAGCCGGGCCGGTTCCGTGGCGAGGCGAAGGTTGCCGCAGGGGTGAAAGCCAGGCGAAAAGCCGGTTTCCGCCTCAAGTCCCGCATAGGTCTCGACACTGTGCTGGTTGAGGCGGCTGATGGCCGGGTCCAGGGTGTACAGGATTACATGGCCGATGGCCCGGGCCGTCGCCCACACGGCCAATTCGTCCTTTTCACACAGGATGATCCCGTCCCAGCCCTTTTTCGACAGATGGTAGGCGACGCTGCAGCCGATCACGCCGCCGCCGATGATGACGACTCTCGCTTTTTCCGGCGCCATCTTATTCGTTCCAGCGCCGGGGCCAGTCGCCGTTGGGGCGCATGCGCTCCTTTTCCAGGCGAACGGGGAAGCGGGCCCGGATTTTTTCATCGATGGCCTCGGGGATATGGGACGGATAGTGACTGGCCAGGGTTTCATCGACGTAGGAAACCGCGTCGTCCAGCATGGTCACCCGTCCCCGTTCCTCCCACTCGCCGGGGGCCTGGCGGTTGGCCAGCTTCGGATAGTAGAAGTCCCGCTCCATCCGGCTCATGGTCTGCCCGTGAGAGAGAAAATGCCCCGGCCCGTCCAGGCAGACCTCGCGAATCACGTCGACGGAAACCGTGTCCTCGCCGACCTCCAGTCCGCGCAGGGTGCGCAGGGCGGCGCCGATGGAATCGTTGTCCATGGCGAGCGCCTCCAGGGAATATCCCATCAGCGACGCCATCATGCCGCCTGCCTCGTATACCAGATTGGCCCCGGAATTGGCCGTCATCACCTGATTGAGCCCCTTTTCGTATCCCGACTGGGCGTCGGGCATCTTCGAGTCGGCGATGCCCGACGGAATGCCGGCGACCAGATCGTAATAGCGGGCCATCTGGCCGCAGGCGGCGGTCATCAGGGCCTGTTCGCCGCTGCCCGCGCTGAGCGCGCCGCTGCGCAGGTCGGAGACAAAGGGCCAGGTTCCGATGATCACCGGATTGCCCGGGGCGACGGCGTTGACATAGGTCAGGCCAGCCAGGGCCTCGGCGACGACCGTGACCACCGTTCCGGCCAGGGCTGCCGGGGCGGTGGCCCCCGCCTGCCCGAGGGTGACCAGCAAGATGGGCATCCCGGCCTTGGCTCCCACCTCCAGGCAGCGGCAGGATTCCGGCGCCCATTTCAGGGGCGAGACGGTAAAGCAGCAGGACATGGAAACGAACGGGCGTTCGCGCCATTGTTCCTCTCCGCCGGCCAGCCAGTGCATGACCTCGAGCGAGGCCTCCAGTTGCGGCGTGCCGCCCCAACTGGTCCCCACGTGCTTGGACGTTCCGGCCATGCTGGCGTAGAAGGTGTTGAAATCCATCTCGAAGAAATCGTCGATTTCCCTCGGGACGACGGTGCGTTGGAAAAAATGCACGTTGTCCAGGGTGTCGACGAGACGGGCGCAGTCATAGAGGTCGTTGAGGGTGGAGCCCCGGTAGCCGCCGGTGCGGGGGTTGATCATGTTCACCGTGGCGCCCGCCGTTCCGAAATACACCTTGCTGCCGTGAACGTGCATGTCGTGCCGGGGGTCTCGCCCGGCCATGACGAAGCTGCGGTTGGCCTTGGCCAGGACATCTTCCACCACGGCGCGGGGAAAGCGGATGCGACCGTCCGATCCGTATTCGCAGCCGACCGAGGTCAGGTAGTCGATGGTGGAGGGTAGGCATTCGGAAATGCCGATTTGTTCCAGCACATCCAGGGCCGCATGGTGGATTCGCGATACCTCCGCGTCGGTCATGGGTTTGTAGCGCTGCCGGCTTTCCAGCCCACCCTTCACCGGCTTCATCAGTTCCGCGGCCCCGGCTGCGCGAAGGGTCTTCCTCGCCGCCCGTCCGCCCCGGCGCTTGAGTGTCATGGTGTTGTCGATCACGGCGTTTCTCCCTGCTGACGGTTCCGGTTGACGCAAGAGGACTGATCGGCGGATTGTGTTCCCGCCCCGGAGGCGCTGACAATTGAAAGTTATTGTGCCGCTGGTAACTTTTCCTTACCGTTGGTAAGGGCTTTCTTCCGGGAGATTGGACGAAAGATGGACGAACCGCAATCGCCGGGCTTGCCGCCCAGGCTCTCGTTCAAGTCGCTGCCGCCGCTCAACGCCCTGAAGGGCTTCGAGGCCGCCGCACGCCTCGGCAGTTTCCGCCGTGCCGCGGACGAACTGAACGTCACCCATGTGGCCATCAGCCATCAGATCAAACAGCTTGAAGCCGATTTGACGTGCCCCCTGTTCCTGCGGGAAGGGCGATCCGTCACCCTGACGCCGGCGGGGCGGATATTTTATGAATACGTGCGCGAGGCGCTGGAACGCCTTGTGGTCGGGGCCGGGATGCTGCGCCGGACGGGCTCCGATTCCGAACTCAGGATTGAAACCTATATCACCGTGGCCGTGCGCTGGCTGTCCCCCATGCTGTCGCGCTTCCGGCGGAAACATCCGGACATCGCCTTTTCCGTCAATACCCGGCGGACCGAATGGTGGTTCGACGAGGCCAACACGGACATCGCCATCATGTACGTGGAAAAGGAATTGCCGTCCGCGTTCCGGGCGCGGCGGCTGATCGACGGCACCCTGTTTCCCGTCTGTAGTCCACGGCTGATGGAGCGGCTGAGTCCCACGGCCACCCCCGAGGCGCTGGCCGAGCATACCCTGATCGCGGTCTCTTCCGCCCCCAACGACTGGCAGGCCTGGTTCCAGGGGCAGGGGGTGGAGCCGCCGGTGGTTCCGAAATTCCAGATGGTCGATACCTACATCCTGGCCATGGAGCTGGCGCAGAACGGCGACGGCGTGGCCATGTTGAACGGCCCCTTCGCCAACGAGGCCCTGAAGAACCGAACCCTGGTCGTCCCTTTCCCGCGCCCGGTCCCGTCGCCCGGCTATTGGGCGGTGATTTACCGGGCCGACCGGGCCGGGGACCACCGGATCAGGGCGTTCCTGGACTGGCTGAGCGAAGAGGTCCGGCGGCAGGGGTAGGGCGCGTGGGCATCGGGTTGTTGTACGGCCCGGCAAAAGGCCTATATTCCCCATCATGAACGAAACCCTGAATTCCCTGGGACTGCCCAAGCCGCCGGCGCAAACCCGCGTCGTCGTCGCCATGTCCGGCGGCGTCGACAGTTCCGTCACCGCCGCCATGTTGCACGGGGAAGGCTATGACGTGATCGGCGTCACCCTGCAGCTCTACGACCACGGCAAGGCGGTGTCCCGGTCCGGTTCCTGCTGCGCCGGGCGGGATATCCACGACGCCCGCAACGTCGCCGACGCCATCGGCATTCCCCATTACGTCCTCGACTTCGAAAAGCGGTTCCGGGAAGCGGTCATCGACGATTTCGCCGACAGCTATCTGCGCGGAGAAACCCCGGTTCCCTGCGTGCGTTGCAACGAGACGGTCAAGTTCACGGATCTGGTGGCCCGGGCCCGGGACCTGGGCGCCGACCTCCTGGTCACCGGCCATTATGTCCGCCGGGTGATGGGGCAGCGCGGGGCGGAGCTGTGGCGCGGCCGGGACGGAACCCGGGACCAGAGCTATTTCCTGTTTTCCATGACCCGGGAGCAATTGGACTTCCTGCGCTTTCCCCTGGGCGGCCTGGACAAGGACGAGACCCGGGCCATGGCCCGCCGTTACGGCCTGCCCGTGGCCGCCAAGCCGGACAGCCAGGACATCTGCTTCGTTCCCGAGGGGTCCTACAAGGATGTGGTCCGCAAACTGCGCCCGGACGGCTTCGTCGAAGGCGACATCGTTGACCGGTCGGGCCGGGTTCTGGGGCGTCATGGCGGCATCGCCCAATACACCGTCGGCCAGCGCCGAGGATTGGGCGTATCCGCCCCCGAGCCCCTGTATGTGCTCCGCCTGGAGCCGGAAACGGCCCGGGTCGTCGTCGGCCCGGAAGCGGCCCTCGGGCGGCGCGAACTGGCCCTCGGCGGCGTCAACTGGCTGGGGGAGGGGGAAATCCCGGCCGACGGGATCGCCCTGCGGGTGAAGCTGCGCTCGACCCAGCCCCCCATCGACGCCGTCCTCGCGGGCGGAGACGGCGGACGGGCCCGGGTCAGCCTGAAGCGCCCCGAGGGGGCCGTGGCGCCGGGGCAGGCCTGTGTCTTCTATGACGGGGAACGGGTCCTCGGCGGCGGCTGGATCTTGCGGGACGAGGCGGACTGATTATTCCGCCGCCGCTTCCGCCCCACCCGCGCCTTCATGTTCGAGAAGTTCGCGGGCCTGGTCGGTTTCCTGCTGGCGGGCCCACATGGCGGCGTAGCGCCCGCCCTTCTCCAGAAGCTCCGGGTGAGCACCCCGTTCACTGACCCGTCCCCGTTCCAGGACGATGATCTCGTCGGCGTCGACGACGGTGGACAGGCGGTGGGCGATGATCAGGGTGGTGCGGCCGCTGGATACCTGCTTCAGGGATTCCTGAATTTCCTTTTCCGTGTGGGTGTCGAGGGACGAGGTGGCCTCGTCGAAAAGGAAGATACAGGGCCGTTTCAGGATGGTCCGGGCGATGGCGACCCGCTGCTTCTCGCCGCCGGACAGCTTCAGTCCCCGCTCGCCGACGACCGTGTCGTAGCCGTCGGGCAGGGCGGCGACGAAATCGTGGATGGAGGCCAGGCGGGCGGCGTCCTCGACCTCATCGCGGGTGGCATCGGGGCGTCCGTAGGCGATGTTGTAATAGATGCTGTCGTTGAACAGAACCGTATCCTGAGGGACGATGCCGATGGCCGCCCGCCAACTGGACTGGGTGACGCCCCGGGCGTCCTGTCCGTCGATCAGGACGGCCCCGGCCCCGGCGTCGTAAAAGCGGAACAGCAGCCGGGAAATGGTCGATTTTCCCGCCCCGCTGGGGCCGACGATGGCGACGCTCTTGCCCGCCGGGACGCGGAAGGAGACGTTATCGAGGATGGGCCGGTCCGGGTTGTAGGCGAAGGACACGTCCCGGAACTCCACCTCCGCCCCATCAATGGCGAGGGGGGCGGCCTCGGGTCCGTCGAGGATTTCCGCTTCCTCCTCCAGCAGGGAGAACATTTCCTCCATGTCGATCAAGGAATGCTTGATTTCCCGGTAACTGGAACCGAGGAAGCTGAGCGGGATGTAGAGCTGCAGCAGATAGGTGTTGACGAGGACGAAGTCGCCCACGGTCATGACCCCGTCGCTGACCCCGTAACCGGCCATGATCATGATGATGGTGGCGCCGCCGGCGATGATTGCCCCCTGGCCGGTGTTGAGCAGCGAGAGGGTGGTCTTGGCGGTGACCGAGGCCTTCTCGTAGGATTCCATGGCCCTGTCGAAGCGCCGGGCTTCGTGCTCTTCGTTGCCGAAATATTTCACCGTCTCGTAATTCAGCAGGCTGTCGATGGCCTTGGTGTGGGCCTCGCTGTCGGATTCGTTCATCATCCGGCGGAATTTGATCCGCCATTCCGTGATCGCCAAGGTCCAAACGATGTAGGCGGCGATGGTGGCGGCGGTGACCAGGGCGAACCACTGATCGAACAGCCCCCAGAGCAGAACCAGGACCAGGGCGATTTCGATGAACGTCGGGACGATGTTGAACAGCATCATCCTGAGCACGTATTCGATGCCCTTGGTGCCCCGTTCGATGGCTCGGCTGAGGCCGCCGGTGCGCCGGTCGAGGTGGAAACGCAGGGCGAGATCGTGAATGTGGCGGAAGGTCTTCACCCCCGCCTGACGGATCGCCCGTTCCGCCACCTTGGCGAAGACGGCGCCCTGCAGTTCCTTGAAGCCCAGGGACAGGACCCGGGCCAGGCCGTAGGCGAGAAGCAGGCCGACGGGGACGGCGATGACGGCGGCCTCGACGTCAATTCCTTCGCCGGGGGCGGGCAGGGTCAGGGCGTCGACGGCATGTTTCAGGATCACCGGCACGGCGACGGTGGTCAGCTTGGCCAGGACCAGCAGCAGCATGGCCACCACCACGCGCAGGCGCAGGCCCATGGCGTCCCGGGGCCACAGATAGGGCGCCAGGGTTCGGAGGGTGGAGAAATCCCCGCCCCCCTCGCCCCTGTATGGGTTGTGTTCGGGCCTGCGCATGCCGTCGCCGTTCCTGCCTCTTGGCTCTGGGAAATGGTTTCAGCCTATATAAGGGTGCGTCGGACGATTTGCCAGTGCCGCCTCCGTTTACGTTTTGTTGAGGAAGCCCTGCTACCCTGCCGTCAGATCGGAAAGGTGACGTGGGTGGCTCGATGCATAGGCAAAAACAAAGCGAACACCTGTCCAATGCGGAAGTTTACGAGATGGCGGATTCCCTGTTGACCCGTCACGGCGGGGATGCGGTCATCGTCGCCTCCATGCGGGCCGGGGAAAGGCTGAACGCCGGGGATATGGAAGGCTACAGAACCTGGAAGCGGCTGGCCATGCTGGTTGACGGCATGATCGAAATGGCGCCGCCGGAAAATGAGTCCTTGCATTGAGCGGGGTGGACGAAATGAGGCGACGGGGACTAGATCAAACCGCATTTAATCGGAATCGATTGAATGCGGGTCATTTGATCGTTATCAACAAGACAGAGCAACTAATCTGCGTTTGAATAAACGCAGGTTGCTCAAGGCTGTTCCAAGGAGTCGGGATATGGCTGAAGAAAACGTGGAAGAAGAAGCCGACAACGGCGAAGACCTCAATTTCGGCGAGGATGAAAACGATGTCGTCGGCGCCGTTTACGGCATCACCGTCGATGTCACGGCGGTGCTCGGCACGGCGACCATGCCGATCAGCCAGATTCTCAAACTCGGCCGTGGCGCCGTGGTCGAACTGGGCCGCCGGGTCGGCGAGGAAATCGAGCTGCATGCGGAGGACAACACCATCGCCAAGGGCGAGGTCGTCGTCGTTGACGACCGCCTTGGCGTCAGCATTACCCAGATCATGAAACGTCATTTGTGAGGGGGGAACAAACATGAAGGCCGATGCGGAAATCTGGCGTTGCGCCAGCCTGTTGATCGACCATTACGGCGACATGGCCCTGAACGGCGCCGCCATCAAGGCGGATGAACTGGCCCGTGACGGTGACCCGGAAGGAAGCGGCTTGTGGTTGCGGGTGACGCGGGCCGTGGAGGTCCTGCTGTCGGAGGAAACGCCCGATAACGCGACCCTTCATTAAGGATCCGGCCCTCTTGGAATAGCTGGGAGACATGAAGCGAATCCTGCGTAAGGGAGAGGACATACACCCTCTCGTCAAGGAACTAAAAGTTCTCATCGTCGACAGTCAGCCCTTTGCCCGGAAACAGGCCAAGGAGGCCCTCTACAATATGGGAGTGCCGACTGTTTATGAGACGGTCAACGTGAACAGCGCCCTGGCGGGGATCACCAAGGCGGGAATCAGCCTTGTCATTGTCGATGCTTTCCTTCCCGATGACACGGGGCTTCGTTTGCTTCGCGCGGTCAGGACCGGTCAACAGTGGTTGCGGCGCGACCTTTCCGTTTTGGTCTGGACCGAACTGACCGATCCCGAGATTCGGTCCGCAGCCAAGGCTCTGGACGCCAATGACGTGATTCCCAAGGAGACGGATCTGGGGGGACTCGAGCCGCGGATTATCGACGTCCTTGAAAAACCGGTTCGCCCCAGGGGGACTTATGCCTATGTGTCGGCGCCGGTGCCGAGCGGCGAGCGGGTCGGGCAACTGTATGAAAAAATGCTGAAACGCAGGATGGAAGGCATGGGAGAGCCCGTCGCCTACGACGACCTGCACGTGGGCAAGGAATTGCCCCATGATCTGATGACCTTGAACGGCCAATTCCTGCTCGCCAAGGGCCGCCGGCTTGATGCGTCCGAGTATCGACTATTGGAAGAGATCGAACGGACGTTCGGTCTTTGCTGGGGGAAATAGGGCGGTCCGGTCGGGGTTGCCTCCTGGTAAGACAAAAAACGCTCGCCATTTCGGCAAATTTCTGGTCTTTTGTTTAGTCGAGTATGCCATTACCCGTGAGAGATTCCCATTTCTGATCCAACATCCCTCGCCAACATTTCCGTCCTGGTTGTCGACGACAACCCGTTCTACGGCCGCCTGCTGCAATCCGCCCTGATCGGCCTCGGTGTCGGCAGGGTCGTCAAGACGGAGAACGGGAAGGAGGGGTATGACGCCTTTCGGTCGGAAGCCGCCGACGTGATCCTGCTGGACTGGGAAATGCCCATCGTCAACGGCCTGGAAATGACCAAGCTGGTGCGTACCGCCAACGATTCGCCTAATGTCTACGTCCCGATCATCATGATCAGCGCCCATACGGAAGTCGACCGGATTTGCCTGGCCCGGGACGCCGGGGCCAATGAATTCCTCGCCAAGCCTTTCTCCGCCGGCTCCCTCTACTCCCGCCTGCGCACGGTGCTGACCGGCAACCGCATGTTCGTCTCCTCGGGGGATTATTTCGGACCGGACAGAAGGCGGACGGTGGACCTGAATTACACAGGCCCCGAGAGGCGGGATCAGGCGTGATGGGACTGGCGAAAGGATAAACCGATGAACAGTGGAACGGAAAAAACCGCCAAGACCTTCGCGCCCCCCGTCAATCAGGCGGTGGCGAAGCTGCGGCTGCCGCCAAAGCTCGACAAGAGTATCGCCGCCAAGGTCGACAAGCTGATCAGCAAGGGCATCCAGGCCCATGCCCCCACGGTCAACGAGACCATCAACAAGTTTATCGCCAAGGTTCAGCCCCTGCTCGATAAAGGCTCCCTGTCGGCGGGCAATGTCGATCAGATTGTCGCCCTCGCCGACATGCTGCACGAGGACGCCAAATCCTGCGGGTTCCGGGCCTCCAGCAGCATCATGAAGAGCATCTGCCTGTCCCTGCGGGATGACGAGTTGGAGGAGTCGGAAAAACTCGCCCTGCTCGAATTCGTCGCCAACAGGCTTCACGACATCCTGAACGTGGATCTGGAAGGGGACATGGAACGGATTTCCGCCTTCGTCCGCGAGGTTCGGGAGCATTGGAGCTTCGATTAGGAATTTGCTTGACCAGGGTAGATTTTCCTTGAATTGCAGTTGTTTCCCCCTAGGTTGATAATTGTGTGGAAAACCATCGGGGCACTCGGATGTTCGGAAAAAAATCTACGTTGGACGGCATGCTGCATGAAATGTGCAACGCCATGCCGGTCAACATCATGGTCACCGATCTGGTTGATTTCCAGATCACCTACGTTAACGAGACCAGCCGTCGGACCCTGAAGCAGATCGAGCACCTGCTGCCCTGCGCCGCGGACGACATCCTCGGCCAGTCCATCGATATTTTCCATAAGAAGCCGGAACATCAGCGGGCCATCCTGTCCGACCCGTCCCGCCTGCCTTTCAAGACCGTCATTCGTCTGGGTGAGGAATACCTGGACCTTGAGGTCAACGCCATTCTCGACAAGCGGGGTAAATACCTGGCTCCCATGCTGACCTGGTCGGTGATTACCGACAAGGTTATGGCCAATCGCAAGACGGCCTTGCAGACCTCGATGATGGATCAGTTGCCCACCAACGTCATGTTCATGGAGCCGGTCAATTTCACCATTACCTACATGAATGAAACCAGTTTTCAGACCCTGAAGGGGATCGAACACCTGTTGCCCTGCCGGGCCGACGACATCATCGGCAAGAGCATCGACATCTTCCACAAGCACCCGGAACATCAGCGCAAGCTGCTGGCCGACCCGAACAACCTGCCGCACCGGGCGAAAATCCAGTTGGCCGACCAGCACCTGGATCTGAAGGTGTCCGCCGTCTACGACGAGGACGGGGCCTACGAGGGCGCCATGGTCAACTGGTCGGTGATTACCGGCCAGGTGCAGATGGCCAATGATTTCGAGGCCAACGTGAAGTCCGTCGTCGACGTGGTGGACGTATCGTCGAAGGAAATGACCAACACGTCGGAGGCCATGGCCGGAACCGCCTCGGAAGCCCAGAATCAGGCGGCGACGGTGGCGGCGGCGACGGAGGAACTGACGTCATCCATCCGTGAAATCGCCCAGCAGGTGAGCCGCTCCAACAACATCGCGGCGGAGGCCGTCGGCGAGGCGGACCGCTCCAATGACATGGTGCGGGGGCTGGCCGAGGCGGCCAACAAGATTGGCGAGGTCGTCGGGCTGATCACCGACATCGCCGAACAGACCAATTTGCTGGCCTTGAACGCCACCATCGAGGCGGCCCGGGCCGGCGACGCGGGCAAGGGCTTCGCCGTCGTCGCCTCGGAAGTCAAAAACCTGGCCAGCCAGACCGCCAGGGCGACGGAAGACATCAGCACCCAGGTTCAGGATATTCAGGGGGCGACCCGGGAAACCGTCGACGCCATTCAGGGCATCAGCCGGACGATCACGGAAATCAGTGAAATTTCGACCAGCATTTCGTCCGCCGTCGAAGAGCAGACGGCGGCGACCCAAGAGGTGTCCTCCAACATTCAGATCGTCGAACAGGCCTCGGCGCAAACCGGCGAAGCCACGGGCAAGGCCCTGGTCGCCTCCAAGGACCTATCCGAACAGGCCGATCACCTGCGCCAACAAGTGGATGCCTTCCTGGTCCAGGTGCGGGCTCTCTAATTCTGGTTTCGGGTCGTCTTGATGAAGCCGGCGATGGCGGCGGCCATCTCGCCTGACTGGCTTTCCACGTTGTCGACGGATTTTGCGACTTCGTCGGCGGCGGCCCCGGTTTGCTTGCTGGCGGCGGACACGTCCTCCATCCAGCCGGAAACCTGCTGCGACTGGGCGGCGCTGCCCTGGACGGTCTGCTCGATCTCGTTGGTGGCGGCGTTTTGCTGTTCGACGGCGGCGGCGATGCTGGTCGTCAGATCCTTGACCTGGATGATGACCTCGGAAATTCCCCCGGCCGTTGTCACCGTCTTGTTGATTTCCGATTGGATTTCATTGACCAGGGAATGAATCTCGCCGGTCGCCTGTTCCGTTTGCGCGGCCAGGGATTTGACCTCCGAGGCGACGACGGCGAAGCCCTTGCCGGCGTCGCCGGCCCGGGCCGCCTCGATGGTGGCGTTGAGCGCCAGCATGTTGGTTTGCGAGGCAATGTCGGAGATCATCGCAACCACTTCGCCGATCTTGCGCGAACTGTCTTCAAGATGGCGGATGCCGCTGTTCATGGTCTCGGTCTGATCCACCGCCGAAGCGGCGATGCTGCCGCCCTTCTGGGCCTGACTGCTGATCTCGTTGATCGAGGCGCTGAGCTGGGTGACGCCGGAAGCGACTAGGTTCATGTCCTTCGTCATGCTCCCCGCCGCCGACGTCACGTCCATGCTCTTGGCGTGGGCGTTGGCGGCCAGTTCTTTCATGGCCGCGGCCTGATCCCGCATGGCGGCCACATCCTGGCCAAGGCTGGACATGCTTGTCCCGGACGTCTGTTCCAGGCCGTCGGCCAGTTCGTGGACGACCCTGCGGCGCTGTTGGTCCGAGTCCGCCCGTTCCCTGTCAAAGACGGAACGGTCCGCCTCGGCCTGGCGCAGGTCGTTGCGCAACAGGGTCAGGGCCCGGCCCATGATGGAGATTTCGTCCAGACCATTGCGGTGGATGCTGGTCGTCAGGTCGCCGGAGGCGATTTGCCGCATGGAGGTGACCAGCATGACGAGACGGCCGACGATCTTCTCACCAACATAGAAATAGGCGACCAGGGCCGCGGCGGCGAGGCCGAAGACGGCGATGGCGAATTGGATCATCAGGCCGGTGCGGGCCTTTTCCTCGTTCGCCGTGTTGTTGATCCTGGTGTTTTCTTCAAGGATTTCGACCAGTTCCAGGGCCTTCACTTCCAGTTCCAGGGCCAGCAGCCGGGCCTCGCCGAGTTTTTCCTCCCCGGCCTTGATGGCCGTCAGTTGGCGTTTGCGGATTTTAAAGGCCTGGTTGTCCGCGTCGCCGGATGAACCGGCGACGATCATGCGCTCGTAGACGGTTTCCAGTTCGGCGATGTCCGCCTGCTCCCGCAGCACCTTCAGGGACGACAGCATACCGGAGATTTCCTCGAAAAAACGAATTTCCAGTTTGCCGACCTGTTTCGGGTCGCTCTCGCCCCGGGCGCGGATGAGGGCTGCGAACAGATAGTTCATGCCGCTCTTGAATTCCCCGGCCTGACGCTGGGCTTCGAACAGTTTCAGGGCCTTCATGGCGAAGGCGGGGGCGGTGGATGGGTCCTGTGAGATGTTGCCGACCAGTTGAAACAGGTCGGATTTGACGTTCGTTGCGAAGGCGTCGATCTGCGCGTTCAGCTTCTCATTTACTTCGCCGATGGAGGCGCTGACCTTGTCCGCCAGGCGGTCCGTGACGAGACGGCTGGCGACGGCCTGGTCCAGTTCGACGATCTTGGCGTCCAGGGCGGCGACGGAATCCCTCAGTCCGGCCAGTTGTTCGGTCTCGCCCAGCAGGCCCGTCAGGCGCTCGACATTTTCCGCGGCCTCTCCGCTGGCGGCCCGCAGTTTCGTGACGTGTTCCCGGCGTTCTTCCTCTGTCCGGGCGGCCAGCAGCAGCGGCGCCCGGGCCACCAACTGGCCGACATCCGAGGACAGGCCCAGGGCCCCGACGGTGGCCGGCATATCCTGGCCCGTGGTCTGTTCAAGGGCGGATTTCAGGCCGTTGATGCTGTTCCAGCTAACCAGGGAGACGAGAACGCCAAGCCCGGCGACGAAGGCGAACGCAAGCCACAGCCTGGCCTTGATGCCGAAAGTGATGTGCTCGTCAATGTCGAGCCGTTCCGCCGATGGTGACGGTCCCGCCGCTGCCTCGTTCACGTCCCAATCCTTCCCGTATTCCCGTTACACGCTCTCCAACGCCGGAAATCGACATATGCGTGCCGTGGTATTTTTGTTTTTACCGGATTTGAGAGGGATTAAGCATAACACCACACCAGTGAAAATGAAAAGGAATATGGCCGATTGTTGGCCTATGGATAGATGATGTTAAGTTCTTCTTCCGGCCTGGGAGGATTGAAATATCCAGTCATTCGACGAAACATTTCTTCTGTATCGGTGTTCTCCCGGTTGGGCCGTTCTTCCCGACGCTTCGCGATTTGCCGTAAACAAACCTCATCTGAAACATCAATGTAATATAACCTGTGGGGCGCCCCTATCTCGTCACTAATATCCCTTAGCCATCTTCTTTGTTGAATGGTGTTGGCGGGGAAATCCAGCACCACATCTTGCCCATTTAGCAGCAGGGATTCGGTCAGTTTTTTGATCGGCGGCTTCAGTAAATCCGAGTATTTCACATAATCGGCAACGGAAGCGATACGGTTTGGATACAACGCCATCAGCCATTCGTCTTCCGAAATCAGTATGGATTTGGTTTCATGGGCAACGGCGTTTGCTTTTGTGGATTTTCCCGCTCCCATTTTTCCGCAAAAGAAGGTTAGCGTGCCCATGCTCATCTGTCGGCTTCTTCCTCTTCATTGGCTTGGAGGGGGGGGGTCACTCCCACTCAATCGTCCCCGGCGGTTTCGAGGTGATGTCGTAGGTGACCCGGTTGATGCCCTTGACCTCGTTGATGATGCGGTTGGAGACGCGTGATAGGAATTCCATGTCGAAGTGGAAGAAGTCCGCCGTCATGCCGTCCGTCGAGGTGACGGCGCGCAGCGCGAGGACGTAGTCGTAGGTGCGGGCGTCGCCCATGACGCCGACGGTCTGCACCGGCAGCAGCACGGCGAAGGCCTGCCAGATGGCGTCGTAGAGGCCGGCGGCCCGGATTTCCTCCAGGTAGATGGCGTCGGCGTTGCGCAGGATTTCCAGCTTCTCGCGGCTGACGCCGCCGGGCAGGCGGATGGCCAGGCCGGGGCCGGGGAAGGGGTGGCGGCCGACGAAGCGCTCGGGCAGGCCCAGTTCCCGGCCCAGTTCCCGGACCTCGTCCTTGAACAGTTCGCGCAGGGGCTCGACCAGATCCATGTTCATGCGCTCGGGTAGGCCGCCGACGTTGTGGTGGGACTTGATGGTGACCGACGGGCCGCCGGTGAAGGAGACGGACTCGATCACGTCCGGATAAAGCGTGCCCTGGGCCAGGAAGTCGGCGCCGCCGATCTTGCCCGCTTCCTCTTCGAACACATCGATGAAGGTGGCGCCGATGATTTTGCGTTTCTTCTCCGGGTCCGCCTCGCCCTCCAGCTTGCCGATGAACAGGTCGGACGCGTCCCGGTGGACAAGCGGGATGTTGTAATGGTCGCGGAACATGGAGACCACTTCCTCGGCCTCGCCCTTGCGCATGAAGCCGGTATCGACGAAGACGCACTGAAGCTGGTCGCCGATGGCCTCGTGCAGCAGCACCGCGACGACGGACGAATCGACGCCGCCCGACAGGCCGCAGATGACCCGGCCCGAGCCGACCTGCCTGCGGACCTTGGCGATTTCCTGCTCGCGGAACCCGGCCATGGTCCAGTCGCCCCGGCAGCCGCAGACCCGGTGGGTGAAGTTTTCCAGCAGCTTGGCCCCGTGCGGGGTGTGGACCACTTCCGGGTGGTACATCAGGCCGTAGAAGCGCCGCTCGTCGTCGGCAATGGTGGCGAAGGGCGCGCCGTCCGATTTGGCGACGGTGCGAAAGCCCGGCGGCGGGTTGTCGATGCGGTCGCCGTGGCTCATCCACACCTGTTCCCTGGAGCCGACATCCCAGACCCCGTGGAACAGCTCGCAATCGTCGGTGACATCCACATAGGCGCGGCCGAATTCCCGGTGATCGGACGAAACAATTTCGCCGCCCAGCGCCTCGGCCATGGCCATCTGTCCGTAACAGATGCCCAGCACCGGCAGGCCCATGTCGAAAAGCCCGTCCGGCGCGCGCGGCGTGTCGATGCCGGTGATGGAGGCCGGGCCGCCCGACAGGATCACCCCTTTCGGGCCGAATTCGCCGATGGAGTCCACCGTGACGGCGTTGAAGGGATGGATTTCGCAATAGACGCCGGACTCCCGTACCCGGCGGGCGATCAACTGGGTGACCTGGGAGCCGAAATCGATGATCAGAATGCGTTCGCTCATGGCGCTATGGGACTCGGGTGTTGTGAAAGGACGCCAGACCATAGCGAAGTTCAGGGGCGGCTAACAGACTCAAATTTCGATGACTTTCTGTTCGGTTTGGATTTACAGTCCAATGTGGAAAACTAACGATCCGGAAGGAGGGGAGAACATGACGACGGATACGGTATCGGCGGGCGCTGAATATGGCGGAGGCGGCCCTTTCGGGCGCTATCGGCGGAAAATCGTTCCCTTTGAAATTCCCGAACATCCCGGCCTGGCCGCCAGTCAGGAAGAGATCGAGGCCTGGTCCCGTGCCAAGGCGGCGAATTTCAATCAGCACGTCATCGGCTACGGGGCCCTGGCGGAAGGAGAATGGAAGCGGGCCGGACTGGCAGACCCGGACCTTCCGGCCATGCGCCGTTACCGCATCGAGCGAATCCGCGAGCAGTTGCGCAAGCGGGATCTGGCGGGCATCTACCTCTACGATCCGCTGAACGTGCGTTACGCCACCGATTCCACCAACATGCAGATCTGGACCATGCACAACCCGGTGCGGGCCTGCTTCGTCGCCACGGACGGCCCGGTGATTCTCTATGATTTCGTCCACTGCGAACATCTGTCCGCCTTTTCCGACGTGGTCGATGACGTGCGCCCGGGTATCTCCTGGTTCTATTTCGAAAGCGGCGATCAGACCGAGGAACGGGCCCGGCTATGGGCCCGGCAGACCGCAGAGCTGGTGCGCGAGCACGGCGGCGGCAACAAGCGGCTGGCCTTCGACCAGATCGATTCCCACGGCATTCCCCACCTCAACCGCGAGGGTGTCGAAGTGGTCTACGGCGAAGACGTCATGGAGGAGGCGCGCAAGGTCAAGTCACGGGACGAACTGCTATGCATGCGCCGGGCCATCGTCGCCTGCGAGGCGGCCATGACCGAGATGGAGGAGGCCCTGCGCCCGGGAATGACGGAAAACGACCTGTGGGCCATCCTGCACGCCGGCAACATCCGCCGCGGCGGCGAGTGGATCGAAACCCGGCTGCTGGCGTCGGGTCCGCGCACCAACCCGTGGTTCCAGGAATCGTCCGCCCGCATCATGGAGGACGGCGACCTGGTGTCCTTCGACACGGACCTTGTCGGCCCCTACGGCTATTGTTGTGATATTTCAAGGACCTGGCTGGTGGGCGACGGCACGCCCAGCAACGAGCAGCGGAACCTCTATCAGATGGCGGTGGAGCAGATCGAATTCAATCGGGATCTGCTGGCCCCGGGGGTCAGCTTCCGCGAGTTGACCGAGCGCTCGAAGACCCTGCCCGACGAGTTCATGCCAAACCGCTACGGCGTCCTTTATCACGGGGTCGGCCTGTGCGACGAATACCCGGCGGTGCGCTATCCCGAGGATTGGGAAAGCTGGGGCTATGACGGCCTGTTGGAGCCGGGCATGGTGCTGTGCGTGGAAAGCTACGTCGGCCGCCACGGCGGCGACGAGGGCGTCAAGCTGGAGGACCAGGTGCTGATCACGGAAACCGGCTGCGAGCAGTTGTCGACTTATCCCCTGGACGAGCGCCTGCTCGGGTGATTTCCTGCTGGGAAGACAAGGGAAATACGATTATCATGGCGAGACTTATTCTGGACTGGACACTCTCATGACACCTTCGGATTTCTTGTATGATCGCCTGCGGGCGAACGGGCTGGATTTTTTCGCTTCCGTGCCCTGTAAACTGCTGGACGGGTTGCTGACCCGGCTGGGCGGGGACGACGATATCCTCTACACCCCCGTCTCGCGGGAAGAAGACGGCGTCGGCATCCTCGCCGGGGCCTACATGATGGGCCGCAAGCCCGCCCTGGTGATGCAGAATTCCGGCTTCGGCAATTCCGTCAATGCCGTCTGCTCGCTGCTGAATTATTACCAAATTCCCGTGGTTTTCGTGGTCAGCCACCGGGGCAGCCCGGGCGAGCCGGTGGAGGCGCAGCGGGTGATGGGGGATGCGGTCGTCGATGTCATGGAGGCCTCGGGCGTCCGGGCCTTGTCCGTCGCCCATCCCGACCAGTTGGATAGCATCGACGGGGCCATCGCCACTGCCTTCGCCGAGGGGCGTTCCCTCGGTATCCTGCTGCCGTTCAGTTTTTGGGAGGCCTAAGCGATGACCGGATTGATCCGCTATCAAATATTCGAAAAGGTCATGGAGCAGGTGACCGACGAGCTGGTGGTCTGCACCATCGGCCAGCCGTGTCAGGAGCTCTACAAAATCAAGGACCGGCCGGGGAATTTCTACATGCTGGGCTCCATGGGCATGGCGTCCTCCATCGGGCTGGGGCTGGCCATGTCCAACCCGGCCAGGAAGGTTGTGGTCCTCGACGGCGACTCCGCCAACGTCATGAACATGGGCGCCTTCGCCACCATGGGCTTCAACGCGCCCGGAAACCTGGTGCATGTCATCGTCGATAACGAAGCCAACGGCTCGACCGGTTTTCAACCGTCCTTCACCGCCCGCAACGTCCGATTGGATCAGGTGGCGCGGGGCTGCTCGATCCCCAACGTCACCCTGGTCGAGGACGCGGGCGAGGTCTCGCCGGCCATCGCCCGGGCGCTCTCCGCCGATGAAATGCACACGTTGGTGATCAAGGCGGAAACGGGCCTGATGCCGGGCATCGATATCCTGCCCATCGGCCCGGCCGAGATTCGCCAACGGTTCATGGGCGCCTGTTCGGCCTGAACATGGACGCGACGTATCTCGATTACGCGCTGATCCTCGGGATTGTCGCCCTGGCCAGCTACATTCAGACCATTTCCGGCTTTTCCTTCGGCGTCATCATCGTCGGCGGCGTTTCCGGCTTTCATCTGATGTCCGTCGCCGACGTGGCGGTGGTGGTGTCCCTGATGGCCATCGTCAACACGGGAACCGCCATGTCGTCGAAGGGGCTGGCCAACGTGCAGTGGCGGGAAGGGGGGCTGGCCCTGCTGGTTTCCTTCCCCTTCATGGCCGCCGGACTGTTCCTGCTGGACTATCTGAGCGGCGCCCACATCGAAATTCTGCGCATTATCCTGGGCCTGGTCATTCTCGCCTCCGGGGTCCTGCTGCTGCGCCCGCCGAAAGCCGACGCGGTGATGTCGGGGCTGCCCTCCTTCGCCGCCGCCGGGGCCGTCGCCGGGGTCATGGGCGGGATGTTTTCCACCGGTGGCCCGCCGGTGGTGTTCCAGTTCTATCGTCAGCCCCTGCCGGTGGACAAGATTCGCGACAGCCTGATGGTTCTCTACTGCATGTCGGCGGTGGTTCGGACCATCTTTGTCGCCTTCGACACCGGTATCGAAATGCGGTTGCTGCTGCTCGCCCTGGGGGCGGTGCCGGTGATCGTGCTGTTCACCAAGATCGGCCAGCGTTTCGCGCCGAACCTGTCGGTGGACGCCCTGCGCAGGCTGGTCTTTATCCTGCTGAGCCTGACGGCCCTGCTCCTGATGACGTCCTGAGCGCCTACTCGGCGGCGGTTTCCTTGTAGATCTCCGCCCCGCCGTCGAGGAATTCCCTGGACTTTTCGGCCATGCCCTTTTCCTGGTCGGAAAACTTGTCGCGCACGTCCTGGCTGATTTTCATGGCGCAGAATTTCGGCCCGCACATGGAGCAGAAATGGGCCACCTTGTGGGCCTCTTTCGGCATGGTCTGGTCGTGGAAGTCGGCGGCGGTTTCCGGGTCGAGGCCCAGGTTGAACTGGTCCTCCCAGCGGAATTCGAAGCGCGCCCGGCTGAGCGCGTCGTCCCGTTCCCGAGCCGCCGGGTGGCCCTTGGCGATGTCGGCGGCGTGGGCGGCGATCTTGTAGGTGACGACGCCGGTCTTGACGTCGTGACGGTCCGGCAGGCCCAGGTGTTCCTTCGGCGTCACGTAGCACAGCATGGCGCAGCCGTACCAGCCGATCATGGCGGCCCCGATGCCGGAGGTGATGTGGTCGTAGCCCGGCGCGATGTCGGTGGTCAGCGGGCCCAGGGTGTAGAAGGGGGCTTCGTCGCATTCCTTCAACTGCTTGTCCATGTTCTCCTTGATCTTGTGCATGGGCACATGGCCGGGCCCTTCGATCATCACCTGGCAGTCGCGGTCCCAGGCGATCTTGCACAACTCGCCCAGGGTCTCCAGTTCGGCGAACTGGGCTTCGTCGTTGCCGTCGGCGATGGAACCGGGGCGCAGGCCGTCGCCCAGCGAGAAGGCGACGTCGTAGGCCCGCATGATCTCGCAGATTTCCTCGAAATTGGTGTAGAGGAAGCTTTCCTCATGATGGGCCAGGCACCATTTCGCCATCACCGAACCGCCACGGGAGACGATGCCGGTGACCCGGTTGGCGGTCATCGGGATGTAGGCGAGGCGGACGCCGGCGTGGATGGTGAAATAATCGACGCCCTGTTCGGCCTGTTCGATCAGGGTGTCGCGGAACAGCTCCCAGGTCAGTTCCTCGGGGCGTCCGTCGACCTTTTCCAGGGCCTGATACATGGGCACGGTGCCGATGGGCACCGGCGAGTTGCGGATGATCCATTCGCGGATGTTGTGGATATTGCGCCCGGTGGACAGGTCCATGACGTTGTCGGCCCCCCAGCGGGTCGCCCACACCATCTTGTCGATCTCCTCGGCCACCGACGAGGTGACGGCGGAATTGCCGATGTTGGCGTTGATCTTGACCAGGAAGTTGCGGCCGATGATCTGCGGTTCGGATTCCGGGTGGTTGATGTTCGCCGGGATGATGGCGCGGCCGCGGGCGACTTCGTCGCGGACGAATTCGGGCGTGATCAGGTTGGGGATGGAGGCGCCGAAGGAATGGCCGTCGGGCATGGTTTCCATCAGCTTTTCCCGTCCCAGGTTTTCGCGGATGGCGATGAATTCCATTTCCGGGGTGACGATTCCGGCCCGGGCGTAGGCGATCTGGGTGACCGCCTTGCCGTCCCGGGCCCGAAGCGGCTTGCGCTTGTTGGGGAACTCGGGAACCAGTTGGTCGCCGGTGGCCCCGCCGTTGTCCTCGGGCCTGACCAGGCGGCCTTCGTATTCCTCGACGTCGCCCCGGGCCCTGATCCAGGGGTCGCGGATGGGTTCCAGCCCGGCGGCGATGTCAATGGACGCATCCGGGTCGCTGTAGGGGCCCGAGGTGTCGTAAACCCGAACCGGCGGCTCGTTGGCGGTTTCGTGCAGGTCGATCTCCCGCACCGGGACCCGGATGTCGGGATGCAGGGACCCGTTCAGATACACCTTGCGCGAAGCCGGCAGCGGGCCGGTGGTGACGGACAAATCGTGCGGGTTGTTGGGGGTGGTGTCCATGGCGGGGGTTCCGTTGCTTCTAAAGGGTCATGACGAGAGGACGCGGACGCACGGCGTGGGCGTCGTTGGCGTCGGGTGGGGGCATGACGGGTTCGGGCATATCTCACTCGTTCCTACGCCGGCATCAACCGGATCAGGTTCAGGGGTCGTCTCCAGAATAAAATAAAGAGACCTCTCAGCCGCTGCCGCGGCTCCCCCCAGTGAAGGGTTCCTCATCTATCCATAGGACGGGGCGGCGCAATTGGCAAGGGCTGTAATGTCATAATTATCGGAAAACAATGTTGTGTCTCCAAGCCCGCGCACTTTCTCGCCAGCCTCAACGAAACCCCTCTGCATCCTCCTTCAATCGATTGGGGATGTCCTGGCGTTGGTGCAAGACGGCGATGACGCCAAGTCCTTCGCCCGACAGCCGGCGGAAGAAGACGAGATGTTCGCGGTAAGCCGCATAGAAAACGCCGCGCAGGGATTCATGGGGCAAGGAGCGCCACATGTGTTGTCTCGCGGGCAGAGATTCGAATAAGTTGAATAGGCCGTCGATGTATGCCGTGGCCTTCGGTTCCCCCCAGGTTTCCTCGCTATAGAGCCAGATGTCCTCGATTTGTGTTCTGGCCAGGGGGGAGAGCTTAACGGCCATGCCCGCGCGCTTTCGCCGCCGAGATCATCTCGTCACGGGAAACCGTTTCAAAATCCTCCTCGTCGGCGTCCAGACCGGGCCGCAATAGGGCTTCCAGCTTTTGCCACTTCTGTTCCTCCGCGCGATCATAATCGTGGCGGATCAGGTCGCGAATGTATTCGCTGGTGGAGTCGTAGATTCCCGCGCCATCGGTCCGAGCCTTGACGAAGGCCTGCAATTCTTCCGGCAACCGGACATTGATGCTGTTGGCCATGTCGTGTTCCTTCATTTGTAAACAATATTATACAATTTGTTTACATCGCTTCAAGGGGGATGCCGCTCCAACACCGCGCAGTAGAAGCCGTCCGTGCCCGTCGCCGCCGGCGACAGGATCAGGGCGTCGTCCTGAGACGGACAGGGGGCCTGGATTTGGGAGTGCCAGATGGGGGCGACGGGCAGGGGGGTGAAGTCCGGGGTTGCTCTCAGAAAGGCGGCGACTTGTTCCTCGTTCTCCGAAGGCAGCAGGGAACAGGTGGCGTAGATCAGCCGCCCACCCGGTTTGACCAGGCCCGCCGCCGCCCGAAGGACTTCCCGTTGCTGCTCCTCATGCTCGGCCAGACGCTCGGGGGTCAACCGCCAGCGGGCCTCGGGCTGCCGTCTCCAGGCGCCGATGCCCGAGCAGGGGGCGTCGACCAGCACCCGATCCGCCGTCCGGGAAAGACCCGCCAGGGCGTCGGGTTCGTCGAGGGGGATTTGCCGCACGCCGGTGACGCCACAGCGTTTCAGGCGCGGACCCATGGCCGCGAGACGCTTCGCCGTGACATCGCAGGCGATCAGGCTTCCCTGGCCGGGGGCGTCGCCTTGCAGGCCCATGATGTCGGCCAGGGCCAGGGTCTTGCCGCCGGCCCCGGCGCAGTAGTCGACGACGGTCATGCCCGGGCGGGCGTCGCAGAGTAGCGCGATCAGTTGCGAACCCTCGTCCTGAACCTCGAGAAGGCCCTTCTTGAAGGCCCGGGTGTCTTCCAGGCGGCTGCGTTCGGTGAGGCGCAGGCCATGGGGGGAGAGGGCAGTCGGTTCGCTCTTGACGTGATCGATGCTCAGGGACTTCCTCGCCTGCTCACGGCTGACCCGGGCGGTGTTGACGCGAAGGTCGACCGAGGCCTGGCCGTTCAGGGCGGCCATTTCCCGTTCGAAGGCGTCGCCCCACAAGTCCTGGAGCGGGCCGTCCAGCCATTGCGGAACCTCGTGGACGACCCCTATCGGCATGGCGTCGTGATGCAGGGGCTTGTCGGCCAGATGTTCCGCCAGCCCGGTTTCCTCCGGGTCAAGGGGCGGCGGGGCATGGCCTTCGCCGCTGAACAGGGTTTTCGCGGCCTCCAGGGATGTGCCGTCGAGGATCATTAGGGCGGCTAGGACCCTGAGGCGGGGGGAGGGCTCCATGATGCCGGCGGCCCCGGCGATCCACCAGTCCAGGCGCGCCCGGTGGCGAATGACGGCGAAAACCCGTTCGCCGACGGCGCGGCGGTCTTTCGATCCGGCATAGCGGCGGGGGCGGAAATAGGCCCTGAGGAGGGAATCTGCGGCGGTGCGGGCGCCGTCGATGGCCGTCAGGACCTCGATCGTCGCGGCGAGGCGGGCGCCCGGCGTCATGGATCAGTTGCCGTGGCGGTAGTTGGGCGCTTCCCGGGTGATGGTCACGTCATGGACGTGGCTTTCCCGCAGCCCGGCCGAAGTGATGCGCCGGAACTGGGTTTTCGACTGCATGTCGGCGATGGTCGCCGATCCGGTGTAGCCCATGGACGAACGCAGGCCGCCGACCAGTTGATGGATGACGTTGCCGACCGGCCCCTTATAGGGGACCTGTCCCTCGATCCCTTCCGGGACCAGCTTCAGGCTGTCGGAGACATCCTGCTGGAAATAGCGGTCCGCCGAGCCCCGGGACATGGCGCCCAGCGATCCCATGCCGCGATAGGCCTTGTAGGACCGTCCCTGATACAGGAAGACCTCGCCCGGGCTTTCGTCGGTGCCGGCGAACAGGGAGCCGATCATGGCGCAGGCGGCCCCGGCGGCGATGGCCTTGGCGACATCGCCGGAAAACTTGATGCCGCCGTCGGCGATGACCGGGATGCCTTGCTTGGAGCATTCCTCGGCCACTTCCAGGATGGCGGAAAGCTGCGGCATGCCGACGCCCGCCACCATGCGGGTGGTGCAGATGGTGCCGGGCCCGATGCCGACCTTGACCGTGTCGGCGCCCGCGTCGATCAGGGCCTTGGCGGCATCCGGCGTGGCGATGTTCCCCGCCACCACCCGGGCCGAATTGGACAGTTTCTTGATCGCCCGGACCGAGTCCATGACGCCAGCGGAATGGCCGTGGGCGGTATCGACGACAATGACGTCCACCCCGGCGTCGATCAGGGCCTCGGCGCGGGCCAGGCCGTCGTCACCGACGCCGGTGGCCGCGGCGACGCGAAGCCGCCCCAGGTCGTCCTTGCAGGCGTTGGGGAACTGCTGCGCCTTTTCAATGTCCTTCACCGTCATCAGGCCGATACAGCGGAAGGCATCGTCGACGACCAGCAGTTTTTCGATGCGGTGCTGGTGCAGCAGGCGCTTGGCCTCGTCCCGCGAGGTGTTCTCACTCACCGTGATCAGCGGTTTGTCTTCACTATGGGACGTCATCAGTTCGCCGACCGGCTGGTTCAGGTTGTCGGCGAAACGGACGTCTCGGTTGGTCAGGATGCCGACCAGCTTGCCGCCGTCCTTATCGACCACGGGAATACCGGAAATGTTGTGCGTCTCCTTGATCTTGAGGGCGTCGGAGAGGGTCGCCCCGGGATCAATGGTGAAGGGATCGTCGACCATGCCCGATTCGAATTTCTTCACCCGCCGCACTTCCCCGGCCTGTTCTTCCGGTTCCAGGTTCTTGTGGATCACGCCGATGCCGCCCGCCTGGGCCATGGCGATGGCCAGCGCGCTTTCCGTCACCGTGTCCATGGCGGCGGAAATCAGCGGGATGCCCAGTTCGATGTCTTTCGTCAGGCGGGTGGCGGTGTTGGTTTGAGCGGGGAGGACGTTCGATTCCGCGGGTACCAGAAGAACGTCGTCGAAGGTCAGCGCTTCTTTGATAGTCATGCCTATTCCTCATCAGGATTTGGCGCGCCATCATACAGAAGAAGCCGATGAATCCAAGCCCGTTAATCGCCTCTGTAGCCGGTGGCGAGCACGTACATTTCCGCCGAATCGGAACGGCTGGCCGGGGGCTTGGCGTGACGCACGGTCTTGAAGCGTCTTTTCATGGCTGCCAGCATCTGATTTTCCGTTCCTCCCTGCAGGACCTTGGCGATGAAGACCCCATCCGGGGCCAGGACTTCGTAGGCGAATTCCAGCGCCGCCTCGCACAGGGCCATGATTTTCAGGTGGTCCGTCGCCGCGTGCCCGGTGGCCGGGGCGGCCATGTCGCTCATGACGATGTCGGCTTGCCCCCCCAGGGCCTGCTTCAGCAAATCCGGCGCCTGCTCGTCGAGGAAATCGTGCTGCAACACCGTGGCCCCGGAGATGGGCTCCATTTCATTGATGTCGAGGGCGACGATAATGCCGCGCTCTCCCTTGCCCGTACGTTCGACGGCGACCTTGGTCCAACCGCCGGGGGCGGCCCCAAGATCGACGATTCGCTTGCCCGGTTTCAGGAAGTGGTATTTTTCGTCCAGTTCGATCAGCTTGAAGGCGGCGCGGGAGGCGTAGCCTTTTTTCCGGGCCTCGGCCACATAAGGATCGTTGAGCTGGCGCTGCAGCCAGCGGGTGGAAGACAGCCGCCGCCCCTTGGCCGTGCGGACCTTGGTGTGAAGGCTGCGTCCGCTGAGCCCCGTGCCGCCCCGCCGGCTCATGAGGGGACCCCCTGGAAAACATCGCCGTTGGCGCGCATCATGTCCATCAGCAGCCCCTCGCGGATGCCCCGGTCGGCGGCGCGGACCACCGGGGTCGGCCAGCGTCGGCAGATGGCCTCCATGATGGCGCAGCCCATGACCACCAGGTCGGCCCGTTCCTCGCCGATGCAGCCGTTGCGGGCGCGTTCACCGTGACTCATCTTGGCCAGACGCCGGCTGATGGCGGCGATGGTCTCGACCCGCATGTCGAGGCCGTCGACCCGGGAGCGGTCGTAGCGGGGTAGGTTCAGGTAGATCCCGCCCAGGGTGGTGACCGTGCCGGAGGTTCCCAGCATCTGCACCGGATTGGAGTGCAGATATTCGGAAATCCCGTGCTCCCGGTCGAAGGGCGCCAGGCCGCTGTTGATGTCGTCGATGATGGCTTCGTAATGCTCCCGCTTCAGGGCGTCGCAGCCGTAGCGTTCGCATAAGGAAACGACGCCGATGGGCAGGGAGGTCATGCCGAGGGCGTGGGGGCTTCCGTCCGCCGCCCGTCCGACCCACATCAATTCCGTGCTGCCGCCGCCGATGTCGAAGACGATGGCCTGGTCCAGCGCCGGGTCCAGCAGTTGCGCGCAGCCGCTCAAGGTCAACAGGGCTTCCTGTTCCGGGCTGACGGTTTCCAGCCGGATGCCGGTTTCCCGTTCCACCCGCTCGTAAAAGGCGGCGCAGTCGACGGCCCTGCGGCAGGCTTCGGTGGCGATGGAGCGGGATTGCCCGACCCCGTTGGCGCGCATCTTGTCGGCGCAGACCCTGAGCGCGTTGACGGTGCGGCGGACGGCTTCTTCGTTGAATTCGCCGCCCTGGGAGAGGCCTTCGCCGAGGCGGACGATGCGCGAAAACGAGTCGACCACCTTGAACGCCCCGCTATCGACCTTGGCCACCAACAGGCGGCAATTGTTGGTGCCCAGATCAATGGCGGCATAGACATTTCCGCTCATTTGGCTTCGGCTCCCGGGGTTTCTGGCGGTTCTGGCTGTGTCTTGTTTATAAACCGTCCCGCCGGTCGTGCAAACAGTGAAGCGCCCGCACCCGGTCATGGCCGTAGGAGATGTAATTGCGCTCGATGTAGCCGACCGCCGCCGCGTCGTTCCTGCGCATGGCGTTGAGCACGTCGTCCAGTTCCCGGACCAGGGATTGGGAGACGTCCCGGGGTTCCTTTTCGATCACCTGATACCAGAAGCTGGCGGTCTGGAAATAGTAGCGGTCCCACATTTCGCCGAGCGGGGCGTTGCCGATCAGCCGGCCGATGACGAAATGGGCCTCGTGGTTGATGCGCCAGTATTCCTCCGGCTTGAAGCCGTCGGTCAGCGCGCGGGCCCGTTCAAGCAGGGTTTCGATGACCCGGCAGTCTTCGGGTGCGCAGGGGTTGGGACTCAACTCGCCGATCATCGCCGCCAGTTTCTGGCGCATCAGGTAAATCTGGCTGATCTCCTCCGGGCTCCGTTCCGTGACGATGGTGCCGACGCCGTTGCGGGCCTCGAGCAGCCCGGCGAAGCCGAGCCGCTGTAAAACTTCCCGGATCGGCGTCCGGCTGAGCCCGAATTCTTCCGCCAGGGCGCCCTCGTGAAGGACGTCCCCCGGCCGGTAGACCAGCAGGCAGATCCGGTCGCGCAGGGTGTCGTGAATGCGTTCAAGGTCGCTGCGCATGGGCGTGGCTCAATGCTCCCTCAGCAACCGTCCGTATCCGTCGATGGCGTCGCCGATACCGGCCAGCCTCAGGGTGTCCCAGATCATCGCCTGATTGGAACAGACCGCCGGTTTGCCGATGCGCCGTTCCAGGTCGTCGATGATATCCAGGGTCCTGAGGGCGCCGCAACTAACGAACACCGCGTCGGCGTCGGGCCGGTCCAGGGCGGCGGCGAAGTCGGCGATGTAAGAGGGGGCCACCTTCACCATGTCGCTGTCTTTCTCGATGTTCAGGCCCTGGATATCGAGAACCTCGAAGCCCGCCGCCGCCATATAATCGGCCTCGCGGCGGTTGATTTCGTCCAGATAGGGGGTGGCGACGACGATCTTCCTTGCCTTGAGGGCGCGGAGCGCGCGCATGACGCCGGTGATCAACGAGGTCGCCTTGGCTCCGGGGGCGCCCTTGTTCAGTTCCCGAAACACCCGTTCCTCGCCGACCACCAGGCTGCCCGAGGTGCAGCCGTAGCAGATCACGTCGAGGCTGCCGTCGGGTAGCAGGGTCGAGGCCGCGCCGGCCAATTCGTCGGCGACCGCGGCAAGGGTGGCGTTGGTGATCACATCTGGGGAGCGGACCCGGGCGAACTGAATGCCGACGCCATCCGGGCGCAGGGCCATGACGTCGTCGACGATGGTCTGCTCGGAGGCGAGGAGGACATATCCGATCTTGCCCCGGGGATGGCGCCCCTGGTCGAAACGGACGGGCGGGTGAGAGGTCATCATAGCCTTCCACTGGTTAGGTTTATGCAGCTACTGGAAACTATAGCAAAAAACAGCAAGGAAACAGAAATATTCTGGATTGCTGTATACAGCTATGATAGGGTCGCCCGCTCTTAATGCTTTGTGTCAAGCCGGATGGGAGGTGACCGTGATCGACGTTTTGGAAGAGGCGAAGAGGAGAACGGCGGAATTTCAACGCCGTCTCGAAGAGTCCGGCCACCGCGTGGCGATCATCACCGATGAGGCGTCCATCGCCTACCTGGCCGGGTTCTGGGGCTACCTGTCCATCGAATTCGGCCGCCCGACCTTTCTGATCCTCCGCGCCGGGGAACAGCCGACGGTCCTGACGCCCCTGATGGAAAGCGAAATGGTGTCGGCCATGACCTGGGTCGAGGATGTCAGGACCTGGGAAGATGCGGGCGACAACCGGTGGGAAAACGTCCTGGCCGGGGTGCTGGGCGAGGATTGCCGGAGCCTGGGCGTCGAGCGCCAGGTGTTGCCGGCGATCGTCCGCAACTGGCTGGACGAACAATACCCGGGGCTGGTCCTGGAGGATATCTCCGCCATCTTGGGCGGCATGCGGATGATCAAGTCGCCCCTGGAAATCGGCATCATGCGCCAGGCCGGGGCCATCGCCGGGGCGATGATGCTGGCCGCCGACGAGTCCCTCGCGGAAGGGGCGCCGGAGTATGAAACCGCCCTCGCCATCATCGCCGCCGGCAGCCGCAAGGCGGCGGGCTTCCTCACCGCCGAGGGCTGGGAGGCCTTCGTTTCGCCGATGATCCACAACCTGCAGATCATGCAGAGCGGAACGGACACGTCCATGGTTCACCGCCGCGCCAGCGTCAAGCAATACCGGCGCGGCGACCCGGTGTATTTCTGTTTTTGCAACATGGCCCAGTTCAAACAATACAAGCTTGGTTTCGACCGCATGTTCTTTATCGGCGAGGTATCCGACGCCGCCGCCCGGGTGCAGCGCACGGCCATCGAGGCGCAGCGGGCCGCCGTCAACGCCATGGCACCCGGGGTGCTGGCCGAGGACGTGGCGGCGGCGGCGGACGCGGTCTACGCCGAACAGGGCTACGAGACCTGTTACCGCACGGGACGTTCCATCGGCGTCGCCTATCTGGAATCACCGGAGTTGAAGAAGGGCGACAAGACCGTCCTGCAGCCGGGCATGACCTTCGCCGTCGACGGCGGCATTTCCGTCGACGGCGAACTGGGCGGGCGTATCGGCGACTCCGTGGTCGTCACCGAGGACGGCAGCGAGTTCCTCACCGACTACAGCCGCGACCTGCTGGTTCGGGGCGCATGAGCGTCATCAAGGCCGCCATCTATCAGTCCGAGGCCAGGGACGACGCCCCGTCCGACAAGCTCGACCGCCTGGAGCGGCGGCTGAGCGGGGCGGGCGCGGGCGCCTTCGACCTGATGCTGTGCCCGGAGCTGTTTCTCAGCGGCTATGATGTCGGCGAAAAAATCCAACGGGTTGCCGAGGCTTCCGACGGGCCTTCCCTGCAACGGCTGTCCGAGATGGCGGCGCGCCACGAAACAGCCCTTGCCGTCGGCTATCCGGAACGGCGGGGGGAACGGCTCTATAACGCCGTCGCCGTGTTCGGCAAGACGGGGGAGAGGCTGCTCGACTACCGCAAGCGATCCCTCCCGCCCGGTTTCGAGGGAAATGTGTTCACGGCGGGCAGCGAGCCCGGCCTGTTTACGTTCATGGGGCGGCGCATCGCCGTGCTGATCTGCTACGATGTGGAATTCCCCGAACTGGTTCGCGAGGCGGCCCTGGCCGGGGCGGACGTGATCCTCGCCCCGACAGCGCTTCGCGCCAAGTGGACCTTTGTCGCCCGCAAGATGATTCCGACCCGGGCTTTCGAAAACGGCGTCTTCCTGCTCTACGCCAACCACGCGGGCCGGGAGGGGGAGAGCGACTATCTGGGGGAAAGCGTCATCGTCGCCCCGGACGGGCGGACGCTGGCGGTGGCCGGGCGCGGTGAGGAAGTGATCGCGGACTCCCTCGATCCGGCCGCCACGGCGAAGGCGCGGGAAACTCTGCCCTACTTGGATGTTGTAAAAAATAGGGATGGGAAAACGGGAGACACGGGCCGATGATGTCGTGCAAAGGAAAGATTCCTTCGCTTCTGCCTTATCCCGCCGTTTCGTCCTTTGATTTTCTCTGGACGAACGTGTTAGCGTCATTTACACAAAATGTGCCGTTCCGTTGACACGGGGAATAAGACAAATAATGTCGCCCGCCGGACCGGCTAGAACAATGGCGGCCAGTCAATGGGCGCTCGACAGGGAGGAACGATGTCAGATCCGAACGATCCGCTAGTGCGGTTCATGGAGGTTCAGAAGAGTTACGACGGCGAGACACTGGTCGTCAAAAACCTCAACCTGGACATCGCCAAAGGCGAATTTCTGACCATGCTCGGGCCGTCGGGCTCTGGAAAGACGACTTGCCTGATGATGCTGGCCGGTTTCGAACCGGCGACGCACGGCGAAATCACGCTCGAAGGCCGGCCGATCAACAACGTCGCCCCGCATAAGCGCGGCATCGGAATGGTCTTCCAGAACTACGCCCTGTTCCCGCACATGACGGTTTTCGAGAATCTCGCCTTCCCGCTGGAAGTGCGCAAGATGGCCAAGTCGGACATCGAAGACAAGGTCAAGAAGGCCCTGGACATGGTGCAGTTGGGAGGCTTCGGCCACCGCCGCCCGATGCAGTTGTCCGGCGGCCAGCAGCAACGTGTCGCCGTCGCCCGCGCCCTGGTCTTCGACCCGCAACTGGTTCTGATGGACGAGCCCCTGGGCGCGCTGGACAAGCAACTGCGCGAACAGATGCAGTATGAAATCAAGCACATTCACGAAAACCTCGGCGTCACCGTCGTTTACGTCACCCACGATCAGTCGGAAGCGCTGACCATGTCGAACCGGGTCGCGGTCTTCAACGACGGGGTGATCCAGCAACTGGCGGCGCCGGACGTTCTCTATGAAAAACCGGAAAACGCCTTCTGCGCCCAGTTCATCGGCGAGAACAACAAGCTGCTCGGCACCGTCAAGGAGAAAAAGGACGGCGCCTGCGTCGTCGACATCGTCGGCGGCGGGCTGGTCAAGGCGCTGGACGTCAAGGCCGGCGCCGTGGGTGAGCAGACATCCCTGTCCCTGCGTCCGGAACGGGTCGAGGTAGACCCGCCGGAAGGCAAGCACCCCAACGTTTTCGAGGGGACGGTGGAGGAATTGATCTACCTGGGCGACCACATCCGCACGCGGGTCAACGTCTGCGGTCACGATGATTTCATCGTCAAGGTGCCCAACATTTCCGATCATGCGTCCCTCATCGAGGGGCATCCGGTGAAGGTCGGCTGGACCGTCGACGACTGCCGTGCCCTCGACGTTTACGAAGGATTGTGAGGCGAAACAGAATTACCCCGTCAGTCTCCGGGTGTAACGACGAAGAAGAAATTGAGACGAACCATCGAGAACCCGCCACCTTAATGTGGTGGGAAACCAACTAGGGAGGAAGTAAGTAACATGAAGAAACTTTTGTTCTCGAGCATTGCGGCGGCGGGTCTTCTCGCGGTCAGCACGGCCCATGCGGGCAACCTGACGGTTGTCTCCTGGGGCGGTGGCTACACCAAGAGCCAGATCGAGGCTTATCACAAGCCGTGGGAAGCCCAAGGCGGCCGCAAGATCAACTCAGAAGACTACAACGGCGGCCTGGCCGAGGTGAAGGCGCAGGTTGAATCCGGCAACGTCACCTGGGATCTGGTCGACGTGGAACTGTCCGACGCCGTGCGCGGCTGCGACGAAGGCCTGCTGGTGGAAATCGACAAGGCGATCCTGCCCGCCGGCGACGACGGCACCCCGGCGGAAGACGACTTCCTGCCCGGAACCCTGACCGACTGCGGCGTCGGTTCCATCGTCTGGTCGACGATCTACGCCTACAACAACGAAAAATTCCCCGGCAAGAAGCCGACCTCCATGGCCGACTTCTTCAACACCAAGGATTTCCCGGGCAAGCGCGGCATGCGCAAGGGCGCCAAGCCGAACCTGGAAATGGCCCTGATGGCCGATGGTGTCCCCGCCGCCGAGGTCTACAGCTTGCTGAACACCAAGGCCGGCGTCGACCGCGCCTTCGCCAAGCTGGACAGCATCAAGGACGATGTCGTCTGGTGGGAAGCGGGTGCGCAGCCGCCGCAAATGCTGGCCGACGGCGAAGTCGCCATGTCCACCGCCTACAACGGCCGTATTTTCGGCGCCCAGGTCAACGAGAAGAAACCTTTCGTCATCGTCTGGGACGGTCAGGTCTGGGATCTGGACCTGTGGGTCATTCCGAAGGGCGCCCCGAACCTTGAGGACGCACTCAAGTTCGCCGCCTTCTCCACCGACACCAAGCGCAACGCCGGACAGGCCGCCTGGATCTCCTATGGTCCGGTCCGCAAATCCGCCGCCCCGCTGGTCGGCAAACACGCCCTGACCGGCGTCGATATGGGGCCGCACATGCCGACGGCTCCGGCCAACTTCAAGAACGCGCTGCAGAACGACTTCGCGTTCTGGGCCGACCATTCGGACGAACTGAACGAACGGTTCAGCGCCTGGCTGGCCAAATAACGAAAAGCGTGTTGGGCCGGGGGGCGATGGCTTCCCGGCCCGGCCGTTTTCATACATTCGATTTATGACTTTGTTTATTCTTTAGGAGCCGAGAGTGAGCGATCAGGTGTTGGCGGCGGCGAGCGGGCCGGTTCTGGCGGCGGATGGAACGCCGCTGAAGGCGCGCCTGCAGAAGACCCTGCGTCGGCGCAAGCTGATTGCCGCCGGGCTCGTCCTGCCCCTCGGCGCCTTTATTTTCATCACCTTCATGTTCCCGATCCTGTTGATGCTGTTCCGCAGCGTCGATAATCCGGTGGTGCATGAGAACATGACCCGGACCATCGCCGTCCTGGAGCATTGGGACGGCAAGGCCGTGCCGGGCGAAGAGGCCTTCGAGGCCCTTGTCGCCGATCTTGTCGATGCCCGCAAAAGCAAGCAGATCGGCAAGGTCGCCACGCGCATGAATTTCGAGATGAGCGGCGTGCGCAGCCTGTTTACTTCGACCGCCCGCAAGGCCAAGAAGATGAAGGCCCCCTTCAAGGAGGCCATGATCAAGGCCAGCCCGAAGTGGGATGACCTGAGGCTGTGGGTGACCCTGAAACGGATGGGGAAGCCCTATACCACGGCCCAGTACCTGGCCGCCGTCGACATGCGCTACGACGTCAAGGGAGAGGTCGTGGCCCAGGACGAGGAGCGCCAGATCTACGTTCAGATTTTCGGCCGCACTCTATGGATCAGCTTCCTGGTCGCCGGGCTCTGCCTGCTGCTCGGCTACCCCGTCGCCTTCCTGCTGGCGACCCTGCCGTTGAAATATTCGAACCTGCTGATGATCCTGGTGTTGCTGCCGTTCTGGACCTCGCTGCTGGTGCGCACCACGTCGTGGATCGTCCTGCTGCAGACCAACGGGGTCATCAACGATATTCTGGTCTGGACCGGGCTCGTTGGCGAAGATGGCCGGGTGCAGATGATCTACAATCAGACCGGCACCATTATCGCCATGACCCATATCCTGCTGCCGTTCATGGTGCTGCCGCTATATTCGGTGATGAAGACCATCCCGCCCAGCTACATGCGCGCCGCCCTGTCCCTGGGCGCCAACCCGGTCCGCGCCTTCCTTAGGGTCTATGCGCCGCAGACGGTCCCCGGCATCGGTGCCGGTTCCCTGCTGGTGTTCATCCTGTCCATCGGCTACTACATCACCCCGGCCCTGGTCGGCGGCCGAACCGGGCAGTTGATTTCCAACTTCATCGCCTTCCACATGCAGAAATCCCTCAACTGGGGACTGGCGGCGGCGCTGGGGGCGATCCTGCTGGTCGGCGTGCTGTTCCTGTACTGGCTGTATTCGAAGATTGTCGGCGTCGACAACATGAAACTGGGATAGGACATCATGCTGCCAAGTTACGCCGGACCGCTCGAAACCACCTGGTATTATGCTTTCCGCATCATCTGTGGACTGATCCTGCTGTTCCTGATCGCACCCATTCTCGTGGTCATCCCGCTATCCTTTAATGCCGAACCCTACTTCTCCTTTACGGAAGGCATGTTGTCCTTCGATCCGGCGGCGTTCTCGACCCGCTGGTACGAGGATATCATCAACAACCGGCAATGGATCCATTCCGCCAAGAACAGCATGATCGTGGCCTTTTTCTCCACCATCCTGGCGACCACCCTTGGGACCGTCGCGGCCCTCGGCCTGAGCCGCCCGGAAATGCCTTACCGGGGCGTGATCATGGGTATTTTGATCTCGCCGATGATCGTGCCGCTGATCATTTCCGCCGCCGGCATGTACTTCTTCTATTCCGAGGTGGGCCTGGCGCAGACCATGACCGGGATCATCCTCGCCCATGCGGCGCTCGGAACCCCGTTCGTGGTGATTACCGTGACGGCGACCCTGACCGGTTTCGACCAAAGTTTGATCCGCGCCGCCAACAATCTCGGCGCATCCCCCAGCTACGCCTTTTTCAAGGTGACCATGCCGCTGATTACCCCGGGCATGATTTCCGGCGGCCTGTTCGCCTTCATCACCTCGTTCGACGAAGTGGTGGTGGTGCTGTTCCTGTCCGGCTTCGAGCAACGGACCATTCCGCGCCAGATGTGGGCCGGCATCCGCGAGCAAATCAGCCCGACCATTCTCGCCGTGGCGACGATCCTGGTGCTGATCTCCATCGCCCTGCTGACCACCATCGAGTTGCTCAGGCGCCGCAACGAACGCCTCAGGGGCATTTCTTAAATCGTCATCAGCCTGCCGTAACCGTTGAGTGTTCCGTCGTACCCGGCCAGCCGCATGGCGCGCCAGAGCATGGCCTGGTTGCTGCTGAGGACAGGCTTGCCGAGGGTTTCCTCCAGGGTTTCGATGCATTCGGCGGCGCGCAGTGCGGTGCAGGACAGGAACAGGGCCTGGGCGTCCGGGTGGTCGGCCTCCCGGGCGGCCTCGATGATGGCGTCCGTCGGGATGCGGCCGACATCAATGTCCGACTGCAGGCCGAAGGTGGACATGGCGAGAACGTCCAGGCCGCTGTCCTCGAGAAAGCCGAGAATGGGTTGGTTGACATCGTCGGGATAGGGGGTGAGCAGGGCGATTTTCGACAGGCCCATGTGACGGAGCCCGTCCACGGCGGCGGTGATCGGAGTCGTCGCCGGGACGCCGGGCTGACCCTCGGCCAATCGCCGGAAAACGGTGTCCGGCCCGATGGCGATGCTGCCCGACGTACAGGCATAGGCCAGGGAGTGGAGAGAGGCCCCCGGCAGCAGATCCCGGGCCGCTTTCGTCAACCCGGCCTCCATGGCCCTCAGGTTCTCGATGGTCATGGGGTTGTCGTAGGACAACCGCGTCACGTAAGTGGCCACCTCGCCGTGGGGCAGCATCCGCTCCATGTCCCTTTCCAGGGTCAGGTCCGTGCTCAGCAGGACCAGGCCGATGCATTTCGGGCCCTGGGCGGGGTCGTCGAGGACGTAAGGGACGTCGACGGGGCGGCTGGTCAGGGGTCGGCGGGTCATGGGGCGGAGCCCTCCAGGGCTGTTTTGACTTTCTTCAGGGTGGCGGCAAGGTGGTCCGGCTCGTAGGTTTTCGCCGAGGCGGCCCCCCAGACCGCCCCCGGCCAGGCGGCGTCGCCCCGGAAGCGGGCGACGACATGAATGTGCAATTGGGGAACCAGGTTGCCGAGCGCGGCGACATTGATGCGGTCGGGGTTGTACAGCGCCTCGAGGACATGGGAAGCCCGGTTGATCTCCTCCATCACCCGGGAGCGGTCGTCGTCGGAAAGATCGTGCAGGCCGGTCAGGTCGGGGCGGGCCGGCACCAGAATCAGCCAGGGATAATGGGCGTCCTTCATCAACAGGACCCGGGACACGGCCAATCGGCAAACTTCGACGGTGTCGGCGGCGAGGGTCGGGTGCAGGGTGAACATGATCGTTCCAATCTTCGCATGTTCCGCCCTTGGCGGAAATGGGGAAATGCTGATAGGGTCCGTTATCATGCAGCCGCTGAAAATCAAAGCCGGATTGTGGGTGCAGGCGCAGGTCCGCCTGTGCGACTTGAACGCCATTCCCATCATGGTCCGCCATAAGGGGGACCCGGATTCCGGGGCGATCCTGTTGAAACTGGATCGGGGCCCGGAAGGCTGTTCCGTCTATTCCCAGGTCCGCGACCCGGAAGGGAACCCGGCCTGGATGGCGGGCGGCGGTGGGCCCCTCATCGGCGAGGGGGAGGCGGAGGCCTATATCAGGAGACAGATCGAGCGCGATCCGGATTTGTGGGTCGTCGAGGTGGAAGACCGGCACGGGAAGTACCAACTGGACGGCCCTATCATCTGAGTCTGCAATTGCCTGTCAGAAGACTCAATATGTTCCATATCCGACATTATCAAGTAGACAGAAAGCCCTTTCCCGTATAATGATTTAAGCCATCGGGGAGACAATTATTCTTCAGGATGAGCGTATGGACGGTTCAGCCGCGGATGGCCCACTTCAAAAGATCGGGTTTTTTCTGGTCCCGAACTTTTCCTTCATTGCCTTCTCGTCGGCGATCGAGCCTTTGCGTTTGGCCAACCGTGTCGCCAACAGCAAGCTCTACGGCTGGTCCTGTTATTCCCTGGACGGCGGACCGGTCGAGGCCAGCAACGGCGTCCGTGTCGAGGTGGACGGCTCCTACGGGGATGTGGATGTCCTGCCCAGCGTCATCGTCTGCGGCGGGGCCGACATCCACAATCAGAACGATCCGAAACTGATCGCCAAGCTCCGCCGCCTGTCGTCCCACGGGGCAGCCCTCGGCGCCGTCTGCACCGGCAGCCGGATTCTTGCCCAGGCCGGGTTGCTGGACGGCTACAGGTGCACCATCCATTGGGAAAACATGGACGGTTTCGCCGAGGAATTCCCCGATATCGACGTCACCGACGACCTGTTCGAAATCGACCGTAACCGTTTCAGTTGCGCCGGCGGCACGGCGGCGGTGGACATGATGATGCACATCATCGCCCAGCAATACGGCCACGACACGGCCTCCCTCGTCGCCGACCTGATGATCCACCATCGAATCCGCGATGGCCACGAACATCAACGCATGGCCCTGCGGACCCGGCTCGGGGTTAGCCATCCGAAGCTGCTCGCCGTCATCTCCCACATGGAGGAAACCCTGGAGGAGCCGGTAAGCTGCGCCGAACTGGCGAAAACCGTCCACCTGTCGACCCGGCAGCTCGAGCGCCTGTTCCGCAAATATCTGCATCACGCCCCAACCCGCTATTACCTGGAACTGCGCCTCAGCCGGGCCCGTTTCCTGCTGTTGCAGACCTCCATGCCCATCCTCGACGTGGCGCTCGCCTGCGGCTTCGTTTCGGCCTCGCATTTTTCCAAATGCTACCGGGAATTCTTCGAGCGCACGCCCAGCGAGGAACGGCGCATTCCGGCTTAAATCCTCTTAAGTCTCCACGCTTCTTTCCAAGGCAGGATAATAGAATGCGAGGGTCGCCGCGCGGGCGATCATCAGGACCGACAGGGCGGCCCACAGGCCGTGGCTGCCGAAAGGCGGCACCAGCAGGAACACCGCCCCGGTGAACACGGCGAGGGAGATCAGCATGGCGTTGCGCATGTCCGCCGTCCGCGTCGCGCCGATGAAAATCCCGTCCAGTTGGAAGCTCCAGACCGACAGCAGGGGGGTCAGCACCATCCACGGAAGATAGGCCCGGGCCAGGGCGCGGATGTCTTCCAGGTCGGTCATGACGTCGATGATCAACCCGCCGGCAAGGGCGTAGGCTGCCGAGAAAGCCACGGCGAAACCAAGGGCCCACAGGCTCGAAACCTTCACCGCGTTGCGGAAGCCCTGGCGGTTCCGCCCACCCAGGAAGCCGCCGGCCAGGGCCTCGACCGCATGGGCGAAGCCGTCCAGGGCGTAGGCCATGATGTGTTGCAGGTTCATCAGGATGGCGTTGGCGGCGAGGATGGCGTCGCCCATCTTCGCCCCCTGGGCGGTGAACAGGGCGAAGGCGGTCTGCAGGCACAGGGTGCGGACGAAAATATCCCCGTTGACGGCGAGCATGCGGGTGATCCGGCCGGTGTCGAGAATATGGCCAGCGATCCAGTGGCCGCCGAGGGTCCCGAGGTTTCTCCGCGCCAGGGCCAGGCCGGTGACGATGGCCACCCATTCCGCTATCAGCGAGGCCCAGGCGACGCCGGCGACGCCCCATTCCAGAACCACGACGAACCATAAATCGAGGACGATGTTCAGTCCGTTCATCACCAATTGCATGATCAGGGCTGCGCGGGCGTCGCGGATGCCGATGAACCAGCCGACCAGGGCGAAGTTGATCAGCGCCGCCGGGGCGCCCCAGATGCGGATTTCGAAGTACTCCCCGGCCAGGGTCTCGACCTGTCCGCTGCTTTCAAGCAGGGTGAAGGCGAGCAGGCGGATAGGCTGTTGCAGGGCGATCACGGCGAGGCCGAGGAAGACGGCGGCGAGGACGGCGCGGGCGAGGACGGCGCGCACCTCGTCGGAGTCCCCCGCCCCGAGGGCCTGGGCGGAAAAGCCGGTGGTTCCCATGCGCAGGAAGCCGAACCCCCAGTAAATGAAGCCGAAGATCAGGGCGCCGATGGCGACGGCGCCGATGTACTGGGGGCCGGGCAGGTGGCCGACGACGGCGGTATCGACGGCCCCGAGCAGGGGAACGGAGACGTTGGAAAGGATGATCGGCCCCGCAAGTCGCCAGACATCCCGGTTCATGGCGCCGCCCATGGTTCCGCTCATGGCCGCCTACCGGCGTCTGCGCCGCCTGGGTTTGTCCGTTGCCACCGGCCTTTCCGGCAGTTTGACGACCTTTTCCAGGTTCGGGCTGGGGGCGGTTTTGTGGGGAAAGGCCATGGCCTCGACGAAATGCTGCTGGAAGGCGGGCTCGGTGGCGGTTTCCACCTTTTCCACGGCGGCGACGACGGATTCGATTTCCGTGCGCGAGCCCTGGTTGAGCAGGGCGATGCGGGCCCCCGTTCCGGCGGCGTTGCCGGCGGCGGAAACCTTGCCGAGATCGCAATCGGGGATGAGGCCCAGGACCATGGCGTATTTGACGTCGATGTGGCTGCCGAAGGCGCCGGCCAGGCTGATCCTCTCGACGCTGTCGATGCCCAACTGGTCCATGAGCAGGCGCGCCCCCGCGTAGAGCGCCCCCTTTGCCAACTGAATGGCGCGGACATCGTTTTGGGAGACGACGATCCGGGGTTCCCCTCCATGCAGAAGGTAGGAGAAGGTGCGGTCTTCGCCGACGATGCGTTGGGATTTTTCGGCCAGGCCCCCCTCGATCACCCCGTCGGCGTTGACGATGCCGGCGAGGAACATCTCGGCGATGGCCTCGATGATGCCGGAACCGCAAATGCCGGTGATGCCGATCTCGGCAATGGAGTCGGCAAATCCGGGCTCGTCGGACCAGAGCTCGCTGCCGATGACCCGAAAGCGCGGTTCCAGGGTTTCCGGGTCGATACGCACCCGTTCGATGGCTCCCGGGGCGGCCCGCTGCCCCGAGGTAATCTGCGCCCCTTCGAAGGCCGGGCCGGTGGGGCTGGAACAGGCGAGCAGGCGGTTCTTGTCGCCGAGGACGATTTCCGCATTGGTGCCGACATCGACGATCAGGGTCATCTCGTCGGATTTGTGGGGGGCTTCGGACAGGATCACCGCCGCCGTGTCTGCGCCGACGTGACCGGCGATGCAGGGCGGGAAGTAGGCGCGGGCGCCGGAATTGATGGTCAGCCCTAGATCATGGGCGGGGGTATCGACGGCGCCGTCGACCTGCAGGGTGAAGGGGGACACGCCGAGGGGCGTCGGGTCGAGACCAAGAACCAGATGGTGCATCACCGGATTGCCGACGATGGTGGCCTCGAGGATATCGTCCATGCCGATCCCGGCTTCCTCGGCCAGGGCCCGTGCCAGATCGTCGATGGCGGCGCGGACCGCATCGGTCAGTTCTTTTTCGCCGCCCGGGTTCATCATCACATAGGAGACCCGGCTCATCAGGTCCTCGCCGAAGCGGATCTGCGGATTCATCACCCCGGTGGAGGCGGCGACCTCTCCGGTCATCAGGTTGCACAGATGGGCGGCGATGGTGGTCGAGCCCACATCGTAAGCCAGGCCGTACAGGGTTTCGTGATAGCCGGGCCAGACGGCGACCACCGTGTCGCCGTTGCGCACGGCGGCGGTCAGGGTTCGGCCGTCGAGGGGCAGGGGGCGGGGCAGGGACGGGGCGGCCCGGACGCCCGCGAGCCCCCATTGCCGTTCCAGCGCCCCGATCAGCGCGGCCTCGTCGGGTCCGTCCATTTCGACGAAATGCAGGTGAATGTCGGCGTCGATGGCGATGTCACGGGATTCCGCCCGCTTGCGGACGATCTGCCGGTGCACCTGGCTTTCCGCCGGAACGTCGACGACCACGTCGCCGGTGATCTTGGCGTAGCAGCCGAGGCGGCGGCCCCGTTTCAGGCCCTTCTTTTCGTTGAAGCGGATTTCCTGGCCGCCCAGCTCGTTCATGTTGTCGGGGCTGGAGACGATGCCCAGCTTGGCGAATTCCCCATCGCCGATATCCACCTGACAGCGCCCGCAGATACCGCGCGCGCCGCACACCGAGTCCAGGTCGACGCCGAGAGAGCGGGCGGCGGCAAGAACGGCGGTGCCGGCGGGAAAGCGGCCGCGCTTTCCCGAAGGCATGAAGGCGATGAGGAAGTCTTCCGCCAAGGGCTTAACCGCGCCGCCGCCGTCTGCGGCCTTCCCGGCCGCCGGCCTCGCCTTCCGGCGACGGTTCGCGGAACTTCTGAATCCAGCGGGTGCAATTGGGGTCGTGGCCCATCATCACGTCGGCCCCCATGATCGCCGTCGTCACCTCTTCGTGCAGGGGGTTGGTGATGGCCGACGTCAGGCCCGAAGCGATGGCCATGGAAATGAAGGCGCCGTTCAGGCCGTTGCGGTTGGGCAGTCCGAAGCTGACGTTGGACGCGCCGCCGGTGGTGTTGACCTTCAATTCCGTGCGCAGGCGGTGCAGCAGCCTGAAGGCCGCCGTGCCGGCGTCGTTCAGGGCGCCGATGGGCATCATCAGCGGATCGACGACCACATCGGAAGCGGGAATGCCGTGGTCGGCGGCCCGCTCGACGATTTTCTTCGCCACGTCGAAGCGGACGTCCGGGTCCTCGGAAATGCCGCTTTCGTCGTTGGAGATGGCGACGACGGCGGCGCCGTACTTTTTCACCAGCGGCAGGACCGTTTCCAGCCGGTCTTCCTCGCCGGTGACCGAGTTGACCAGGGCCTTGCCCTTATAGACGGACAGGCCGGATTCCAGGGCCTCGACGATGGAGGAGTCGATGGCCAGCGGGACGTCGGTCAGGGACTGGACGAGTTGCACCACCTCGGCCAGGATTTTCGGCTCGTCGGCCATGGGGATGCCGGCGTTGACGTCGAGCATGTGCGAGCCTGCTGCGATCTGCGCCATGACATCGGATTCGACCCGGGAATAATCCCCCTCGGCCATTTCCGCGGCCAGCAATTTGCGGCCGGTCGGGTTGATGCGCTCGCCGATGATGACGAAGGGACGGTCGAAGCCGATCACGACTTCCTTGGTGGCTGAACTGATGATGGTGTCGGTCATGGTAATCGTCTCACAATAAAATAATCAATCGGTCTGTCTGTCTGTTCTATGGGGCGGGGCCGCGCCGCACTTTTCCGTTTGCGACATCGAAAAGACCGCTGGCGGCGTCAGCTTTCCCTTTCGCTGATCAGTTGCTCCATCGCCTCGGCGGCGGCCACGTCGCCGGGGTTGATTTCCTTGCGCCACGGCTTGCGTCCCTTGAGGACGCCGGATTCATGGACGATCTCGGAGACCAGTTCCTCTTGCCGGTAGGCCATGACGTGAATGCCGGCGACGCCTTTCATTTCCCGCACCTGCTGGATGATTTCCACGCACAGCTTGCGGCCTTCCTTTTTCTGGTCTTCCGCCCCTTCCAGGCGCTCGATGACCGTGTCGGGGATGTGAATGCCGGGCACGTTGGTCCTGATCCAGCGGGCGGTGCGGGCCGACGCCAGCGGGCCAACGCCGACCAGGATGAAGCACTTTTCGTCAAGTCCCCGGTCTCGCACCTGCTGCATGTAGTCTTTCAGCATGGGCACGTCGAAACAGTATTGGGTCTGGACGAACTGGGCCCCGGCTTCGATTTTTTTCGCCAGGCGGGTGACGCGGAAATCGTGCGGCGGGGCGAACGGATTTGCCGCCGCGCCCAGGAAGACATGGGGCGGGGTAGTGATCTTGCGTCCGGACAGGAAGGTCCCCTCGTCGCGCATTTGCCGGATGGTCGCCAGCAGGGACAGGCTGTCCAGGTCGAACACCGGCTTGGCCCCGGGCTGGTCCCCCGCCTGCACGCCGTCGCCGGAGAGACAAAGAATGTTGTTCACCCCCATGGCGGCGGCCCCCAGCACGTTGCCCTGAATGGCGATCCGGTTGTGGTCGCGGCACGAAATCTGCATCACCGGGGCATGGCCGGTGCGGGTCAGCAGGGCGCAGATGGCGACCGACGACATGTGGCAGTTGGCCCCGGAACCGTCGGTGGCGTTGATGCCGTCGACCCAGCCCTCGAACACATCCGCCTGTTCGTAGACCTCGTTGGGGTCGGCGGAATCCGGCGGGTTCAGTTCCGCCGTGATGGCGAAGTCGCCGCGGCGGAGAATACGCTCCAGGCGGCCGCGGGAGGAGTGGCCCGGCAACTGCTCCAGCAACGCGCCGGGGTCGCTGGGGTCGTAGGGGTCGAGAACATATTCGGGTTCAGGCGTTTCGGTCACGATGACGCCTCCTTTTGCTGGTTCTTCGATTCCTCCTTAAGGCGGGCCCTTTCCGCGGTCGCCCTGAGCCAGGACGAGGAACCGCGCAGGCTCTGGTCGTTGGGCAACTGCACGGTCTCGATGCGATGGCCTTCCTTCATCATGGCGCTGCCTTTCCAGGCCTCGGCCCAGACACAGGGCATGTCGGGTTCGACCTCGCAGTTGCCGTTGGCGCGCACCCCGCCGCAGGGGCCGTTACGTAGCGTCTTCGGGCAGTTCATGGGACAGGACATGCCGGTGGAACTGAGCACGCACTGCCCGCACATGCGGCAGTCGAACAGGAAACCCTTGACCATTTTCTCGACCACGACCACCGGGCCCTCGACCCGCTCGTAGCCGATCAGTTTCCACAGCGGATGCAGGTTGAGCAGGACATCGGCGAAGATGTTGTAGAACCATTCCAACAGGCGGGCGTGACGGACCGACCAGCGGCGGATGGTGTAGGCGCTGGAAACACGGCGGATGAGGCTGGTTCCGGCGGGTTTGTAGAGACTCTTTCCGGCCATGGTCAAGACGCCTCCAGGCCGCCGGATTCGATCAGCGCCCGCAACCGTTCGGCGGGGTAGGCGGCCTCGACCTCGGCGATGGCGGCGTCGGCGGCGGCCTCGATGTCGCCGTCCACCGGCCGGGGCTCGCCTTTGCGCCAGTCGTTCAGGTAGGCGTCCGTTTCATGCGCCCCGGCCTTCATGGCGGCGGCGTCGATGGCGACCTGATAGCGGTCGTGCAACTGGCGCTTGGCGTTGTTGCGCCCCTGCTTGACGATCACCTGAGCCGGGATGTCACGCCAATAAACGATGGTCAGTTGCGCCATGGTCAGTCTCTTCGCTGCCTAGGGTTCCAAGAATCTGTTTCAGTCCGCCATAGCCGGTGAAGCGGTAGTCGTAGGCGAGGCCCAGCCGCTCGGCGGCCTCGCGGGCGGCCACGTCCAGTTCCGGGTCCTCGATCTGGGCCAGGTAGACCAACTGGGTGTAGTGGCGGAAATAATCGTCGATCAGTTGCGGGAAGCGGTCGAGCCCCAGCCCCTCGATGATCAACCGGTCGAAATGTCGCACCAGATAGTCGGTGAGGAAGAAGGAACCGGGTTCGGCGTCGAACAGGGCGTGGAAATCGTCACTACCCATGAAAAATTCGTAGCAGTGGTTGCCCGGTATCCGTTCGATCCCTTCCCGGCGGAGGATTTCATCCAGCCTGCCGCCAGTGCCGCATTCGCCGTACAACACCAGAATCCTGTCGAAGGCCCCCTTGCCGGCGAGAATCTTCTTCTCCACCGCCTCGGGGATCCTGTCCGGCGTGTTGTGGTAATGGGCCGGCAGGCACTGGACGGTGGTGTTGTCGAGGCCGAGGACGTCGATCAACGTCGTGATCTCACGGCCTAGGGCGCCACAGGATATCAGGAGAGTCGAGGGCCGTGCCGCCACCGGGCGTGACATGACACGCCCCCCTCAGCTCGCCCCGGCCATTTCCGCTGCGGCGGAACCCTGGCGGCGGGACATCATTTCCTTGGCGGTTTCCACCGCCATGGCGGCGTCGCGGCAATAGGCGTCGGCGCCGATGCTCTCGGCGAAGGCCTCGTTCAGGGGCGCGCCGCCGACCAGTACCTCGATATCGCTGCGGATGCCCTTTTCGACCAGGGCGTCAATGACGACTTTCATGTAAGGCATGGTGGTGGTCAGCAGGGCGGACATGCCGAGAATGTCCGGCTGGTGCTCTTCGATGGCGTCCAGGTAGTTTTCAACCGGGTTGTTGATGCCGATGTCGATGACCTCGAAACCGGCGCCTTCCATCATCATGGTGACCAGGTTCTTGCCGATGTCGTGGATGTCGCCCTTGACCGTGCCGATCAGCATCTTGCCCATTTTCGGGGCACCGGTTTCGGCCAGCAGGGGTTTCAGGATGGCCATGCCCGCCTTCATGGCGTTGGCGGCCATCAGCACCTCGGGAACGAACAGGATGCCGTCGCGGAAGTCGACGCCGACGATCCGCATGCCCTCGACCAGGGCTTTGGTCAGAACGTCATAGGGCTGCCAGCCACGGGACAACAGGATGTTGACGCCTTCTTCGATTTCCTCGGCCAGACCGTCGTAAAGGTCGTCATGCATTTGCGGCACGAGTTCATCATCGTTCAAGCTCGACAGTTCGAGGTCTTCTTCCTGATCAGACATGTTGTCCCTCCTCTGATTACAGCGCCTCAAGGCGATCATAACTCCACATCCGAAGCTAATTCATAATTGCCCGGCAACTGTCTTCACGAAGACTTCATTTTTTCGAAAAGCGACATCTCCCAGATCATTCAATAAAAACACCCTGAATCGGTCCCGAAATCGCGAAATACAGTATAAAATGCCTGAATTGTGGACAATCACTCCCGGTGGTCCGGTTAGCGGGCTATTCTTTGCTTTCGGAATCGGCGATAATGCAGGGATGTCGAATAAGGTTTTTCTTGTCGATGACGATGCGAACCTGCTGAGCGCCCTGGCCCGGCAGTTCAGGAAACGATTCGATCTTCTGACCGCCGAGGGCGGCGAGGAAACCCTCGAGCACTCCTTCAAGGACGACCCGGTCGCCGTGGTCGTGTCCGACATGCGCATGCCGGACATGGACGGCCTGGAACTGCTGCAGGAAGTGAGGAAGATATCGCCGGACACGGTGCGCATCATGCTGACCGGCAACGCGGATCAGAAAACCGCCCTCGACGCCATCAACCAGGGCAGCATTTTCCGCTTTTACAGCAAGCCCTGCCCGCCCGAGGTTCTCGCCGAAGGCATCGAGGAAGGGATCGCCGAATACAAGCGCGTCGTCGCCGAAAAGGAAATCTTCAACAGCACCTTCACCGGCGCCCTGAAGGCGCTCACCGCCTTGCTGTCCATCGCCGACCCGGATGGGGTCAGGCGGTCGGAAAAAATCAGGCGCTGGACCAATATTCTGATCCCGCATCTGAAAATCAAGCAATCCTGGCGTTTGAGCGTGGCCGCGATGATGTGCCCCCTGGGCTGCATTTCCGTGGCGCCCGAGATCAAGACGAAAATGCGCGAACGCTGGGCCATGAGCGACGAGGAGAAGCAAATCGTCGATAGCGCCCAGGCCTCGGCGCGGGACCTGATCGCCAATATTCCACGCCTGAAGTCCGTCGCCAAGATCGTCTACCTGCTCTACAAGGGGGAGGACGGTTCCGGCCCCCCCTACGGGCTCGGCGGCAGGACGAATGTGCCGAAAGAATCAAAAATCCTGAAAATTCTCTCCGATCTGGAACTGCTCTCCCCGGGGCCCTTGCCGACACGGCAATCCTACGAATTGCTGTTGAAGAACGAAGGGGAATACGACGCCGAGCTGTTGGGCACGATCCGTGAACACCTGATTTCCGGCAGCGATACGGAGCCGGAGGCGGAACCGGAGGCCCGTCCCGACTTCGAGGCGCGCCAGGATGGCGCCACGGAGGAATCCGGCGACGGGGCCGGGGAGGGGGGACGCAGGGCGCCCCGGATGCCGGGGGGTGTTCAGCCGGTTTCCCGGCCCGCGCCTTCTTTCGAGCGGCCGCATCCGCATCCGCATCCTCAGCTGGCGGCGGACAAACACCCGTCGACCTTCTTCACGGCGTTGCAGGAAAACCGGATTCTGCAGGCGGTCATCGTGGTCCCCCTGATCATCGTGGTCGCCGCCGGTCTTTATTTCGCCTCTCCGGACAGCGAAACGGGCCAGGGCGAGGTGAAGAAGCATATGGACTGGATTACAAGCCACACATCGAGCCTGGGCCTGCAGCCCGGCTGGAAGCTTCAGTCCGTCAAACAGACTCGCTCCGGGCAGATCGATATCGAGGTCTTGGTCGAGGACAGCGGCGCCGTTCGCACCATCAAGTCCATGCCGCGCATGGCGCGGGTTGGGGTGTTGAAATTCGCCTGTCCCCGGTCCGGTCCGGAATTGCAGAAGATTCTCGATGACGGGTGGAAAATTTTCGCCACCCTGAAAAGCGAAGAGGAAACCCTGACCGGCGGCACCTGCCATTATTAGAGGATGTGCGCGCCGGTCCTGCGGGATCAGGCCCTCAGCTTCTCATTGGCCGGATCGTAGGGGCTTTCCTCCAGCACCGTCGCCTTATGGCGTTGGCCGAGGATCTCGATTTCCAGTTCCGTGCCGATTTCCGCCAGCTCCGGGCGCACCATGGCCAGGGCCAGGGACTTGTCCAGCCGCCAGCCGTAGCCGCCGCCGGTGGCCCGGCCGACGACTTCGCCGTTCTTGTAGATGGGATTGCTGCCCAGGGCGTCGGCGTCGGTGACGTCGTGCACCTCCAGGGTGGCGAAGGCGTTGTCGAAGCCTTTCTCCTTCCATGCGACAAGGGCGTCGCGACCGGTGAAGTCTCCCTTGTCGAGATGGATGAAGCGGTCGAGGCCGGATTCGTAGGGGGCATATTCGATGGACATTTCCGTCCCCACCAGCTTGTAGGACTTCTCCAGCCTGAGGCAGTTCATGGCGCGGATGCCGAAGGGCTTCAGGCCCAGGTCCTCGCCGGCGTTCATCAGGGCGTCGAAGATGTGGTTCTGGTATTCCATGGGGTGGTGCAGTTCCCAGCCCAGTTCGCCGACGAAGTTGACGCGCACGGCCAGGGTCGGGGCCAGGCCGACGCTGATCTGTTGGCCGGACAGCCACGGGAAGGCAGCGTTCGAGAAGTCGGCCCCGGAGACCCGCTCCATCAACTGGCGCGCCTTCGGTCCGGCGAGGACCAGGACGCCGATCTGGTTGGTCAGGCTGTCGAAGCGGACAGATCCGTCCTTGGGCATGGCCTTTTGCAGGAAGTCATGGTCCAGGCGCTGCATGCCGCCGGCGGAAACCAGATAGAAGCTGTCCTCGGCCTCGCGCATGATGGTGAATTCGGAATGCACACCACCCTTGGTGTTAAGGGCGTGGGTCAGACCGACGCGGCCGATTTTCTTCGGCAGTTTGTTGGCGACGAAACCGTCCAGGAAGTCTTCCGCGCCGGGGCCGGAAATGCGGCACTTGGCGAAGGCGGTCATGTCCAGCAGGCCGACGTTTTCGGCCACGTTCTTGCACTCGTTGCCGACGTGTTCGTGGTAGGCGGAACGGCGGAACGACCAGTCGTCCACGGCCTCGACGCCTTCCGGGGCGAACCAGTTGGCCCGTTCCCAGCCGAACATCTGGCCGAACACGGCGCCCCGTTCCTTCAGGCGCTCGTAGCAGGGCGAGGTGCGCAGGGGACGCCCCAAGCCCCGCTCCTCGTCCGGGTAGTGGGTGATGAAGACATGGCTGTAGGCCTCTTCGTTCTTCACCTGCAGATAGGGCTTGGTGGCGTAATCGCCGAAGCGGCGGGGCTCGACGCCCAGCATGTCGACCGTGGGCTCGCCGTCGACAATCCACTCCGCCAGTTGCCAGCCGGCGCCGCCCGCCGCCGTGATGCCGAAGCTGTGGCCCTCGTTGAGCCAGAAGTTCTTCAATCCCCAGGCCGGGCCGACGATGGGGTTGCCGTCGGGGGTGTAGCAGATGGCGCCGTTGTAGACTTCCTTGACGCCGACCTCGCCGAAGGCGGGGACCCGGTTGATGGCGGCCTCGATATGGGGCTCCAGGCGTTCCAGGTCTTCCTGGAACAGTTCGTATTCCGAGTCATCGCTGGGGCCGTCCACGTAGCAGCACGGCGCGCCCATTTCATAGGGGCCGAGGATCAGGCCGCCGGCTTCCTCGCGCAGGTACCAGCGCCCGTCGGATTCCCTGAGGACGCCCATTTCCGGCAGGCCCTTTTCCTTGCGGGCGAGGATGTCGGGATGGGGCTCGGTGACGATGAACTGGTGCTGGACGGGGATCACCGGAATGTCGAGGCCGACCATTTCGCCGGTCTTGCGGGCGAAGTTGCCGGAAGCCGACACAACGTGTTCGCAGGTGATGTCCCCCTTGTCGGTGCGCACCTTCCATTCCCCGCCCGGCAGTTGCTCGATGCCGAGAACCGTGGTGTAGCGGTAGATCTCCGCCCCCATGTCGCGGGCGCCCTTGGCCAGCGCCATGGTCAGGTCGGCGGGTTGGATGTAGCCGTCGTCGGGGTGGACCAAAGCGCCGAGCAGGCCGTCCGTATTGCAAAGCGGCCACATTTCCTTGATTGCGTCCGGTTCGACGAATTTGTAATTGACGCCGATGGTCTGGGCGACGCCGGAATACTGATAGTACTCGTCCATGCGGTCCTTGTTCATGGCCAGGCGGATGTTGGAAACCGTGCGCAGACCGACGTTGAGGCCCGTTTCCTCCTCAAGGGAATTGTACAGGTTGACCGAATACTGGTGCAGTTGGCCGACGCTGTAGCTCATGTTGAACAGCGGCAGCAGGCCCGCCGCGTGCCAGGTGGAGCCCGACGTCAGTTCCTTGCGTTCGCACAGGACCACGTCGGTCCAGCCTTTTTTCGCCAAGTGATAAAGCGTCGAGACGCCGACGACGCCGCCTCCGATGACAACCACACGCGCCTGAGTTTTCATTTGTCTGCTCCAACCTTTGTGGACCGAGGAAAGCCCCTCGAAATACTAACAATTTTCGTAGCAAGGGGAAGCTTCCATCGGCTAACCGCCCAGCGACGTAAGATGTCTCCTTTTCGCCGCCCCGCCGACTAAGCCTCCGACCGATGGCGGGGATGAAACAGATGACGGCGGGGGCGTGGTAGTATCGTCGAGTTCCCCTCCCTATATGCAATAGACTGGATTGTTGACAGACGGAGCATGCAAATGACCGAAGCCGCTTCCCAATCGAACCCCGGCCGCGCCCGCCGCCGTGGCCGGGACGCCCGCCGCGAGGCCCGCCAGAGCAATGAAAGCGTCAGCCGGCCCTACATCACCCGGAATTTTCCGCTGACGGAAATTCTTTACGAGGAAGGGCTTGAGACCATCGAGGCCAACGCCGAGACGATCCTGCAGGAAGTCGGCATCGAATTCCGCGACGATCCGGAAGCCCTGGAAATCTGGAAGAACGCCGGGGCCGACGTGGACGGCGAGCGGGTTCGCCTGCCCAAGGGCATGGCCCGGGAATTGATCAAGTCGGCGCCGTCGGAATTCACCCAGCACGCGCGCAACCCCGCCCGCAGCGTGCAAATCGGCGGCCGCAATCTGGTCTTCGCCCCCGTCTACGGACCGCCCTTCGTCCACGACCTGGACCAGGGACGGCGTTACGGCACCATCGAGGACTTCCGGAATTTCGTCAAACTGGCCTACATGGCCCCCGCCATGCACCATTCCGGCGGCACGGTGACGGAACCGGTCGACCTGCCGGTCAACAAGCGTCACCTGGATATGGTGTATTCCCATATCAAGTATTCGGACAAACCCTTCATGGGCTCGGTCACCCACCCCCAGCGCGCCGCCGACACGGTGCGCATGGCGGAAATCGTTTTCGGCGAGGACTTCGTCGCCAACAACGCGGTGACGCTCAGCCTGATCAACGCCAATTCGCCGATGACCTTCGACGACACCATGCTGGGCACGCTTAAGGTCTACGCCCGGGCCAACCAGGCGACGGTGATCTCGCCGTTTATCCTCGCCGGGGCCATGGCCCCGGTCTCCGTCGCCGGGGTGCTGGCCCAGGCCATCGCCGAGGGCATGGCCGGGATCGCCTTCTCCCAGTTGGTCAGGCCCGGTGCGCCGGTGGTCTTCGGCCTGTTCGCGTCCTCCATGTCCATGCAGTCCGGCGCCCCCGCCTTCGGCACCCCGGAACCGGCCAAGATGTTGCTGGCGGCGGCGCAGTTGGTGCGCCGCCTCGGCGTTCCGTTCCGTTCCGGCGGCTCGTTCTGTTCCTCCAAGCTGCCAGACGCCCAGGCCGCCTACGAAAGCGCCAATTCCATCTGGCCGGGGGTCATGGGTGGCGTCAACTTCATGCTTCACGCCGCCGGCTGGCTGGAAGGGGGGTTGGCCAGTTCCTACGAGAAGTTCGTCATGGACGCGGATCAGTTGGGCATGATGGAGGTTCTCTCCCAAGGCGTTGACCTGACGGAAAACGGCCAGGCCATGGACGCGGTGCGGGAAGTGGGTCCCGGCGGCCATTACCTGGGCTGCGCCCATACCCAGGCCAATTTCGAGACCGCCTTCTATCGTTCCCCCATCGCCGATTACGAGTCCTTCGAACAATGGGAACAGGAAGGCTCCCTCGACGCCGCCGCCCGGGCCAACGCAAAATGGAAGGAAATGCTGGCCGCCTATCAGGCGCCGGAAATGGACCCGGCCATCGACGAGGCCCTGCAGGCCTTCATGGCCGAGAAAAAGGCGGCGTTCCCGGACTCCAACATTTAGGGCGGGCCAACATGAACAGCCTGACCGAACGGGTTCTCGATTTCTGGTTCGGCGGAAAATCGTCGGAAATCTACGGCACGGCCCGTCCCGAATGGTTCAGGAAGGATGCGGCGTTCGACGATGAAATCCGCTCTCTCTTCGCCGCCGACGTGGAGCATGCCCTGGCAGGCGGCTTCGAGGACATGGCGGAAACCCGGGAGGGCTGCCTGGCGTTGATCATCCTGCTCGACCAGTTCCCGCGCAATCTCTTTCGTGGCGCGGCGCGGGCCTTCGCCGGTGATGATAGGGCCCTCGCCCTGGCCAGGGAGGCGGTGCGGCGGGGCTTCGACGAGGGGCTGGCCAATCCGCTCCGGATGTTTTTCTATCTTCCTTTCGAGCATTCCGAATCCTTGGACGATCAACAGCGCTGCATGGCGCTTTTCGAGGCGGCGGGGGATCAGGACATGCTGAAGTGGGCCGTCGCCCACCGGGACATTATCGCCCGTTTCGGCCGTTTCCCCCACCGCAACGCCGCCCTTGGCCGGCAAAGCACGGCGGAGGAAACCGCCTTCCTGCAAGAGCCGGGTTCGTCGTTTTAGGCCATCGCGCGGGTTCCAAATAGTTGTCGCCACGGCCTTCTTTAGAGGGTATGGGTGGTGGATGCATTCCAGCGATCCCCACCGGCCCGACAATTGGCTGAGAGAACGCCTGTCGCGGCACATGTCGGAAGTGGTCCGCCTTTCCTGGCCGGTGATCATCGCCCGTTTCGGGGTCATGGCCATGGCCCTGGTGGACACCATCATGGTCGGCCATTATTCGACCACCGAACTGGCCTATCTGTCCATCGGCCAAATGCCGTTCATGCCGGTGTTCCTGATCCTGCTCGGCCTGCTCATGGGCACGGTGGTCATGAGTTCGTCCGCCTTCGGGGCCGAGAATTTCAAGGAATGCGGCGCCGTGTGGCGGCGCTCCATGCCATACGCCGTCTATCTCGGGCTGTTCGGCATGATCATTTCCCTGTTCGGCGAGGCGCTTCTGCTGGCCGGTGGACAGACCGACGATCTGGCCCGGCACGGCGGGCGCATCATGTTCATTCTCGGCCTCGGCCTGCCCGCCTACATGGTGACCGTCACCGGTTCCCTGTTCCTGGAGGGGATCAAGCGGCCGAAACCGGCCATGGTCGCCATGCTCGTCGCCAACGGGGTCAATGTCTTTCTCAACTGGGTGCTGGTCTACGGCCATCTCGGCTTCGACCCCATGGGGGCGGAAGGATCGGCGATTTCCACGGCGGTGATCCGCTGGATGTTGGCGCTCTCTCTGGTGGCCTATATCTGGACCATGCGCGATCAGGCCACGTTCGGCATTCGCCTGGCCCCCACCGGCGGCTGGCGGGCGTGGGCCGAACAGCGTCACGTCGGCTATTCCTCGGCCTTCAGCATCGGCGGCGAGTCCCTGGCATTCGCAGGCATGGGCATGCTGGCGGGATGGCTGGGGGAAACCTCGCTGGCGGCCTATTCCATCGCCCACAATCTGGTGTCCATGGCGTTCATGGTGTCCCTCGGCGTCGGCTCGGCGACCGTGGTCCGGGTCGGCATCGCCCGGGGGCGGGGGGATCGGGCCGATCTGCAACTGGCCGGCTGGACCGGCCTTGCCCTCAACACCGTGTTCATGGGCGGGCTCGGTTTGCTGTTCGCCCTGGCTCCCGGCCTGCTCGCCGCCGTCTATAGCAACGACGCTTCTGTGCTCGCCGTCGCCGCCCCGTTGATTGCGTTTAGCGGCATCCTTATCGTGTCCGACGGCGGGCAATCGGTAATGGTCAACGCCCTGCGCGGCAGCGGCGGCATCTGGGCCCCGGCCCTGATCCAGAATTTCGCCTTCATGGTGGTCATGCTGCCGCTGGGATGGTGGCTGGCGATCCATGGCGGCGGCGGCGCCCTGGGCCTGTTCCAGGCCATGCTCGTCGCCACCCTGGTCTCCTTGCTCCTGCTCTCGGCGCGGTTCCTGCGGGTCGCGGGCAGAGACGTCTAATACCGGTCCGTATAGGCGTCCTTGATTTTCAGCAGTTCCGGCAATTGCTCGTTGAACAGACGGACGAGATTGGGGTCGAACTGTTCCCCGGACTTGTCGTTGATGTAATCGACCGCGTCCTGCACGGGCCAGCCCTTCTTATAGGGTCTTTCGGTGGTCAGGGCGTCGAAGACGTCGGCGATGGTGGTGATGCGGGCCTCGAGCGGGATGTCCTCGCCGGACAGCCTGTTGGGATAGCCGGCGCCGTCCCAGCGTTCGTGATGGGCCAGGGCGACGGTGCGGGCCATGCGCATGATGGCGGAATCGTTGTCGCCGAGGATTTCCGCGCCGATTTTCGTGTGCGACTGCATTTCCTCCATTTCTTCCGGGGTCAGCTTGCCCTCCTTCAGCAAAATGGAATCGGGAATGCCGATCTTGCCCAGATCGTGCATGGGGCTGGCCATCAACAGCAGTTCCGCCCAGGCCTCGCCTTTTCCCGTGGCCAGGGCCAGTTGATGGCAGTATTTGCTCATGCGCACCACGTGCAGGCCGGTTTCCCCGTCCCGGTATTCGCCGGCGAGGCCGAGACGGTTGATGATCTCAAGCCGGGTCTGTTTCAGCTCCTCGTTGCTTTGTTCCAGTTCCAGGGTGCGTTCCCGGACCTTTTCCTCGAGAACCTCGTTCTGCCGCAGGCGCTCGTTGTAGAGGGCGCGGACCTCCAGCATGTTGGAGATCCTGTTCAGCACCTCGGCGGTGTTGAAGGGCTTGGTGACGAAATCCTTGGCCCCGGCCTGCAGGGCCTTGAGGCGGGTGTCCATGTCGTCCTCGGCGGTGAGGATGAGGATCGGCAGGTAATCGTCCTTGCCTTCCGCCGACAGTTTCTCCATGACCTGCAATCCATCCACATGAGGCATGCGGATATCCAGCAGAATCAGGTCGAAATCGTTGTTCTTGTAGAGGTCCACCACTTCGCGGGAGTCGGTGGTGGTGTGAATATTCAGATAGCCGGATTCTTTGAGAACGGCTTGCAGAAGGGCGACGTTGCCGGGCCGGTCGTCGACGATCAGGATATTGGCGTTGCGGACCGAATCAAAAAGGTCGTTCATGGCCTGGTTCCAAGGCTGTTAAGGGCTCCCCGCCATGCTTGATGATAGCCGAAGAAAGCCGCAAAAAGAAACCAAGAACCGTCTTGTCCCTACCCCGGGTAGGGGTATGGACTATTCCGCCGATATGCGGATGCCGTATTCCGCCGCCGCGTCCTCCAGCCAGGCCCAGGTGTATTCGGTAAAGCTGCGGTGGACGAACAGATGATAGGCGGCGGCCCCGGTCTCCGGGACCTCCGCCACCTGATGAACCAGGATATGGGCTAGGGCCAGGGTCGATTGGGCGCATTGTCCGGGCTTGAAGGCGCGGGGGTGGAAGTCGATGCCGCAGCCCTTTTTCAGCACATCGCGGGCGTTGCGTCCGGCAAGCAGGATGCGGCTGCGGCTGTCCGAAACATCGAAAACCGCCGCGTGATGCCCTTCGAGCGCATCATTCAGGGCCTTTTCCAGTTTGCTTCCTTCCTCCTCCGGGGTGAGGAGCAACCATTCGTCCGGGCCCATCCAGATGGCGGCCCGGCCCTCGTCGGAGGTCACCGTGTTGGCCTCGACGGGCAGGGGAAAGCCCAGCGCCGTTTCCGCCTTTTCCCGCAGTTCGGAATCGCTGGCGTCCAGGCGCAGGCCAACCTGCCCCAGGCACGGGGCTTCGGCCAGTTCGACCCCGGCCTCGTCGTCGTCGTTGACGCGGGCCCTCAGTCCCAGGTGGGCGAGGGCGGTTTGCTTCATGAAGGACTCAACCATTGATGCGCGCTCCTTCCTTGTCGAAAAAGACGGGATCGGTGATTTCACATTGAATCGTCTTGTCCGCCAGCGGGGCGTGGATGACCTCGCCCTTGCGTTTGTGGCCGTCCTTGACCAGGGCCATGGCGATGGACCGGCCCAGGTTGGCGCTATGGTAGCTGGACGTGACATGGCCGATCATGTCCATGGGCGGGGCGGACTTCAGTTCGCTGACCAGTTGCGCCCCCTCCGGCAGCACGGCGGCCGGATCGACGGTGAGCAGGCCGACAAGCTGCTTGCGGCCTTCGCGGACGCAGTCGGCGCGGGCGAGCGAGCGCCGACCGATGAAGTCTTTTTTCTTGGAAACGATCCAGTCCATGCCCAGGTCGATGGGCGTCACCGTGCCGTCGGTTTCCTGGCCGACGATGATGTAGCCCTTCTCGGCCCTGAGGATGTGCATGGATTCCGTGCCGTAGGGGGTGATGCCGTATTTTTCGCCGGCGTTCATCAGCGCCGTCCACAGGGCCAGGCCGTAGTCGGCGGGCACGTTGATTTCGTAGGACAGTTCACCGGTGAAGCTGATGCGGAAAATACGGGCCGGAATGCCGCCGACCTGGGCTTCCCGGAAGCTCATGAACGGGAAGGTTTCCGGGTTCAGGTCCAGGTCCGTGAACTCGCCCAGCAGGTCTCCCGCCCGGGCCCCGCACAGGGTCATGGTGGCCCAGGATTCGGTCACCGAATTGCAGTAGACCTTGAGGTCCGGCCATTCCGTCTGTAGCCATTCCTCGAGCCATCCCATGACCCGGGCGGCGTTGCCGGTGGTGGTGGTCATGTGGAAATGGTTTTCTCCCAGACGTGCGGTGACGCCGTCGTCTATGACCATGCCGTCCTCGCCCAGCATCAGGCCGTAACGGCATTTGCCGACCTCAAGCTTGCTCCAGGCGTTGGTGTAGACCCGGTTCAGGAATTCCGCCGTGTCCGGTCCCTGGATGTCGATTTTGCCCAGGGTGGTGGCGTCGAGGATGCCGACGGCGTTGCGGGCCGCCAGGCATTCCCGGTTCAGGGCCTCCTGCATGGTCTCGCCCGGTTTCGGGTAGTACCAGGGCCGCTTCCACTGACCCACGTCCTCGAACAAGGCCCCGGCCTGCTCGTGCCAGTGGTGCATGGGGGTCTTGCGTTCCGGGTCCGAGAACTCGCCGATGTCCCGCCCCGCAAGGGCGCCGTAGGTGACCGGCGTGAAGGGCGGGCGGAAGGTGGTGGTTCCGACTTCGGCAATGGGGCTGTCCAGCGCCCCGGCCAGCACGGCCATGCCGGGGATGTTGCCGGTCTTGCCCTGATCGGGTCCCATGCCGAGGGTGGTGTAGCGTTTCACATGCTCGACGGAATGGTAGCCTTCCCGGGCCGCCAACTCGATGTCGGCGACGGTGACGTCGTTGTGCAGGTCGATGAAATGCTTGGCCCCGAAGCCCTTGGCGCGGTCGTCCTCGGCGTCGGAAGGGACGATCCACAGGGCCTTCAGCGGGCTTTCCTCAAGCGGTTCTGCCTTCGCCCCGTGATGGCGGGTGGGCGTGAAGCCTGCCTCCTTGGCGGCGGCCTTGCCGGCCTCGTGGCCCTGGCTCAGGCAATCGGCGAGGGCGAAGGTCCCGGCGGCGGCCCCGGCGGAGCGTTCCGCCTGAACGGACGGTCCGGGGACGAAGGACTGGATGGTCTCGTCGAAGACCGCCTTGGCGCCGGACTGGGAATGCAGGTGGACGACCGGGTTCCAGCCCCCCGACGAGCCGAGGACGTCGCAGGCGATGGTCTGGGCCTCGCCGGTGACTCCTTCGCCGTCATCCGACAGTCGGCGGATTTCGACACTCTTGACGTTATAGCAACCGTTAACACCGGTCACCGCCCAGCCGTCGTAAACGGTGATGTTCTTCGCCCGGACCGCGTCGGGCAGGGCCCCGTCCGGGTCCTTGCGCAGGTCGACCACGGCGGCGACGGCGACGCCCACATCGGCCATGGCGAGGGCGGTGCGGTAGGCGTCGTCGTTGTTGGTGAAAATGACGGCCTTGCCGCCGGGGGCGACGCCGAAACGGGTCAGGTAGGACCGCAACGCGCCGGCCAGCATGACGCCGGGGCGGTCGTTGTCGGCGAAGACCAGCGGGCGTTCGATGGCCCCGGTGGCCAGCACCACCTGCTTGGCGCGGACCCGCCACAGCCGTTCGCTGGCGCCCGACATGGCCTCGCCCACGTTGACGTGGCGGCGTTCCACCAGGCCCAGGTAATTGTGGTCGTAATAGCCGAAGGCGGTGGTGCGGGTGAGCACCCGGACCTCGTCCATTTCCTCCAACTCGGCGCGGACGGCGGCGATCCAGTCCGCCGCCGGCTTGCCGTCGATTTCCTCTCGCTCCGACAGCAGGCGGCCGCCCAGTTCGTGTTCCTGCTCGGCGAGGACGACCCGCGCACCGCTACGTCCGGCGGCGAGCGCCGCGCTCAGTCCCGCCGCGCCGCCGCCGACGACGAGGACGTCGGCGTGTTCGTGCATCTTGTCATAGGTGTCCGGGTCCGGCTCGCGGGGGGCGACGCCAAGCCCGGCGGCGTTGCGGATGACCCTCTCATAAGTCATCCAAAGGCTCTTCGGCCACATGAACGTCTTGTAATAGAAACCGGCGGGCAGCAGGCGTCCGAAAACCCCGTTCAACGCGCCGATATCGTACTTGACCGAGGGCCAGCAGTTGACGGTTTTCGCCCTCAGGCCGTCGTACAGTTCGATTTCCGTCGCCTGCAGGTTGGGACGGGTGCGCGCGCCCGTCTCCAACTGGACGATGGCGTTGCTTTCCTCCACGCCGGCGGAATAGAGGCCGCGCGGACGGTGGTATTTGAAGCTGCGGCCGAGCAGGCCGACGCCGTTGGCGAGCAGGGCGGAGGCCAGCGTGTCGCCCTGGTAACCGCCGTAGCGGCGGCCGTTGAAGGTGAAGTTCAGGGGCTTGGCGCGGTCGATGCGACCGCCGTCCGCCAGCCGTTTGCCGTGGGACCGGGTCATGATGCGCCTCCGTCTTCTTTCGGCGGTTGCTCGCCCATTTTGTAGACCGCGCCGACGTCGTGGGTGGCGGTGTTGCGTTGCATGTTGAACCAGCGGCGGCAGCCGTGGGCGTGGTTCCAGCGCTCCAGATAGGCGCCCTTGGTGTTCTTGCGCATGAACAGGTAATCGGCCCATTCCGTGTCGCTCAGGGCGTCCGGATCGGCGGGGCGGGCGATGTGGGCCTCGCCGCCGTAGGAGAACTCCTCTTCGTTGCGTTCGCCGCACCAGGGACAATTGATTAAGAACATATCCGGGTCCTCCTAATGCGCCACGGCGGCGGCGCCGTGCTCGTCGATCAGCGCGCCGGTGGTGAACCGTTCCAAGGCGAACGGCGCGTTCAGTTCGTGGGGGCGGTCCTGGGCGATGGTGTGGGCGAACACCCAACCGGACCCGGGCGTGCCCTTGAAGCCGCCCGTGCCCCAGCCGCCATTGACGTAAAGGCCGTCCAGCGGGGTCTTCGAGATGATCGGGCTGGCGTCGGGACAGGTGTCGACGATGCCCGCCCACTGACGCATCAGGCGCAGGCGCGACAGAATGGGGATCAGCTTGGTCACCGCCGCCATCTGCTGTTCGACGACGGCCAGGGTGCTGCGCTGGGTATAGGAAATGAAATGGTCGATGCCCGCGCCCATGACCATTTCGCCCCGGTCCGACTGGCTGATATAGGCATGCACCGCGCCGGACATGACGACGCAGTCCAGCACCGGCTTGATGGGTTCCGAGACCATGGCCTGCAGGGGGAAGCTTTCGATGGGCAGGCGGATGCCGGCCATGGCGGCGACATGGGAGGTGTGCCCCGCCGCGACGATGGCGACTTTTTTCGCCTTGATGGTTCCCCGGGTGGTCTCGACGCCGGTCACCTTGCCGCCGTCGCGCAGAATGCCGGTGACCTCGCATTTCTGGATAATGTCGACGCCGCGCTCGTCGGCGCCGCGGGCGAAGCCCCAGGCGACGCCGTCATGGCGGGCAACGCCGCCGCGTTTTTGCAGCGATGCGCCGAGGATCGGATAGCGGGCGTTTTTCGAGCAATCGAGGATCGGCACCATCTGTTGCACTTCCTCGGTGGTCAGCATTTCCGAATCGATGCCGTTCAGGCGGATGGCGTTGACCCGGCGGCTGATTTCCCTGAGGTCGTGCAGGTTATGGGCCAGGTTGAGGACGCCGCGCTGGCTCAGCATGATGTTGAAGTTCAACTCGTGGGTCAGGCCCTCGTAGAGCTTGAGGGATTTCTCGTACAGCCGGGCGCTTTCGTCCCACAGATAGTTGGAGCGGATGATGGTGGTGTTGCGGCCCGTGTTGCCGCCGCCGAGCCAGCCCTTTTCCAGCACCGCCACATTGGTGACGCCGTGTTCCTTGGCCAGATAATAGGCCGTCGCCAGTCCATGGCCGCCGCCGCCGATAACGACGACGTCGTATTCGGCTTTCGGGTCGGGACTGCGCCAAGCCCGTTCCCAGCCTTGGTGATAGTCCCGGGCGTTGCGCATCAGGCTGAAGATTGAATACCTGGATTTCAAAGCTCTGTCCTCCATCGACCGACCTGTGTTTCAGGATAGGGTATCACTCGCAGAGGCGGCGACGCCAGTCTATCCACACTGCGACAGGGGATGCCGGAAATGCGACGGGCCTCAATCTTTATGTTGACATGATATATATCGTTTTGATATGTAATTGTTGGATATAGGGTTGTTGACGCCCTAGCTTTTTCACCGCAGCCCGGACGGAGACCGGAACAATGGATGCGCAGACCCTTTGCCTCGGGGCGCTCACCTGTGGCGACGCCAGTGGCTATGAAATCAAGAAAATGTTCGAGGAAGGCCCCTTCGCCTACTTCCACCAAGTCAGTTTCGGATCCATCTATCCGTCCCTGGCCAAGTTGTGCGAGGACGGCAAGATCAGCATGCGCGAAGAGGCCCAGGAGGGCCGCCCCGACAAGAAGGTGTATTCCCTGACCGAGCGGGGCCGGCAGGCCTTGCGGGAGGCCCTGACGGTGACCCCGGCGGCGGACAAAATGCGTTCTGAGGTGACGGTCATGCTGTTTCTTCACGAGTTCCTGGAGCCGGATCATTTGCGGGCGGTTTATGAGCAGCAAATGGGCTATTACCGGTGCCTGCTCGCTCATATCGAAGACATGGACTGCACCGACCTGCCCAGGGAAAGACTGTTCGTCAGGGGACTCGGCATGGCCATTTACCGGTCATTGGTGGAATACATGGAACAGAATGCCCATATGATGCTGGGCGAAGGCTCGGAAAACGAGAACAGGCAGGAATACAATAATGGGTAAAACGGTCTTTATCGCAGCCGGCGTGGCGCTGGCGGTGTTCGCCTGGATTGCTTCCGGTCAAATGAAAGGGCAGGAAACCGAGGCCGCCCCCGAGATCGCCGCCGCCGTCGAGGAAGAACCGAAGGCGAAGCCCCTGTCCCAGGTTCGGGTCCGCCGGTCCGTCGCCCGCGACCACCAGAGCAAGCTGGTGCTGTTCGGCCGCACCGAAGGGGTGCGTTCGGTCGAGGTGCGGGTGGAAACGTCGGGACGCATCGTTTCCGTGCCGGTGAAAAAGGGACGGAAGGTGAAGAAGGGCGAAGTGATCGCCCGCATCGACATGGCCGACCGCAAGGCCCGCCTGAAAGAGGCGGAAGCCCTGGTCGAACGGTTCCGGGTCGCCTACGAGGCGGCCAATAAGTTGTCGAAGAAACAATTCCGCTCCAAGGTCCAGTTGGCCGAGGCCCGCGCCAACCTGGAAACCGCCAAGGCGGGCCTGCAGGCCATCCGCCTGGATATCGATCGCACGACCGTTCGCGCCCCCTTCAACGGCGTGCTCAATTCCCTGCCTGTCGATGTCGGCGATTATGTGGCCGTCGGGCAGGTCACGGCCACGGTCGTCGACCTGAATCCCATCCTCGCCGTCGGCGACGTCACGGAACGGGCGGCCAGCCGGCTGCGTGTCGGCGACAAGGCGACGGTCACGGTGACCGGCGGCGAGCCTCTCGAAGGGGTGGTCCGCTATATTTCCAAAGCCGGTTCGACGACGACGCGGACCTTCCGGGCCGAGATTTCCCTCGACAATCCCGGCGGCGCCATCGCCGAGGGAATGACGGCGGAACTGCGGTTGGTGCTCGGCAGCATCAAGGCGCATTTCCTCAGCCCGGCGATACTGACCCTGAACGACAAGGGCGAGATCGGGGTCAAGGCCGTCGATGAAGACGACCGGGTGCATTTTCACAAGGTCAAGATCATCGACGACACGCCCGAAGGCATGTGGCTGACGGGAATTCCCGACGACGTGCGCCTGATCATCGTCGGCCAGGAATTCGTCCGCGCCGGACAGAAGGTGGAAAGCAGCGAATCAGGCCAGGGACAGGCCTCATGATCCGCTTTATCGACAACGCCTTCGCCCACTCGCGGACGGTGCTGGCGACCCTGGTGCTGGTCCTGGTTTCCGGCGCCGTCGCCTATATGGAAGTGCCGAAGGAGGCCGACCCGGACATCAACATCCCGATCATCTACGTGCAGATGGATCACGAAGGGATCTCGCCGGAAGACGCCGAGCGTCTGCTCATCCGCCCCATGGAGCAGGAACTGCGGAGCATCGAGGGGGTCAAGGAAATGACCGCCAGCGGCTACGAGGGCGGGGCCAGCGTGACCATGGAATTCGACGCCGGTTTCGACGCCGACAAGGCCCTGGAGGATGTCCGCGAGAGCGTCGAACTGGCCAAGCCGGACCTGCCCGCCGATACGGACGAGCCCACCGTCCACGAGGTCAACTTCAGCCTCTTTCCCGTCCTGTTGGTGACCCTGTCCGGGGAGGTGCCGGAACGGGCCCTGTTGCGCCTGGCCCGGGATCTGAAGGACGAAATCGAGGGCATCGCCAGCGTCCTGGAAGTGAAAATCGCCGGAGACCGGGAGGAAATGGTCGAGGTGCTGATCGATCCGGTCCGGGTGGAAAGCTACGGACTGTCGCCGGAGCAGGCCATCCAGTTGGTCGCCTCCTCCAACCTGCTGGTCGCCGCCGGGGCCCAGGATACGGGGCACGGGCGTTTCGCCCTGAAGGTGCCGGGCCTGTTTGAGACCACCCAGGACATCATGGGGCTGCCCATTCTCACCGACGGCGACGCCGTCGTCCGTCTACAGGACATCGCGGAGGTGCGGCGGGCCTTCAAGGACCCCTTGAGCTTCGCCCGCATCGACGGAGAGTCGGCGCTGGTTCTCGAGGTGGTGAAACGCTCCGGCGAGAACATCATCGACACCATCGAACAGGTCCGCTTGATTGTCGGGCAGGAACGCAAGAACTGGCCGCAATCCCTGCAGGGGGCGGTTCAGGTCGGCTATGCCCAGGACAAGTCGAAAGACATTCGCATCATGCTCAACGACCTGCAGAACAACGTCATTGCCGCCGTTCTTCTGGTCATGATCGTCGTCATCGCAGCCCTCGGCGTGCGCTCCGCCGGGCTGGTCGGCATGGCCATCCCGGGTTCGTTCCTGACCGGCATCCTGGTCATTTCGGCCATGGGGATGACCATCAACATCGTTGTCCTGTTCGCCCTCATCCTTGCCGTCGGCATGCTGGTGGACGGGGCCATCGTGGTGACCGAATTCGCCGACCGCAAGATGATGGAAGGGGAACCGCGCAAGATCGCCTACGCCCTGGCGGCGAAGCGCATGTCGTGGCCGATCATCGCCTCGACGGCGACCACCCTGGCCGCCTTCCTGCCGCTGGTGTTCTGGCCCGGCGTGGTCGGCGAATTCATGAAGTATCTGCCCTACACCCTGCTGGCGACCCTGACCGCCTCGCTGCTGATGGCGCTGATCTTCGTCCCCACCCTGGGGGCCTACGTGGGCAAGCCAGGCTCGGCAGGGGGCGGAAGCATCGCCCATCTCGCCGGCAGTGAAAACCTTGACCCGGAACAGACCGGCGGTTTCACCGGCGGTTATATCAAGGTCCTGAAACTGGCCCTCAACCATCCGGCCAAGGTCCTGTTCGTCGCCTTCGCCATGCTGATCTCCGTTCAGGTGGTTTATGGCACGTACGGAAAAGGGGTGGAATTCTTCCCCGAGGTCGAGCCCGACATGGCGAAAATCCAGGTCCGCGCCCGGGGCAACCTGTCGGTTTACGAAATGGACCGGCTGATGGGCGAGGTGGAGCGCCGGATCCTCCAGATCAACGAGGAAAGGGGCGAGCTGGACGCGGTCTACCTGCGCACGGGCAAGGAGCAGAACAGCCAGGAATCGGAAGATATCATCGGCGTCATCTCCATCGAACTGGCCGATTGGCAGGAACGCCGCAAGGCCGATGAGATTCTCGCCGAAATCGAGGAACGCACGTCCGATCTGGTCGGCATCATCATCGACCGGCGCAAGCAGGAACAGGGGCCGCCGGTGGGCAAGCCGGTCGCCGTCGAGCTGTCGTCGCGCTTTCCCGAACTGCTGGCCCCGGCGGTGGAGGAAATGCTCAAGGGCTTCGAGTCCATCGACGGACTGATCAACATCGAGGATTCCCGCCCGCTTCCCGGAATCGATTGGGAAATGCGGGTCGACCGGGCCCAGGCGATGAAGTTCAACGCCAGCGTCGATGTCGTCGGCCGGGCCATTCAGATGGCGGGCTCCGGCATCAAGCTGGGCGGTTACCGGCCCGACGACGCCGACGAGGAACTGGACATTCAGGCCCGTTATCCGGTGGAATACAGGACCATCGACCAGTTGGACCATATCCGCGTCAACACGTCCAGCGGGCGGATTCCCATCAGCAATTTCGTCGAGCGCCTGGCGACGCCGAAAACGGGCACGGTCAGGCGCACCAACGCGCGGCGCATCATGACGGTCAAGGCGGACGTGGTTGAGGGCATGTTGCCGGCGGACAAGGTGACGGAGTTGCAGGCCTGGCTGAACACCGCCGATATCGACCCCCGGGTCGAAGTGGCCTTCAAGGGCGAGGACGAAGAACAGAAACAGGCGGAGGCGTTCCTCGGCAAGGCCTTCGTCGTCGCCCTGTTCATCATGGCGATCATTCTGGTCACCCAGTTCAACAGTTTCTATTCGGCGCTGCTGATCCTCACCGCCGTCATCATGTCGACCATCGGCGTCTTTATCGGCCTGCTGGCGACGGGGCAGCCCTTCGGCATCGTCATGAGCGGCGTCGGCGTGATCGCGCTGGCGGGGATTGTCGTCAACAACAACATCGTGCTGATCGACACCTACGACCGGCTGAAGGAAACCGCCTCGACGGCCCGGGAAGCCATCCTCAGGACCGGCGCCCAGCGTCTGCGTCCAGTCTTGCTGACAACGGTCACCACCATGCTGGGGCTGATGCCCATGGTCACCGGCGTCAACATCGATTTCATTTCCCGCGAGGTCAGCGTCGGCGCGCCGTCCATGCAATGGTGGGCGCAGCTCTCCACGGCCATCGTCTTCGGTCTCGGCTTCGCGACGATCCTGACCCTGGTCGTCACCCCGTCGGCCCTGATGATCAAGGCGAACATCCACGACTGGCGGCAACGTCGGCGGGAGCGGGCGTCAGGTTAGGTTGGAGTAGATATCCTCGATCTGCAGCCGGTAGGCCCCGTCTACCATGTTAGCCACGGAATGGATGGCGTCGCCGTCCACGTAGTCGAAGCCGCAACTGACCGCGATGGTGTTGAGGCTGATGCTGTTGATGCCGTGGACATAGGTCTTCAGGCCCGCCTGATTGGCCGCCTTCACGAAACTGTGCATGAGGGTCATGATTTCCTTTTCCGACAGGCTGGAATGGAAAACGTTCATGCCGACCGCGTGCACCCCCGATGAGCGGTAGCCCTGGAAATCCGTGTGATACAGGTTGAAGGAGGCGAGCACGGAGCGGGCGTGGTTTTTCAGGCATGCGGTGAATTCGGAAAGCCGGGTGGCGGGAATGCCTTCCGGCAGGGCGAGGATTTCAAACAGGACCCGGTCCTTGAATTCGGTCAGGAACTGGGCGCAATGGGTCAGGTAGGCGTCGCGGCGCTTCTTCGTCGCCAGGGTCTCGAAATGGATGGGCAGGGAGATCAGCGCGACCCGTTTCGCCGCCCGCATGGCCCGCAGTTCCTCGCCGACCCGCCGGACGATCATGACATCCAGCTTGAAAATGCTTTCCGGGTCCGTTTCGTCGATGACGTTGCCGTATCCCGACATGTAGTTGTCCTTGGAGACCGCCACCACGGGAACGCAGTTGAAGGCCGAGACGATCTGTTTTTCCACCACCCAGATGGGGCGGAAGACGAACATCACCTCATCCAGGTTGGTTGCCGTCTCTTCGGGGACGGCCTCCGGGGCGTGCTCGAACTCATCAAGCAAGGCGTCGAGGGAGGGGACGGTTTCGAACAGAAGCTTGCCGTCTTCCTTGATGCAGGCGGTCTTGACCTCGACCAGCTTGTGCTCCTCTTCCTCGCCGAGAAGCCGCGACGAGATTTCCTCGGCCATGAGCAGGCTCTTCATCTTCGCCCCCTGCCGGTCCAACTGGGCGAAGACGATGACGTAGCTGGTGTCGCCGTAGCGGGTGTAGACGTCCTTGGATGTCAGACGTTTTTCAATGCAGTCCTTGACGATGTGGTCGATATGCTTCCTGCGTTTTTCCCTGTTGTCGCTCCCCAGCCTGTCAATAATGGCGTTGACGTCGAGAAGCTGGACCCGCCCACTGACCACCGTGGGATAGTGGCTCAGGATGTCGTCCAACTGCTTCTGAAAATCCGCCAGATCCCGTTCCTTGGGGGCGTGCTCCCCATGCAGGCGGGCCCAACTGGACTGGTACGCCGGCCCGGGCTCCTTCCCGTCGGAGAACAGACCCCTGACCTTGCTGATAAGGGAGCGCTCATTCATCGGGCGTCAAGCCGGTTCGCCGGTCCGCCAGGCAGGCGTCGACGCATTCCATCAACTGATCGTAGGTGAAGGGCTTCTTCAGCACCTTGTCGGCGCCGAATTGCTCGGAAATATCCAGGAAATGAAGGTTGCGGGCCCGCCCGCCGCCGGAAACGCCGATGATTTTCAGGTCCGGATAATCCCGCTTCAGTTCGATGATGGTTTCGACGCCTTCCTTTTCGGGCATGATGATGTCGGTGATGACAAGGTCGAAGCGGTGCTCGTGTTGCAGCTTGATGCCTTCATTGCCGTTGCCCGCCTCGGTGACGGCGTGGCCGGCCGATTGCAGGATTTCACGAACCGTGTAACGGGCCAGTTCCTCGTCGTCGATTACCAGTATGTTCGCCATGATATAACCTACTCTGTCGTTCCGGCGGCCGTCGAAACCGTCTTGTCGAGCATAGCATCATTGATCCCTTTTCCCGCCGCCGTTTTATCGAGAAGGGGAAGATAAATATAGAAGGTCGTGCCCTGGCCGGGGCTGCTGATCACGTCCCAGCTTCCCCCCTGGCTGGTGATGATGCCGTGAACCATGGACAGGCCGATCCCGGTGCCTTCGCCAACATCCTTGGTGGTGAAGAAGGGGTCGAAGACCCGGCCCATGGTTTCCTCGCTCATGCCGCAGCCGGTGTCGCTGACGGATAACTCGGCCCATGTCTCGTCGGTCCGTTCCCTGACCTTGCCATGGCTCTTCAAAATCGTGTTCGTTTTCCCCAGGGTGATTTCCATATCCCCGACCCGGCCGGCGATGGCGTCGATGGAATTGGAGGCCAGGTTCAACAGGACGGTTTGAATCTGGGCCTGATCGGCGAAAATCCGGCCCACGTTCTCGTCCAGGTTTTCCTTAAGATTGATGGTCGAAGGCAGGGTGGCGTGCAGCAGGTACATGGCGTCCTTGACCGTGTCGTATAGGTCGATTTCCTTTTTCTGGACGTCCAGGTCCTGGCGGCTGAACACGAGAATCCGGTTGATCAGGTCGCTGGCCTTTTCCGCCGCCAGGACAACCTTCTCCAGCCGCTCCCGGCCGCTGCTGTCTTCCGGCAACTCCCTCGCCGTCATGCCGGTCAGGGTGAGGATGGGCAACAGCATGTTGTTCAGGTCATGGGCGATGCCGCCGGCCAGGCTGCCCAGGGCGTCCATCTTCTGCGCCTGTTTCAGGTGTTCCTCGGTCCGCTTGTGTTCCGTGATGTCGATGAAGGACATCAACAGGGTGTTCCTGTCCTCGCCGGACACACTGGTCAGGGAGGCGAAAATCCAGGCCGGCTGGCCGTCGGGGCGCTTGATTTGCATCTCCTGATGCTTGACATGGCCCTCGTAGGAGAAGCGGACGAGAAATTCCTCCCATTCACGGGGGTTGGTGAAGACGTCCTCCCAGCCCTTGACGAACATCTTGCCGACGTTGATCCCGAGAATGGCCTCCGCCTCGGCGTTGGCGAAGAAAATTTCCCCGTCTTCCACGTTGGCCATGACGATGCCGGCCTGAACCGTGTTGTTGATGGCCCTGAGGCGCTGGTCGCTCTTGCGCAGTTCCTGTTCCGTCCGTTTCAGCTCGGTGATGTCGGTGACGATGGTGATGGTCCAGCCCTGCTCGACCGGGTTGCGGGTGACGCTGAAGACGGCGCCGTCGGGCCGGTGGTCCTCGAAGCGTTCCCCGGCCGGATTGCGCACGGATTCGATGCGCTTGGCGATCAGTTCCTCCACGTCGCCGTCCCCATAATAGCCGTTTTCCGCCAGATAACGAATGAACGCCCGGTAATCGCTTCCAGGATTCAGGTAGCCCGGCGGGGCATGGTAGAGTTCCGAGAAACGGCGGCTGCAGATGACGACCCTGAGATCGCTGTCGGTGAGGACCAGGGCGCCGGGCAGGTTGTCCAGGGCCATGGCGAGGAACTGCTCCTTGCGGGACAGTTCGTGAACGGCCTCTTGCAGCTCCGATGTCCGGGACTGAACCCGGGATTCCAGCCTGTCCGAATTGGAAAGGGCCTTGTTGGCCTGCAGGAGAAACGGGCGAATGGCGAAAAAATAGATCAGCGGCGTGGAAAACAGCGCCAGCAGCAAGGCGTCCCCGGCGATGCCGGCCAGCGGCCCGGGCATTTCGGGAAGCCGGTAAAGACCGGCCATGGTCAGTCCCTCGACGACCAGGACGATGAGGGCGATCTTGCCAAGCAAGACGGCGGTGGTGTGGCGGCCAGCCTTCAACGGCGCTCTCCCTGAATGAAAGGCGTCATGGCACTATAGGCGACAAGGGGCGCCGGCGTCTATCGGTCAGCCGGGCTTGATGACGCCGCAGGCGATGCGGTCCCCGGCGCCGCCGATGGGCTGGCTGACATGATCGTCGGCGTTGGCGTGAATGATCAGGGAGGAGCCGTCCTTGTCGAACAGGGAGGTCCTGCCCTGCAGCAGGGTGACCCAGGGGGTGTGCATTTCGACCTGCGCGGTTCCGTCCCGCCCGACCATGATGTTGGGCAGGTCGCCGTTGTCGGGGCCCTGGTGGTTCATCATGCCGTGCTTTGCCCCGCCGGGGTTGAAATGGCCCCCGGCGGCGAGGAAATCGGGACTGCAGGCGCCGACGGCATGGATGTGAACCGCGTGCGGGCCCGGCGGCAGATTGTAGAGGTCCATGCCGATGGCGACGCCGGCGGGCCCCTGCAGGAAGACCGCCCGGCCGACGGGATTGCCCGCCGTGTCGTAGATGGCGGCGCGGGCCGTCGCCATTTCCTGGGCCTCGGCCTGGACGGCCAGGCAGAGGAGGGCGGCCAGAAGCGGAATGCGCAAGGGGCTGATCATGGCGCCGGGGTCCGCTCAGATGGCCTGCGCCAGCCGGTAGATCACCGGCAGCTTCCAGGCCCGGCGCAGAACCACGGAGATCATGCCGGTGACGGACAGGAGGGTGACCAGGGGCAGGGAAACGGCGAAAAACGGGATGCCGACGCCGGGGATCAGCAGGGACAGGCCGGCAAGGACGCTCCAGCCCCACAGTACCAGTCCCTGACGGGCATGAAAGAGGATGAATTCATCCGTGTCCTTGACCATCAGCGGGACGAAACAAAGGGTTCCCAGGTAGCTGAGAAGGCCGAGGAGAAGGGTGCGCCCCTTGCGCTTGTTGCTCAATCGTACAGTCGACATATGGTCATCCTCGGGCGGCCGAGGGAGGAGCCTCGGGCGTCGATTTTTCCTTCGCGGAAGCATTCAGGCCGATATGGACGAGCTTGAACCCGGCATAGGCGCCGACGGCGGCGAGGGGAATCACACCCAAGGCAACGCTGCCGAGCACCTTGGCGCCGATGGTCTTGCCGAGAAGACCCCCGGCGGTTGTGGTGCCCGCCACGACGGTGGTTTGGAAGAGGTTCATGGGATTCAATCCGCTAGCTGATGGCGTTAATGAATTCCTTGTCGAAGCCTTCGTCTTCCGAGCCTTCGTCATCGGCGCTGTTTTTCTTGCGGTAGTAGATGTAACCGGCGGCGGCGGCGGCGGAGGCCAGCACGGCCGGTCCGAAGGCGCCGAGTCCCAGGCCCAGGCCCAGGCTCCAGCCGGTTCCGGTCCAGAGGGTGCCGCCTGTCGCCGCCGTCTTCGCGGCCCCGGCGGCAACCGCACCGGTGGCTCCGGCGGCGCCGGCGGATTTCGCGGCGATGGCCACGTTCGGCGCGGCGATGGTCTTGGCGGTGGCCATGGGGGTCACCTTGAGGACGGTGATCGTGTTGGCCGCGCCCGCGCCCTTGGCGGCGGCGGCTCCTTTTGCCGCGGCAGCACCCTTGGCCGCGGCTGCCCCCTTGACCGCCGTGGCGCCTTTCGCGGCGGCGGCTCCGCCGGCGGCGGCCCCGGTGGCCTTGGCGCCGACGCAGCTTGCCGTCTTCAGGGTCATCCAGTTGCCCGTTCCGGCCTTTCCGGCCAGGGTCGGCATGCCGACGGTGACCTTCTTGCCGATCATGCCCTTGAAGGCCATGGCCTGCTTCTTGCCGGCCAGGTTGACGGTGATCAGGCCCTTCCCGGCGCCCGCGCCCTTGGCGGCGGCAGCCTTCGCGCCGGCGCCCTTCATGGCGGCCGCCTTGCCGCCCGCGCCCTTCATAGCGGCGGCTTTCGCCCCGGCGCCCTTCATGGCGGCGGCGCCTTCCATTTCACCGGCGGCCTTGGCGCCCGCGGCCGCCTTCGCGGCGGCTCCCTTGGCGGCGGCTGCGCCTTCGACCTCGGCGGCGGCTTTCATGCCACCGGCGGCGCCCGCTCCCGTGGCGGCCACGGCCTTCGCCGCCGCCGCGCCCGAGGGCTTCAGCATCAGGACGGCCTTACCGGCCTTGCCCATGGTCGCCGGATCGACGACGGTGAAGGACTTGCCGACCAGACCCTTGACCTGGGTCGCCTGACGGACGCCTTCAAGCTTGCCGAGGGCCAGGGACGGGGCGGCCACGGCCTTCGCCGCGCCGGCTGCCCCGGCGGTCGCGCCCGCCGCGCCGACGGCGGCGGCGGCCTTGCCCGCGGTCGCGGCGGCCGGTTTCAGGACCAGCCAGTTGCCGCCCGCCATGGGGGCCTTGCCGACGGTGACGATTTTTCCGACCATGGTTTTCAGGCCGATGGCCTGCTTGGCCCCTTCCAGCTTCATGGCCACCGTGCCGGCACCCGCGCCGGCGGCTTTCGCTGCGCCGGCGGCTTTCGCCGTGCCCGTGCCCGCGCCCATCACCGGTTTCAGGACCACCGTGTTGCCGAGGCCGTTGCCCGCCGTCGAGACCTGAGAGACAATGAAGGTCTTGCCCGCCGCGCCCTTCGCCGCCGCGGCCGCCTTGGCGCCCTCCAGTTTCGCCATCATGATATTGCCAAGCGATGCCATCATTGTATCCTCCCTCATGGATCTCGTGTGACTGTCAACATAAGCTGTAATCATTCAAAACAGCCAACTTGAACACCATACGGGATTGCGTCCCTAAAAAAAACCATTCATTTTTTGTGGTTTGGCCCCCGGGGGGGGGAGGGGGAATCTTCCAAAAAGCTTGTGACTGCGGGCATTTGCGAGTGATTCGCAAGGAGTCGGCAAAGCCAAGCAAAGAAGTCGGGTATAGGGCGCTTTGTCTATTCGGTTCCGGGGGCGTCCGTGCGCCGTATGGGCTCTTCGGCCATGCGCCGGCGGTAGGATTTGACGCTGAAGGGAATGGTCGCCAGATACGCCAGCAAAACGGCGGAAAGGGTGGTCCAAGGGGCGCTGACCAGGGCGGTGACGAAGGCGCCGGCCAGGATCATCAGCGGCACCACCCGGCTGGAGGGCACTTTCAGCTTTTTAAACGAGAAGGTGGGAATGGAACTGACCACCAGGGCGGCGACGCCGATCAGGTAGAAGGAGACGACGGCCGGCGAGCGGAAGAACGAATCGCCCAGTTGGAAGGACAGGATCATCGGCATCAGCACCAGGCCCGCTCCGGCGGGGGCGGGCACGCCGGCGAAGAAGTTACTGGTCCAGGGCGGCAGGTCCTCGTCTTCCAGCATGGTGTTGAAGCGGGCCAGCCGCATGGCCATGGAAATGCTGAACAGCAGGGACAGCATCCAGCCGAACCGCCCGACATCCTGCATGGCCCACAAATACAGCAGCATCGCCGGGGCGACGCCGAAGCTGATGAAGTCGGCGAGGGAGTCCAGTTCGGCGCCGAATTTCGACGCGCCTTTGAGGATACGGGCGATGCGTCCGTCCAGGGCATCGAGAATGGCGGCGGCGAGGATGGCCAGGGCGGCGTGTTCCCAGCGGTTTTCCAGGCCGAAACGGATCGCCGACATGCCGGCGGAAAGGGCCAGAATGGTCAGGAAATTGGGGATCATCTTGTTGATGTGAAGCCATTCCGGCCTCTTGCGGCGGGCTGCCATCGTCGTGTCTCCTAACGGATGACGCCGCCGCGGGCCTCTTCCGAGGCGCGGACATCGGCGAGAACGGTTTCCCCGGCGACGGTGGTCTGGCCAACGGCGACCAGCGGCGCCACGCCGTCGGGCAGATAGACGTCGACCCGGCTGCCGAAGCGGATCAGCCCGAAGCGTTCCCCGGCCAATACGGTCTGGCCCTCGACGACGTCGCATTTGATGCGTCTGGCGACCAGTCCGGCGATCTGCACGAAGGCGATGTCGTGGTCGCCGGTGCTGGTCATGCGCAGGCTCATTCGTTCGTTGAACTCGCTGGCCTTGTCCAGGGAGGCGTTGAAAAACCGGCCGGGACGGTAGCTGACCTTGGTGATTTCGCCGTCCATGGGGACCCGGTTGACGTGAACGTTGAAGACGTTCATGAAGACGCAGACCCGGGGCCTTTGCTCTTCGCCCATGCCCAGTTCCGGCGGCGGCACGGCCCGGTCGACCAATTGGACGACGCCGTCGGCGGGGCTGATCACCAGACCGTCGCGGGTCGGCGTCACCCGGTCGGGATCGCGGAAGAAATAGGCGCACCACAGGGTCAGGACGACGCCGATCCAGCCGAGGGGCTCGGCAAGCATGAACAGGCCGATGGCGGCGGCGGCGAACAGGCCGATGAAGGGCCAGCCGGCACGGTTTATCGGCACCAAAACGATCTTCAGCACGGGGTGTCTTTCCTTCTCGAAGTCTGCGTCGGGCTTATTCTATTCGTTTTCAGGCAGTTTGAACACCTGACCCGGATAAATAAGATCGGGATCGGAGATCTGATCGGCGTTGGCCTGGTAAATCACCGTGAAGCGGATGCCCTCGCCATAGTTGGAGCGGGCGATTCGCCACAGGCTGTTGCCCGGCTGAACGATGACCGTGTTCTCGCGGGCGGCCAGCTTGGTGGCCAGTTCCGGCGTCCGTTCGGCGCGGGAGAAGGGGAGTTCCACTCGTTGCACCACCTTGCCGCCGTCGTCGATCTGGTCGGCGCGCAGGGTGTAGAGGCCGGGATCGACGGCGGTTTCGGGACTCATGGACCAGCCGCCGCGCCCCTCTCCGGTGTCGGACCCGGCCTGCGCCTGGCCGACGAATCCGTTGTCGAGATAGAGTTGCACCTTGCTTTCCGGTTCCGCCGAGCCGCTGATGGACAGGCGTCCCCGATCGTCGTAGTCGATGGCGTCGACGGACAGTTTGACGGTGCTTTCCGGCCCGGGTTTCTGCATGACCGTGGAGGCGCCGTCGGGGGTGATCTTGACCGCCAGGGCGCCGCCGCCGTCCGTCCCGGATGGTGCGGGAGCAGGAGCAGGAGTCGCGGCGGTTGAGGCAGGCGTAGAGGCAGGGGCAGGTGCTGGCGCTGGCGCAGGGGTGGCGGCCACGGCGGCGGGGGTATCCTTGGCCCGCTCGGCGACGACGATGATCACGTCCTCGACGGAATTTACCGGCGGCAGTTCCCCCATCACCATCTTCAGGCGCAGGGTATGGGTGCCGGGGGCCAGGGGGCTGTCGGGAACGAACACCCATTCTCCCCGGTCGTCGGCCTTGACCCGGCCGAACTCCACGCCGTTGTCGTAATTGACCACCGTGCTCTCGGGCACCGCCCGTCCGGCGATGACGGCGTGGCCGTCGGCGTTGACCCGGACCACGTCGAAGGTGGGCGGGTCCGGCTGCAGGGGTTCGGCCTTTTGCGGCTCCTGAGCGGGCTCGGGGGTCTCGGGCTTGCTTGCGCCGCTGGTTTCGGCGGGCGGTTCTGCCTTTTTCGTCGGGGCGGGTTCGGCCTTTACCCGGGGCTTCGGCGTTTCAGGCGCTGCCGGTTCCGTCGCCGGCGCCGAGGTTACGGCGGCGGGCGGCGGCGCGGGCTCGTCGGACGGCCAGGGCACGTAGTTGAGAGCGATGGCCAGGGCGACGGCCAGGACACCGATGAAAGCGATAAGAAACGGCCTGTTCAATGGGTCCTCCTTGTGGCCGGGCAACCACCGACGCCCGAAAAACTACCGGCTGAGAATCAGATGCATAGATTAGTACGCAGGCGGCTTCGGCGCAACGTCTGGTGAAGGGGCATCAATTCCAGTCCCCGCCATCGTCTGCCTTCTTTTTCTCCGCCTTGACCCGGTTCGGCACCGGCTGCACCGTTCGCAGGTAGTGAACCGCCGCCGCCGCGTCCTCCGGGGTCCATTTCGACGTGGTGTTATCGACCACTTCGCCCATGCCGCCGCCGACGAAATCGCCGTCGGGCATCATGCCGATGGAAAACAGGTCCTTCAGGTCGCCGTCGCTCCAGGTTCCGATGCCGGTTTTTTTGTCCGGGGTGATGTTGGGCATGATCTCGCCGCCGGGCCCGTCGCGGCTTCCGGCGAGATGCCGGTGCAGGCGAAATCCGCCCAGGCGGTCCCGAGGCGTGTGGCATTCCCCGCAATGGCCCAGGGCCTCGACCAGATAGGCCCCCCGGTTCCAGGCCTTGCCCCGGTGGGGCGTCGGGGTCATGGGCCCGGTCTCGAAGTTGATCAGCTTCCAGACATGGACGAGAAACCGGGAATTGAACGGGAAATCCAGCCGATGGGGCCGGTTGGGGGTCGGCGACGGCGGCAGGGAGAACAGATAGGCCTTGAGGTCGAGCATGTCGCCGTCGGACATCAGCGTATACGAGGTGTAGGGAAACACCGGGAAGTAATTGCTTCCGTCGGGGGCGCGGCCGTGACGCAGGGCGCGGATGAAGTCGCCGTCGCTCCATCGTCCGATGCCGTCGTTCGGGTCGGGGGTGATGTTGGGACTGTAGAAGGTGCCGAAGGGGGTCTTCATCTCCCGCCCGCCGGCCAGGGGCGCGCCCTTGTTCTTGCGGTCCGTATGACAGCCGAGGCAGCCGGCGGCGTGGAACAAATACCGGCCCCGCTCGATCCGTTCCTCCTTGTCGGCATGGGACGTCCCGGCGGAAAGCGCCAGGACCACCGCCACGGCCAGCGGGAGGAAACGAAACCCCATCCCGGGGGCGTTAACCCTTTTTCTCGCGGAAATTCGTATGGCAGTCCTTGCAGGATTTGCCGAGGGCGCCGAAGGCGGCCCGATAGGGGTCGCCCCCGGCGGCGGCGGCGGCGGGCAGGGCGGCGGCGGCGGCGGTGAAGGCGTCCACGGCGGCCTTGAACTCGCCGGGTTTCTCCCAGATGGCGGGCAATGCGGTGGTGTCGCCGAAATCGGAACTGGCCGGGAAGACGTCGGGCACGATGGCCGCCAGATCGTTCATCACCCGGGCCAGTGGCTGGGCGTGTTCCGCGGGCGCCTGCTGCTTGAGCACGGCGGCGAGGCCGCCCATGGCGCCGCCGACGGCCTTCATGACCGCCTTGCGGTATTTGATTTCATGCTCGTCGGCGTTCACCGCCGGGGCCAGGGCCGTGCTGAACACGGCGGCGGCGCAGACCGTCAGGAGCCATCCGGTTAAAGTGTTTTTCATTGTTTCCTCCCTGTATGGCAAGGCCCCTTGGAAGACCGGGGCCGTCTGATTTTCCCTTTATTTCCCACTGCAGTACAAGTCTTTTCGTGGATGGACATTCCCGCGTGAGGGGGTATGGTGTCGCCATGAGCAAGATCAAGACCCTTTGCGTGTTCTGCGGCTCCCGCGCCGGCCGGGACCCGGACCATGAACAGGCGGCGCGCCGCCTCGGCCACGCCATCGCCGACAGGGGCATCGGCCTGGTCTACGGCGGCGGGGACATCGGCCTGATGAGCATCGTCGCCCGCGCGGCGCTCGAAAACGGCGGCCACGTGACGGGGATCATACCGGAATTCATCCAGGCTTTCGAAGTCGGCAATCCCGGGGTTTCCGAACTGATCGTGGTCGAGAGCATGCACGAGCGCAAGAGCAAGATGTTCGAGTTGTCCGACGGCTTCGTTTCCCTGCCGGGCGGGCTCGGCACCCTCGACGAAACCATCGAAATCCTCACCTGGAAGCAATTGCAACAGCACCGCAAACCGGTCGTCCTGGTCGATATCAACGGCTACTGGCGAACCCTGCGCGAATTGTTCCAGGCGGTCATCGACGGCGGCTACGGACACCACGGCATCGCCGATCTCTATACGGTGGTCGACAGCGTCGACGATGTCTTCGACGCCTTGGCCTCGGCCCCGGAGCCGGACATCGAGGTTCTGACCTCCCACCTGTAGCTTGCCAAACGGGCCGGTCGGTCTTATGGTCCGCCCGTCCGTTGACAGGTCCCGCGTTCATAGCGGTGGAACCTTGACGCATATCGGGGCGCACCCCGGCGGACGTCCCTACAAGATGTTAAGGAGAGAGTCGCCATGGCTAAGATCAAGGTCGCTACACCCATCGTCGAACTCGACGGTGACGAAATGACCCGCATCATCTGGACGTTCATCAAGGACAAGCTGATCCTGCCCTACCTGGACGTGGATCTGAAATACTACGACCTGTCGATCCAGAAACGGGATGAAACCGACGATCAAATCACCATCGACAGCGCCAACGCCATCAAGGAGTACGGCGTCGGCGTGAAATGCGCCACCATCACCCCGGACGAGGCCCGGGTCGAGGAATTCGGCCTGAAGAAAATGTGGAAATCCCCCAACGGCACCATCCGCAATATTCTCGGCGGAACCGTGTTCCGTCAGCCGATCATCTGCAAGAACGTGCCGCGCCTGGTTCCCGGCTGGACCCAGCCCATCGTCATCGGCCGTCATGCCTTCGGCGATCAGTACCGGGCCACGGACATGGTGGTCGACCGGCCCGGCACCCTGACCATGAAATTCGTCCCCGACGACGGCTCGGAGCCCATCGAGCATACGGTGTTCGACTTTCCCGGCGGCGGCGTCGCCATGTCCATGTACAATCTGGACGAGTCCATCCGTGGTTTCGCCCGGGCCTGCATGAACTATGGCCTCAACCTGGGCTGGCCGGTGTATCTGTCGACCAAGAACACCATCATGAAGGCCTATGACGGCCGCTTCAAGGACCTGTTCCAGGAGATCTACGACGCCGAATTCAAGGACAGGTTCGAGGAGAAGGGACTCGGCTACGAACACCGCCTGATCGACGACATGGTCGCCTCCGCCATGAAATGGAGCGGCGGTTTCGTCTGGGCCTGCAAGAACTACGACGGCGACGTGCAGTCGGACACCGTGGCCCAGGGCTTCGGCTCGCTGGGGCTGATGACCTCGGTGCTGATGACGCCGGAAGGGGACTGCGTCGAGGCCGAGGCCGCCCACGGCACGGTGACCCGCCATTACCGCCAGCACGAGCAGGGCAAGGAGACCTCGACCAATCCCATCGCCTCCATCTTCGCCTGGACCCGCGCCCTGCATTACCGGGGGCAGTTCGACGACACCCCCGCCGTGGTGCTGTTCGCCAACACCCTGGAAAAGGTCTGCATCGAAACCGTCGAGTCCGGTTTCATGACCAAGGACCTGGCTCTGCTCATCGGCCCGGACCAGGGCTGGATGACGACCCAGCAATTCCTCGACAAGCTGGACGAGAACCTGCAAAAGGCCATGGCCTGACCCCGGACAGGGTCAGGCCTGCCGTTTCCTTCAGCCGATAATGCGGTTCAGGGTCTCGCTGGGGCGCATGGCGGCGGCGACTTTCGCCGGGTCCGGGTGGTAGTAGCCGCCCAGGTCCACGGGGGACCCCTGGGCGGCGTCCAGTTCGGCGTTGATGGCGTCCTCGTTGGCGGCCAGTTGTTCGGCCATGGGCGCGAAATGCGCTTTCAGGCCGTCGTCGTCGTCCTGTTCGGCAAGGGCCTGGGCCCAGTAGAGGGCGATGTAGAAGTGGCTGCCCCGGTTGTCGATCTCGCCGACCTTGCGGCTCGAGCTCTTGTTGGTGTCGAGAAGCTTTTCCGTCGCCCGGTCCAAGGCCCGGCCCAGGACCGCCGCCTTGCCGTTGCCGGTGACGCCCGCCAGATGTTCCAGGGAGGCGGCGAGGGCGGCGAATTCGCCCAGGGAATCCCAACGCAGGTGCCCTTCGGCGACAAGCTGCTGCACATGTTTGGGGGCGGACCCGCCGGCCCCGGTTTCGAACAGGCCGCCGCCGTTCATCAGCGGCACGATGGACAGCATCTTGGCGCTGGTGCCCACCTCCATGATCGGGAACAGGTCGGTCAGGTAGTCGCGCAGGACGTTGCCGGTGACCGAGATGGTGTCCTCGCCGTTCTTGATTCTCTCAAGCGAGAGACGGGTCGCCTCGACCGGAGACATGATGCGGATATCGAGGCCGTTCGTGTCGTGGTCGGGCAGGTAGCTCTCGACCTTCTTGATCATTTCCGCGTCATGGGCGCGGTTTTCGTCGAGCCAGAACACCGCCGGGGCGCCGGTGGCGCGGGCGCGGGCGACGGCCAGCTTGACCCAGTCCCGGATGGGGGCGTCCTTGGCCTGGCACATGCGCCAGATGTCGCCCTTTTCCACGTCATGGCTGAGCAGGGTTTCCCCCCCGGCCCCGACGACCCGGATCACCCCGTCGCCGGGGGCGGTGAAGGTTTTCGGATGGGAACCGTATTCCTCCGCCTTCTGCGCCATCAGCCCGACGTTGGGGACGCTGCCCATGGTCGCCGGATCGAAGGCGCCGTTGGCGATGCAGAACTTGATGGTCTCGTCGTAGACACCGGCGTAGCTGCTGTCGGGGATGACGCATTTGGTGTCCGCCTCGGCGCCGTCCGGCCCCCAGCCCTTGCCGCCGCCGCGGATGACGGCGGGCATGGAGGCATCGATGATGACGTCGCTCGGCACATGCAGATTGGTGACGCCCTTGTCGGAATTGACCATGTAGAGGTCCGGGCCGCCGTCCATGCAGGCCTTCAGGTCGGCCTCGATGGCGTCCTTCCGGTCCGCCGGCAGGGTGGCGATTTTCGCCATCACGTCGCCCAGGCCGTTGTTGGCGTCGACGCCCAGTTCGGCGAAGGCGTCATGGTGCTTTTCGAACACGTCCTTGAAAAAGACGGTCACTGCGTGGCCGAACAGCACCGGGTCGGACACCTTCATCATGGTCGCCTTCAGGTGCAGGGAAAACAGCACCCCCTGTTCCCTGGCGTCGGTGATTTGCCGCTCGTAGAAGGCGCGCAGGGCCTTGACGCTCATCATCGTGGCGTCGACCACCTCGCCTTCCATCAGGGGTTCCTTTCCCTTCAGGACGCTCACGGTACCGTCCGCGGCGGCGAATTCGATGCGGGCGTCGCCGGCGGCGGCGGCGGAAACGGTCAGGGATTTTTCATTGGAACGGAAATCCCCTTCGCCCATGCTGGCGACGTGGGTCTTCGATTGCGGGCTCCAGGTTCCCATGCGGTGCGGGTTCTTGCGGGCGTAGGCCTTCACCGCCTGCGGCGCCCGGCGGTCCGAATTGCCTTCCCGCAGCACCGGGTTGACGGCGCTGCCCATGACCTTGGAATAGGTCGCCTTGACGGCAGCCTCGGCGTCGTTGCCCGGGTCTTCGGGGTAGTCGGGGATATCGTAGCCCTGATCCTGCAGTTCCTTGATGGCGGCCTTGAGCTGGGGCACGGAGGCGCTGATGTTGGGCAGCTTGATGACGTTGGCGCCCGGGGTCTTGACCCGTTCCCCCAGTTCCGCCAGATCGTCGCTCTGGCGCTGTTCCGGGGTCAGGTTTTCCGGGAAATGAGCGAGGATGCGCCCGGCCAGGGAGATGTCGCGGGTGCCGACGTCGATTCCGGCCGCCCCGGCGAAGGCCTGGATGATGGGCAGGAAGGAGCCGCTGGCCAGTTCCGGGGCTTCATCGACCTTGGTGTAGATAATATCGGGGGAGGTGTCGGGCATCTTTTTCGGCTCCTTGAAGGGATGACGGGCGGGAGGACGGGCCTCGTTCGAGGGCCCTTTTAAGGGATTTCCATGGACATTACAAACCGCCGCTTGCGATAATCGGTCACGGAACGGGAAAGTGGCGAAAGGACCCCTGTTTCCCCTTGACGGGCAAGGGGCAATCCCTTACAAACCGGCCTCTCGGGGCCGCTTACACGTTACGGCCCCCCTGTTTTTATGTTTTAAGGATCGATCCCATGGCAAGACGCTGTGATCTTACGGGCAGAGGTGTCCAGTCCGGCAACAACGTGAGCCACGCTCACAACAAGACCCGCCGGCGTTTCCTGCCCAACCTGCAATTCGTCTCCATCATGAGCGAAGCCCTGGGCAAGCAGGTCCGCCTGCGTCTCGCCGCCCGCACCATCCGCTCCATCGAGCATAAGGGAGGGCTGGACAAGTTCCTGCTCGGCACCGCCAACACCAAGCTGACGGACGAAGCCGTCAGCATCAAGCGCCAGGTCAAGAAGGCGCTGGAGAAAGCCGCCGCCTGAGGCGCTTTTCCGAAATCAGTGGATTGGAGCAAGGCCCGCCATCTGGCGGGCCTTGTTTCGTTTAG
>CAYFOJ010000012.1:0-78781 GCA_964344645.1 uncultured Thalassospiraceae bacterium
TTAGTTTTTTCGAGGGTGAGGCCCATGATGTCGAAATCACGGATTATCATTGACGAAGTCAACCTCCCGCCGGTTCATCCGGGGGAAGTGTTGGCCGATGAGTTGGCCGAGATTGAGGTTTCCGTCACGGCCCTGGCCCGGGCCATGGACGTGCCGCAAAGCCGCATGGCCGAAATCATTCATGGCAAGCGGGGCGTCACGGCCGATACGGCCCTGCGGCTGGCCGCCTACTTCGGCACCTCGGCCCGCTTGTGGCTCAATCTTCAGGCGGCCTATGACCTCGCCACGGTTGAGGCCAGGGACGGGGAGCGGATCGCAGCCACCGTCCGTTCACGGGCGGCCTGATTCGGGAAACGGCGATTGGCGGCGGGCCGCCTCGAAGCGGGCCAGGGTCTGCCCCGCCTCCTGCAGCAGCCAGTCCCTGAAGGCGGTGATTTTCGGCCGCCCGGCGGAGGCCTTCGGGTAGACGGCGTAATAGGCCGGCTTGGCCTTGAGGTCGATGTCGAGGGGGCGGACCAGCAGGCCGGAGGCGAGGTCGTCGGCGACCAGCACGGAGCGGCCCAGGGCGACCCCTTCCCCGGCGACGGCGGCCTGTTGCACCAGATAGGAATGGATGAACCAGGAGCCCCGGGACACGTCCATGCCGCCGATGCCGGCGGTTTCCACCCAGACGCTCCAGTCGTCGCGCATGTCGTCGTGCAGCAGGGGAAAGCGGGCCAGGTCGGCCGGGGTTTCCAGGGGACCGTACTTGTCGAGCAGGGACGGGCTGAGTACCGGGAACAGGGTTTCGTTCATCAACAGGACGCTTTCCATCCCCGGGTATTCGCCGCCGCCGTAGCGCAGGGCCATGTCGATGCCGCCGGAGGTGAAATCGACCACCGCGTCCGATGTCGAAACCCGCACGTCGATGTCCGGGTGCTGGGCGCGGAATTTGCCGATTTTCGGAACCAGCCACGACGCGGCGATGGAATCCAGGGTCGACAGGGTCAGCACCCCCGCCTGGTCGCGGGCATGCAGGCGGTCGACGGCGGCGGCGATGGTGTCGAAGGCCTCGCCCAACTCGGGGTGGAGCGCCTGTCCCTCGTCGGTCAGCAGCAGGGAACGGTTGACGCGGCGGAACAGGGCCATGCCCAGGGTTTCCTCGAGGGCCTTGACCTGATGGCTGACGGCGGCCTGGGTGACGTTCAGTTCCGCCGCCGCCCGGGTGAAGCTCAAATGGCGGGCGGCGGCCTCGAAGGCCTTCAGGGCGTTCAGGGGCGGCAGGCGTCGAGACATTTTTTACCTTAAATTAATAATCCAATTGTCATATGACAATACGCCATTTGTTTTTTAATATGTTGATAAATAAAAATTTTATTGATCAACGGTATGTATTTTGAATTAGATTTTCTAATCCAATTATGAGGAAAGATCGTTTGTCGTCAAGGCTTATTGCGGCTACATCTGACGTCATCATCCATTGACCGAACCGACAGACGAAGGAGGACGCCATGACCACATGGACTTTGAACGCAACGGGACAGGAAACGGCCACGAAGGCCTTCGACCGCCTGGCCGTGTTCATGAACACTCTGGCCGATGCGGTGACGGGGCGACTGTATCTGTGGCAGAAGCGCAGCGTCGAACGCCGCCGCCTGGCCGGACTGGAGGAGCGATTCCTGGTTGATGCGGGCCTCGACAGGGTGGATATTGAGCGGGAAGCGGCCAAGCCGTTCTGGCGGGCCTGAACGAGAGGGAATGACGGTGAACACGGCGTTTCTGTATGCGGGAACGGTGCTGATCTGGGGCTCCACCTGGCTGGCCATCAAGTACCAGTTGGGGGTGGTCGCCCCCGAGGTCTCCATCGCCTACCGATTTGCCCTCGCCGCCGCCCTGCTCGTCGGCTATTGCCTGTTCTCCGGCAAGCGCATGCGCTATGGCGTGCGGGAGCACCTGTCCATGGCGCAACTGGGGCTGTTTCTGTTCTCGTCCAACTATTTCGTCTTTTACCTGGCCACCTACGATCTGACCACCGGCCTGATCGCCGTCGCCTTTTCGGGCATCGTCGTCACCAACATCCTGTTCGGGGCCCTGTTCCTGGGCAATCCGATCCGTCCCCGGGTCGCCGTCGGGGCGGCTTTCGGGATTTGCGGTTTGACCGTCGTCTTCTGGCCGGAGGTGCGGGCCTTCGACCTGGCCGACGGCGGCACCCGGGGGCTGCTGCTGTCCCTGGCCGGAACGGTGCTGGCGTCGTTCGGCAACATCACCTCGGCGGCCAACCAGCGGCGCGGCCTGCCGGTGTTGCAGGCCAACGCCTACGGCATGGCCTACGGCGCCGCCTTCATGGTGGCGCTGGCCCTGCTCGGCGGCCGCCCCTTCACCTTCGACCCGTCGCTCCTGTATGTGGGAACCCTGTTGTATCTGGCCCTGTTCGGTTCCGTCTTCGCCTTCGGCTTCTACCTCACCCTGGTGGGCCGGATCGGGCCCGACAAGGCGGCCTACGCCACGGTGCTGTTCCCCGTCGTCGCCCTGGGCCTGTCGACCGTGTTCGAGGATTATCGCTGGTCCGCCGACGCCGTCGTCGGGATGGCCCTTGTCCTGATGGGCAATGTCCTTGTATTAACCCGGGAACGGGGAAAGGCTGGCGAACCGGCGCGGGCCTGACGTTCTGGTATGGGGGTTTCCATGCGCGGTTATTTCGGCATCGGCGTCGAGGGAATCTCGAAGGCCATGAACGTGGGCTCCATCTTCCGCACGGCGCACGCCTTCGGCGCCGGTTTCGTCTTCACCGTCGCCGCCAATTACGCCGAAGGGGAAGGGGGCCGGGCCGATACCTCCGGCGCCCTCGGCCACACGCCGTTCTACGAGTTCCCCGATATCGCCGCCATGGTGCTGCCGGAAAAATGCGCCCTGGTCGGCGTCGAACTGACGCCGGACTCCATCGAACTGCCGAGCTTCCGCCACCCGTCCCGGGCGGCCTACGTGCTGGGGCCGGAGCGTTCCTCCCTGTCGGCGGAGATGACCGGGAAATGCGATTTCGTCATCCGCATTCCCATGCAGTTCTGCGTCAACGTGTCCGTCGCCGCGGCCATCGTCATGTATGACCGGGTGCAGAGCCTGGGGCGGTTTCAGCGCCGCCCGGAACGGCCCGGCGGCCCGAAGGAGCCCCTGCCCGATCCGGTTTTCGGCGGCCCCAAGTTCCGCGCCGGCGCCGATCCCTTCAAGGCCGCCCCGCCCGTCGATGTTCATCCGAGAGAAGAAGATTAAATAGTTACGTGGCCTGCTTATCCCAGAAATACGCAAGCGTATTTCTGGGGCAGGACACTAGCCGCGCCAGAACGAGCGGCTGAACAGGACGATCACCGTGAACAGTTCGAGGCGGCCCAGCAGCATGCCCGCCGAGAGCAGCCATTTCGCCGCGTCGGGCAGGGGCTGGAAGGTCCCGGCGGGCCCGGCGATGGGACCGAGCGCGGGGCCGACGTTGGAAATCGCCGTGGCGGCGCTGGAGACGGCGGTCAGGTAGTCCAGCCCCAGCATGCCGAGGCCCATGGCCAACAGGGCGAAACTGACGCCGAAGACGAAAAAGAAGCTGAGCACGGAGACGATGACCTCGTCCGGGATCGGCCGGCGGTTGTAATAGGGGATGAAGACCCCGTGGGGCTGCAACAGGTGATGCAACTGGGTGCGGGCGGCGGCATACAGCACCTGAAAGCGGAACACCTTGATGCCGCAGGTGGTCGACCCGGCACAGCCGCCGATGAACATGATGAAAAAGAACACCGGCACGGCGAAACTTCCCCATTGGGAATAGTCCGACGTGGCGTAGCCGGTGCCGGTAATGATCGAGACCACGTTGAACGACGCGTAGCGCAACGCCTGCAGCGGGTCGAGGCCGCTCGAAAGCCACAGCCAGCCGGTGATGGAAAGCACCGCCAGGGCGACGATGGACAGGAACCACTGTACCTGACTGTCCCGGGCCAGGGCGCCGTAGCTGCCCTGCAGGGTCTTCAGGTAGAGAATGAACGGCAGGCTGCCGACCAGCATGCCGACGGTGGCGATCAGGTCGATGGCCCCGCTTTCGAAATGGCCGAGGGAACCGTCGGAGGTGGAATAGCCGCCGGTGGCGATGGTCGTCATGGAATGGGCGACGGCGTCGAAACCGGACATGCCGGCCAGCCAGTAGGCGGCGGCGCACAGGAAGGTCAGGCCCAGGTAGATGAGGCCGATGGTGCTGGCGATCTGCGCCGCCCGGGGCAGGGCCTTTTCCGACGGGTCCGAGGATTCCGTGCGGAAAAGCTGCATGCCGCCGACCCTGAGCATGGGGAACACGGCGATGGCCATGACGATGATGCCGATGCCGCCCAGCCATTGCAGCAGGGCCCGCCACAGCAAAATCCCCGGCGGCGCCGTGTCCAGGCCGGTGATCACCGTCGAGCCGGTGGTGGTGACGCCGGACATGGCCTCGAAAAAGGCGTCGGTGAAGCTCATCTCCAATTCGGAAAACATAAAGGGGATGGCCGCGAACAGGGTCAGCGCGATCCAACTGAAGGTGGTCATGACGAAGGCCTGGCGGACGGAGAGTTTGAGCCCGCCCGTGCTTGACGTCAGGGTCATCGCCCCGCCGACAAAGAGGGTGACCCCGGACGAGACGGCGAACACCTGCCAGTCCGGGTTGCCGGCGAAGGCGTCGACCACGGCGGGCACGATCATGCCCAGGGCCAAGGCCGAAAGCAAAATGCCGATCACCAGGAAAATGGGCCGGTAATCCATCATCGCAGGAGATGTTCCCCTTCGCCCCTAAAACGTCTCGCGCCCCGATATTAGCCGACTGGCGTCAGGAGTCCAGTGGGTGGGCCTTAAACCAGGCCGTTATCGCCGTTGCTGGGGGTGCCGACCATGGCGAGGAACTCGCGGCGTGTCGAGGCGTTGTTGCGGAAGGCCCCCAGCATGCGGGACGTGACCATGGAAACCCCGGGCTTGTGGACGCCGCGGGTGGTCATGCACTGGTGCGCCGCCTCGATGACCACGGCGACGCCCTGGGGCTGCAGCACCTGGTTCAGGGAATTGGCGATCTGCGAGGTCATCTTCTCCTGAATGGTCAGGCGTTTGGCGTACAGTTCGACCAGCCGGGCCAGCTTGGAAATGCCGACCACCCGGGTTTTCGGCAGATAGGCGATGTGGGCCTTGCCGATGATCGGCGCCATGTGGTGTTCGCAGTGGGATTCGAAGCGGATGTCCTTGAGCAGGACCATCTCGTCATAGCCGTCGGTTTCCTCGAAGGTGCGCTGCAGCAGCTCTTCCGGGTCGGCTTCGTAACCGGAAAAGAATTCCTCGTAGGAACGGACCACCCGGGCGGGGGTGTCCAGCAGGCCTTCCCGGTCCGGGTCGTCGCCGGCCCAGCGCAAGAGGGTGCGCACCGCCTCTTCCGCCTGCTCGCGGCTGGGCGCGTCGTCTCGGTTGTTGATCAGGCTCAGGTTCTTTTTGCTGCTCATGCCGGGGGCGGGTCCTTGCGGGGGGATGGTTACCGGGAATGTGGGTGGGCTGGCTTTGAAAATCAAGAGCAAATCAAGCTCAGTTGACGGCGTGTTCCTCGAAGGGGCTGTCCAGGGAAAAGGTGGGGATGTCGATTTCGAAGGAGCGCCCGCCGCGCCCGATCATCTGATAGCAGCCGCCCATGATTCCCGACGACGTGGAGAGGGGGGTGCCGCTGGTGTATTCGAAGGACTCTCCGGGGCCGAGGACCGGCTGTTCGCCGACCACCCCGTCGCCGCGCACTTCCTGCAGGACCCCGAGGGCGTTGGTGATGCGCCAGTAACGGGACATCAACCGCACGGTTTCGCCCCCGTGGTTGCGGATCACCACATGATAGGCCCAGAAATAAAGCCCGGCGTCCGGGTCCGACTCCTCTTCGAGAAAGATCGGATCCACGGTGACGGTGATGTCTTCCGTGGTCTGGCTATAGGCGCCGGGGAGGGGGGCGGAGGAATGTTGCAAGGCTGCTGTCTCTGAACGGTTTCCGTTTCTCTTCTTATAGATGGGGATGGGATGGTCAGGCGTCAACGCTGCACGACGCGCCGCCGAGGACGCAGAATTTGGCGCAATGGGGATGGTTCAGGCGCACCGTGTCCGAGGAATCGGCCAGCTTGCCGCCCAACTCGAATTCCTCGTCATAGGGCAGCAGGGTGCAGGGAACGACCAGGGGCGCGGACGCCCCCTTGCGCTTCACCACCATGCGCGAGGTGGCGCACATCATGGTTTCCGGGGCGACGCCCAGGATGTCCCAGCAGTGAACGGTGATTTCGGGAACGTCCAGGGCGTTGTCCATTTCCGGGAACAGCACCAGCGCCGCCGGGTCCGTGGCGTCGACGGGAATGCCTTCGGCGGCGAACAGGGCGGCGTAGCCGGCCCGGGCCCGGTCTTCCTCCTCGTTCCAGCAGGTGCGCCCGGCGACGGCCAGGTTGAAGCCGTGTTCGGCCAGCCATTTCAGGCCCTTCAGCATGGGTTTCCAGGTGTCGTCTCCGCGCACGGCCTCGTGTCTGGCGCGGGCGTAATGGTCGATGGAGACCCGCACCGCCAGTTTATCGCCATGGCGGTCCTTCAGGGTCAGCAGATCGTCGAAGCGGTGGTGCAGGGGCCGCATGGCGTTGGTCAGCACCAGCGCCCGGTAACCCCGGTGCAGGGACATGCCGAGCATGCGCGGCAGCTCCCGGTTCATGAACGGTTCGCCGCCGGTGAAGGCGATTTCCTCCACCGGCAGGCCGAGGGCGGCGATTTCCTCCAGGTAGGTTTCCACTTCCGCCGCCGTCAGATAGGCCAGGGCGTCGTTTTTCGGCGTCGAGTCCATATAGCAATTGTGGCAGGCGATGTTGCACAGGCTGCCGGTGTTGAACCACAGGGTTTTCAGCCGGGTCAGGGCGACGACGGCCCGCCGCTCGCCCTTGGCGGTGAGGTCCGGGTTGCTGAACTTGACACCGCCGAGGGCCTCGGCGGGGGCGGAAAGGGTTTTCGGCATGGGCTCCTCGGGTGGCCTCCGGGTGACGAATCCGGGCGTATTGTCGGCGAGGCGGCGGGCCGGTTCAAATAACAAATCCGTGTTCACCTGTGTGATGGCTTGGAAATCCGATGTACACGACCAACGTGGGGCGCTATCATCCGGCCTCGTCACGGTGCGGATGTAGCTCAATGGCAGAGCAGAAGCTTCCCAAGCTTATGACGGGGGTTCGATTCCCCTCATCCGCTCCAATTAAGCGCCCGATGCTCTAATCCACCAAGTTGTTCAGTACCCGAACGCAGCGTTTTTCGATGGCACGCTGAAACCTTTCCAGCAAGGGGTGGTCGCCGGCAGGCAAGGCCCGCACCCGGTCCCCTGCTCCGGCGAGTTCGGCTTGGACACGCTCCGCCAGTTTCGCAACACGCTGCACCACCATGGTTTCACTTAGGCCACAGGCATTCGCCATGCGCCGCCAATGCCGGCCATGGACATGATTGCCTCGTCGCTGATCATCAATTTTCTGCGACATGTTTTGTGTGATGCCGTCCCATTCCGCACCACACATGAGATCGTAGAGGGGGGCGAGTCTTGGTTCTCCATCCGAAAGCAGAATTGAATAATTTTTTGCGTGGGCGTCTGTATTGCAAATCAGCACATTGAAGATGACGCCGTTGAGAAACTTGTTGGTGTCTTGCGCCGTCATATGTTGGCCGATGACATTAAACATGTCCGCCAGCTTTGGCCCCGGTGTGCCGGTTTGATTACTCTCATATTTTGAGGCTGGTAACTTGCTTAGGGCTTGGCAGAAGTCTTCCTGATGAATTCTCAATGTACCACGGCGAGCGTCCTTGCGGTCGTAGCGAGTGACCAAAAGGTAGCTTCTTTCACATGCCGTGCCTGTTGAAACGGGTGCGGCGTCCAGTCCACATCGCCTTGCCAGAACCATACACAAAGCTTCGTTCTGAACACTGCCATACAGATGACCGGAGTCAGGTTTTAAAATATGAGTCGACAGCCCCCCGTATCTGGGGATGGCGATTTGCCCATCAACGACGGCAACGGGGAGCTTGTCTTGCACACCTGCCAATGACATGGACACGCCTTCTTCTCCTGCAAGAAACGGTTTTCCAGGCAGGTCATTGATGATGGCCTCCAGTGATTGGTCGTCTGGAACGATATCATAGTCTCTTTGTTCTCGCAGTTGCGGACGGCCGATACTGATTGCCCCCGCAAGGTCATCACCCAGGCGTTCTAACAAACCCAATGTATCTTGAGGGGCAACGCCTAGGGTCCGCCCCACCACGACGAGGGTTTGGTTTTCCGGTAGCAGATTGACCAACCAAGGTGTCACCACCTCGGTTCCGAATGCCTCATCGGTCAGCGGCATGGTGAGCGAGAGCGGAAAAGCTCCATCCGTCATCGGCCAACGCGGGTGATATTGAAAGGTGAGGCCCCCCTTGTCTGTGTCAATCTGTCCGACTTTAAAATGTTCGTAATAAACGGCTGTCATGACAGTTCGCTCAAATCGTAACCACGACCTCCAGGGGCTTGTCGGTTTCGATGATGCCGTTCGTCAACGAGCCGTAGTCCGACCGCTTTCGCGGCACGCAATGCCTTGTCCAGTTGGCAAGTCTCTTTGCCTTGCTCCAATTCAACGACGAAGCGTTCACCAACGCCAATCGCCAGAGCCAATTCTCTTTGCGTCATCTTCAAGGCTTTTCGTCGGTCGCGAACCCGTTGGCCGAACTGTTTTGACGATGTGATTGTGGGTGTCATGGCCGCCTTCAAACTTACCGTACGGGAAGATTACAGAAAGATTTTAGGGCAAGCAATGAAATTCTTCCCGACCGGGAAGTTTGGTTGTGTTGGAGGTGGAAACCAGTGGTCTTGATCTGTCTCAGCACATCCCAAGCTTACGAGGGGGGCGATTCCCTCATCCGCTCCAATTCCCCGATGCTTATACGGATTTCCTTTCCCGGGCCATCTCGACGATATCCTCCCGGCCTGCCAGACGGGCCATGTTGATCCGGCCCGTTTCCCGTTGCTCATCGAAGGTAGGCAGGTCCTGTTCAAACAGGTCGGCCATGGCGGCGGCGTGGGCGCGGAGGGTGTCGATGAGGATGCCGTTATGGATACGTTCCCATTCCTCGTTGGCCTGTAGCCAGTCTTTCGGCGGTTTCTTCCTGCTCCACATGTCGATGCGCCCATGGACCTTGTGCCTGCGTTCGATTCGTTCCATGCGCTTTTCGACCTCGCCGATCCCCCGGTCGCCGTTCCAGGCTCGGCGGTCGGTGATATGCTCACAGGCCCAGGCAATGAGGAAAAAGCCGAGGCCGGCGGGGATTTGAACCGCCATGGGCAAGCCTTCGTGCTTGCGTAATTCGAGACCGGCCATGATGACCTCTTCGAGTCCATCTTCCCGGTCCCCGCGCAGGAATCCCCCGAAGACGAAGTCGCCGAGTTCTTCGAAACCGAAAACGCGGCCGGACCGTTCGAGTATGGCGTCGATATGGTTTATTAACGAGGGGGTCATGGGGATTAATCCTCCAAACAACACGGTTCACGGCTCTTCATAAAGAACCGTCCTTTCCTCTTCAATGGGATTGGCAAAGGGGCCGCGATTCGTGGTAGACATCGCCGCGCGTGTCGTCGTTCAAGGCGCGGCGCGGGAAGTGTCCGTGGCTGGAAGGTTGAAGACTTTGTTGAGGATCATCGGCGTCAATGTGGCGGTTCTGTTCGCCGGTCTTGTCCTGATCGAGCTGGTCATGGGCGGCTGGGTGTTCGGGCAGAATTACGGCACCCTGGTGATCCCGAAGGATTTCACCCGCCATTACGACGTCGGCGACCTTTACGGCGGCGGCGTCAGCGAATATGTCCGCGACGAACACGGCCTGCGCGGGTCCTACGGCGATGTTTCGAAAATCGATATCCTGACCATCGGCGGCAGCACCACCAACGAGATTTTCATCACCGAGGGGGAAACCTGGGCCGACCGTCTGGGGCAGGAATTCCGCAAGGCGGGACGGGAGCTGACGGTGGTTAACGCCGGCGTCGACGGGCAGTCGACCATCGGCCACAACAAGAATTTCGATCTCTGGTTTCCGAAGATTCCCGGCCTCAAGGCGCGGTATATCCTGGCCTATGTGGGCATCAACGACCACGGCGTCATCGTCACCGGCTATCACGGCAAGCAGGACGACATGGAGGCGACCCGGCGCAAGACCAAGCAGTACCTGATGAACAACAGCGTCCTCTACACCCTGTTCAGGAACCTGCGCGGCATCTGGCGGGCGAAGAAGGCCAATCTGATCCACAACATGCAGAGCATGGACGGGGCCGAATGGCGGCTGCCGCCGGAACAGCCGGACGTGGCAGGCGAGGCCGAGGCCTTCGGTCCGGCCCTCGACGACTACGCCGCCCGCCTGGAAACCCTGATCGGGCGCATCCGGGCCTTCGGGGCGGAGCCGATTATCGTCACCCAGCATCTGGGTTCCTACAGGCTCCGCGACGGCCGGGTCTGGGGGCGGTTGACGGAGGACGGGAAGGTCGATACGGGGCATTTCGCCGGCCTCGCCGCCGTTAACGCCCGAACCCTGGAGGTGTGCCGGAAGGCCGGCGCCATTTGCCTGGATCTGGCCAATGAATTGCCGTTCGTGGACGGCGACCACTATGATGGTGTTCACACGACCCCGCGCGGGTCGTCGAAAATCGGCCGCTACCTGTTCGACAGGCTGGCGGCGGTCATTGACTGAGACTGAAAGAGACTGAACCATGGCTGACAGTTTTCCCGGCACCGGCGGCGGCGCCCTTTCCGACATTCGGGTTCTCGACCTGACACGAATTCTCGCCGGGCCGACGAGCACCCAGATTCTCGGCGACCTGGGGGCGGATATCATCAAGGTGGAACGCCCCGGGGCGGGGGACGACACCCGCAAATGGGGGCCGCCCTACGTCAAGGCCGAGGACGGTAGCGACACCCGGGAAAGCGCCTATTACCTGAGCGCCAACCGCAACAAGCGCTCCGTCGCCATCGATCTGGCCCGGCCCGAGGGCCAGCGCCTGGTCAAGCGCCTGCTCGGCGAATGCGACGTGCTGGTGGAAAACTTCAAGGTCGGCGGCCTGTCCCGCTTCGGCCTTTCCTACGACCAGTTGAAGGAGGACTTCCCCGGGCTGGTCTATTGCTCCATCACCGGCTTCGGCCAGACCGGTCCCTATGCGCCGCGCGCCGGTTACGATTACCTGGCCCAGGGGCTGGGCGGCATCATGAGCATCACCGGCGATCCCGGCGGCCAGCCCATGAAGGTGGGGGTCGGCATTTCCGACATCATGTGCGGCATGTACGCCGCCGTTTCCGTCCTCGCCGCCATTCGCCACCGGGACCTGACCGGCAAGGGACAGCACATCGACCTGTCCCTGCTCGACACCCAGGTCGCCTGGCTCGCCAACGAGGGCATGAATTACCTGGTTTCAGGCAACGTTCCCCGGCGGCTCGGCAACGCCCACCCCAACATCGTCCCCTATCAGTTGTTCGACACCGCCGACGATCCGCTGATCCTGGCCGTCGGCAACGACGCCCAGTTCGGACGGTTCTGCGAATTCGCCGGCGTTCCCGAACTCAGCGAAGACGAGCGCTTCCACACCAATTCCGCCCGCATCGCCAACCGTGACGCCCTGGTCGATCTTCTCGTCCCGGTGCTGAAGGCCCGGTCCCGGCAACACTGGCTCGACGGGCTGGAAGAGTTGGGGGTTCCCGCCGGGCCGGTCAACAACATCGCCCAGGTGTTCGAGGACCCGCAGGTCCGCCACCGGGAAATGAAGGTGTCCGTGCCTCACGAAACCGCCGCCGGCGGCGCCGTTGATCTGATCGGCTCGCCCATCAACCTGTCGGAAACCCCGGTCCGCTACCGTCATGCGCCGCCGGTTCTGGGGCAGCACACGGACCAGGTGCTGCGCGAGGTGCTGGGGGTGGATGATGAAGAACTGCGGCAATGGCGCGAGGACGGCCTGATCGCTTCCTGAGCGACGCCTACGTGTCCAGTTCCTTCAGCTTGTCGCGGATCATCAGCAGGTCGCGCCAGGCCTCGCGCTTGTGGATGGGGGAACGCAACAGGTAGGCGGGATGGAACAGGGCCGTCGCCTGCACCGGGCGCGGCAGTTTCGGCGTCGAATAGGTGTACCACTTGCCGCGCAGCCGCCCGACGCCTGCGGTTTCCGCCAGCATGGCCTTGGCCGCCGGGCCGCCCAGGGTGATCAGCACTTCCGGATCGATCAGTTCCATCAGCCGTTCGACGAAAGGCATGCAAAGGGCGGTTTCGGCGGCGGTCGGGGTGCGGTTGCCGGGGGGGCGCCAGAAGACGGTGTTGGAAATGAACACCTTGTCCCGGTCGAGGCCGATGGAGGCCAGCATCTTATCCAGCAGCCGCCCGCTGGGGCCGACGAAGGGCAGGCCCTGGCGGTCTTCCTCCGCCCCCGGGCCTTCGCCGATGAGGACGATCCTCGCCTTCGGATTGCCGTCGCCGAAGACCAGATTGGTGGCGGTCTTCTTCAGGGCGCAGCCGTCGTATTCGGCCAGCGCCCGGCGCAAGTCCTCCACGGTTCCGGCCCCGGCAGCGATCTCGCAGGCGTCGTGCAACAGGCTTTCGGCCACCGCCGGGGCCGGCCTGGCGGCGGCGGGCGGGGCCGGGCGCGCCGGGACCGGGGCCGGTTCCATGGGGGCGGGCGGCGGCGTTTCGGCGAACCGGTCGTGCGGTTTGTCGCCGATGGTCTCGTCCACCCCGGCCTCGAGCTGCCAGCGCAGGATTTCCGCTATCGATAGGGTCTCGGGCATGGTTCGCAGAATAGATGACTTTTCTTCCATATTGAACCTTTCAATAGTGGTCGTTCCCCGGTTACATTCCGTCGCTCTTTGGGTTTTCAAGGATCGCGGGACTGGCTAAGTTAGCCGACACGAGTGCGTCACAGGCCGGGAGGATTTGACTGATGGAACGCGAAGCGATGGAATTCGATGTGGTGATTGTCGGCGGCGGCCCGTCCGGGCTGTCGGCGGCGATCAGGCTCCGGCAACTGGCCGCCGAGCAGGACAGGGACATCACCGTCTGTGTCGTCGAGAAGGGATCCGAAATCGGCGCCCATATCCTCTCCGGCGCGGTGCTGGAACCCCGCGCCCTGAATGAACTGATTCCCGACTGGAAAGACAAGGGCGCCCCCCTCAACACCCCGGTCGGCGACGAAGAGGTCATGTTCCTGACCGAGACCGGGGCCACGGCCACGCCTCACGCCTTCCTGCCGCCGCCGATGAAGAACCACGGCAACTACATCATCAGCCTGGGCAACTTCTGCCGCTGGCTGGGCGAGCAGGCGGAGGCCCTGGAGGTGGAGGTCTACCCGGGCTTCGCGGCGGCGGAGGTTCTCTACAACGACGACGGCTCGGTCAAGGGCGTCGCCACCGGCGACATGGGCCTGAACGCGGACGGCACCCCCGGCCCCAACCACGAGCCGGGTGTCGAGCTGCACGCCCGCTACACCTTCTTCGCCGAAGGCTGCCGGGGGCACCTGGGCAAGGAGTTGAAGGAGCGCTTCTCCCTCAACAAGGACGTGGAGCCGCAGACCCACGGCATCGGCATCAAGGAACTGTGGGAGGTCGATCCCTCCCGGCACAAGCAGGGCCTGGTCGTGCACACGGCGGGCTGGCCGCTCGACAAGGATACCTACGGCGGGTCCTTCCTTTATCACCTGGAAGACAACCAGGTCGCCGTCGGTTTCGTCGTCGGGCTCGACTACAAGAACCCCTACATGAGCCCCTTCGAGGAATTTCAGCGCTTCAAGACCCACCCGAAGATTCGCGACACCTTCGAGGGCGGGCGGCGCATCGCCTACGGGGCCAGGGCCTTGAACGAGGGCGGCCTGCAGTGTTTGGGGACCCTGTCCTTCCCAGGCGGCGTGCTGATCGGCGACGACGGGGGAACCCTGAACACGCCGAAGATCAAGGGCACCCACACGGCCATGAAGTCCGGCATGCTGGCCGCCGAAGCGGCCTTCAAGGCCCTGGCGGAGGAGACGCCCGCGGCCGAGCTGACCGCTTATGGCGAGGCCTTCAAGGCGTCCTGGCTGCACAAGGAACTCCACATCGCCCGTAACGTCCGCCCGTCCTTCAAGTGGGGCCTGCTCATCGGCACCATCTACACCGGCATCGATCAGATCGTCCTGCGCGGCCGGGCGCCCTGGACCCTCAGCCACGGCCACGAGGACCACAAGACCCTGGTCAAGAAAAGCCAGGCCAAGCCCATCGACTATCCCAAGCCCGACGGGGTCCTGACCTTCGACAAGCTGAGCTCGGTCTTTATTTCCAACACCAACCACCGGGAAGACGAACCCTGCCACCTGACCCTGAAGGACGACGGCGTTCCGGTTTCCGTCAATCTGGCGGACTACGACGGGCCGGAGCAGCGCTTCTGCCCGGCGGGGGTCTACGAATACGTGGAAGAAGACGGGGGTCAGCAGTTGCAGATCAATTCCCAGAACTGCGTCCACTGCAAGACCTGTGATATCAAGGACCCGACGCAGAATATCCACTGGGTGGTGCCGGAAGGGGGCGGCGGACCGAACTATCCCAACATGTAAACCGGTTGGCCACGGCGGCGGCCTCGGCTACACTCGGGCGTGAACGATAAAAAGAGAATGATTTTGCTGCCCATTCCCAAGCGATTCGGACCCGCCTTCGCCGTCCTGCTGGCCCTGCTGAGCCCCGCCGGGGCCGGCGCCTATCACACGGGCGACCTGGATCACGGCCCGCAATCGGCCGGTGACCCGGTCGTCCAGGGGACATCCCTTTCGGGGCGCTATCTCGCCGGACGGCATGCCCAGGCCAACCGGGACTTCCCGGCGGCGACCCGGTATCTCGGGCAGGCCCTGACCCTCGCCCCCGACACCCTGGCCCTGATGCGCCGGATGTTCGTCATGCTGGTCAGCGAAGGCCGCATCGGCGAGTCGGCGCCGCTGGCGGAAAAGATTCTGCTGCAGAACCCGAAGGCCCCCATCGCCGTGCTCGCGGTCATCGTCGAGGATTTGCGCCACCGGCGCTTCCAGGCGGCGGCGGCGAAAATCGCCGCCTTGCCCCAGGGCGGCCTCAACACCTATATGTCGCCCATGCTGGCGGCGTGGACGGCGGTCGGGCTGGGGGAAAGCCCGGACGTGGTGCTCGGCAAGCTGGCGCCCCTGGAGAAAGACGGCTCCCGGCCTCTCTATTTCCTCCACAAGGCGCTCCTGGAAGACCGGCTCGGTTCTTCCGACGCCGCCCTCGCCACCTACCGCCAGGCCATCGAGGAACAGGGCGGGGTCTCCCTGCGCGTCGTCCAGTTGCTGGGGAACCTGCATGAGCGGCGGGGCGAGAAGGAAAAAGCGGCGGCCCTTTACCGGGAATTCGCCGAGACCGACCCCCGCTCGATGGTGATCCGCGACGCCCTGCGGCGGCTCGAGGTGGAAGGTCCGCCTGAGCCCCTGATCGGCGGCGCCGAAGAAGGGGCGGCGGAAGGGTTCTACGGCATCGCCACCACCCTGTCGCAGCAGAACGCCCGGGAAACGGCGATGATGTTCGCCCGCCTGGGCCTCCATCTGCGCGACGATTTCCCGGTCATGGAAATCCTTCTCGGCAACATCCTGCAGGGGGACGATCAGTTGGAAAGCGCCAACAGGGTCTATGGCGGCATCAACCCGTCCTCGTCCCTGTTCTGGGCCGCCCGCCTGCAGGTGGCGGAAAACCAGGACCAGTTGGGACAGACGGACAAGGCGGTGAAGACCCTCAAGGCCATGGCCAAGGAGCGGCCGGAAAGGGCGGACCCGCTGATTCGCCTCGGCGATATCCTGCGCGCCCGGGAACGCTTCAAGGAGGCCGTCTCCGCCTACGACGAGGCCATTGCCCGCTCCGGCGAGCTGACCCGCCACCACTGGACCCTGCTCTACGCCCGCGGCATCGTCCTCGAACGCTCCCGCCAGTGGGACAAGGCGGAGGCCGATTTCCTCAAGGCCCTCGAATTCGAACCGGATCAGCCCTTTGTCCTCAATTACCTGGGTTATTCCTGGGTCGATCAGGGGCGGCACCTGGACCGGGCCAAGGAAATGATCCGCCGCGCCGTCGACCTGCGCCCCAACGACGGCTACATCGTCGATTCCCTCGGCTGGGCCCATTTCCGCCTCGGCGAGTTCGATATCGCGGTGAAGGAAATGGAGCGGGCCGTGGAACTGCGGCCCGAGGACCCCATCCTCAACGACCATCTCGGCGACGCCTTGTGGCGGGTCGGACGGCGGGTCGAGGCCCGCTATCAATGGCAACGAGTGCTGACCCTGGAGCCGGAGGACGACTTGCGGGACGAGGTGCGGCGCAAGCTGGCTGACGGCCTGCCGCCCCTGCCGGAGAAAGGCGACTGATTTGTCTGGCCCGGAGCAGTCCGTCACCGTCGCCGCCCCGGCCAAGGTCAATCTGTATCTGCACGTCACCGGGCGGCGGGACGACGGCTTTCATCTTCTCGACAGCCTGGTCGCCTTCGCCGGTGTTCACGACACCATCCGCGCCGAGCCCGCCGACGGCCTGAGCCTGCAGGTGGACGGCCCGTTCGCCGCCGCCCTCGATGGCGAGGACGACAATCTGGTCCTGCGGGCGGCCCGGGGACTGGCGGACTTGACCGGCGCGGCGCAAGGAGCCCGCCTCTCCCTGACCAAGCGCCTGCCCGTGGCGGCGGGCATCGGCGGTGGTTCTGCGGACGCGGCCGCCGCCCTGAAAGCCCTGATGCGATTGTGGGATGTGCGGCCCGGGGAACGGGCCCTGCGGGCCCTGGCCCTGTCCCTCGGGGCCGACGTACCGGTTTGCCTGCATGGCCGGGCGGCCTTCGTCGGCGGCGTCGGCGAGGCCCTCGATCCGGTTCCGGCCCTGCCGCCGTGCTCCATGCTCCTGGTCAATCCCCTGCGGCCCCTGTCGACGCCCCAGGTGTTCCGGGCCCGGGCGGCGTTGGGGGAGGGGTTTTCGTCCCCGGGGCGGTTCGATTACGGGGCGGCGGACGCGGGCGAACTGGCGGCCCTGCTGGCGTCCCGGGGCAACGACCTGACCGACGCCGCCCTTTCCCTGTCGCCGGAGACGGCCCGGGTGCTGGACGCCCTCGAGGCCTGCGAGGGGGCGCTGCTGAGCCGCATGAGCGGCAGCGGCGCGACCTGTTTCGCCCTGTTCGCCGATCCCGGAGAGGCGGCGGAGGCGGCCCTCGAACTCGGCCGGGCGCATCCCGGATGGTGGGTGGCGGCGGGCTCCCTGGAGAGCGATATCAACCGCCTGGGATGAGTTCACGCGGGGCCTTGCGAAGAATGCCGTTTCGTCATATGGTCGGCCCCGACGATACCCTGATGGGGCGTGGCCAAGTGGTAAGGCACCGGTTTTTGGTATCGGCATTCGCAGGTTCGATCCCTGCCGCCCCAGCCATCATTCAAGATATATCAAGCCACTTGTTTGTTCCAACAAATCGGAACGAGCAAGTGGCTGATTTATATCAATATTCCATCCTTGCCGGATTTACCATAAATCCAGCGTGACCAGATTATGGCTGGCTTGACATACCTGTTCCGCCAAGACGGCAGGTGTTATTTTAGGCGACGTCGACCTCGCCAATAAACTTGCTGAATGGGAAGCGTTCTACAACTTCATGAGACGACATACTGCGCTCGGCTTAGAGTGGCCTCCGAACTTGTTTTAATATCCATTCCGAAATGACGTCGGCGTATTTCCTTTCAGCCCCGAAAAAGGAATGGGCCGAAAAGGGGCTGCATTCCCCCCCTATTCTTTCGACGCCGCCCTCGATGGCGATGTAGTCGAATTGCTCCGCCTTCAATGTGGATTTCAGTTTGGCGGCTTTGCCGGGGGGCGAGTATCTGCACTTGTCGTTCGCATGATGGATGGCGAGGACGGGGACCGTCGTCTTGTCTATGTCGAAGGAGGAGACGTGCCCCCTGCCTTTTTGCGTGACGGAGGCGCTGAGGATCAGCCCCGCGATAGTGCCGGCGGCGTCATTGACGGAAGCGTTGACGGCGGAAATGGAGCCGTTGGAATGGCCGGCGACAAAAACCGGCCCGTCGAATTTCGCCTTGACGGACTGAAGAACGGCGGCCAAATCGCCGGCGTGCTTGCCGTATTTCCGATGCGACTGGGTCCAGCCCTTCTTGTCCAACCGGTCGGATGAGGCGTCAACAAGGAAGGTGGCGATGCCATTTTGATGAAAGTAGTCCCGGCTTCTGCTGAAGATGTTGAAACTTGGGCCGAGCTTCCCATCCTCGGCCAGGGACAGGACGCCGGAACCGCCCGGCAGGAGGACGACCGCCGCCTTCGCCCCCTCGGGAACGCGCCAGAAGACGGCGACGCCGACCTTGCGGGGGGTGATGACCTCGAAGTTCGCTTCGTTGGGCAATTGGGGCAAATACAGGCGAACCCCGTGCTTGTTTTCCCTGATCGCTTTCGGAAGCCGGTCCTGGGCGTCGTCGTACCGTTTGACACGCTTGATCTCCTCGCCGGACGCCGCCGCATGGGGGAGCATGACCTGCCCGGGAAGAAAGAGGCCGATAAGGAAGAAAACGGTTCTTAGCATTGTCACTCCCCGACGCGTCCACTCAAGTCGTTAAGTAAAGCGTCCCCGAAATCAGTTCCACTCCGGCGGGCGTTTTTCCAGGAAGGCTTTCAGGCCTTCCTGGGCGTCGGGGGTGACGGCGACGCCGCAGAAGTCCTCGACCGCGTTGGCGACGCCGCGCCGGTAGTCCAGGTCGTTGGCGCGCATGAAGGCGGCGCGGCCGATGGTCATGGCGGTGGGCGACTTGCCGGCGAAGGTTTCCGCCAGGGCGAGGGCTTCGCCGTTCAGGTCGGCGTCGGCCACCACCCGGCTGACCAGCCCCAGGGAGGCGGCTTCCGTGGCGGAAAAGGAGCGCCCGGTAAACAACAGGTCAAAGGCCCGGTAGCGGCCGACAATGCGCGGCAGGTGGGTGAAGTGAATCGCCGGCAGGACCCCGAGGTCGATTTCCGGATAGCCGAAGCTGGCCTTGTCCGAGGCGATGATGACGTCGCAGGAAATGGCCAGGGTCATGCCGCCGCCCCGGGCGGCGCCGTTGACGGCGGCGATGGTCGGCTTGCCCATGGCGTACTGGATGTCCCACAGCCCGGTGTAGAGCTTTTCAAGAAAGGCGCGGACCTCGAGGATCGGCTTGCCGAGGAGAATCTGCAGGTCGAGCCCGGCGCAGAAGATGTCCGGCAGGGCGCTTTTCAGGACCACCGCCCGGGCTTCGTCATCGGCGGCGGCGCGGCTGAGGGCGTTCAATATCTGATCGAGGAAGTCGATGCTGAAGGCGTTCACCGGCGGCCGTTCGAGGACGATTTCGGCGATGTGGCGGTCGACGCGGTAGGTGATCAGGGGGCTTTCCGTCATGAGGGACTCTCTTCCGTGGGGTTGTCGGAGACAATGCCGCGGGCGATCAGGTCATCGACGGTTTCCGGCGGATATCCGGCCTGGCGGAGAACCTCCGCCGAATGCTGGCCGAGCAGGGGTGGGGCTGCCGGGGCGGCCCGTTCCTGGTGATTAAAACGAATCGGCATGCCGATCTGCTTCAGCTCCCCCAACACCGGATGTTGGCTGCGGGTGACGAGTCCCCTCGCCGCCACCTGGGGATGGTCGAGGGCCGCATCCAGGCCCTGGATGGGCGCGGACGGAATACCCGCCTCGGCGAAGCGCTCGAGCCAGTGGGCGACCGGCTTGGCGATGAGCTTCTCCTGCACCAGCCCGGCGGTTTCCGTGCAGTTGTCGACGCGGGCGGTGTTGCTGGCGAAGCGGGGGTCGTCGGCCAGGTGGTCCAGGCCCAGCAGGCCGCACAGCCGACGCCACTGGGCGTCGTTTCCGGCCCCGACCATCAAGGCGCCGTCGGCGGCGTCAAAGGCCTGATAGGGGGCGAGGGAGGGGTGGACGGTTCCCAAGCGGCGCGGCGGCTCGCCGGTGAACCAGTAGTTCTGGGCCAGATACCCGAGCAGGGACAGGGAGGTGTCGAGTAGGGACAGCTCCACGTGGCTGCCCTTGCCCGTGCGGTGGCGTTCCTGCAGGGCGGCGAGGACGCCGATGACGGCGATCAGCCCGGTGCCCATGTCCACCGGCGAGAAACTGACCCGGGAATAGGGGGTGTCTTCCGCGCCCATGGAGTGGATCATGCCGCTGAAGGCCTGCAGCATGACGTCGTAACCGGGCCGCCCGCCCAGGGGGCCCTCCTGGCCGAAGCCGGAAATCTCGCAGTAGACGAGCCTTTCGTTGAGGGCCTTCAGGGTGTCGTAATCGACGCCCAGCTTGCGGGCGGTGCCGCCCTTGAAGCTTTGCAGGACGATGTCCGCCCCCTCGACCAGGTCGTGGACGATGGCGCGGCCCTCGTCGGATTTCAGGTCGACGGCGAGGGAGCGTTTGTTGCGGTTGAATGCGAGGAAGGTGGACGACTGGCCGTCCTTTTGCGGCGCCCAGCTTCGCGAGTCGTCGCCGCCGGTGACAGGTTCCACCTTGATCACGTCGGCGCCCAGGTCGCCGAGAAACTGTCCGCACTGGGGGCCGGCGAAGATTTTGCTCAGGTCGATGACCTTCAGTCCTTGAAGAGGTTGCATTCCAGGGGTCCTGACTTAACGGAAAATATAGATCGGACTGGACCAGGCGAAATGGCCGTCCTCGAAGGTGACGCGGACGTAAAGGGCGTTGTCCCGGGTGTCGGTCAGGGCAATGCGCCGCTCCAATGTCGCCGCCACATGGGGATTTTCGTCGGGCAGGCGGAAGACGCGGATGCGCCGGTCGATGCCGCCGTTGGCGAAAATCAGCTCGTCGCGGCCGATGTCCCTGATGGGGATTCGTTCCTTCACCAGGGCCGTGTCGAGGCTCAGTTCCCCCGCCTCGGGGTCTTCGAGTACGGCGTCGAAGCCGCCGAAGCCGCCGGTGGTCAGCGCCGACCATTCCAGCCGTCCGGGGCCGGTCTGCTCGAAGCGCTTGTCCGGATTGTAGCGGTTGACGGGGCTGACGGAGGTAAAGCCGTTGCCGGTCAGTTCCGCGTGGCCGTCCCAGATGGTCTCCCGGCCCCGGCCCCGGTATTCGGACCCCTCCCAGAGGACGCGGATGCGCCGTCCCAGATCGGCCTCTCCATAGGGGCGGAAGACCTCCACCGTCTCCAGGCCGTTGCGGATGTCGATGCGCTCAATGGGTGACGGGCCGTGCACGTCGATCCTGAACAGAACCTCTCCGTCGCCGCTTTGCAGGATGTCCCCCATCATCGCCTCGCCGACGCTTTCCGACGTCACGTCGCCCAGGTTCGGATCGTCGGAAAACAGGGTCGCCGGTTTGTCGAAGACGGCGCGGGTGTCGAGGATGACCCGGCTGCCGGTGGTGCCGTAGTGATGGCGCTGTTTCAAGGCCTGCATGAAACCGGCGCGGGTGAACGACGGGGCCAGCAGACAGGTCAGCCCGCCGTAGGACCCGAACTTGGTGGCCCCGGGATGGGAGGCGCCGGGCCGTCCCTTGTGACCGTCGGAATTGGAGACGATGCCGACCCGGTAGCCCTGTTCGAAGGCATCCTGGATCAGCCATTCGAAGGTTCCCCAGGCGGAATGCACCTCGACGGATTTCTCCAGCCGCTCGTCGTGGGCGATTTTGATGTCTGCATATCGTCCGCCGATATGGGCGAAAACCGTGCAGTCCTCGCCCTTCAGGGCTTCAAACAGGTCGGCGGCCGAGGTGGCGTCGCTGTCCACGTCGGACAGGTCGTCGACCAGGGCGTGGGAGGAACGGTGGATGGGGCGTCCTTCCTGCATGTGCAGGACGTTGCGGTCACCGCCGAGGCCGGTGTTGCCGGACCATTCCCAGCCGGGGAAGACGATGAAACGGTCGTCCTCGGTGAATTCCGCCGACAGTTCGTTCAGGTGTTCCCAGAACGGGCTGGTGATCTGGAAGTCGTTGCCCTGATGGACGCAGGTGTCGAGGAAGGCCTTGTCGCGGGCGAATTCGTAGAAGTCCCGGGCCGAGTTGGTGCCGATGGTTTCTTCCGACTGGCCGTGCAGGTCGCCCCAGTAGGGCAGCAGCCGGGTGTCGGCGGAAATCCGCAGAGGGTTGGAGCGGCAGACCGTTTGTCCGCTTTCGTCCAGCAGGTCGATGGTCAGATCGCCCGGGGCGGAGACGGTGAGGCCGTCAATGACGGCGGAAAACGCTCCCTTGCGAAACCGCACCGTCTCCGGCAGTCCCTCGACGGGCATGGAGGGGCTGAGGGTGAAGACCCCCTCGCACCGGTCCGACGGGTTGCCCCAGCGGTCTTCGCCTTTCAGACTTAGACGGAATGGTTGTCCAACGGCGCGTTCCGTCGGCAGCACCCCCTTGTAGAGCACGGGCGGCCCCGGAATGATGGCGATTTCCGGCTGCTCCGGCAGTTCCACGTAATTGTAGGTGGCGATGGCGTCGACGAGGACGCGGAATTCGTAGGTGTGCTCGCAGAAGGTCTGCAGGCGAATGCCCGGACTTCCCTGTCGGCGGTCGCCGAAGCGGACGACGATTTGGTCTCCTTCCTTGAGGAAGCCTCGCACAACCTTGATATATAAGGTCTTGTCCCAGGGGCGGATGTTCCGCTTCATGTCGTATTCCACATGCAGGACGGCGCCGTTGGAGGCCTCGACGGTGGTGTAGTTGGCCGCCGCCGGATCGTCGAACTGGGGCCGGCCCATGTCGGAAGCGAAGCGGTGGACGATTTTCAGCGATCCCGTATCGTCGATACCGAAATAGCCCGCCGTGTAGGTAACGGTGAATTCCTGAAAAGACCCGGCCTCGAAGGCGCCCTCGGGCGACACGGTGGCGGTTCCCATTTTCTCGGGAAGGTAAGTAGAGTGAGGCATGGTTGGTTCCTTCGCAAAGACGTCGTGAAGGAGGCATCCTTAGAAGCATTTCCTGTCGGGTGTCAATTATCCATGCTTGATTCCCGGGCCGGGGAGCCCTTACCTTTCAGGCATGGAATTGAAATGGCTTGAAGATTTTCTTTGTCTGGCCAGCACCCACAGTTTTTCGAAGGCTGCGGAAGAGCGCAACACGTCGCAATCGACCCTGAGCCGCCGCATCCAGACCCTGGAGGACTGGCTCGGCGTGCCCCTGATTGACCGCAGTTCCCATCCCGTGGAACTGAGCCGGGCCGGCGAGCAGTTCCAGAAGGACGCTGTCGATATCGTCCGCACCATCTACCGTGCCCGGGCGGCGACCCGTGCCCGTGGATTGCAGAAGGCCGCGCCCCTGCGTTTCGCCGCCCAGTACGTCATCGCCCGCTATTTCCTGCCGCCCCTGTTGACGCGAATGGAAACGGAGCTGGATCTGGGCGGGTATCACCTGCTGACCTGCAATTTCGCCAAGGGTATCGAGGATATGTCCGCCGGGCAGATCGATTTCCTGGTCTGCTACTATCATCCGCTGTTGCCGGAGGCCATCGACCGCCAGCGCTTCCCGTCCCTGAAAATCGGCGAGGAAATCTCGATTCCCGTCTGCATTCCCGACGGCGACGGCGCCCCCCTCTACCCCCTGCCGGGGACCCAGGAGGCGCCCCTGCCCTATGTGACCTTTTCCCCCGACGCCCCCGTCGGCTGGCTGCGCCAGTCCCACATCATGAACCAGGGCATGCAGGCGCATCTGGAAACCCGCTACGAATCGACCATGGCCGAGGTGAACCGGGAACTGGTGCTCCAGGGCCGGGGGGTGGCCTGGCTGCAGAAAACCGTGGTGGAGGAGGACCTGCGCCGGGGACGGCTGGTCGAGGCGGGGGACGAGAAATGGCGCCAGTCCAACGAAATTCGCGTCTTCCGCAGCCTCGGGCCGGGCCGCAACATGCTGGAAAAGGCCTGGGACATGCTGTCGGAGATGGCCATCCCCTGAGCGGAACCGCGCCGCCGGCACCGTCATATTATGCGGTTATTGCATATCATTTTGCGATCTTTTCATTGGTGAAACAGCAAAAAAGCAAATAGCTTGGGAGTTCGCATGCCATGCGCGTGCGGTCGGTCGTGCTCATATTAGATAATTATTGCATAAACATGGGCTGGGCCGAGGAACACGAAGAAACGCCCGGGGGGGATTGTGGACCAAGGACTGACAGAGAAAATTCTTGCCGCCGTCGACGCCAATTTCGACAGGCAGGTTGATTTCACGGCCGAACTCGTCCGGTATCCGTCCCTGCGTGAGCAGGAGCACACGGCGCAGGACTTCATGGCCCGGGCCTTCGCCGCCGAGGGTCTCGACGTGGACCGCTGGAAGATCGAGATCGACCAGATCCGCCATCTTCGCGGCTTCTCGCCGGTGTCCGTTTCCTACGATAACGCCTTCAACGTGGTCGGCGCCCACCGCGCCGCCTCTCCGCAAGGCAAGCGCCTGATTCTCAACGGCCATATCGACGTCGTTCCCGAAGGGGATCACGGCATGTGGAGCCACCCGCCTTTCGATCCCTGGCAGGAAGGCGGGTGGCTGCACGGCCGTGGCGCGGGGGACATGAAGGCGGGCCTGGTCGCCTGCCTGTTCGCCTACAAGGGCCTGGCCGACGCGGGCTTCCGTCCCGCATCGGATGTGTTCATTCAGTCCGTGGTGGAAGAGGAATGCACCGGCAACGGAGCGCTCGCCTGCCTGCAAAGGGGCTATCACGCCGATGCCGCGATCATCCCCGAGCCGTCCGGCGGCTGCCTGTTGCGGGCGCAGACCGGCACCATCTGGATGCGGGTCACGGTGCGCGGCCTGCCAGCCCATGCGGCTTATGCGGAAAAGGGCAACAACGCCATCAAGGCGGCCATGCGTTTGATCGGCGCCCTGGAGGAGCTTGAGGAACAGTGGAACGGGGAGAAGGACGATCATCCCCATTTCGGCCACCTGCCGCACCCAATCAATTTCAATTTCGGCAAGATCATCGGCGGCGAATACCCGGCTTCCGTTCCGGCGGTCTGCACCTTCGACCTGCGCGCGGCGATTTATGCCGACGACGATATTCTCGCCCGCCGCGACGAGTTGGAGGCCTGCATCCAGGCCTTCGCCGAACGGGACCCCTTCATGAAGGACATGCCGCCCGAGATCGACTACCATGGGTTCATGGCCGAGGGATACACCCTGCGCGACGACGAAGAGCCCCGCGCGGTGCTGGAGGCCTGCCACCGCAAGACCCACGGCGGCGCCCTCGACGAACGCACCATGACCGGCACCACCGACGCCCGGTTTTTCGGCCTCTACGACAACACGCCGGGGCTGGTCTACGGGCCGAAAGCGAAAAACATTCACGGCTTCGACGAAGGCGTCGAGCTTGAAAGCGTCCGCCGCGTCACTCAGACTATCGCCCTGTTCATGGCGGAATGGTGCGGCGTAACCGAAATCTGAAACAGCGATCACATGACCAATCAACCATAGGGAGGAAGCACTCAGATGAAAAAACTGGTCTTACACACTTGCCGGAGCGGCGCTTGGCGCGTCCATGGCGACCGGGGTCCTGGCCTCGGAACCGAAGCAGGGCGGCACCCTGACCTTCGTCAACCGCCTGATCGGCGGCCATTTCAACTCCAACATCGCCTCGGGCACGCCGACGGGCATCCCGGCGGTGCAGATTCACTGCGCCCTGCTGCGTTTCGACAACCAGTGGAACCCGCAGCCCTATCTGGCCGATAGCTGGAAGGTTGCCGACGACGGCCTGTCGGTGACCCTGAACCTGAACAAGAACGCCCGCTTCCACGACGGCAAGCCGGTGACTTCCGAAGACGTGGCCTTCTCCATCAACACCTCGAAGGCCAACCATCCGTTCAAGACCATGTTCGGCGTCGTCGAAGGCGTCGACACCCCGGACGCGCACACCGCCGTCGTCCGCCTGAGCAAGCCCCATCCGGCGATCCTGCTGGCCATGTCCTCGCAGCTCGGCACCGTCATCCCCAAGCACATCTACGGCCAGGAAGGGGTTGAAATCCGCAAGCATCCGCAAAACGGCGCCGGCGCCGTCGGCTGTGGCCCGTTCAAACTGGGCGATTTCAAGGCCGGCGAGACCATCGTCTTCAACCGCAACGACGATTATTTCATTCCCGGCCGGCCCTACCTGGACCGCATCGTCTACAAGCGCATGAAAGAACAGGTGGCGCGGGTACTGGCCATGGAAACCGGCAAGGCCGACCTGACCGCCTGGGCCAGCGATCCCCAGGAATTGCAGAGCTACAAGAAGGCCGCCAACCTGGACATGACCGACAAGAGTTATGAAGCCGTCGGCGCCCTGCAGTGGCTGGCCTTCAACATGACCCGCAAGCCCTTCGACGACAAGCGGGTTCGCCAGGCCATCGCTTACGCCATCAACAAGGAATTTATCCTGAAGGCGATCATGGGCGGTTTCGGCACCCGGTCCCTGGGTCCGATCCATCCCGGCAGCGTGTTCGCGCCGAAGGGCGTCAACCCCTACGACCACGACATCGAAAAGGCCAAGGCCCTGCTCGACGAGGCCGGTTACAAGCCGGACGGGGACGGCGTGCGCTTCGAGACGACCATGGACGTGATCCTCAACGTCGGCACCTTCAAGCGGTCCGCCGAATACATCAAGTCGGCCCTGAAGAAAGTGGGCATCAAGGTGACCATCAGCGTTACCCCGGATATCCGCGCCTGGATCAAGAAGATCGCCGGGCACGATTTCGACATGACCATCGACTCCGTGTTCAACTGGGGCGACCCGGTCATCGGCGTCCACCGCACCTACCTGTCCACCAACATCAAGAAGGGCGTGCCCTGGCATAACACCCAGCAGTACAAGAACCCGGCCCTGGACGAGTTGATGGCCAAGGCGGGCAGCGAGAACGACCTGAAGAAGCGTCAGGCGCTGTATCACGAGATTCAGAAAATCGTCGTCGATGACGCGCCCATCGCCTACCTGGTGACCTCGCCGTACCACACGGTGTGGAACAAGGATCGGGTCGGCAATCCGCCGGTCAACTCCATCTGGGGCACCCAACAGCCCTGGGACGAGGTCTACATCAAGCAGTAGGCTCTCGGCGGATTTGAAAGGGCGCCCGGTTTCCCATCAAACCGGGCGCCCCCTTTCAACCTGAAAAGGGATAACGGGCAATGAACATGATCGCGATTTTGGCTCAGCGTCTTGGTTACGCCGGTTTGCTGCTGCTTGCCGTCGTCATCTTCAATTATCTGCTGTTGTCCTTCGTCCCCGGCGACATCGCCGAAACCATCGCCGGGGAAGCCGGCGGCGGGTCTCCGGAAATGATGGAGGAAATCCGCAAAAGCTACGGCCTGGACCGGCCCTTCATCGTCCAGTTGGGCAGTTACGTCGCCAACGTCTTTTCCGGCGACCTGGGCACGTCCTACTATTTCAACATGCCGGTCACCGACCTGATTCTGGAACGGCTGGGACCGACCCTCCTTCTCGTCACCACATCTCTATTACTGGCCATCTTTATCGGCACCCTGTTCGGCGTCATCGCGGCGCAGGACCCGAACGGCCTGTTTAGTCATTTCATCACCATCCTGGCCCTGGTCGGTTTTTCCGCGCCGGTGTTCTGGACCGCCTTCATGCTGATCGTCCTGTTCGTTTCCATGATCGGCATCTTTCCCCTTACCGGCATGGTCGAGCCGACCATCGAGGAAGGGACGCTCGCCTGGTATGGGGACGTCTTCTACCATCTGTTCCTGCCGGCGATTTCCCTGGCCTCCATCTACATCGCCCAGTACAGCCGCCTGGCCCGGGCCAGCATGATGGACATTCTCGGCTCCGACTACATCCGCACCGCCCGGGCCAAGGGCCTGGGACGCAGAATGGTCATATACAAGCACGGCCTGCGCAACGCCGTGATCCCGGTGATCACCATCGCCGGGTTGCAGTTCTCGCATATCTTTTCCGGCGCGGTGGTCATCGAGACCGTGTTCAGTTGGCCCGGCCTGGGCACCCTGGCCCTGGAATCCATTCTCAGGGCGGACACCCCGGCGATCATGGGCATTCTGTTCCTGTCCGCCTTCGTCGTCATCATCTTCAACCTCCTGACGGATTTGGCCTATCGTTTGATCGACCCGCGAATCCGTTCGGCGAGAAACACTTAAAGAAGCGCCGGAGGATAACCCCATGAACACGCCAACGTCTCCTGAACGTCTCGACGAGACACCGCTTCGCATCGAACACCCGTTCACCGAGTTCCTGCGCATGTACGTGCGCAACGCCTCGGCCGTAGCCGGGTTCATCATCTTCATGGCCATCGTCCTGGTGGCGGTCTTCGCGCCGATGATCCTGAACGCCGATCCCTTTGATATCGTCTGGATGCCCTTTACCCCGCCCGGCGAGGAAGGTTTCGTATTCGGCACCGACAACCTGGGCCGTTCCATGGCCGTCTCCGTCCTTTATGGCGCCCAGTCCAGCCTGCTGGTCGGCGCGGCGGCGGCGACGATCACCCTGGTCCTCGGGCTGACCATCGGCTCCCTCGCCGGCTATTACCGGGGCTGGGTCGACGAGGTGCTGATGCGGATCACCGAATTCTTCCAGGTTCTGCCGCCGCTGCTGCTGTCCATGGTCCTGGTGGCGCTGTTTTCGCCGTCCCTGGAAACCGTGATCATCGCCATCGGCGTCGTTAGCTGGACCGGCGTCGCCCGCCTGGCGCGGGCGGAATTCATGAAAATCCGCGAGCTGGAATACGTCAAGGCGGCCCGCTCCATCGGTTCCCGGGACAGGCGGATCATCTGGCGGGTGATCCTGCCCAACGCCCTGCCGCCGCTGATCGTCACCGCCGCGCTGACCGTCGGCGCGGCGATCCTGTTCGAAGCCGCCCTGAGCTTCCTCGGCCTCAGCGACCCCAACGTCATGAGCTGGGGCAAGATCATCGGCGACAACCGGGACGCCCTGCTCGACGCGCCCTGGACGGTGATGATTCCCGGCACCGCCATCTTCCTCACCGTGCTGGCCATCAACCTGATCGGCGACGGGCTGAACGACGCCTTCAACCCGAAACTGCGGGAGCGCTGATCATGGCACAGTCCGGCGCCGAAAAGCTGATCGACATCAAGGACCTGAAGGTCGAATTCAAGACCCGCCACGGCATCGCCCAGGTGCTCGACGGCATCAACATATCCCTGGCCCCGGGCGAGGCGCTCGGCATCGTCGGCGAATCCGGCTGCGGCAAGTCGATCACGGCCCTGTCGATCATGGGGCTGGTACCGACGCCGCCCGGCAAAATCGCCGGTGGCAGTATCCGCTACAAGGACGAAGACCTGCTGCAGGCCAGCGAGGCGCGCATGCGTCAGGTTCGCGGCAACGACATCTCCATGATCTTTCAGGAGCCGATGACCTCCCTCAACCCGGTGTTCAGCGTCGGCGACCAGATCGCCGAGACGGTGATGGTGCACGAAAAATTGTCGAAGAAGGATGCCTGGGACCGGGCGACGGAAATGCTCAAGGCGGTTCATATTCCGGCCCCCGAACGCCGGGTCCGGGAATACCCGCACCAGCTTTCCGGCGGCATGCGCCAGCGGGTGATGATCGCCATGGCCTTGGCCTGCAAGCCCGAGGTGCTGATCGCCGACGAGCCGACCACGGCGCTGGACGTCACCGTGCAGGCGCAGATGTTCGACCTGCTGGCCGACCTCAGGGAACAGACCGGCACGGCGATCATCCTGATCACCCATGACATGGGGGCGATCGCCGAGATGGCCGACCGGGTGGCGGTGATGTACGCCGGGCGGATTATCGAAACCGGCAGCGTCGAGAGCATCCTGGACGACCCCCGTCACCCTTATACCCGGGGGCTGATCTCTTGCGTCCCTCACATGGAAAAGGAGCCGCCCTTGGAACGCCCGCCGTTGGTGGAAATTCCCGGCGTCGTCCCGGCGCTGACCGACCTTGGCAAGGGTTGCGCCTTCGCGCCCCGTTGCGGCCAAGCCATGGATCGTTGCTTGAGCGGCAAGCCGGAGTCCGTCGCCGTCGGCCAGGAACATTCCGCCGTCTGTTGGCTCATGGATGAAGGAGCGGCGTCATGACCGACCAGCCTCTGTTGAAGGTGGAGGGCCTAAAGGTCCATTTCCCCCTGCCGAAAAAGGCCTTCTCCAAGGAACGCTCCATCGTCCACGCCGTCGATGGCGTGAGCTTCCAGGTGGAGCGGGGAACCACCTTCGGCATCGTCGGAGAGTCCGGTTCCGGCAAGACCACGGCGGCCATGGCGGTGATGCGCCTGGCGCCGGTCACCGAAGGTCTGGTGACCCTGGGCGGCGAGGAGCTATCGTCCAGCGAGGGCGAGGAGCTTCGCGCCCTGCGCAGCCGCTTCCAGATCATCTTCCAGGACCCCTATTCCTCCCTCAACCCCCGTGTCCGAGCCGGGGCCATCGTCCGCGAGCCCATGGACCTGATGAACATCGGCGACCCGGCGACCCGCGACGATGCAGTCGGCGAACTGTTCGCCAAGGTCGGCCTGCGGCCGGAACAGCGGGCCTTGTTCCCGCACCAGTTCTCCGGCGGACAGCGCCAGCGCATCGGCGTCGCCCGGGCCCTGGCCAGCCGCCCGGAACTGGTCGTCTGCGACGAGCCGGTTTCGGCTTTGGACGTGGCCATCCAGGCGCAAATCCTCAACCTCCTCAGGCAGTTGCAGGATGAATTCGGCCTGACCTACCTGTTCATTTCCCACGACCTGGGAGTGGTGCAGTACATCTGCGACGAAATCGCCGTCATGTATCTGGGCCAGTTCGTCGAACAGGGCGACCGGGTGTCGCTGTTCAAGCGGCCCCTGCATCCCTACACCTGGGCCCTGATTTCCGCCGTCCCGTCGGCGGATACGAAACAGCGGAACGAGGGCCGCCGCATTCATCTGCAGGGCGACCCGCCGTCCCCCATCGACCTGCCGCCCGGTTGCCGATTCGCCGGACGCTGCCCCTTCGCCGAGGCGAAATGCCATGCCGAAAAGCCCCCCTTCAAGGCCTATGGGGACGGCCATGGTGCCGCCTGCCATCTGATCGATGAAAACGGCGTGCCGCCCCACGAGAAACTCTAGGATCTTCCGACAATGACCAAGCGCTTTGTCCTCGCCATGATGAGGCACGAGACGAACACGTTCTCGCCGATCCCGACGGAACTGGAACATTTCGCCCGCGGCAGCAACAGCGGCGGCCTGCTTGACGGCGACGCGGCCGTCGAGGCCCTGGCCGGAACCGGCTGCCCGTTCGCCGGCTATTACGATCTGATCAAGGACGGCGGCGCGGAAATCGCCGTCCCCTGCGCCGGCAACGCCTGGCCCCAGGGCAAGGTCACCTCCGCCGCCTACGAGGAAATGGCCGGGCGGATCACCGGCGAGGTGGAAAAGGGCTGCGACGGGGTGTTCCTCGACCTGCACGGGGCCATGGTCAGTGACGACTTCGACGACGCGGAAGGCGAACTGCTGCGCCGCATCCGCGCCATCGCCCCGGACCTGCCCATCGCCGTCGCCCTGGACTTCCATACCAACATGTCCGCCGCCCTGATGGAAAACGCCACCGTGGTGACCGGCTACCGCACCTATCCCCACGTGGACACCTACGAAACCGGCCAGCGGGCCGGGCGCACCCTGCTGCGGGCCATGGCCGGCGAGGTTTCCCCGGTGATCTCCTGGGGCGTGGCGCCGATGATGACCCACATGCTGAAGCAGACCCCGTCCGGGCAGCCCATGAAGGCGATCATGGACCGGGCCATTCAGGCGGAGGCCGACGGCGAGGTCCTCAACGCCTCCGTCTTCGGCGGCTTCCCCCTGGCCGACATCCCCCATGTCGGGCTCGGCGTCGTCGTGGTCGGCGACGGCGACGGCGGCTCGGCCCAGGCCCTGCGTGATGAACTGTTGGACATGGCCTGGGAGCGTCGGGAAGACTTTGTCTTCGAAATCGAACCCCTGGAGCGGTCCGTCGCCCGCGCCGCGAAAATGCAGGGCGCGCCCATCGTCATGGCCGATCACGGCGACAACTGCGGCGCCGGCGGCATGACGGACGTCATGGACGTGCTAGAAGAGGTCATGGCGCAGGGCCTGCGGGATGTTTGCGCCGGCCCGTTCTGGGACCCGGAGGCGGTGCGGCAAATGATCGCCGCCGGAGAGGGTGCGCCGATCACCCTGGACGTGGGCGGCAAATGGGACATGCCGTCCCTCAACCTGAAGGGCCGCCCGCTGAGCCTGAGCGGCACGGTGAAAAAGATCACCGACGGGCGTTTCACCGTCACCGGTCCCATGTTCACCGGGGTGACCATGAACCTGGGGCCGACGGCGGTGCTGGATACAGGCGGCGTCGAGGTGGTCGTCTCGTCCCTGCCCTTCGAGCCCTTCGACACCGGTTGCTTCACCCATGCCGGCATCGACCCGAGCCAAAAGAAATTCGTCTTGATCAAGTCCCGCCAGCATTTCCGCGCCGGGTTCGAGCCCATCGCCAAGGAAATCGTTCTCGTCGCCGGGCCGGGGGTTTGCAGTTCCGATTACGATCAGTTTCCCTTCAGGAACGTTCAGCGTCCCATCTACCCCCTCGACAGGGATACCCCGAAAACCGTTATTGGCAATGAGTTGCGGAGTTAGCCATGAGTTCCAAGATCACCGTTTACAGCGCCCGGCGCATCCTGACCATGAACCCGGCCAATCCGGAGGCCTCCCATGTGGCGGTCCGCGAGGGCCGCATCCTCGGGGCGGGAAGCCTGGAGGAGCTGCAAGGCTGGGGCGATTACGACCTGGACGAGACCTTCGCCGACAAGGTGCTGATGCCCGGGTTCGTCGAAGGCCACAGCCACACCATGGAAGGAACCTTCTGGCGTTATACCTATTGCGGCTATTTCGACCGCATGGACCCGGACGGTGAAATCTGGAGCGGCCTGCAGTCTCTCGACGCCATCGTCGACCGGCTGGCGGAAACGGCCGGGCAAATGCCCACTGGAACGGAGCCGGTCACCGGCTGGGGCATGGACCCCATCTATTACGGCGAGCGGCGCTGCGCGCGCGGCGATCTGGACCGGGCTTCCAGTGAGCGTCCCGTCGGCGTCCTGCACGCCAGTTGTCATATCATGAACGTCAACACCCGGGCCCTGGAGTTGGCCGGGCTGATGCGTGAAGGGATCGACCATCCCGGCATCCCCCTGGGCGAGGACGGTTTCCCCACCGGGGAACTGCGCGGCCCGGACGCCATCATGCTGGCCGGTCTGCATGTGGGGCTGGACCGGAATTTCCTTGTCTGCGAGGAAAATGGCGTGCGCCAGTTCGCCCGCCTGTGCGTGCGCCAGGGGGTGACCACGGCGACGGATCTGGCCAACGTCCTGCCGGCGGAAGCGGTGGAGATGATGCTCCGGGTCACCGGCGAGGAGGATTACCCGACCCGCATCGTCGCCCTTCGAGTGTTTCGCGGCGTCACCCCCCGCGAGGCCGTGGATCACGCCCTGGAACTGAGGGAAAAGACCACCGAACGGTTGCGCCTCGGCATCATCAAGGTGATTTCCGACGGCTCCGTGCAGGGGTTCTCCGCCCGCCTGCGCTGGCCCGGCTACTACAACGGCAAGCCCAACGGCCTGTGGTACGTTTCCCCGGAGCATCTGCAGGAAATCTACGATCTGGCGCTTGAAAACGGGGTGCAGATCCACACCCACAACAACGGCGACGAGGCGACTCAACTGGTCATCGAGACCCTGGAGCGCTCCCTCGCCAGGTTCCCTCGCCGCGACCACCGCTTCACCATGCAGCATTGCCAGTTGGCGGACCGGGCGCAATTCCGCCGCATGAAGGAACTGGGCCTGTGCGTCAACCTGTTCCCCAACCATCATTACTATTGGGGTGACCAGCATTACGCCACCACCGTCGGGCCCGAGCGCGCCCGCCGCATGAACGCCTGCGCCACGGCGCTCCGCGAAGGGGTGCCCCTGGCCATTCATTCCGACGCCCCGGTCACCCCCCTGGGACCGCTGTTCACCGCCTGGTGCGCCATCAACCGGAAGACGCCGAGCGGACGGGTGCTGGGAGAGGAAGAGCGCATCGGCCTGGACGACGCGCTCAGGACCATCACCCTGGGCGCCGCCTATACGCTGAAGATGGACGGCGAGGTCGGCTCCATCGAATGCGGCAAGCGGGCCGACTTCGCGGTCCTCGAGGAAGACCCCTACGAGGTCGGCGAGGACGGCCTCAAGGACATCGGCATCTGGGGCGTGGTGACGGGGGGTAAGCTGTTCCCCGCCGCCGATATCTGAACCATGACCCCGCCGCCCGCGCGGCCTCCGCTGCCGGTGACCATCATCGGCGGTTATCTGGGGGCGGGAAAGACGACCCTGGTCAATCACCTGCTGCGCCAGGCCGACGGCCTGCGGCTGGCGATTCTTGTCAACGAGTTCGGCGATCTGGCCATCGACCCGGACCTGATCGAAAGCCAGGACGACGACGTCATCAACATCGCCGGCGGCTGCGTCTGCTGTTCCTACGGCAGCGACCTGATGGCCAGCTTGATGGAGCTGGCGGAACAGGACCCGGCGCCGGATCATCTGCTGATCGAGGCCAGCGGCGTCGCCCTGCCCGAGGCCATCGCCCAGTCGGTCGGCCTGATCGCCCGCTATGACGTCGAGGGGATCGCCGTCCTCGTCGATGCGGAAACCGTCCGCGCCCATGGCCGCGATCCCTATCTGGCCGACACCATCGAACGGCAACTGGCGGCGGCGGATGTCATCGTCCTCAACAAGACCGATCTGGTGGAAGCTGCGGAGCTGGTGGAAACCCGGCGCTGGCTGGCGGAAAGGGCGCCCGGGCGGGGCATCCTCGAAACGGTCCGGGCGCAAGTGCCCCTGGGGGTCCTCATCGGCGGCAGGCTGGACAGGACCCTGGCCGAACGCCCGCGGGCGGACGCGGCTCATCACCACACGGAGCACGGAGTCGCCGTCGTCCATCTGGACGAATCCATGGAGCCGGAGGACCTGGCCCGGCGGCTGGCCTCGGAGGAGGCCGGGCTGGTCCGTTCGAAAGGCTTCGTCGAAGCCGGTGACGGCCGCCTCTGGTGCGTTCAGACCGTCGGCCGCCGCTGGTCCGTGGACGAGGCCCCCTGCGGCGCGCGGCAGCCGGGAGATATCGTCTGCATCTCACAAACCGGCCCCGTCGATGCGGAATCCCTGCGGCGTTTGCTGCGAACCGGCTGAGGGGCCGGCACGGGATGTCGATTTCAGTGATGTCGATTTCAGTCGGAAAATGGCCGCCGTTCTGCTATAATGCACGATAACATAAAACGCCCGCCGGGATGCGGGAAGATATCCCGGCGTCGGCAAGCAGGGAAACATTCGGTCAATTGCAACGAGGGGTGATTGCTGAGGTGTTTCGCCATGATCCGGCTGATCGGGATCACACTAACGTTCTTATTACTCGCCACGGCCCCGGTTTCGGCGGACCGGGAGGGAATCGGCGTTGCCAAGATCGTCAACGGGCGGGTCGAGGTCGTCCGTGACGGCGCCGTTGACCGGCTCGTGGCGGGGGCGCATATCTATCGGGACGACGTCATCCGCACGTCCGGCATGGGCAGCGTCGGCATCACTTTCCGCGACGAAACCATGCTGTCCCTGGGTTCCGGCGGCGAGATCGTCATCGACGAATTCGTCTATGACCCGGCCGCCGGAGAGCTGGCCTTCGCCACCCGCATCGCCGCCGGGGTAATGGCCTACACCACGGGGGGCATCGGCAGGATGCGGCCGCAGGCGGTCAAGGTTTCGACGCCGTTGGCGACCATCGGCATCAGGGGAACGCGGTTCATCGTAGCGGTCGAGGGGCAGTGATCCGGACCGGCCTGATATGGGCCGCCCTCGCCCTGTTGACGGTGCTGCCCCTTTCGGCCTGCGAAGAGGGCCTGGATGTGGATGGGGTCCGCAACATGCGGGTCAAGGGCGGCCTGTTTCATTCCACCCTGCATGCCCGCTACATGGACCTGACGGACGAGCGCCTGCAGGCGGAGGACCGGGACGGCGCCGGCTATTTCCTTGCCAGGGCGCGAAAGGCGGCCCGGGGCAAGGCCGTGTATCCGGACAAGCTGGATGGCGCGGACTTGGAGCGGACGCTGCGGCACGACTTCACCGAATCCCGCATGGAAACCGTCCGTCTGCTGGAGCGCGGCGCGGATGTCAGAAGCCCCGCCGACGCCGCCGAGGCGGTGGCCGCCTTCGACTGCTGGCTGCGCCAGGCGCTGGCGGACCGCGAACAGAGCTGCCGCAAGCGCTTCGAGCAGGCCCTCGGAAAGATCGCCGCGCCGCTGCGGATGGTCACCGTCGTGTTGTTGCGGGATTTCGACGGCAGTGTCGGCTCCGTCGCCGTCGGCAACGAACACGGAGAGAGCATTCTCACCCGGGCCGGTGAAATGACCCAGGTCAGCACCGACGATCCCATCCCTTCCCAACCTCGACGTCTCACGCCCGGGGAAATCGCCGAACTGTACCGGGAAACCCTGGCCGCTCATCCGATCCCCCCGAAGCGCTTCATCCTCTACTTCGAACAGGGAAGCAGCGAATTGACCGACCAATCCCGGGCCCTGCTGGTCGACATCGTCGAGGAAGTCGCCCGCCGCGACCATGCGGACGTCAGCGTGATCGGCCATACGGACCGGGTCAGTTCCGAGACATTCAACAAGGGTCTGGCCCTTCAGAGGACGCGGCGGGTCCGGGACGAGTTGATCGGGCAGGGGGTGGACGCCGAGCGGCTGCACGCCCGTTCCCACGGTGAAAACGATCCGCTCGTGGAAACCCCCGACGGGGTCGCCGAACCGAGGAACCGCCGCGTCGAGGTCATAGTCCGGTAACCACCTGTTGCCACGGGCATCTCAACTATTTAACCTCGTTCGTTTGAAGGCAGCTTTCCGGGAAGGAATTCCATGACCCTGTTCGCATCCGACAACGTCACCGCCGCCAGCCCGGAGGTGATGGACGCCGTCCTGGCGGCCAATTCCGGCGTCGCCCCTTCCTATGGAGACGACGCCTGGTCCGACAGATTGCGCGAGCGGATGAGCGAGGTCTTCGAGAGGGAGGTCGCGGTGTTTCCCGTCGTCAGCGGCACCGTCTGCAACGCCCTCTGCCTGTCCGCCCTGTGTCCTCCCTACGGCAAGGTTCTGTGCCACGAACTGTCCCACATCAACACCGACGAATGCGGTGCGCCGGAACAATTTACCGGCGGCGCCAAGCTGATCCCGCTGGCCGGGGAAAACGGCAAACTGACGCCGGCTGCGGTGTCGGGCGCGATTTTCGGCGAGGGATTCGTTCACTATGCGCAACCGGCGGTCCTCAGCCTGACCCAGGCCTGTGAGACGGGGACGGTCTACGGGCTCGATGAAGTCGCCGCCCTGGCGGAAACCGCCCGTGGCCGGGGGCTGAGCGTTCATATGGACGGGGCCCGTTTCGCCAACGCCCTGGTGTCCCTGGATGTCTCCCCGGCGGAGATGACCTGGAAGGCGGGGGTTGACGTGCTGTCCTTCGGCGGCACCAAGAACGGCTGCATGGCGGCGGAGGCGGTGGTGTTTTTCGACCCCGGCAAAGTCGGCGGTTTCCCTTATCTGCATAAACGGGCCGGGCAGTTGCTGTCGAAGATGCGGTTTATTTCCGCCCAACTGATCGCCTATCTGGAAGACGGCCTGTGGCTGCGCAACGCCCGTCACGCCAATCGGATGGCGTCCCGGCTCGGCGACGGCCTGGCCGCCCTGCCGGGGGTGGAACGGGCCTATCCGACGCAATCCAACGAAGTCTTCGTGCATCTTCCCAGGGGCATGAAAACAGCCTTTAAGGAGGGCGGTTTCTCGGTCAACGACGAGGAACTGGACGGCTCGGCGACCCGCTTCGTCACTGCCTGGAACAGCGATGAAGAGGATATCCGGCGGCTGCTGGACATGGCCGGCGCCGCGGCGGAACGGGACTAGTTCATGCCGCGCATTCGCATCACCGAAACCATGATCATCGGTCACGAGGCCATCGACGCCGAACACCGGGTTCTGGTCGATCTGTACAATGAATTCTACGACAGTCACCAGGCCGGCGACGTGGAGGGCTGCAGGAGGGGCATGGCGGAACTGGGCCGGGCGATTGCAAGCCACGTGGCGCACGAGGAGAAGATATTGCAATCCCTCGGCTATCCACAATATGAGGCCCACAAGATGGAGCATGGGTATTTCCTCGACAAGTTCGAAACCCTGGCGAAGGAAATGGCGGCCACGGGATACGTTCGGGCCGACGCGGAAAAACTGCTCAACGTACTGCTGATCGACCTGATCGGCGCCGACATGGGGATTCAGACCTTTCTTCTGTGAGGAATCCCCGTGCCATTTCCCGGCGGATGGGCTATAGCAAACCACATCAACAGGTTTCGTATTACTCAGGGGTGGGCGGATAACGATTCATGGATATGGACATCACGCTTGACGTCAACGTGGCGCGGCTGGCTCATGCGGAATGGGAACTGGAACTGGAGCGCCTGACCACCGGCGAGGGGGCGTCCAACCTGCCCCATATTCACGCCCGCTGCGACCTGGGCCGCTGGATCTACGGCCGTGGCCTGCGCCGCTACAGTCATTTCAAGGAAATATGGCGGCTCAAGGAGGCCCACGGCGAGTTTCACGCCGTCGCCGACGAGGTGATCCGCCTGAAGGCCGATGGCGAAACGCAGGCCGCCGTCGACAGGGTCGGGCCCATGCGGGAACTCAGCCGGGACATCATCTACCTCCTGACCGCACTGGAACTGGGTGTGTTGCTGCGCAAGCGCAAGGTCCCTCTGCTGGTCCGCACCGGGCGGCTGTTCACCCAGTTGCTGAGCGGCGAGGCGCCGTCGCAGCCGTTTCCCATGATCCTGCAGGAAGCGCCGAAATCCTGGTTCGCCTTCAAGAAGAAGAACCTGTCGCGGCTGGCGACCATGCTCGACGTCAACGCCGCCCGCCTCAATCACGTGATGATGGTTCACAATCTGGAGGGGGCGTTCAACCGGCTCAGCCGGGGCAAGCATGTCCTGACCGCCGACGAGTGCGGCCTGGGCCTGTGGATGGACGCCATGGACCAGACGGATTTTCACAACGATCCCGGCTTCGAGACCCTGGACACCACCCACCGGGCCTTTCACGACCTTTCGGGCCGGACCCTGAGGGCCCTGCACAGGCAGGACTACCGCGAGGCGGACAAGGACTATCAGGTGGTCATCGAACTGAGCCGGGACATCGTCCGGCAACTGACCCACATGGAACTGCGGCTGCAGGATTCGAAAACCCTGTCCCGGCGCATGAAGTCCATCCTCTGAACCGGCAACGGCGGCGAATTCAGCCCGGTTGCCCCGGATTTGCCGATGTATTATAAGAAGGGCCGTGGTTTTGGGTGACATGGCGGGGCTTCCTTGGTTTTTCCGAACGGATTCCGACTGATGGCGCGATTTGGTCCGTTGCTGGTGTTGGCGGCGGCGCTGGCGTTCGTCTCCACCCCGGTCCCGGCGGCGGCGGAGGCCCACCGGAACGCGGTGGTGAGCATTCCCGAACCCCTGACCATCGCCGATGTGGAACGCTATCACCGTATTTTCGAACTGCAGGAAGACGGCCACTGGAAGCGGGCCGACAAGCTGATCAAGCAACTGGACGACCGCCTGCTGATGGGTCATGTGATGGCGCAGCGCTATCTGCATCCGACCAAGTATCGTTCCCGCTACAAGGAACTGAAGGCGTGGATGGCCGAATACGCCGATCATCCCGACGCCCGCAGACTTTACAAGCTGGCCCTTCGCCGCAAGCCGAAAAACTGGCGTTCGCCGAAGCCGCCGACGCCCGGCTATCTGGGGGGCGCGAGCAACGGTTCGGCGGTGGAAAAACCGCCGCGCAAAAAGCTGAGCAAGGCCCAGCGCCGCCAGGCCCGGGCCCTGAAGCGCCAGATCAAGGGCAATCTGCGCCAGGGCTGGACCAAGGCGGCGAAGCGGCTGATCCGCTCGGATAAGGCCAAGCGCCTGTTCTCCGCCTTCGACATGGACCAGTCCAAGGCCCGCCTCGGCGCCGGTTATTTCGCCGCCGGACGGGACGAATGGGCGGTGATGTGGGCCTCCCAGGCGGCGGAACGCTCCGGGCGCTACCTGCCGGAAGCCAACTGGACCGCCGGTCTGGCTTCCTGGCGTTTGGGCAAGCGCGAGCAGGCGGCGCGCTTTTTCGAGGCCGCTTCCGAAACCCGTGGCGTGTCGGAATGGATGACCTCCGCCGCCGCCTTCTGGGCCGCCCGCGCCCATCTGGTCGGCGGCAAGCCGGACAAGGTCAACCATCTGCTCGGCCGGGCGGCAGCCTATCCCCGCACCTTCTACGGTCTGTTGGCGCGCAAGGTTCTGGGGCTTCCCAGCACGTTCTCGTGGACGACCCCGGACCTGGAACAGCCCGCCCTCGACGCCCTGGCGGCCTCGCCCGCCGGACGCCGATCCCTGGCCCTGCTGCAGGTCGGCCAGGACCGCCGCGCCGAACGGGACATGCGTGGGCTGGCCGGTCGTTCGACGCCGGAGGTGGCCCGAGGCATCCTCGCCCTCGCCGCCCGGGCCAACATGCCGGCCCTGGCCGTGCGCCTCAACAATACCCTCTATCCCGGCGGCGGCGGCTTCGACGGGGCGGCCTACCCCATACCCGGCTGGCAGCCGGAAGGCGGCTACAAGGTGGACAAGGCCCTGGTTTTCGCCCTGATCCGCCAGGAATCGGCCTTCAATCCGAAAGCGAAAAGCTGGGCCGGGGCGCGCGGACTGATGCAGTTGATGCCGCGCACCGCCGGTTTCGTCGCCCGCGACCGCCGCTTCCACCGGGCCCAGTCGACTCTGCGCAAGCTGTTCAAGCCGGAAATCAACATCAAGCTGGGGCAGAAATATATCGAGATGCTGTTGCGGGACAAAAAGATCAACGGCGATCTGTTCCTGCTGACCACGGCCTGGAACGGCGGTCCCGGCAACCTGAACAAGTGGCGGCGCAAGACCAACCACATGGACGATCCGCTGTTTTTCATCGAAAGCATCCCCTCCCGGGAGACCCGGATTTTCATCGAGCGGGTGCTCGCCAACCTGTGGATTTACCGCGACCGCCTGGGCCAGCCGACGCCCTCTCTCGACGCCATTGCCGCCGGGGACTGGCCGGTCTATAAAGCCCTCGACAATCAACCCACCATGCTGGCAGGTAACTAAGAACCCATGTCTAAAATCGAAGGAGAACGGGCCTTTCTGCCCGTCAATATCGCTGTTCTGACGGTCTCGGATTCACGCACCCTGGAAGACGACAAATCGGGCAGGACCCTGGTCGAACGGATCGAAGGGGCGGGCCACAAGGTCGCCGCCAGGGATATCGTCAAGGATGAAATCGACCTGATCGTCGAAAAGCTGCAACAATGGATCGCCGACGACGACGTCGATGCGGTGATCGCCACCGGCGGCACGGGCGTCACCGGCCGGGACATCACGCCCGAGGCCTTCGCCCGGGTCTACGAGAAAGAAATCCCCGGTTTCGGCGAACTGTTCCGCTGGGTCAGCTATCAGAAGATCTCAACCTCGACCATCCAGTCCCGCGCCACGGCGGGCCTGGCCAACGGCACCTACCTGTTCGCCCTGCCGGGCTCTCCCGGGGCCTGCAAGGACGGCTGGGACGAAATCCTCGTCCATCAATTGGACGCCCGTTACAAACCGTGCAATTTCGTCGAACTGATGCCGCGCCTGAAAGAGCACCTGTAGGGTTTAATTTTCAGCCGCGCCGGTCTGTCCGCTAGCGGATACGGCGTCCTTGGCATCGCTGGTGTCGGTGGTGGTGTTGGTGTCGGTGACCGTCAGGGTTTCGCCGATGGTGATGGTGGTTTTTTCGACCTCGGCGCTCCACCCCTTGCTCACCGTGTCCAGGGTGTGCAGATAGAGCTGCATGGCTTCCGCCTTCGAAAGCTTATAATTGCTCGAAAATTCGCAGGTCCGGTAGAACATCTCGCGGGCCAGCAGGACCCCCGGGGTCCGCCCGGCCATTTCCGATTCGCCCGAACTGCTGGCGCTGCCGGCCTGATCCGATTTGCTGTCGTTTCCGGTCGAAATCAGGGAAATGGAGACGTCTCCGGTATCCGACTGGGCGAAGGTGGCGTCCGCCCCCCGGCCCAGGCACGACAGGAACGACGCATCGGATTTACGGACGACGGTTCCGGTCAGGCTCGGCAGAGAGGAAAAGACGCTGTCTTCCTCGATATTGACGCTCTTTACATTGGGCTCGAAAACAGAAGAACAAGCCGTCAGGAAAAGTGCCGGGGCAATAGCCGACAATGCTACAAAAGGCGATCGCATGCGGCGACTCCATGATCTGTTGGTCTCTTCTTCTCCCGCTTACGGAGAACCGTCTAAAGAGACTGTCACGCAAGGCCTTAAAGTATTATAAACACCGTGAAGAAACCCTTAAGAATCCTGAAGAGAGTCTCCATGACTATCAAATCACTTGCCGTCGCCGCGCTTGGCTGTTGCTTTTTCGCTCTCCCGGCCGCTGCGGATGTCCTTGTCAGTTGGAATAAGACTGTGGCCAGCAATTTTTCCGCACAGCAGTGCCTGACCATTCATGGCACGCCGGGAACGCCACAGCATTGCGCACCGTCGAAAAGTGTCCCCTATTACTGCGGCTCATTCAAGCACCCGAAGAAGACGTGCCATCATACCATACCCGGGCCCTGCACCCCGGCGGTTCCCGGCATACCGGACCGCCAGCAATGCGCCACCGTTAGCCCGGGCGCGTTCAGCATCGCCGTTGACGGCGGCGTCTATACGCAATTCGACGGCATTGAAGACAGCGAAGTGGCGGTGCAAACGACCGTTCATGTCTCCCTGTTCGGGAAGCACGCGGCGGTTCCGCTGACCTGCAAAATCACCATCGGCACGGAAACCTCCATATGCCTTAACCTGCTGACCGGTTCCTTCGCGAAAAGCAATGCTTCGGGGTATTCCTGCGAGATCGGCGGCGTCGACCTGGCTTCCATTTCCTATCCCGGGGTGACGGCTAATTTCTGCATGGACGTTTCTGTCGGTGGAGAAATCAAGAAACCCGGTGGGTCCTTGACGGCCAGGGTCGAAGCCGATGTGCAATTCGGTGGCGCCAGTATCGCGGGCCAATCCGTCTCCATGGGCTCGAAGGGCTGGAACCCCACATTGTTCAACGTGAAGTTTTAGGCTTCAGGGCCGTCGTCCTGGGCCCGCCGTTCGGGGCCCTTGTAGCGCGACGAATCCTGACGGCGGCGGCAGGGGCCGAAGTAGACGCTGGTGCGCACGAACGGCCGGGGCCGTTCGATGATGGCGGAAATGCGCGTGTACAGGCCGTGGGCGGAAATCGGCTTGGCCAGATATTCGTTGACGCCCGCGTCCCGGGCCTCGGTAATCCGCTTCATCTGGGTGTGTCCGGTCAACATGATGATGGGCACGAAGGGATTGGGGCTGTCGCTCGCGGTGCGCACCATCCTGGTGAAGTCAACCCCGTCCAGGGGCTCCATCTGCCAGTCGCAGATGATGATGTCGGCGGGGAAATTACGCAGTTCGATAAAGGCTTCGGCGCCGTTGGCGGCTTCGACGGTGTTTTTCGCGCCCAGGGAATTGAGGATGCTCTTGACCAGCTTCACCATGTGCTTGCTGTCGTCGACAATGAGAAAATTCAGTTTTTCGAGATTGTAGCTTTTGTTCATTTTCGTACCGAAGCCCAAAACGGCCCCTATTAAATACCAAAATGACTTTCGCACATACTGTTTTTCAGCCGCGCCCTTGCAGCCACCGCCGGTAGGCCTCGCCGTCGTCAATGTCGTCGAGGGTCTGCAGCTGGGCGACCTTCAGGTTTCGCCGCCGCGCCAGTTGCAGGCTGTCGGCAAGGGTGTGGCGGCTGGACCAGCGCACGCCCGAGAACAGATCGGGCATGACCGGCGCGCGGCGGGCGCCGATCAGCCAGTATCCTCCGTCCGACGCCGGGCCGAAGACCGCGTCGTGCTGGCCGAGGGCCCTGAAGGCATCGGCGATGTGATGGCGGGCGATGCCGGGCACGTCGGCGCCGATCAGGACCACGGGGCCAGGCGGCGGGGCGCGCATGGCGCGGTCCATGCGCCGACCAATGCCGCCTTCGCCCTGGGGCAGGGGGGTGAAGGCGGGCGGCCAGAAACGGGGGCCGGCCACCGCCCGGTCCGGGGCGATGGCGAGGGTGCAGCGCCAGCGTCCGTCGGCGGCGAGCCGCCGCAGCACGGCGTTCAGGTTACGCCGGTAAAACGAAGTCGCCGCGACGGGGCCGATGTCCCGCCCCAGTCTGGTCTTGACCTGCCCCAGGACCGGCGCCTTGGCGAGGACGATCAGGTGCCGGGCGGGGCTCACCGATAGAGCCCCCGGATGAAATGGGGCGGCAGGCCGGCGAAATACAGGCACAGGCACAGCAAATTTCGCAACGGCCGCAGCAGGTAGCCGTCGCGCCGGTATTTCCGGGCCGAGGTCACGGCGTCGGTCGCCAGCAAGGACAGACGCCGCCGGCCGATGCGGCGGATGATGTCCACGTCCTCCATCAGCGGCAGGGGGGCGTGGCCTTGCAGGCGCTCGTAGAATTCCCGGCTGATCAAAAGCCCCTGATCCCCGTAGGGCAGAGACAGGCGGCGGCAGCGCCAGGCGACCAGGGCCTCGAGACGCCGGGCGGCGGGGCCGTCGTCGTCGAGGCGGAAGGTGAAGGCGGCGGCGCGGTAAAGGTTGTCCGGGTCGTCCATGAATCGGCGCACGGACCGGGGCCAATCGTGGGCGGGGCGGGTGTCGGCATGGAGAAACAGCAGCCACTCGCCGCCCGCCCTTTCGGCCCCGGCGGCAAGCTGGACGCCGCGTCCGGGCGGGCCGGAGACGACCCTCACGGCCCGGGCGCGGGCCTCTTGAAGGGTGGAATCCGTCGAGCCGCCGTCGGCGACGACGATTTCCAGATCCAGGCCCTTCGCCTCGCCGTGCAGGGCGTCAATGACGGCGCCGATCCGCCCGCCCTCGTCGAGGGTCGGGATGACGATGCTGAGGGCGGGCCGCTTGGGATCATCCATGCCCCCTGCATAGCATAGGCCCTTAGCGCCCGAACAGGCCGCGCCAGATTTTTTCCGCGCCGTTGACCATGCGCAGGGTTCCGGCGCTGATCATCGTGGAGATTCCCGGCCCCTGCGGCATCGGGGCAGAGCGGCTGATCTGCCGCGCCAGGTGTTCGTCGTAGTGGGGCATCCGGGTCTGGCGGAAATATTCAAAATAGGGGTCCATGATAGAATTCCTTTGCTATGAATGGTTTGTGACTTGGCCGTTGTTTCCTTGAAATTAAGGAGAAATAAGCCTATCGACAAACGAGGACTTTTCAGCCTATGATTTAGAATAACTAATCCATAGGCTGTTCCGTGACTCGTCGTCTTCCGCCCCTCAACGCCCTCCGCGCCTTCGAGGCCGCCGCCCGCCATTTGAGTTTCACCAAGGCGGCGGAGGAACTGAACGTCACCCCCGCCGCCGTCAGCCATCAGGTCAAGGCCCTGGAGGATCACGCAGGCGGGCCTTTGTTCGTCCGCCTGACCCGGGCCCTGAAACTGACCGCCCGCGGCCGCGAGGCTCTGCCCGTTCTGACGGAGGCCTTCGACCTTCTGGCCGACGGGGCCCGGCTGATGACCCGCGAACGGGACGGCGCCGTCTTCACCATCACAACGGCTCCCTCCTTCGCCGCCAAGTGGCTGGTGCCCCGGCTGGACGACTTCCAGGCCGCCCATCCGGACATCAAGGTGCGGATCGACGCCAACATGGCGGTGGTCGACCTTGTCCGCGACCGCATCGACGTGGCCATCCGCTACGGCGGCGGCGACTACCCGGGGCATCAGACGGACAAGCTGTTCGAAGAGGAGATGTTTCCCGTTTGCAGCCCGAAGCTGATGCAGGGGCCCTATCCCCTGACCGAACCGGACAACCTCGCCCATCACACCCTGCTGCACGCGGGCTACGCCATCGGCAATCCTTCTTATCCGGATTGGCGCATGTGGTTGAAGTCCGCCGGGATGACCCATGTGGACTGGCGCAAGGGGCCGGAATTCTCGCTGGAGAATATGGCCCTGCAGGCGGCCCTGGAAGGGCACGGGGTGGCGATGGTGAATTCGGCCCTGGTCGCCGACGACCTGGCCGTCGGCAGGCTGGTCAGGCCCTTCGCCCTGGCCATTCCGGTGTCCTTCGCCTACTACCTGGTGATCCCCGACGAAGCCGCCGACCGTCCCGCCGTCCGGGCCTTTCGGACGTGGATTCTGGAGGCAATATGTTCTTGAAATGTTCTCATACCGGGGGTACAGTTCCGGGATGGTCGATCTCAAGCCCGACATCCCCCTGAAGGGCCGTGGCGCCGTCGCCAACCGCAGCGGCCGTCACGAACCCCTGCAGCGGTTCGCGGTGGACGACGGCTGGGAGCTGGACGGCGAGGACGAGGCGCCGCCCCTCAGGACCACCGTGGTTTACGAGACCTGCCGCACGGCGATCACCTTCAACCAATCGCCGGACCTTCCCTTCGACCGCTCGATCAACCCCTACCGGGGGTGCGAGCACGGTTGCTCCTATTGCTACGCGCGGCCGAGCCACGCCAACATGGGGCTGTCGCCGGGGCTGGATTTCGAGAGCCGCCTGTTCGCCAAGGCTAACGTGGCCGAGGTGCTGGAACGGCAACTGCGCAAACCCGGCTACCGCTGCCGGGCGATCATGCTGGGGGCCAACACGGACCCTTACCAGCCCATCGAGCGCAGCCACAAACTGAGCCGCCGGGTGCTCGAGGTGCTCGCCGCCCACCGTCATCCCGTGGCCATCGTCACCAAGTCGGCGCTGGTTCTGCGCGACCTTGATATCCTGCGGCCCATGGCGGAACAGGGGCTGGCGTCGGTGGCGGTCTCCGTCACCACCCTGGACAGGGACCTGTCGCGCCGCCTGGAGCCGAGGGCGCCGACGCCGGAACGCCGCCTTGCGACACTCAGGGAACTGAGCCGCGCGGGCGTTCCCGCGACGGTCTTCGCCTCGCCCATGATCCCCTTCCTCAACGACGCCGAACTGGACGCCATCCTGGAAGCCGGGGCGGCGGCGGGGGCGACGTCGGCGGCCTATATCCTGCTGCGCCTGTCCCTGGAGTTGAAGGAGATCTTCTCGCAATGGCTGGATGCCCATGCGCCGGGCAAGAAGGCCCATGTCCTGAGCCTGCTCAGGCAGAACCGGGACGGGGCCCTGAACGACAGCCGCTTCTCCAAGCGCATGACCGGCGAAGGGCCCCTGGCCGACCTGCTGGCGAAACGCTTTCACGGGGCCTGCCGCAAATTCGGCCTCGACCCCGCCAACGCCAACGAATTGAACCTGGACTGCGGCCGCTTTCGCCCGCCCGCCGTGCCCGGCGATCAGTTGCCCCTGTTTTAACTTTCTCCTGCTGCTATGATCCATCCATGCCGGATTTTCTCTTTGAATACGAAGCCATGGCCGAGGGCCTGACGCCGGTGGCCGGTGTCGACGAGGCCGGGCGCGGCCCGTGGGCCGGGCCGGTGGTGGCCGGGGCGGCGATTCTCGACCCGGAAACCCTGCCCCGGTCCCTGCTCCTGGGCCTGGACGATTCGAAAAAGCTGAAGGCGGAAAAGCGGGAGGCCCTGTTCCGGGAACTGGAGGAACACGCCCGCATCGGCGTCGGCATCGCCGGCGTCGAGGAAATCGACCGCCTCAACATCCTCGCCGCCACACTGCTGGCCATGCGCCGGGCCGTGGACGCCCTGGCCGTGACGCCCGGGTTCGTCCTGGTCGACGGCAACCACCTGCCCGACCTGCCCTGCCCGGGCGAGGCCCTGGTCAAGGGCGACGGGCGTTCCCTGTCCATCGCCGCCGCCTCCATCGTCGCCAAGGTCAGCCGCGACCGGATCATGGCGGACCTGTCGGAAAAACACCCGCAATACGGCTGGGCAAGCAACGCCGGCTATGGTACCAAGGCGCATCAGAAGGCCCTGGCGGAATTCGGCGTCACTCCCCATCACCGGCGCAGTTTCGCCCCCATCCGCAAGATCTTGTCGGTCTAGATGTTGAGTCCGGCGGAATCGAGGGACTCTATATCTTGGGTCAATAAAGATATATAACATATTGGATTCATTTACTTCTTGACCGCGATTCCTCTCTGAATCAGACTGCCGCAAACAACTGGGCAGAGGGAGGAGGCGGCCGCCGGGACGGCCGCCCGGATCATCATGGTGTCAATAACAGACCCGCGAGAGGGTCAAATTCTTCATGGAAATTGCGTCGAACTGATGAACGGATTGCCGGAGGCGTCCGTCGATCTGGTGTTCGCCGACCCGCCCTACAACCTGCAACTGGAAGGGGACCTGTTGCGCCCCAACAATTCCCGGGTCGACGGCGTCGACAACGACTGGGACCAGTTCGACAGCTTCAAGGCCTATGACGACTACACCCGTGAATGGCTGAAGGCGGCCCGGCGGGTGTTGAAGCCCAACGGGGCGCTTTGGGTCATCGGCAGCTATCACAATATCTTTCGGGTCGGGGCGATCCTTCAGGACCTGGGCTACTGGATGCTGAACGACGTGGTCTGGCGCAAGACCAACCCCATGCCAAACTTCCGCGGGCGGCGTTTCACCAACGCCCACGAGACCCTGATCTGGTGCGCCCGGGACAAGGAGTCCAAGTATCTGTTCAATTACGAGGCGATGAAAAACCTCAACGACGACTTGCAGATGCGCTCGGATTGGGAATTGCCCATCTGCACCGGGCGTGAGCGGCTGAAGAAGAACGGCCAGAAGGCGCATCCGACGCAAAAGCCGGAATCCCTGCTCTACCGGGTGATTTTGTCATCGACGGAAGTGGGCGACGTGGTGCTTGATCCCTTTTTCGGCACCGGCACCACGGGGGCGGTGGCGAAGAAGACGGGCCGGCGCTATATCGGCCTGGAGCGGGAGGCGGAATACGTGGACATCGCCCGCGCCCGCATCGCCAAGGTGAGGGAAATCACCGAGGACGAGAAGAAGCTGTACTCGACGCCGCCCAAGCGCAGCCAGCCGCGCATCCCCTTCGGCCGCCTGCTGGAGCGGGGCCTGCTGAAGCCCGGCACGGTGCTGTGCGACAACCGCCGCCGCCATACCGCCAAGGTGCGCGCCGACGGCTCCCTCAGTTGTTCGGATTTTCGCGGTTCCATCCATCAGGTCGGCGCCCATGTGCAGAAGGCCCCGGCCTGCAACGGCTGGCAGTTCTGGAACGTGGAGCAGGGCGGGGAACTGGTCTCCATCGACACTTTCCGGCAAAAATTGCGCGCCGAGTTGCATTAATCCGATATCTGAAGGACAATTGCTCCCATGACGAAATGGGATGTCCGCTTTCTTCGCCTCGCCAAGGAGGTCTCCACCTGGTCGAAGGATCGTTCGACCCAGGTCGGGGCGGTGATCGTCGGCGAGGACCGCACCCCCGGCCCCTACGGCTATAACGGCTTTCCCCGCTATATCGACGACGAGAAGGAAGAACGCCACGCCCGCCCGGTGAAGTACGACTGGACGGAGCACGCCGAACGGAACGCCATCTACAACGCCGCCCGCATGGGGGTGGCCTTGAAGGGCGGCACTATCTACGTCACCCATGTTCCCTGCACGGACTGTGCGCGGGCGATCATTCAGGTCGGCATCACCCGCGTTGTCGCCGACGCCGCCTGCATGGCGGGGGGCTTCGCCGAACGCTGGTCCGAGGCCGCCGAAACGACCCGGGAAATGTTCGAAGAGGCGGGCATTCCCATTGAACTGGTCGAGGTGACGGAAGAACCGGAAAGCGGTTCATAAGGCCCGCAGGTCCCGGGCGACGGCCCGGAACACGCTCTCCCAGTCGTCCATCTCGGGCTGCCGGTAGAGGCGGATGCTGGGATACCAGGGACTGTCCGTGCGTTCGGTCATCCAGAAAAACCCGGTCGGCTCCGACATCAGCCCCCAGGCGGGCCTGCCCAGGGCCCCGGCCAGATGCAGCACCCCCGTATCGACGGAGATCACCAGATCCAGCGCCTCGACGGCCGCCGCCGTATGGGCGAAATCGACGAGGCCGTCGGCCAGATCGATGATCGGCATGTCTTCCCCGAGGTCCCGTTGGAACGGCCCCACCTGCAGGCTGAACAGGGTGACGCCCGGCTGTTCGGCAAGGGCGAGAAAACGATCGACCGGGCAGGAGCGCTTGAAATTGTCGGACCGGGCGACGCCGCCGGCCCAGACGATGCCGACCTTAAGCCCCGCCGCATCGCTCAGGCGGGGGTCCACCGGGACGGCGGCTGGGGCGGACAGATACGGCGTTTCCGCCAACAGGTTGTCCAGGGTGACGCCGAGACGCAGCGGCAGACTCATGACCTGAACCACAAGGTCGGTTTCGGGCATGGGGTCGTCGGGCGTGACGACGGCGTCGACCCCGCGCAGGGTCTGGAACAGGGGCGCCAGGGGCGGCTTGCATTCGAGCACCACCCGCGCCCCCCTGTCCGCCAGCAGGGGGACGAAACGGCAGAACTGGATGACGTCGCCGAAGCCCTGCTCGGTTGCCACCAAAATGCTCTTTCCGGCGAGCTCCTCGCCCTGCCATTCCGGCATGGGAAAGGTCCTCTTGTCTTCGAATTGTTCGGCCCGCCAGCGCCATTCGTATTCTTGCCAGCCCCGGGCGTAATCGCCGCTTTGCAACAGGGCGAGGGCGATGTTCCAATGCAGGTCAGGGCGCTCCGGCTGTTGTTGCAGGGCCTGCTCCAGGCAGGCGACGGCCTCTTGCGGACGGCCCATTTTCTGCAACAGGGCCCCCCGGTTGCTGATCAGGTCCGGATCGCCGGGCCGCAGCTCCAGGGCCCGGTCGAAATGCTCCAGGGCCTCCGGAAAACGGAACAGTTCGGTCGCTAGACAGGCCAGCTTGTTCCGCTTGTCGGCGCTCGCCGGGTCCAGGGCGACGGAACGTCGGCAGGCGTCCAGTGCCTCTTCCCGCTGCCCAAGGCGTTGCAGCACATCGGCCAGGTTGGCGAGGGCGTCGGAATCCCCGGGGGTTAGGGCGATGGCTTGGCGGAAACTGTCGGCAGCCTCGGCAAGGCGCTCCAGCGCGGCCAGCACGTTGCCCATGGTGTTGTGAACGGCGGCCAGATGAGGGGCCTGTTGAAGAGCTGTTTCCGCGTTACTCAAGGCCCGCTCCGGGTGTCCCAAAAGGAGCAGGGTGTGGGCCAGGTTGTTGCGGGCCTCGATTTGGTCCGGGGCCAGGGAAAGGGCCCCGGCGAAGGCCTCGGCGGCCTCGTCGAGGCGCCCGGCCTGTTTCAGGACGTTGCCCAGATTGACCAGCGGGGCCGGGTAGTCGGGGGCCAGTTCCACCGCCCGGCCGATCAGGGAGAGGGCGAGGTCGGTGTTTCCCGCCGCCTGCACGACGACGCCGAGAAGGTAGAGGGCGTCGACGTTTTCCGGGTCCCGCCCGAGGATGCCCTGATAGAGCTCCCCGGCCTCGGCGAGGTGGCCGGCCTGATGAAGGGCCAGGGCCTTGCGCAGTTCGATCCTGATGTTGGCCGCTTCGTTCACCGTTCGTGTCCCGCTTACGTCACCCCCCGCTACCGCATTCGTACCATGTCTTGGTCCGGTTGACGATACGCACCACCGACAGCATCACCGGCACTTCGATGAGGACGCCGACGACGGTGGCCAGCGCCGCGCCGGACTGAAAGCCGAACAGGCCGATGGCGACGGCGACGGCCAGTTCGAAAAAGTTGCTGGCGCCGATCAGGGCGGAAGGGGCGGCGACGCAATGGGCAACGCCGAGACGGCGGTTGAGCAGGTAGGCGAGGCCGGAATTGAAGTAGACCTGGATCAGGATCGGCACCGCCAGCAGGGCGATGATCATGGGCGTGGCGATGATCTGCTCGCCCTGAAAGCCGAACAGCAGGACCAGTGTGCTGAGCAGGGCGACGAGGGAAACCGGTCCCAGCCTGTCGAGCATTGCCTTCAGGGCGTCATCACCGCCCCGGGCCAGCAGGTGCTTGCGCCAGGCCTGGGAAAACAGCACCGGCACGACGATGTAGAGCAGCACCGACAGCAACAGGGTTTCCCACGGCACGACGATGGAAGACAGCCCCAGCAGCAAGGCGACGATGGGAGCGAAGGCGAAGACCATGATGACGTCGTTCAGGGCCACCTGGCTCAGGGTGAAATGGGGTTCGCCGCCCGACAGGTTGCTCCAGACGAAGACCATGGCGGTGCAGGGGGCGGCGGCGAGGATGATCAGACCGGCGATGTAGGAGTCGATCTGCTCGGCGGGCAGGTAGGGGCGGAACAGCCAGCCGATGAACAGCCAGCCCAGCAGGGCCATGGAGAACGGCTTGACCGCCCAGTTGATGAACAGGGTGACGCCGATGCCGCGCCAGTGCTCGGCGACCCCGGCCATGGCGGCGAAGTCGATCTTCAGCAGCATGGGGACGATCATCAGCCAGATCAGCACGGCGACGGGGATATTGACTTGAGCCACCTCGGCCCGGCCCAGGGCCTGGAACGGTTCCGGAAAGAAGTGGCCGAGGGCGACGCCGACGACGATGCAAAGCGCCACCCAGACGGTTAGATAACGCTCGAAAAGATTCATGGGTGTCGTGGCGGTTAGCGGGTGGGGACGGGTTCGTCGCCGGAATAGTCGTAGAAGCCGCGGCCGGTCTTGCGGCCGAGCCAGCCGGCTTCGACGTACTTCACCAGCAGCGGGCAGGGCCGGTACTTGGTGTCGGCCAGGCCTTCATGCAGCACGTTCATCACCGCCAGGCAGGTATCCAGGCCGATGAAGTCGGCCAGTTCCAGGGGGCCCATGGGGTGGTTGGTGCCCAGCTTCATCGAGGTGTCGATGGCGAGAACGGAGCCGACCCCTTCATAAAGGGTGTAGACCGCCTCGTTGATCATCGGCAGCAGGATGCGGTTGACGATGAAGGCCGGGAAGTCCTCGGCGTTGACCGGGGTCTTTCCGAGCTGCGCCGTCAGTTCGCGAATGGCGGCGTAGGTGTCTTCCTCGGTGGCGATGCCCCGGATCAGTTCGACCAGTTCCATCAACGGCACCGGGTTCATGAAGTGCATGCCGACGAACTTCCCGGGCCGGTCCGTCTGGGCGGCCAGCCGGGTGATGGAAATGGACGAGGTGTTGGACGCGATGATAGTGTGTTCGGGGACGACCTTGCAGATGTCCTGAATGATCTGCTTTTTCAGGTCCTCGTTTTCCGTCGCCGCCTCGATCACCAGATCGCATCCGCCAAGGCCGTCATAGCCCGTGCCCGACGAAATGCGGGCCATGGTGGCGTCCATGTCGGCCTGGGAGAGCTTGTCTTTCTTGACCGCCCGTCCCAGGTTCTTTTCGATCGTCGCCAGGCCTTTTGCGAGGTTTTCCTCGCTGACATCCATCAAATAGACTTCATGCTCGGCCAGGGCGCAGACATGGGCGATGCCGTTGCCCATCTGCCCCGCGCCGATAACGCCGATTTTTCCGATGTCTGTCGACATGACGATTCCTAACGATCTGTTATTGTAGTTTGTCCAATTCCGCCGAGAACTGAGGCAGGGCCTCGAACAGGTCGGCGACCAGGCCGTAATCGGCGACCTGGAAGATGGGTGCTTCCTCGTCCTTGTTGATGGCGACGATGACCTTGCTGTCCTTCATGCCGGCCAGGTGCTGGATGGCGCCCGAGATGCCGACGGCGATGTACAGGTCCGGGGCGACCACCTTGCCGGTCTGGCCGACCTGATAGTCGTTGGGCACGTAGCCCGCATCGACGGCGGCACGGGACGCGCCGACGGCGGCGCCAAGCTTGTCGGCGATTTCCTCCAGCAGCGGGAAGTTGTCGCCGCTCTGCATGCCGCGACCGCCGGAAATGACGATGCTGGCGGACGTCAGTTCGGGACGCTCCGATTTGGTCAGTTCCTGGGAAATGAAGGCGCTGACGCCCTGATCTCCGCCGCCGGAAACCGCTTCGATGGCGGCGCTGCCGCCTTCACTGGCGGCGGCCTCGAAGGCGGTGCCGCGCACGGTGATGACCTTCGGCTGGTCGGCGGTCTTCACCGTCGCCAGGGCATTGCCGGCATAAACCGGGCGGACGAAGGTGTCGGGGCCTTCAACGGCGGTGATTTCCGAGATCTGCGCCACGTCCAGCAGGGCGGCGACCCGGGGCATGACGTTCTTGCCCGAGGTGGTCGCCGGGGCGACCAGGTGGCTGTAGCCCGGGGCCAGATCGACCAGCAGCGAGGCCAGGTTTTCCGCCAGTCCGTTGGCGAAGGCGGCGTCGTCGGCGACGGCCACCTTGGCGACGCCGGCCACCTTGGCGGCCTGTTCGGCGACGGCGCCGCAATCGCTTCCGGCGACCAGAAGGGTGACCTCGCCCAGTTCCGCGGCAGCGGTGACCGCGTTCAGGGTGGCGGCTTTCAGTTCCGAATTATCGTGTTCGGCAACGACCAGAATGCTCATCAGAATACCTTCGCCTCGTTCTTCAGTTTATCGACAAGCTGGGCCGGATCGGCGACGATCTCTCCGGCTTCGCGCTTCGGCGGTTCGACGACCTTGACGGTCTCCAGACGGGGCGTCACGTCGACGCCCAGGTCGTCCGGGGTCATGGTGTCGATGGGCTTTTTCTTCGCCTTCATGATGTTCGGCAGGGAGGCGTAGCGGGGTTCGTTCAGGCGCAGGTCGGTGGTGATGACCGCGGGCAGGTTGATGGAAATGGTCTCCAGGCCGCCGTCGACTTCGCGGATCACCTGGGCCTTGCCGTCGGCGGGGCTGAACTCGGAAGCGAAGGTGCCCTGGGGCCAGCCGAGAAGGGCCGCCAGCATCTGTCCGGTCTGGTTGGAATCGTCGTCGATGGCCTGCTTGCCGACGATCACCACGTCCGGAACTTCCTTGTCGACGACCGCTTTCAGCAGCTTGGCCACGGCCAGGGGCTGCAGTTCGGTGTCGGTTTCGACCAGGATTCCCCGGTCGGCGCCCATGGCCAGCGCCGTGCGCAGGGTCTCGGAAGACTGGGCCGTGCCCATGGAAACGGCGACGACCTCGGAAGCGGTGCCCGCCTCCTTCAGCCGGATGGCTTCTTCGACGGCGATTTCGTCAAACGGATTCATGGACATTTTGACGTTGGCCGTCTCGACGCCCGAGTTGTCTGATTTCACACGGATCTTGACGTTGTAGTCGATGACCCGTTTTACGGCGATGAGGACTTTCATGGGTGACCTGCGTAAAACTTGGAAGTTGAACCGAGCGAAAGCCGGAAAATGATCCTTGTTTTTGCTTAACCGTATGAAAAATAAGGAAAATTTATTAAACCGGGTGGCTTCGCAGCTGCACAATAAGGATTGAGTCCGGCCCTGTCAATGCCGCCATGCGTCTCATATTGTGACGAATTCGACACTTTCCCAGGGGGGCGGAGGCGGCGTCTCAGCGATGGGCGCCGGGGGTCCACAGAACATCCGCCTCGCCGCCTTCGTTCAGCATCCTGGCCAGTTGAAACAGATGGTCCGACAGGCGGTTGAGATAACGCAGCGCCGCCTCGTTGACCGGCTCGCGGGTCATCAGTTCGGACGTCAGCCGTTCGGCCCGGCGGGCGATGGTCCGGGCCACGTGCAGATGGGCCGAGGCCTGCGAGCCGCCGGGCAGGATGAAGGACGTCAGGGGGGCGAGCTGATCGTTCATGGCGTCGATTTCCGCCTCCAGGTGGTCGGTCTGGGCGTCGACGATCCTGAGCGCCCCGTCGTCCTCGCCGCCGCCGCCGGGGCGGCACAGGTCCGCGCCCAGGTCGAACAGGTCGTTCTGAATGCGGGCCAGCATCCCGTCCGCCTCTCCGTCCGTGTACAGGCGCGCCAGCCCGATGGCGGCGTTGGCCTCGTCGACGCTGCCATAGGCGGCGACCCGCAGGTCGTGTTTCGGGGTTCTCGACCCATCGCCCAGCGAGGTCTCCCCCTTGTCGCCGCCACGGGTGTAGATTTTCGTCAGCTTAACCATGGCCAGACATTAATCCCCGGCGGACAGAAAGGGAAGGGCGGTGAGGTTTTTATCCCCCGGCTGAATTCAATTGTATTCCCTGGAAAAGGAAGCTGATATAGTCCGGCCAGGGTATAAAGAAAAGTTGAGCCGCACCCGGAATGAGACAGCCCATGGGCAAACCGGTAATTTACCTTGTCGACGATGAGCCCGATGTGGTCGATGTCCTGTCCGGGTTCGCCGAGGCCCGGGACTGGGACGTCAGGGCCTTTACCCGGTCGGCGGATTTCATGCGGGACTTCGACCCGGTTGGACAATCAGTGATCGTGCTCGACGTGGTGATGCCGGACATCGACGGCATTGAAATCCTGAAATGGCTGGACGGAGAGGGGGCGCGGTGTTCCGTCGTCCTGATCAGTGGTTTCGACAGGGTTTATCTGAAGGCGGCGAGGGAAATCGGCCGCGCCAAGGGGGTCAACATCGCCGCCACCCTGGACAAGCCCATTCTCAAGGATGAATTCATCGGCGTCATCGACAACATCCTGTCGATCCAGTCCATGCGCCGGGACAGGCCGGTCTTCGATTCGTCGCTGCCTTTCGAGGAACTACCCGCCGAATTGAGCGTCGGCCACGAGAAAATGGATGCGGACCACCTGCACCTGTTGAACATCGTCCGCGCCTACGCCCAGGCCATGGAAAGAGGCGACAGCGGGCACGTGATGGGGGTGATTTTGTCTGAATTGGGGGAATACGCGGCGCGGCATTTCGAGGACGAGGAGGCGCTGATGCTGTCGAGCGGCTATCCTCAATTCGAAAGCCACAGGGAAGTCCATAGGGCCTTGCAGGCGAAGGTGGAGGACATCGCCGCCGGGGCGTCGGGCGAAGACGGCGGCGGGCGGGAATCCGATCTTGCCGTCTTCCTCCACGACTGGCTCTACAATCACATCATGAGCATGGACAAGCTTTACGAAGCCTGGGTGAATAAAACAACCTGACGGCGCCTGCTCTGGGGATTCGGATGACACTCGCCAACCTGTTGCACGACGCCGCCGAACGGTTCGCCGACCGGGCGGCGGTGAACGTGGGAACCGAGACCCGCCTGACCTACGGGCAATTGTCCGAGCGGGTGGGGGCCCTGGCCGGGCGGTTGCGGCGGGACTTCGGCCTCGACCGGGGGGACCGTGTCGCCCTGGCCATGAAAAACACGCCCGAGTATATCGAGCTGTTGTACGCGGCCTGGCACGCCGGATTGGCCGTCGTTCCCATGAACGCCAAGCTGCATGCCAGGGAATTCGACTATATCCTCGACCATTCCGGGGCCCGGGTGTGCTTCGCTTCGCCGGCCCTTTTCGACCCCCTCTCGGCGCTGCGGGGCCGGGTGACGGGCCTGGAACGGGTGATCCGGGTCGGCGGCCCCGAATATCTTTCCCTTCTCGAGGGGCCGTCCCTTGCCATGCGGGAAGCGGCGTCGACGGATCTGGCCTGGTTGTTCTACACCAGCGGCACGACGGGCCGACCCAAGGGGGCCGCCTTGAGCCACCGCAACCTGCTGGCCATGGTGGAGGGGTACTTCGCCAGCGTCGACCACATCGAACCGGGTGACGGTCTTGTCCATTGCGCCCCCATGTCCCATGGATCGGGGATGTACATCATGTGCCACACGACGGCGGGCGGGGTTCAGATCATCCCGCCGAGCGGCGGTTTCGACGAGGACGAATTCTTCGACCTTCTGGCGGGGGCCCGGGGCGTCACCCTGTTCGCCGCCCCGACCATGGTCAAGCGTCTGAGCGAGCACCCGAGGGCCGGTCTTGCCGATACGCGCAATCTGAAAACCATCGTCTACGGCGGCGGCCCCATGTATCTGGAGGACCTGCTGAGGGCGCAGGAGACCTTCGGTTACAAATTCGCCCAGATTTACGGCCAGGGCGAGAGCCCCATGACCATCACCGCCATGGACCGGGCGACCCACCGGGAACTGACGGAATCCCGCCGCTTCGACAAGCTGAATTCCGCCGGGCTGCCCCAGTCCCCCGTCGAGGTGGCCATTTTGGATGGGGAGGGGGAGGAGCTGCCCCGTGGCCGGGTCGGAGAGATCGCCGTCCGCGGGGATACGGTGATGCTGGGCTATTGGCGAGACGAGGAAGCCACCGGGAAGGCGATTCTGGAAAACGGCTGGCTGCTGACCGGCGACGTCGGGAAAATGGACGGGGAGGGATACGTGACCCTGACCGACCGTTCCAAGGACGTCATCATCAGCGGCGGCACCAATGTCTACCCCCGCGAGGTGGAGGAGGTGCTGCTGCGCCATCCCCGGGTCGGGGAAGTGTCCGTGGTCGGCCGGGCGGACCCGGAGTGGGGCGAGGTTATCGTTGCCTTCGTCGTCGGCGAGGGCCTGGACGCCGAGCGGCTGGATGCCTTCTGCCTGGATCACATGGCCCGTTTCAAGCGGCCCAGGGAATACCGCTTCCTGAGCGAACTGCCGAAAAACAATTACGGAAAGATTCTGAAGACGGAACTACGGCGGCTGCTCTAATCGGCGAGGGATTTGACGTAGTGGAATTCCTCGGTGTGGCTGGCGTCGTCGAGGACGCGGGTGTCCGGCTGGCGGCGGTAGCCCATGCGTTCGTACAGCCGGTGGGCGTCGGTGAAGCGGGTGTCGGTGAACAGTTCGACCGCTTCCCCGCCCTTGCCCAGGACCCAGTCCTCGACCCGGTGACAGAGAATCTTGCCGAGGCCCGCCTTGCGCGCCGCCCGCAGCACATACAGTTTGCGCAGTTCCCAAAGTTCCGGCCGGTCGGTCGCCACGACGCCGATGCAGGCGATGACGTGGGTGTCCAGCTCGACCACCCAAAAGGCGCCGCCGGCCTTCTTGAAGGCGGTGGCGGGGGCGAGCAGGGCCGGTTCCTCTTCTTCGACGAGAAGAACGCAGCCTTCATATTCACCGTAGGCTTCTTCGACCAAATGAATGACGGCGGCGGAATCCGTATCGCGTCCATCGCGGATACTGATGACCGCCTCGGCCAAGACCGTCAGTTCCTTCCGGCCAGCAGGCCGCGGGCGATGACGTGAGCCTGAATTTCCGCTGCCCCCTCGAAGATGTTGAGGATGCGGGCGTCGCAGAGAACCCGAGAAATCGGATACTCCAGGGCGTAGCCGTTGCCGCCGTGAACCTGCAGGGCGTTGTCGGCGTTGGACCAGGCGACCCGGGCGGCGAGCAGTTTCGCCATGCCGGCCTCGATGTCGCAGCGCCGGTCGGAGTCTTTTTCCCGTCCGGCGAAGTAGGAAAGCTGTTTGGCAACCATGGTCTCCACCGCCATCCAGGCCAGCTTGCCGGCGACCCGGGGGAAGTTGATGATCGGCTTGCCGAACTGCACCCGTTCACGGGCGTAGGCGAGGCCCAGTTCCAGGGCCGACTGGGCGACGCCGGCGGCGCGGGCGGCGGTCTGGATGCGGGCGGATTCGAAGGTTGCCATCAGGTGCTTGAAGCCCTGGCCTTCCTCGCCGCCGAGCAGGGCGTCGCGGGGCACTTCGAAGCCGTCGAAGCCCAGTTCGTATTCCTTCATGCCGCGATAGCCGAGGACCTCGATCTCGCCGCCGGTCATGCCCTCGGCGGGGAACGGGTTGTCTTCCGTGCCCCGGGGCTTTTCCGCCAGCAGCATGGACAGGCCCTTGTAGCCGGGCTGGTCCGGATTGGTGCGGCACAGCAGGGTCATCATGTCGGAGCGCGAGGCGTGGGTGATCCAGGTCTTGTTGCCGGTGACCCTGTAGACGTCCCCGTCCAGGACGCCCCGGGTTTTCAGCGACGCCAGGTCGGAACCGGTGTTGGGTTCGGTGAACACGGCGGTCGGCAGGATTTCGCCGGAGGCGATCTTCGGCAGGTAGTGTTCCTTCTGCTCGTCCGTGCCGCCGAGGCGAATCAGTTCGGCGGCGATTTCCGAGCGGGTGCCCAGCGACCCAACGCCGATGTAGCCCCGCGACAGTTCCTCGGTGACCACGCACATGGCCGTCTTGCCCATGCCCAGTCCGCCGTATTCCTCGGGGATGGTCAGGCCGAAGACGCCCAGTTCCGCCATGTGCTCGACGATCTCCATGGGGATCAGCTCGTCTTTGAGGTGCCATTCATGGGCGTCGGGCAGGACTTGTTCGTTGACGAAGCGGCGGAACTGGTCGCGGACCATCTCCAGGGTTTCGTCGCCCAGGCCGGGATCGCCGAAGTAGCCGCTGTCGGCGCCTTCCTCGATCAGGACGGCGATTCGCATCCGCGCGGCGTTGCTGTTGCCGTTCTCGATCAGGGTCTTCACGCCGTCCGTGAAAAAGGCATGGGTGTCCTTGCTGGAAACCCCCAGGTCGCGGGGCCGCACCACCTCGACCTGACTGAGCGCAATGCCGCCGTAGAGCTGCGACAGGTATTCGCCGTAGGCCGCCTGCAGGATCAACTGCTCCAGTTCGCCGAAGCTACCGGCGTCGTTCAGCCGCCGCCCCCAGCCCAGCATCTGGCGCAGGGCCTCGACATAGGTCGCGGCCCAGGACAGGCCGTGGGCGGCGAACTGGTCGGCGTCCAGCAGCTTGCCGTCGACCCGGCCGTCGCGGACAACCCGCCCCGAAACCGAATCCTTGATCTTGCCGAGCAAAATTTCCGCCGAATCGAGGGCGTCCTCGCAGGCGGGAAGAAGGTTCTCGATGATGGGGGCGGGCGTTGTCATGGGTTTTCCTTAAGGGCGTTTATGGAGTGTAGAGTACATTTCGGAAGCTTTCGATATCAAGGCAATGATATCCGCTTTCCGTAAGCTGTTTTTTGTGTCCGGCGTCGATGGCAGGGGCATAGAGCGCCCGTTGAACGGTCCAGTCCGTAAAGCGCTTCCCTTCCTTGGTCATGAGGAATCGGTCGACATGGCCGTTGAATTTCGTCAGTTCTCCTCCGGCGTGGGAACCGGGGTTGCGCTTGCATGAACCGAAGCGGACGACTTTATCGTCTTCGTTGATGCAGACGAGATCGATTTCGATGTCGGAGCCATCGGCCTTGTTCCAGTAGCCGCGGACGAAGTCGGTGAGGGGGAAATCGCCGACGCCCTTGCGGGACGCTTCCTCGGTCAACTGCCGGGTCATTTTCTCGAATACGTAGCCTTCGTGGACGGAAAGCATGCTCTCGGCGCGGGACAACGGCTTGTCGATGGGCTGGACCCGGGCCATTTGTACGTTGCGGGCAATGGCGTTTAGCCAGGCCGAGAGAAAATTGTCGGCAATGGCGTAACGGGCCCTGCGCATTTTCCTCGATGAGAAGATCGGGTCGAGCTTTTCCACCATGCGAAATTCATCGATCAGAATTTTCAGATATGAGCCAAGTTCCGTTTCGCCGCCGCCGAGTTGCCGGTATTCCTGTTTTAATTGACCCCTTGAACAGGGCCCCTTGCGGGCAAGGATTTTGAGAATGCTGTCGAAACGGCCGCGCAATTCCCGCAAAAACCAATTCGCCGCTTCGTCGCGAAGGGGGGAACTTCCTTCAAAGAAAAGGTGAAGCAGTGTTGTTTGCCGGTGGTCGTCCGATGGCGCCAGGACGCCCTGGTCGAAGCAATCGCGATAGAACTTGGGGACCCCTTCAAAGAGGGACCAAAGGAACAGCCACTGTTTCGGGTCGCTGATATCATGGACGGCGAACATCTCGAACAGGGTCTCGAAATCCCAATGGCCGACTTGGATCTTATGGGTCACCCGGTTGAACAGCGGTGACGCCTGATCATCGAGAATGGCGATCATTTCCGTGTGGATGGAACCGAGGACGAACAACCCGCCGCGCTCCGTATCCCGCAGCCGGTCGACTTCCGCCTGAAGATAAGAGGTGAAGGGCGAGAGGGTCTTGCGGTGAAAATACTGAAATTCGTCGATGACGACGATGATTCCCTTGAAATTGAGAACGGCAATGATGTGGGCGACATCACGAAAGGTTCTTATCAAGCCGTCGGCGCGGTTTTCCCCCCAGGTTTCTTCGAAGTCCTCCAGGGCTTCCCGGAAGGCATGAACGATTCCACGTTCGTCGCTATCGGGAATTTGAACGTAAAAAATCTTGCCGCCCAGCAGGGCGCCGGCGGCTTTTTGTATCAGGGTGGTTTTCCCGATGCGCCGGCGTCCGGAAATTGAACAGAAGAACCAGCGACCGGACGAGATGATCTTTTCCACCTCGGCCAGTTCCTGATTTCGTCCGTAAAAATCCCAGTCTTTCCGCATGGTTCACGCCAGCATCTGATTAAGGTAAAAAATATTACCTTAATCAGAACACCGGTTCAAGTTTACTCGTCGATGCAGTCTTCCAGGGTGCGCAGGCCGGGTTTCTTGGCCTGCACCAGGACCGCCATGTTGCCGGGCTTGTGTTCGTTGCGCATCATTTTCATATGCGCTTCCGGGATGTCGTCCCAGGAGAACATTTCCGACATGCACGGGTCGATGCGGCGCTCGATGACCAGATGGTTGGCCTGGGCCGCCTGTTTCAGATTGGCGAAGTGGCTGCCCTGGATTCGTTTCTGGCGCATCCAGACGAAACGGGCGTCCATGGTCAGGTTGTAGCCGGTGGTGCCGGCGCAGAAGACGACCATGCCGCCCCGCTTGACCACGTTGCACGACACCGGGAAGGTGGCCTCGCCGGGATGTTCGAAGACGAAGTCCACGTCGTTGCCCTTGCCGGTGATGTCCCAGATGGCCTTGCCGAACTTGCGGGTCTCCTGCATGTATTCCTTGAAGCCGGGCCCGTTGACCTCGGGCAGTTGGCCCCAGCAGTTGAAGTCCTTGCGGTTGAGCACGCCCTTGGCGCCCAGTTCGAGGACGAAGTCGCGCTTGGTCTCGTCGGAGATGACGCCGATGGCGTTGGCCCCGGCGGTGGCGATCAACTGAATGGCCATGGAGCCGAGGCCCCCCGAGGCGCCCCAGACCAGGACGTTGTGGCCCGGGCGCAAAATGTGCGGACGGTGGCCGAACAGCATGCGGTAGGCGGTGGCCAGGGTCAGGGTGTAGCAGGCGCTTTCCTCCCAGGTCAGGTGCTTCGGCCGGGGCATCACCTGCTGCGCCTGGACGCTGGTGAACTGGGCGAAGGAGCCGTCCGGGGTCTCGTAGCCCCAGATGCGCTGGCTCGGCGAGAACATGGGATCGCCGCCGTTGCATTCCTCGTCGTCGCCGTCGTCCTGGTTACAGTGGACGACGACCTCGTCGCCGACCTTGAAGCGTTTCACCTTGTCGCCGACGGCGTAAACGATGCCCGAGGCGTCGGAACCGGCGATGTGGTAGTCCGCCTTGTGGATGTCGAAGGGGGTCACCGGCTTGCCGAGGGAAGCCCAGACGCCGTTGTAGTTGACGCCCGCGGCCATGACCATGACCAGAATCTCATGGGAATCGGGCATCGGCGTGTCGACGACCTCCACCTGCATGGCGGTGTCCGGCTCGCCGTGGCGTTCCCGGCGGATGGCCCAGGCGTACATGCTCTTCGGCACGTGGCCGAGAGGCGGAATCTCGCCGATTTCATAAAGGTCCTTCTTCGGCAAATCCGAAAGAGCGTCAACAACTTCAGCGGCGTCGGTCATGGCAATGTCCCCACAGTCTCCGTTAAATGTTCATCCGTAATAGACTTTTGCGGGTTTCTTCGCAATGCACAATTTGATAGATTGTTTCAAGAATTTGCCTTCAGGAAAAATATTCTACTGAATTCAGTGACTTAAATTTAAGCCCGCTAATATATGGAAGCTCCCATGACCGATAAACTCGCAGACGCACAAAAAAACAACCCGGCCGCCGCCCCTTCCCGCGACCGGCCGTGGATGTTCCGGACCTATTCGGGCCACAGCTCGGCGAAGGCGTCCAACGCGCTCTACCGCACCAACCTGGAACGGGGACAGACGGGCCTGTCCATCGCCTTCGACCTGCCGACCCAGACCGGCTACGACGCGGACCATCCCCTGGCCAGGGGCGAGGTCGGCAAGGTCGGCGTGCCGGTCAGTCACCTGGGCGACATGGAGACCCTGTTCGACGGCCTGCCCCTGGACCGCATGAACACGTCGATGACCATCAATGCGCCGGCGGCCTGGATGCTGTCCCTCTACATCGCCCTGGCCGACCGTCAGGGCGTCGCCCGCTCGGCCCTCGCCGGCACCACCCAGAACGACATCATCAAGGAGTACCTTTCCCGGGGAACCTACATCTTTCCGCCGGAACCCTCCCTCAGGCTGACCTCGGACGTGGTCTCCTTCACCTATTCCCAGGTGCCGAAATGGAACCCCTTGAACGTTTGTTCCTATCATCTGCAGGAAGCGGGCGCGACGCCGGAGCAGGAGCTCTCTTTCGCCCTGGCGACGGCCATCGCCGTCCTCGACGCCGTGCGCGACGGCGGCCAGGTGCCGGAGGAAGATTTCGCCAAGGTGGTCGGCCGCATCAGCTTTTTCGTCAACGCCGGGATCCGGCTGGTCACCGAACTTTCGAAAATGCGCGCCTTCACCGAGATGTGGGACGACATCACCCGCGAGCGCTATGGGGTGACCGACGAGAAGATGCGCCGTTTCCGTTATGGCGTTCAGGTCAACTCCCTGGGGCTGACCGAACAGCAGCCGGAAAACAACGTCTATCGGATTTTGCTGGAAATGCTGCCTGTGGTGTTGTCGAAGAACGCGCGGGCCCGCGCCGTGCAGTTGCCGGCCTGGAACGAGGCCCTAGGCTTGCCCCGGCCCTGGGACCAGCAATGGTCCCTGCGCCTGCAGCAGATTGTCGCCTACGAGACCGACCTGCTGGAATTCGGTGATATTTTCGACGGCTCCCGGGTCATCGCCGAGAAGGTGGAACAGTTGAAATACGAGGCCGACAAGGAACTGCGGCAGATCGCCGAAATGGGCGGCGCCGTGGCCGCCATTGAGAGCAGCTACATGAAACGGGCCCTGGTGTCGTCCAACGCCAAGCGGCTGGCGGCCATTGAAAGCGGCGGGCAGACGGTGATCGGCGTCAACCGCTTCACGGAAGCGGAGACCTCGCCCCTGACCACCGGCGACGGCGCCTTCCTGACCGTCGATCCGAAGGCCGAGGAAGAGCAGATCGCCCTGCTGCGGCGCTGGCGCGAGGAGAGGGACGCCGCCGCCGTCGCCACGGCCCTGGAGGACCTGGAAAGGGCGGCCAAGGAAGGCCGCAACATCATGGAGCCATCCATCGCCGCCGCCCACGCCGGGGTGACCACCGGCGAATGGGGGGAAACCCTGCGCCGGGTGTTCGGCGAATTCCGCGCCCCGACGGGGGTGTCCGGCGCCTCGTCGTCCGCCTCCCGGGACGAGGATACGGCCCGGGACAGTGTGCAGAGGGTGTCGGAAAAGCTGGGCCGCCGCCTGAAGATGCTGCTCGGCAAGCCGGGCCTGGACGGGCATTCCAACGGCGCCGAACAAATCGCCGTGCGCGCCCGCGACGCCGGCATCGACGTGGTCTACGAAGGCATCCGCCTGACCCCGGAGCAAATCGTTTCCGCCGCCCTGGAGGAAGGGGTGCATGTGATCGGCCTGTCGATCCTGTCCGGGTCCCACGCCACCCTGGCCGCCGGGGTCATGGACGGGCTGCGCCAGGCCGGGCTGGATGACGTGCCGGTGATCGTCGGCGGCATCATCCCCGACGCCGACGCCGAGGACCTGTTGAAGGCCGGGATTTCCCGGGTCTACACACCGAAGGACTTCGACCTGGGGGCGATCATCGGCGACATCGCCGGCATCGTCGAGGCGGCGAACGCCTAGCGGTCTGCAGGATAGTTGTCAAATCGTTCCGCAGCCTGCTGAAAATCGCCCCATTTTGTGTTTTTCAATCTGGCTTCGAGAGCATGCCGGTAACGGAATAGGATTTCGAGGGGCCCTTCTTCGATCGTCTCTGCGGAACCGTCGCGTCACCCTTCTCCATGACCCGAAATCAGTGAATCACGTTAAGTCAACAAGCGAGGTTTGTTCAGCGGCCCGTTAGGTCGTCAGGCGGCCCGGCGGTGGTCGTCGTTGCTGGCCAGACCCTCGAAGGAGATGTCGTCGGCCCGTTCGACATGGTTCGAAATCGCCGACCGGCGTTCGGGGTAGCGGCCCTTGGCGATGCCGGACAGGTCGCTGCGGAAAAGGCCGATGTCGTTCAGCATGTGATCGTCGAAGGCGGACAGTTCCCAGGCGGCGACATGGTTGTCGTGAACCCGCTTCAGTTTTTCAGCCATCCGCGACAGCCTTGCGGCAAGGGAAAACTTCGGAAAGGAGTTGGCGGCGATGGCCTCGATGTCATGACGCTCGACGCCGATATCGGCCAGCAAGCGGTCTTCAAGGGACTGCATTTCCCGCGACAGGGCCCGGCGTTTCCACCAGGCGAGCAGAAGGGGCATATCGATCTTGGGCATATCGTCGTTGATGGTCATCATGATTGCGCATCCTGTAACGGCAGTTATATTCGACATAACTCATATAAAGCCCCGGCGCCGGGAAATAAAATGCCATTGTTGCAGTGCAGCATTGCATTGTCTGCATATCGCAATCGGTTGTTGACAGCGGGCCCCTGGAGTGGAAACTCGAACCGTTCCCTTGTCGTGGCCGCGGAGTGTTGACCTGACCCATGTCTGACAAAACCAATCCGAGATGGGCGAAGACCGAGGACGGGAAATTCCATCGCCTGCTGCTGTTGAGAACCGATCGCCTGAATCTTGACGGCGTCGGCGGCGTCTTCGTCCTGTGGCGGGGCGGCCTGCAACCGACCTGGCTTTATGCGGACAAGAGCCGGGACCTGGCGGCGGACATGGAGAACTGCCTGGATAACGACGAGATCATGGCCAACGACATGCGCGCCGGGGTCTTCGTCAGTTGGGCCCTGGTCCGTCCGGAATATCAGGACGGTGTCCTCAAATACCTGCTGGACACCATGGAACCCCTGATCGAGCACCCGAAACCGCCGCCGGAAGACACCCGCGCCTATCCGGTCCTGGTGCCGGGGGAACAGCCGTTGTTGGGCATGGATTGATCCAGCTTCTGTCGCCTTGTTTCCGTCCGCCGCTGGGGGATGGGAATGACAGAGGAATGGCGCTTGCGGCCCGCTTCAACCTGTCCGGCGTAGATCTGTTTCGTCGCCTCGACGATGGTGACGCCGGAAAAGGCGGAAAACCAGCGCCGTCCGATTTCCTCCAGCGCCGGGGCCGACGACAGCAGCATGCGCGAGTGGCTGGGTGGCGGAAACAGGGCCCGTTCCGTCCGGTAGGGGGTGAACAGGTTGTCCCGCAGCTCCATGGATAGTTGATGGGACGAATAGGGCCGTCCCCTGCCGAAGGGGGTGCGTTCCAGACGGGCCCATAATCCCCGGCGGTTGGGAACGACCACCATCAGCCGGCCGCCGCTGGCCAGGACGCGCCAGACTTCCCGCATCAGCGGGCGGACGTTCTCGGCGCTTTCCAGGGCGTGCACCATGAGGACCCGGTCCAGGGACACGTCGGGGAAGGGCAGTTCCGTTTCATCGACCAGGGCGGTCAGGCCCGGCTGGTCGGCGGGCCAGTGCAGCACCCCCTGGGCGGCGGGCATGGCGGCGATGGTGCGTCTGGCTTCCGGCAAGAAGGCACCGATGTAGGGGGTGGCGAAGCCGAGGCCGAGGACGTCCATGCCGGTGACGTCGGGCCAGAGCGTGCGAATGCGGTGGCGGATCATGCGCCGCGCGACGCCGCCCAGCGGAGTCTGGTAGAAGTCTCTCAGGTCAACGGCGTCGGTCCACATGGGGGCAGTTTAGAACATATTTCCCGGCGATCAAATTGATGCGGAGGCGGGCTGTGGGTGCTATGCTGTCGGCCCCGCACCGGTTTCATTCAGGAGTTCCCATGGCCGCCCTCGACATCGTGCAGATTCCCGTCCTCAACGACAATTTCATCTACCTGCTTCACGAAGCGGACAGCGGCGAGACCGCCGCCGTCGACCCGGCCCTGGACGAGCCCGTCCTTCAGGCCCTGGAGGAACGGGGCTGGGGCCTGACCCATATTTTGATCACCCATCATCATGGGGACCACACCGGCGGCAACGAGGCGCTGAAGCGGGCCACGGGCTGCACCATCGTCGGCGCCGGCAACGACGCCGGGCGGATTCCCGGCATCGATGTCAGGGTGCGCGACGGCGACAGCGTGCGCGTCGGCGACCGGTCGGCCCGGGTGTTCGAGGTGCCGGGGCACACCAGCGGCCATGTCGCCTATTGGTTCGAGCGGGACCGGGCGCTGTTTTCCGGCGACACCCTGTTTTCCCTGGGCTGCGGCCGCCTGTTCGAAGGCAGCGCCGAGGACATGTGGCGGTCCCTGGGCAAACTGCGGGATTTGCCCGACGATACCCGGGTCTATTGCGCCCACGAATACACCGACGCCAATGCGGATTTCGCCCTGTCCATCGAGCCCGGCAACGAAGACCTGATCCGCCGGGCGGAACAGGTGACCCGATTGCGCGAACGGGGCGAGGCGACGGTTCCCTCGTCGCTGGCGGAGGAAAAACGGGCCAACCCCTTCCTCCGCGCCGACAACGAGGCGTTGCAGGCGGCGGCGGGCCTGGCCGGCCTCGACGCGGTTTCCGCCTTCGCCGAAATCCGCCGCCGCAAGGACAGCTTCTGACCCGCCTCAATCCCCGCCGTGCCGGTCGGCGACGGACTGCATTTTCGCCAGCAGGCGCTGCACGTCCGGGTCCGGCGTTTCGCCGCCGGGGGGCTCCGTGTCGGCTCCCCGCGGCGGGGTGGCGGGGCCCTCGACGACGACATTGATGTCCTCGCCCAGCACCTTGTTGACGGCGGCCAGCAGCAGGCCCTGGCGGATCGGCTTGGCGACGACCTCGTTCATGCCCGATTCCAGGCAGTCGGCGATGTTCTCGTCCATGGCGTCGGCGGTCAGGGCGATGATGGGGATGGTCCCCTTGCCGCCGGGGAGCTGGCGGATCATTCGGGTGGCGTCGAGGCCGCTCATGTTCGGCATGCGGACATCCATCAGGATCAGGTCGTAATCGTCGGCCCGCACCGCGTTGACCGCCTCGGCGCCGTCCTCGGCGATGGTGATGCGGTGCCCGTGGCCTTCCATCAGGGCGGCGATGACTTTCTGGTTCATCTGGTTGTCCTCGGCGACGAGGATATTCAGGGGACGTTTGTTGATATAACGGGCGTCATCCTTGTGCGGCAGGTTGTCCACATCCGCCGTGGCCGGGGTGAAGGGCAGGGTGAACCAGAAGGTGCTGCCTTCCCCGAACCGGCTTTCGACGCCGATGTCCCCGCCCATCAACTCGACCAGCCGCCGACAGATGGCCAGTCCCAGGCCGCTACCCTCGAATTGCCGGCTGATGGAGGCGTCGGCCTGGGTGAATTTGGAAAACAGCTTGTCCCGGCTTTCCCCGGTCAGGCCGATTCCCGTATCGGTGACGGCAAAACGCAGCATCCGGCCATCGCTCTGTTCGTCGAGACCGACATCGAGGGTGACGCCGCCCTCCTTGGTGAACTTCACCGCATTGCCGACCAGATTGACGAGGATTTGCCGAATCCGCGTCGGGTCCGACAAAATCCCTTCGGGAACGTCGGGTTGGATGGTCGTCGAGATCTCCAGCGGACTGTCGCCGGCGGCGTTGTTCTCGATGAAGATTTTCATGCTGTCGTCGATCAGCGACGGGAAGTGGAAATTGATCATTTCGATTTCCATCTTCCCGGCTTCCAGCTTGGACAGGTCGAGAATGCCGTTGATGATGGTCAGCAGGGAAAGGGTGGCGTTCTTGATGTAGGTGATCTTTTCCCGGCTCTCCTTGTCCAGGTCCTGGTTCAGCAGGACGTCGGCGAAGCCCAGAACGGCGGTCATCGGGATGCGGATTTCGTGACTCATGGAGGCGAGGAATTCGGACTTGGCGGTGTTCGCATCCTCGGCCCGCTGCTTGGCCTCGATCAGTTGGGCTTCCGCCTGCTTGCGCTCGGTGATGTCTTCATGGGTGGTGATGACCTCGGACCAGTCGTCGGCGTGACTGTCGATGATGTTGGTCGTCAGGTTGAGGAATATGGGCTTGCCGGCATTGGTGGTGTCCCAGATTTCACCGCTATAAGGCCCGCCCCTTTCGGTCAGCGAGATGATTTCATCGAGATAGAATCGCCGCCAGTGCTCGTGAGCCTCGATGTTGGCGTCAAGTTCGAAGAGCCTGAATTCCTCCATGGAGGAGGTTTCCATCATCCGCATCTGGGTGGCGTTGGCGTCGAGCAGGCAGATGTCGCCGATCATCTCGTTCAGTTCGTCACCGTGTTTGTTGAAATAAGCCCGAAGATCCGTGACACCCTGTTCGGCCAGTCGGTCGAGACGCATTTTCACCCGCGAATAATCCTCGACGATGACGCCCAGGGGGGACTGGTGGTAGAGGGCCTGCAGCCGCTGTTGGTTGGCGCGCAGTTCCTCGACGGCGTTTTTCTGCGCCGTGATGTCGCGGCCGCTGCCCCTGTAGCCCTTGAAGGTTCCGTCGGCGTCGAAGACCGGGTTGCCGCTGATGGAAAGCCAGACCTTCCTGCCGTTGCGGATTCGGGAATGGACAAGGTCCTTGTGCGGCTTGCGCTGGTCGAGGCTGTTCAGATAGGCCTGCCAGGTATCCTCGTCCACTCCCGGCACGATGCCCATTTCGCGCCGGGTCTTGCCGAGCAGCTCTTCCGGTTCCAGGCCGGTGATGTCCTGAAAGCGTTCCGAAAGGTAGCTGAACCGCAGATCCGGCCCCATTTCCCAGAACCAGTCGGAAGCGGAACCGGCGATGTCCTTGAAGCGTCGTTCGCTGTCGGCCAGGGCCCGGGTCCGCTCGTCCACCTTTTGCTCCAGGGAGCGGGCCAAATCCTCGATGCGCCGTTTCGCCCGGCTGGTGACCAGATCGTAGGAAAAACCATAGAACATCAAGAACAGAATGGCGGAGCCGATGGCCAGGAACAGCATCAATTGACGGACCGTGTCGTCGGTGATTTCGTTGATCGCCGCCAGGCGTTCCGGGAAAAACGCCATCAATGCGAGGACGAAGATGGAAACGACGCCGATGCCCAGCGCCCAGCGCCAGCTTATCAGAACCCCGGCCATGAAGGCGGGGGGCGCCAGCCAGATGATCAGGGGCGAGGTGAGGCCGCCGCTGACCAGAATGCACCAGCTCGGGGCCGCCCACAGGGCGCCGGCCAACAGGATGGCGGCAAGCCTTTCCCGGTCGGGGGGCAAGGAAAGGGACATCAGGACGCACAGCAGGAAGACGCCGGGGCCAAGCAGGTTCCAATAGGCCTCGAAGTAGAGAAAGAACAGGCAATAGCCGGCGCCGAGCGCCAGGCTGGATAGCTGGTAGTACCTGAGGACGGAAACCGTCAACAGGTTCGCGTCTGCTGCTTCGCGCCGCATGCTCCGACAACACTCCGTGCAGTATATCGGCTTGTTTACCCTCGACAGACAGTGTAACCCCGCCGTGGGGGGCGATAAAGGCCGGAATCGCTTATAGTGCCCCGCCGATGTCCAGCTTGCTGCCGTCGCTGAAGCGTGTGAAGCGGAAGCGCCGCATGTCGTATCCGGCCTCATCGCCGTTGAGCATGCGCGCGAGAATCCGTCCGAAACCGGGGCCGATGCCGAAGCCGTGCCCGCTCATGCCGGTGGCGACGATCAGGCCGTCCGGGTCCGGCGCCCGGTCGACGATGGGGACCACATCGGGCATGGAATCGATCATCCCGGCCCAGCCCGTGAGGATTTTCGGACGGCCGAGGGACGGGAAGCGGCTTTCGAACCGCTCGGCCAAGAGGCGAAGGTAACGCTTGTTCGCCGCCGGTTCCAGGACACGCATCTTCTCGAAGGGGGTGACCTCGTCGGCGGACCAGTTTCTCGCCGTGCCCCAGGCGTCGGGGAAGCCGCCGGGGGCGATGCCGTTGGGGTCCACCTCGCGCCAGGTCTGGCGCAACACGGGCAGGTACGGCAGCAGGTGGCGGAAGGAATCCGGCCCCAGGTAGAAGCCGTGTTTGTCCCGCCGGGCCAGGGTGTAGCCGCCGTCCAGCCTGCGCCGAAGGGCCAGTTTCTCGTCGGCCGCGTTGCCCTGGAAGAAGTCGGGCATGGGGGCCGTTTGCGCCACCGTCGCCCGTACCGACAATTGGGGAAACGAGATGCCGTGGCGCCTGGCGAAGAGCGACGACCAGGCGCCGCCGGCCAGCACCACCTGTTCGCAGGCGACAGGGCCGTTTTCGGTGATGACGCCGGCGATCCGTCCGCCGGTGATGTCGAGGGCGCGGACGGCGCAGTCCTCGCGGATCAGGGCGCCCGCTTCCCGGGCCAGTTCGGCGACGGCGGGCACCGCCTGCCAGGGTTCTCCCCGGGCATCGCTGGGCGTGCAGGTGGCGCCCACCCACTGGCCGTTGTCCTGTCCGGAAAACAGATCGGAGACTTCCCGGGCCGAAAGGATGCGGGTGTCGAGGCCGTGTTCCCGGCCAAGGGGCAACCAGGCCTCCACCGCCTCCATTTCCGCCTGGCTGCTGGCTAGGAAATGGGTGCCGCCGGCGACGACGCCGCAGCGGCCGCCGGTTTCCTCGTCCACCTCGTGCCACAGCTTCAGGGCCTCCATCATGATCGGCAGTTCGGCGTAATCCCGCCCCTGCTGTCTGATCCAGCCCCAGTTTCGCGACGACTGCTCTCCGGCGATCCGGCCCTTTTCGCAGACCAGGACCCGCTTGTTCATGCGTGCGGCGTAAAGGGCGGTGAAAACGCCGATGACGCCGCCGCCGATGATCACCGCATCGACCTTCTCAGGCAGGGGATCGCAAAAGGCGACGGGGGTGTCTCGGGTGATAGGGGCGGGGGATGTTGTCATGGGAAGGTTTCCTTTGCCCCGCATGATAGGGGACATCCAATCTGTATTGGAAGAGGAATTCGCGGCGACGAAAGGCCGGGATCGATAAAAAAAGCCGCGCGGACCCTGTCGGCCCGCGCGGCTTTCTTTCAGTCGTTAGCCGGTCGATTAGCTCATGTACTGGCCGCCGTTGGCGGACAGGGTCGAGCCGGTGATGAAGCCGGCCTCGTCGGAGGCGAGGAAGACGACGCAGCGGGCGATTTCCTCGGGCTCGCCAAGGCGGCCGACGGGGATCTGCGGGATGATCTTGCTGTCGAGCACGTCCTGGGGCACGGCGCGGACCATTTCCGTGCCGATGTAGCCCGGCGCGATGGCGTTGACGGTGATGCCCTTGAAGGCGTTCTCCTGGGCGACGGCCTTGGTGAAGCCGATGTCACCGGCCTTGGCGGCGGAATAGTTGGCCTGACCCATCTGACCCTTCTGGCCGTTGATGGAGCTGATGTTGATGATGCGGCCGAACTTACGATCGCGCATGCCCTCAATGACGTTGCGGGTCATGTTGAACAGGCCGTTCAGGTTGGTGTTGATGACCGCCTGCCACTGTTCCAGGGACATCTTGTGCAGCATGGTGTCCTTGGTGATGCCGGCGTTGTTGATCAGCACATCGACGGGGCCGAGGTCGTTTTCGATGGACGAGATGGCGGCGGCGCAGGCTTCGAAATCGCCGACGTCGAACTTGTAGACGGGAATGCCGGTTTCATCCTTGAAGGCGTTGGCGGCGTCGTCGTTGCCGGCATAGCTGGCGGCGACGGTGTATCCGGCGGCTTTCAGGGCCACGGAAACGGCCTGGCCGATGCCGCGGGTTCCACCGGTAACGAGGGCTACTCTAGACATGTTGGTATTCTCCAATGAGGATTAATGGTTAGAGCAACCTGCGTTTTTTCAAACGCAGATAAGTTGCTCTATCTTATTGATAACGATCAAATGATCTGCATTTAATCGAGTCCGATTAAATGCAGTTTGATCTAACGTTCGACGCACATGGCGATGCCCATGCCGCCGCCGATGCACAGCGTGGCCAGGCCTTTCTTGGCGTCGCGCTTCTGCATTTCATGCAGAAGGGTCACCAGGACGCGGGCGCCGGAGGCGCCGATGGGGTGGCCGAGCGCGATGGCGCCGCCGTTGACGTTGACCTTGTCCGTGTCCCAACCCATGTCCTTGTTGACGGCGCAGGCCTGGGCTGCGAAGGCTTCGTTGGCTTCGACCAGGTCCAGGTCGTCGGTGCTCCAGCCGGCCTTGTCCAGGGCCTGGCGGCTGGCCGGGATGGGGCCCGTGCCCATGATCGACGGGTCGACACCGGCGGTGGCCCAGGAGACGATGCGGGCGAGCGGCTCGACGCCTCGCTTTTCCGCTTCCTCGGCGCTCATCAGGACGACGGCGGCGGCGCCGTCGTTAATGCCCGACGCGTTCCCGGCGGTGACGGTGCCTTCCTTCGAGAAGGCGGGGCGCAGGCCGCCCAGGCTCTCGGCGGTGACGCCGGCTTTCGGGTATTCGTCGGCGTCGACGACGATTTCGCCCTTGCGGGTCTTGATGGTGACGGGGACGATCTCGTCCTTGAAGCGTCCTTCGTTCATGGCCGCTTCCGCCTTGTTCTGGGAGGCGGCGGCGAAGGCGTCCTGGTCGGCGCGGGTGAGCTGGAACTTCTCGGCGACGTTTTCCGCCGTGGTGCCCATGTGATAGCCGTTGAAGGCGTCCCACAGGCCGTCCTTGATCATGGTGTCGACCAGTTCGGCGTTGCCCATCTTGGTGCCGTTGCGCATGTGCATGACGTGCGGCGACTGGCTCATGCTTTCCTGCCCGCCGGCGACGACGATGGTGGAGTCACCGGCCTTGATGGCCTGGCTGCCCAGCGCCACCGTGCGCAGTCCGGAACCGCAAAGCTGGTTGATGCCGTAGGCGGTGCTTTCCACCGGAATGCCGGCGCCGATGGCGGCCTGGCGGGCCGGGTTCTGCCCGGCGCCGGCGGCGAGGATCTGGCCCATGATGACTTCCGAAACGTCCTTCGGGTCGACCTTCGCCCGGTTCAGGGCCTCGCCGATGGCGATGGCGCCCAGTTCGTGGGCGGGAAGGGCGCTAAGGGACCCGTTGAAAGAGCCGACGGGGGTGCGGACGGCTCCGGCGATGACGACCTCGGTCATGACTGCATATCTCCTGGAATATCGGCCCGCCACACGCGACGCGGCCCGGTTGTCTGAAACGGTTCTGGGGTTCGCTGAACCCTTTATATAAAAGGCGCCCGGAAAAGCGGCAAGGCAAAAATGCTGCAGCGCAACATTTTTTTCCTTTTCTCCCCTACGGCGCCCCCTGCAGCCACTTCGTCAGGGGGGTGTACAGGGACCCCCGGGCGCGGCTTCCGGCGACCATGCCGATGTGACCGGCCTTGATGCGCAGGCATTTGCAATTCGGCAGTTGGTCGGCCAGGGGCAGGGCCGAGGCGGGGGGCACGATGTGGTCGCGCATGGGCGCCACCACCAGGGCGGGGGCGGTGACGGCCCCGGGCTCGATGAGACGGCCGCCGACCCGCCATCGTCCCCGGCCCGGCAGGTTTTCCACATACCAGCCTTCGAGGCATTCCAGGGCCGTCGGCCCGGCCAGGGGGACGCCGTCGTTGAGCCAGTCCTCCAGGGCGACGAAATGGGCGGCCCGCACGGTTCGGGGGTTGAGGGCGGCGAAGGCGCGGAACTTGGCCGCCGTCAACTGGGGGTCGAGGCTGGTGAACATGGCCTGCAGAACGTCGGTCGGCATGCTCGCCGTGGTGTCCAGCATGCGCCGGAACGCGGGCATCATCGCCGCCAGGGTCTTGCGCTTGGCGGCGGCGACGGCGTGGAAATCCCAGGGGGTGGCCATGAGGACCAGGGCCGAGACCTGTTCCGGCCTCAGCGCCGCCAGGGCCAGGGCCAGGGTGCCGCCCATGCAGTAACCGGCCAGCCCGACGGGCCCGCCCTCGAGCCGGCAGGCGGCATTGAGCATTTTCGTCAGGCGTCCGGCGATGTAATCCTCGAGGGTGAAGTCCGCCTCCCGTTCCCCCGGCGCGCCCCAGTCGACCAGTAGCGGGCGAAGGCCCCGGGCCGCCAGATGCCGCATCAGGCTGCGCCGTTCGACGAGGTCGAGAATGTAGCCGCGGTTGATGAGGGAGGGCACGAACAACACCGGACGGCCGCCGGTCCCCGCCCCGTAGTCGAGCAGGCGGGTGGCGCCGCCGCGCCAGATGACCGGCGGCTCGGTGGGGCGTTCGGGCCTGGGGAAGGCGCGGTAGCGGGCGACCCCGTCGGCGAAGTCCTTAAGCCGCCGTTGGGATTCCGCCTCGACGGCGGCGCGCAGGGCCTCCGGGTCGCAGTCCCTAAGCCTTTCGTTTAGGGCCCTTCCTTTTTCCGCCAGCCGCGGACTCCAGGACATGGATCCGTTTTTCAAGCTCTGCAATGCGCCGAGAGAGCCGATCCAGGACATCGTCTGAAGGCTCAGGTGCAGGGCCAGGGGCCTGGGCCCCCGATGGGTGTTCGGTGGTGTCGCCATGGGGCTGCTCTCTTGGTTGAAGGGAGGCGCTTTCCGCCATCCTGGCGAAGGCGGCGGCGGAGCCGTTCATCAACTCGATGCTCTTGGCGATGGCGTCCGCGGTCTCGCCGTCCCCGGCCAGCTCGGAAAGATGCTGCTGCCAGAGGTCGAGGTATTGCCGGGCCAAGGCGTCCAGGTCGGGGGTTTCGGTCATGCGCGCTCCCTGATTAACCGGCGCATACTATACGCCCAGCCGGCAGGGAGGGAAAGCCCGCCGGGCCGGGTCGCGGTGCAGCATATTTTTCTTTGCAATGCAGCATTTATGCCGAGAATCTTTTGTGATAGTGTGTCGGAAGTGATTTTGCACAAGCGAAACGCCGATACTCCAGCGAAGGATTGAATGCAGACCATGGCCGACAAGTCCAATAACGAAGACGCGCCGATCACCATCAAGAAATACGCCAACCGGCGGCTCTACAACACGGCGACCAGCAGTTATGTCACCCTCGACCACCTGGCGCAGATGGTCAAGGACGGCACCGACTTCGCCGTCTTCGACGCCAAGACCGGCGAGGACATCACCCGCCAGGTCCTGACCCATATCATCGTCGAGGAGGAGGGCAAGGGGCAGAACCTGCTGCCCATCAGCTTCCTGCGCCATCTGATCAGTTTCTACGGCGACAGCCTGCAATCGCTGGTGCCCCAGTATCTGGATCACTCCATGGGCTCCTTCGCCCGCAACCAGGAGCAAATGCGCCACTACATGCGCGACGCCCTGGACGGCCTGATGCCGTTTCAGCAGTTCGAGGAAATGGGCAAGCAGAACATGGCCCTGTTCGAAAACGCCATGAAAATGTTCACCCCCTTCTACGGTGACAAACCGAAAGCCGCCGAAAAGGCTCCGGAGGAAAAAACCGGGGGCGGAGAGGAAGACCTGGAGGTCCTGCGCGCCCAGTTGGAAGCCATGCAGAAACAGCTCAACAAGCTGAAGGGCGGCGACTCTTAGACTCTTGAAGGCGTTTTAGGGATTCGAAACCGTAATGGTGACCGTCGGCGGCCGGGGGAAGATGATGCAGTTCCCGCCATCGCCGGCGACGGTTCCCGGACTGTTGCTGTCCATGATTCCCAGGGCGGTGCTGGTGTCGAAGGAAATCTCGACCAAAGGCTCGACGCCGGTGACCGTGTAAGACGAGGTCAGCGGGTAGGTGATGACCACATCGCCGACGGCGTCCGCATCCGTGTTGCGGATGGTGATATTGAGGTCCTCCCAATCGCTGTCGGACATGGCGGCGAAATCCCCGGCGTCGCTGGGGATAATATATTCCTCGCTTTCGGCTGTGCCCGTGTTGTTGCTGACTTCCGCAGTATTGGCATCGCCGTCCTGGGCAGGGGTGGCGTCCGTCGCGCAGGAGACGTCGCCGTCCGTGCCGCTGCCAGACATGGTGATGGATTCGTCAATGGTGACCTTGACGTAGGTATAGGTGGTTCCGGGAATAAGTCCGGAGGCGTTGGCGTAGGAACCGATCTGAGCCCCGGCGCTGACGGAAGCGATATCGAAGGTTTGCGTCGAAGAGCCAAGGGTGTGGTAGCTGGAGCAGCTGGAATCCGTGCACAGGTCGACCTGTTTGACCTGCACCTGGTAGACGGTCGCGGCCGCTCCGGTGCCGGGAACCGCTGCTTGAGTGGGTGGCGTAGCGTACAGGGTCATGGCGGCGACGGCGAAAAGGGTCACGTTGCGGCAGGTCTTCATCATCGATCAGCTACCCCTTGTTATGACGACGCCCGACGAGCGGCGTTCAACGATGATCTTGTTTTCCCGCTTGACCTTGTCGAGCCGGTAGTTGGTCATGTCGCGCATCAGCCACGGCTTGCTCGAGACGACCTGCGAACTGGCGGCGACGGGACGGTTGAAATTGAAGTGAAAGCGGCTCATTAGATAGACTTCGTTTTCGTCCGGGTCGGTGAGGAAATTGTCGCTGTTGACGCCGGCTTCCAACTGAATGTTCTGAAACAGATCCATCTCGATGCCGGCTTCCCAGCCCTTGATGTCTTCCGAGGCGGTTTTCGTCTGCCACCAGTAGCGGCGGCCGGAAACCCGGGCCCAGGGCAGATAGGGGACCTGCGCCGTCAGTTGAATGTCATGTCCGTCCAGGGGTTCTTCCTCGGTGCCCGCGTTCCTGTCCGTGGAATGGGCGGAACTGGTTCCCCAGTAGCGGTTGGCGCTGAAATCGAGACCGGCCCATTTCGCCTCGACGCCCAGGCTGGGCCGTTGGTGATGGTTGTTGAATTCATAATCGAAGAAGCTGTTGGCCCCGACCAGGACGGTGTTGTCGAACAACAGGCGCCGGTAGCCCAGGCCCATGTTGGCGACGTTGCGGTCCTGGGAAAACATCTCATAGCGGCGATAGCTCAATTGGGTGAACACGGTGTCCTGAACGTTTTCCGACTCCCACAGGGGTTGTACGGTCAGGATGGAATATTCCGGTGCGTTGTTTTCCCGTAGCTGCCATTCGAGTTCTATGCGCTGGGCCCAGT
>CAYFOJ010000012.1:78881-81965 GCA_964344645.1 uncultured Thalassospiraceae bacterium
GGCCCAGTTCGCCGATTTTCTTTTCGCTGGTCAGGTCCACGTCCAGCATATCGGCGCGCACCGCGCCCGTGAGCAACACGGACAATGACAGAATTCCGAACAGGGATTTACGTAAGTCCATCACAAGACCTTTGGCTAACCCTCATAATACAAAGGGTTTTACGGCTGCTGGCCTTGTCTGTCAATTAACTCCGTATTAGGGAAATCCCTATATGGCCAGGAAAACCGCGGCTTTAAGCCCCGTCGCCACGTTCGGCTACGGCCTGCATTCTTTGCAGAAGGTCCTCGATGTCCGGGTCGCTTTCCGTCCCCGCGGCGGGTTCTTCCGGCGCTTCGGGTTGTTCTTCCGGCGTTGTCTCGACGGCGACGTGGATGTCTTCGTTCATCACCTGATTGATGGCCAGCAGCAATTGGCCCCGGTCGATGGGCTTGGGGACCATCTCGTTCATGCCGACTTCGAGATATTTTTTCCGGTTTTCAGACATGGCGTCGGCGGTCAGGGCGATGATGGGGATTTCTCCCTTATCTCCCGGCAGCCGCCGGATCATGCGGGTCGCCTCCGGTCCGCTGAGTTCCGGCATGCGAACGTCCATCAAAATCAGGTCGTAATCCCCGTTGCCGTGGGCCTCGACGGCCAGGGCGCCGTCCTCGACGATCTCCACCTGATGGCCATAGGCCTCAAGGATGGCCGAGATGATGTGCTGGTTCATGCGGTTGTCCTCGGCGGCGAGAATCCTCAACGGCCGCCGGGTGGCGTAGGTGACGTCCGGTCCCCGCAGGCGGACGCCGGTCTTCGACGTCGCCGGCGTGTAGGGCAGGGTGAACCAGAACCGGCTTCCTTTGCCCAGTTCGCTTTCGACGCCGATTTCCCCGCCCAGCAAGGCGACCAGACGTTTGCAGATGGCCAGTCCCAAACCGGAACCTTCATACTTGCGGCTGATTGACGCATCCGCCTGGGTGAAGTCGGAGAACAGCTTGCCGACCACGTCGGACGGGATGCCGATGCCCGTGTCCTCGACGGCGAAATACAGGACCTCTCCCTTTTCCTCGTCGTGGCGCCGGTCCACGGAGATGTCGACCCCGCCCTGGTCGGTGAACTTGACCGCGTTGCCGACCAGATTGATGAGAATTTGGCGCAGGCGGGTGGGGTCCGAGTTGATGGACTCGGGGACCTGGTCGGACAGGTCGATGGAAAGGGCAAGGTCGGTCTTGCGCCCGCTTTTCCTTTTTTCCAGGAACATGAAGCCGACGTCTTCGAGCAGGGTCGGAAGATGGAAATCGATGTATTCGACCTCCATTTTCCCGGCTTCCAGCTTGGACAGGTCGAGGATTTCGTTAAGCAGGGTCTGCAGGGAATGGGTCGCCCCCTTGACGCGGGAAACCTTGTCCCGGGCGTCGGCGCTCAACTCGCCCTCCAGCAACAGGTCGATGTAGCCCATGATGCCGGTCAACGGCGTGCGGATTTCGTGGCTTATGGACGACAGAAACTCGGACTTCGCCGTGTTGGCGTGGTCCGCCGCAAGCTTCGCCTGTTTCAGTTCCTCGTTTCCGTAACGGTGCAGAATGCCGATGCTGAGAACGTCGCTGACGTGGGTCAGAAAGGGAAGATCTCCCGGTTTCTGCTTGTAGCCATGGGGCAGGTAGAGGGTGACGACGCCGAGGACCGTCTCCTCGTTGAGCAGGGGCACGTTGTAATGGCCGTGTGGCTTGATGCCGTCGAAGCGGGTCTCGTGACGTTCGTCCAGGCAGTCGGCAAAGACGATCTCGCGGCTCACCGCCGCCCGGCCGCACAGGCACTGGCCGAAAGCCACCTTGGTGCAGCGGGACTGGATTTCCGGATGCAGGTTCCGTTGCGCCACCAGCTCCAGTTCCTCGCCGGCCCCCTTGTCGGCGGTAAGGAAAATGCCGCCTTGGCGCAGCAGGTTCAGCCACGGCACATCGTTCAGCAGCAGGTCGACGCACTTGAGCAGATATTCCTGCATGGACAGGTCGGTCAAGGCGAGATGCAGGAGCTGTTCGTGAACCCTTTCCTGGGCCGCGGTCAATTCGGCGCTCTCCTTGGCCTCTCTCAGATTGTTTTCGGCGTTCATCTTTTCGGTGATGTCGATACCGGTGCCGCGAAAGCCGATGAACGCGCCGTCCGCTTCGAAAGCCGGGATGCCGTTGATGGAGAGCCAGACGATGTTGCCGTCGGGCCGTGTCCGGGGATGGACGAAGTTTCGGAAGGGGCGGCGGGCGGCCAGATTGTCCAGATGGGTGTTCCAGTCTTCCTCGCTGGCCCCGGGGTTGCCGTTTTCCTGGCGGGTCTTGCCGAGCAGGACCTCCTGCGGGACGCCGGTGACCTCGGTAAAGCGGTCGGAAAAATAGGAAAACCTCAGGTTTTCGTCCATTTCCCAATACCAGTCCGAGGCCGAGGCACTGAAGTCGCGGAAGCGGGCCTCGCTCAGTTCCAGGTTCGCCTCCGCCTGCTTCAGTTCGCTGATGTCGGTCACCGTGGTGATGGTATGGCCGTCCCCGCCCCGGCCGCGGCTGACGCTGAAAACCCGGCCATCGGGACGCCTGTCCTCGAAGCGTTCCTCGCCGGGTCGGCGCAAGGAGGCGACCCGTTGCGCCACCTGCTCTTCCGTGTCGCCTTCGCCGTAGTAGCCGTTTTCCGCCAGATAGCGAAGAAACCCCCGGTAATCGTTGCCGACGCGCAACAGTTCCTTCGGGACCTGGTAGAGGTTGGCGAAGTGGTCGCTGCAAACGACGATGTTCAGGTCTTTGTCGGTGACGACCAGGGAACCGGGCAGGTTGTCCAGGGCCATGTTGAGCTGGCCCTCGCTCTCTCTCAGCGAGGCCTCGACCGTCCTGCGTTCGGCGATCTCCCGGTTCAACGCGGCGGTTCGATTCTCGACCCTTTCTTCCAGTTCGTCCCGCGAGCGTTCCAGGCCCCGCTTCGCCTCCCGCAATCGCGTCACCATGTCGGCGAAGGCGGTTTCGAGGGTCTCCAACTCCGTTCCCCCCGATGTCTCGCCGGGGGCGCGGAACTTTTCGAGCTTGGCGAATTCCAGATTTTCCGTCAGCCGGACAAGCCGGGCCAGG
>CAYFOJ010000013.1:0-81106 GCA_964344645.1 uncultured Thalassospiraceae bacterium
CCAATCGATTCCTTTTTCGTTAATAATCAAATCGCCATATGCGATTGCCCTGCCTTTTTCGTGCCATTCTTCCAAAGAACCGAATTCGTTGTTATAATGACGCCGGGGGAATCATGACGTTACGGGGAGTAGAGGGAGATCAGGCCCATGGCGCTACAACCAGGGAATCTTTTCGTGATGCTGGCGAAGCTGCTGCCTGCGGCCTTGATTGGCGTCCTGTTTTTGTCCTTCGAGGGCTATCTGCAGTGGTTCGCCCTGCTCGCCCTGGTCCCCGTCTATCTGGCCTTCGCCAAGGGCTGCACCGCGTGCATGGAGGAGCCCGACCCGTCGGACAAGAACGGCGGCTGGCGTGTCGACGTGGGTCAGAGGTAGCGCTGGTACATGTCCCGGAACCGCTGCGGGATGGGCGCGGATTTGTTGCTTTCCCGGTCCACGTAGACATGGACAAAATGCCCCAGCGCCGCCGGTTTCTCATCCCCTTCCGTAAACAGGCCGACGGCGTAGGTGGCGCTTGAGGTGCCGACCTTGATTACCCGCAGCCCGGCCTCGACCATGTCCGGATAGGACAGGGAGCGGCGGAACTTGCACAGGGTCTCGACGGCCAGGGGCAGGATCGGGTCGTTCTTCCAGTCGAGCCCCCCCTCCTGCATCAGGAAACGCACGACGATGGCCTCGAAATAGCTGTAATACATGACATTGTTGACGTGCCCCAGCATGTCGTTGTCGTTCCAGCGGGTCGGCACGTCCATGCGGTAGGTGCAGTCCTCCCGGCGGGTGATTTCAGGCAGGTCGCTCATTGCAGTTTCTCCAGTGCGGCGCGAATGGAAGCGGGGATGGAGACCGGCTTGTTGGAGGCCCGGTCGACGAAGACATGGACGAAATGGCCGCTGGCGATAGCCTTCTCACCGCCCTTGCGGAACACGGCCAGTTCGTAGCGGACGCTGGAATTCCCCAGCTTGCCGGTCCTGAGCCCCAACTCGACCGTCTCCGGATAGGCGACCGACTCGTAAAAACGGCACATGGTCTCGACGGCGAGGCCGATCACCGGGGCGGAGATGATATCAAGCCCTCCCTGTTCGATCAGGTACCTGTTCACCACCGTGTCGAAGTAGGCGTAATAGGTGACGTTGTTGACATGACCGTAGAGGTCGTTGTCGGCCCAGCGGGTTTCGACGGTGGCGATGTGGGGGTAGTCGGTTCGGGAAAGGGGTTGTGGAGATGCCTGCTCGTTCACGTTATCCATCCTCAATAGCAAAGGGCCGCCGAATGCTCGGCGGCCCCTTAAATGCCTCAACCTGTCAAACTCGCCATCATTTTTTTTATTGGCTGGTCGGGGACTTTAACCATGCCGCCGGGCCTTGGCAAGCGGGAAATTAAACCAGACGACACGAACACCTGATTTTATTGACTTGCATCGCTCATCAATGAGCCTATAATTATTCCCTATATAGCGAATGATTAAGGAATGTCTCAATGTTTGAAACCTTGAGCCTCACCGAAGCCGCCGTTGTCACGGGCCTGAAAGTAAAAGAAATCAATAAAGCCATCGACAACAAGGTCATCCGTATTTCGAGGAAGCGGGTGACGACTGGAACACGGCAGGCTCGCCGGGTGCCCATGCAGGAACTTGTCGGGCTCCAGTTGGAAGAAAATTTATCTACGTGGGTATCCCTGAACGCCCGAAAAAAGGTGATCCGTAAGGTCATTGCGGAGCGCCTCACCACAGACTTTAGCCCCAGTGACTCTCTGGTCATCCGTATCGGTTCCGCTCGTGACCGCCTGGCTTCCGGTCTTAGGAAATTACGGCACGCTAGAAAAATGATTGAGACATCCCCTGAAATCATGGATGGAGAACCCATCATTAAGGGAACTCGAATTCCCGCCGTTCTTATCTCCGAAATGCTGGAAGGGGGCGCTTCCGTCGAGGACATTCTGAAAGGATATCCCAATCTGTCTCGAGAACAAGTCGAACTCGCCGTGATTTACACCACCGCATATCCCCGTAGGGGGCGCCCGCCCAAGAGGTCGTGGCATAAACATGATGCCGTAAAGAAGACCCGCATTCCGTTATCCGAAATAGAATGAAATTTCTCGTCGACGAATGCCTTCACACTTCTCTGGTGGAATTGCTAAACGATGCGGGATTTGAAGCCCACCATGTCGTGCGTCTCGGCATGCAGGGTTTCAAGGATCATGAAGTGATGAAGCGTGTTCAGGAAGATGAATTTGTATTCGTCACGAACAATGCATCTGATTTTCGTGACCTGCATTCTCGGGAAAATTTACATCCTGGCCTCATCATCATCGTCCCGAACGTTAAACCTGTAACTCAGCAAGCGCTTTGCATGGCCGGTTTACGGCACATCGGAACCAGACTTGATCTGATCAACAAGGTCATTGAGATCAGATTGGACGATGGTGACATCGTGATCGGCGAATATGATCACCCCCGAATAGAGATATGACAACTTCCGCCCCCCCAAAAAAAAAGCCGCCCCGGGTGGGGCGGCGAGTTTAACAGGGAGGTGTCGGGGCGAAGGATCTGGCGGCGCATGGGCCGCGAGCACATCTCCACCCGACGATAAAGGATAGCAAGCTTAACCTTAACGTAGGATTAACGGCGCGAACTTTACCTTCATGACTTGAAAACGCTTTCCGCGCCGCTTCGGGCCTCCTGCTTGAGGGCGATGGCCCGGCGTGCGCGATCGATTTCCATCTCCAGCTCCTGGATGTACTCCCCCAGTGCCTCGATGGACATGACCTCCAGGTCTTTTTGTTCGGCGGTCTTTTTTACCGGCTCCAAATCGTCCGTATCCATGGGGTGCTCCTTCGTTTCCCGCTTGTCAGTGAGCCGTCAACATACTAGACCAAACTTTCCCTTGAAAGCCGGAGACGTCACATGAGCCAATCCCTGCCAGAAACCATGACCTGCGTTGAAATCGCCGACGGCGCCCTGGTCACGGCGACCCGCCCCCTGCCCCGCCCGCAAGCCGGTGAAGTGCTGGTCGAGGTGGCCGCCGCCGGGGTCAACCGGCCCGACGTCCTGCAGCGGCAAGGGGCCTATCCGCCGCCGCCGGGGGCCTCGGACATCCCCGGCCTGGAAATCGCCGGCACGGTTTGCGCGCTGGGCGAGGGCGTCACGGACTGGGCCCTGGGAGACAAGGTCCTGGCCCTGGTCACCGGTGGCGGCTATGCGGAATACTGCACCGCGCCGGCCCCCCAGTGCCTGCCCGTCCCCTCGACCCTGGAAATGGACGAGGCGGCGGCCGTGCCGGAAACCTTCTTCACCGTCTGGTCCAACGTGTTTGACCGGGCCGCCCTGCAGCCGGGGGAAACCCTGCTCATCCACGGCGGTTCCAGCGGCATCGGCACGACCGCCATTCAGATGGCCCACGCCCTCGGCTCGCCGGTCATCGTCACCGCCGGCAGCGAGGAAAAATGCGGCGCCTGCGAGGTCCTGGGCGCGGACCGGTCCGTCAACTACCGGGAAGAGGACTTCGTCGCCGCGGTCAAGGAATTCACCGACGGACGCGGGGCCGACGTGGTCCTCGACATGGTCGGCGGCGATTACGTCGGGCGCAACCTGAAGGCCATGGCCGCCGACGGCAGGCTGGTCAACATCGCCTTCCTCAAGGGCAGCAAGGTGGAGGTCGACCTGATGGCGATGATGCTGAGGCGGCTGACCCTGACCGGCTCCACGCTCCGCGCCCGCTCTGTCGATTTCAAGGCCGCCATCGCCGCCAAGCTGAAAGAGCGCATCTGGCCCCTGATCGAGGAGGAGGAAATCACCCCCTTCATCCACGCCACCTTCACCCTGGAGGAAGCGGCCCAGGCCCACGAACTGATGGAAAGCTCGGAACATATCGGCAAGATCGTCCTGCTGACCTGAGCCGCTTTATTGGTTTACGGGGCGGGAAAAATACACTAAACGTTCACCCAGAGAATGCCCGTGGGGCATTCAAATCCCGTCATCAACAACAGGATCCCAAGCGATGACGCATCCGCTGATGCCCAAAGCCACGGCCGTATGGCTGGTTGAAAACACCGCTCTTTCCTTCGAGCAGATCGCCGATTTTTGCGGCTTGCATTCCCTCGAAGTGCAGGCCATCGCCGACGATGAAGTCGCCATCGGCATGCAGGGCCTGGACCCCGTCGCCGCCGGCGAAGTGACCATGGAGGAAATCGAGCGCTGCCAGGCGGACCCGGGCGCGCGCCTCAACCCGGCCGCCGAAAGGACCCCGGTGCCGAAGAAGAAGGGCGCACGCTACACGCCGGTTTCCAAGCGTCAGGACCGCCCCGACGCCATCGCCTGGTTGCTCAAGAACTATCCCGAGATGAGCGACGCGCAGATTTCCAAGCTGATCGGCACCACCAAGCCGACCATCAATTCCATCCGCGACCGCAGCCACTGGAACGCGCCCAACATCAAGGCGCAGAACCCGGTCGGCCTGGGCCTGTGCTCGGCCAACGACCTAGAAAAGGCGGTCGCCGTGGCCCGCGCCCGCGCTGGCACCGTCCACGCCCCCAACCGGGGCCCGAAGGAAGACGAAGCGGCGCCCGAGGTGGCGGAGCCGACGCCGGAATCGAACCCGGAGCCGACCGTCGAATCCGTGTTCAAGGATCAGTTGCCGGCGCCGGAAAACGAAACCCTGGCGATTACGGAAAACACCGACTCGACGCCCATTGCCATGCCCTCCCCCGACGACGGTCAGTCCGACCCCATCGCCATGCCGGGGCCGGACCAAGACGAGAACTGACGCTGAATTCGATTCAACTTGGGGTAACGTCCGCCCACCGGCGGTGCGGCACATACCCTTTGTTTTTTTCGTCAATCGCCTGTAAGCTTTCGTCGGAATCTAGACGCAAGGTTTCGGGGCTTAGAAAACCTCTACAGAGCGGCCAATTGCTAGCCGGAAATAGCGATGCTCCTGACTTCTCGGTCGGGGTGCCTGTGGTTATACAACAGGCCCTCCGGCTAAAGGCTACAGGGGCCGTCTCTGTACGGTTTTTCTAACACCCCGATCAGCAAGTCGGACGAAGCTATCTTGCGGTGGGCGCACCGTGGGCTCTGGCCTCACCTTTGATAGGATGGATTCGTCATCGATGGCGACGGAAAAAGTAATCATTGTCGACGACGACCGGGCGCTGCTCGATTCCTTCCGTCGCCAGTACCGCAGCCGTTTCAACCTGATGACGGAAGAAAGCGGCTACGATGTCCTAAAACACCCCTTCGATAAAGAACCGGTGGCCGTAATCGTCGTCGATATGCGCATGCCCGGCATGGACGGCATTGAACTACTGAAGCAGGTCAAGAGCCTGTCGCCGCTAACCACCCGCATCATGCTGACGGGAAACGCCGACCAGATGACGGCGCAAAACGCCATCAACGAAGGCAACATTTTCCGCTTCTACTGCAAGCCCTGCCCACAGGAAGTGCTGGCGATGGGAATCGAGGACGGAATCGCCGAGCATGTCCGGCTGGTCAACCAAGAGGAAACCCAGCGCCGCAGAACGGAAAACGAAGTCAAGGCGCGAACCCGGGACCTGAAGAACGAGGTTGTCGCACAAGAAAAGATTTCGGCCGAACTGCAGGCAATTCTCGACAACATGACGGAGACCGTCTACCGGACTGACATCGACGGGGTGATCACCCTGGTTTCCCGGTCCGTCAAATCTCTGACCGGCTACGACCCAGATGAAGTCCTCGGCAAGGATCTCGGCGATTACTATGTCGAACCCGCCAAGCGGGATGATTTCCTCGCCATCCTCCGCGACATGGGAGGTCAAATTCAAAACCACGAAATCCCCCTGCGGCATAAGGAAGGCCACACCGTCTGGGTGTCCGTGAACGCGCATTTCATCTATGACGACGACAGGAAGCTTCTCGGCGTCGAGGGAACCGCGCGGGACATCACCCGGCGCAAGGACACGGAAACCAAATTGGCGGAGAACACCAGGGAACTTGAATTCCAGAAGTTCGCCATGGACCAGCACGCCATTGTCAGCGTGACCGACGCCGAGGGAACCATCACCTACGTCAACGACAGATTTTGCCATATCAGCGGCTATTTGCGCGAAGAGTTGATCGGTCAAAACCACCGAATTCTCAAGTCCGGTGAGCATCAACCGCCATTCTTCCAGGAGCAATGGACAAGGCTCTCCAAGGGCCAGGTCTGGAGCGGCCAGATGAAGAACAGGCGCAAGAACGGCAGCCATTTCTGGGTCGAGGCGACCCTCATTCCGTTCCTCGACGACAATGCCCGGCCATATCAGTTCTACGGCGTGCAAACGGACATCACCGAGCAGAAGGAAACAGAGGCCCGCCTGGTCAAGAGCGAGGAGGCCATGCGCGCCGCCCGCAAGGCCGCCGACGACGCGGATTTCCGCCTGACCACGGCTCTCAATTCCATCGAGGACGGCTTCGCCCTTTTCGACAGCCAGGACCGGTTCGTCCTGTGCAACCACGTCTGCAAGAACATCTTTCGAAATTCCGCCGACACGCTGGTTCCGGGCACGCCCTTCGAGGAGATCGTCAGAACCCAGGCCGAACAAGGCGATATCGCCCAGGCCGACGGCCGCGTCGAGGAGTGGGTGACGGAACAAATGGCCGTCCGCCAGTCCGGCAAACCCTACCGTGAACTGGAATTGAGCGACGGGCGCCGGTTCAGAGTCGCCACCCACCCGACCCCCGACGGCGGCAAGGTGACATTCATGACCGATATCACCGAGCTGTGGAAAAGCAATCAGGCCCTCAAGGAAAGTGAGGCCAAGCTGCGCGATTATGCGGAGACATCCGCCGATTGGTACTGGGACATGGACGCCGACCTCCGCTTCAGTGCCTATTCCGGCAATATCGCTCGCTACGCCCTGGACCCCAGCCAGTTAATCGGCAAGCAACGCTGGGATCTGGCCGATGCGGACCTAACCACCGAACACTGGCGAAGGCACAAAGCAGACCTGGAGGACCGACGGCCTTTCAAGGATTTCGAATACTCTCTGAAACGCCCGGACGGTCAATGGATTCACGTCAGCGTCAGCGGCAAACCCGTGTTCGACGATGACGGCATTTTCCAGGGCTACCGGGGCACGACGAAGGATATCTCCACCATTAGGCATTTGAAGGAGAACCTTGAGACCGCCCTCAATCACGCCGAGGCCGCCAATCAAGCGAAATCCGGTTTCCTTGCCTCCATGAGCCATGAAATCCGCACCCCCATGGCCGGCGTCATGGGCTTTGCCGACATGCTCATGGAAGACGACATGCCACCGGAAAGCATGGAGAAAGTCTATCGGATTAGAGAATCCACCCAATCCCTGCTGTCCATTCTCAACGGCATTCTCGATATTTCGAAACTGGAGGCGGGAAAAATGGAGATCGAGACCCTCGATTTTCATCTGCCGTCCCTGCTCGACGGCGCCGTCGACATGTTCCACGAGAAGAACGAGGCGGACCATCGCCGGAATTTGACGATTTCGTCCGAGCTCTCCGACGACCTGCCCGAGAACATTCAATCGGACCCGACACGGCTCAGGCAAATTTTGCTCAACCTGATGGGCAACGCGGTGAAGTTCACCGAGGCCGGTGGGGTCACCCTGAAGGCAGACATGATTCGCGACAACAGTGCAGACATGCTGCGCTTCCAGGTGGCCGACACCGGCATCGGCCTGAAGCCCGAACACATTGAAAAGCTGTTCACGGACTACACCCAGGCGGAGGCATCGACCAGCCGCCACTATCAGGGCACGGGTCTAGGCCTTTCCATCTGCAAACAACTGGTCAACCTGATGGGCGGGGAAATCGCCGTCGAAAGCACCCCGGATGTCGGAAGCACCTTCTGGTTCACCCTGCCCTACGTCAGGGCCGAAACCGATCCGGAAACCGAAGGCGGACGAAAGGAAGTCAAATTCGCAGGACGGCGCAAGCTGCGTATTCTCGCCGCCGAGGACAACGGCCTGAACCAGCGCATCATCATGGCGATCATGACCGCCTACGGCCACGACGTGGAAATCACCGAGAACGGAGCCCTGGCCGTGGAAGCCCAACGGACGGGAGATTACGACCTGATCCTAATGGACATTCGCATGCCGGAAATGAACGGACCCGATGCGGCCCGTGAAATCCGCCGGATGTCGGGGGACAAGGGAAAGATTCCGATCATCGCCCTGACGGCGGACGCCATGACCGAAAACCGGCACGCCTACTTTGAAGCCGGAATGAACGAGATCGTCACCAAGCCCATTGACCGCGCCGAACTGCTGGGCGCCATCAACACGGTCATGGGCGAGGACATCCACGTCGTTGTTGAAAACGTGGACGGCTCCTCGGGGTAAGGCCTATCCCCTCGCCGAGGCCAGCCCGATGCTCTCCAAGGCGACTTCGATTTCACCCAGGATCGCCGGATCGTCGATGGTCGCGGGGACCTTGTAGTCCTCGTTGTCGGCGATTTTCTGAATGGTTCCGCGCAGGATCTTGCCGGAACGGGTCTTCGGCAAGCGCTCGACCACGGTGGCCAGCTTGAAGGCGGCGACGGGACCGATCTTGTCGCGCACCATGGCCACCACGTCCTTGACGATTTCCCCGTGTTCCCGGTTGACGCCGGCCTTCAGGACCAGGAAGCCGACGGGCAGTTGCCCCTTCAGCTTGTCGGCGACGCCAAGCACGGCGCATTCGGCCACATCGGGATGGGCGGCCAGCACTTCCTCCATGCCGCCGGTCGAAAGCCTGTGCCCGGCGACGTTGATGATGTCGTCGGTGCGGGCCATGATGTAGAGGTAGCCTTCCTCGTCGATGTAACCGGCGTCGGCGGTTTTGTAGTAGCCGGGGAATTCCTCAAGATAGGCTTCCTTGAAGCGTTCTTCCGCGTTCCACAGGGTCGGCAGGGTTCCCGGAGGCAGCGGCAGTTTGCAGCAGATGGCTCCGATGTCGCCCCTCGGCACTTGGTTGTTGGCCTCATCCAGAACCTGCACGTCCCAGCCGGGGGCCGCCTTGGTCGGCGAACCGGCCTTGACCGGGAAGGCGTGCAGCCCCATGCAGTTGGCGGCAATGGCCCAGCCGGTTTCCGTCTGCCACCAGTGGTCGATGACCGGAACCTTCAGGTTGTCCTCGGCCCAGTGCAGGGTATCCGGGTCGGTGCGTTCGCCGGCCAGGAACAGGGTGTCGAAGCCGGACATGTCGTATTGCTTCAACAGTTCGGCCTTGGGGTCGTCGCGCTTGATGGCGCGGAACGCCGTCGGCGCTGTGAACAGGATGCGGACCTTGTGTTCCGCGATCACCCGCCAGAACGCGCCCGCGTCGGGGGTTCCCACCGGCTTGCCCTCGTAAATCACCGTGGTGCAGCCGGCCAGCAGGGGGGCATAGACGATATAGGAATGGCCGACCACCCAGCCGACATCGGACGCCGCCCAGAAGACGTCGCCGGGATTGGCCCCGTAGACGGCGTTCATGGTCCAATTGAGGGCCACCGCATGGCCGCCGTTGTCGCGCACCACGCCCTTGGGCTGGCCCGTGGTGCCCGAGGTATAGAGGATGTAAAGGGGGTCCGTCGCCGCCACGGTGACGCAATCATGGGGCTCGGCGGTCTTCATGGCCTCGGCCCAATCCACGTCGCGGCCTTCCTTTAATTCGGCCTGGGCCTCGGGACGCCTCAAAATGACGCAGGCGTCGGGCTTGTGGCTGGCGAGATCGATGGCGCCGTTCAGCAGCGGCATGTATTCGATCACCCGGTTGACCTCGATGCCGCAGGTGGCGCTGACGATGGCCTTGGGCTTGGCGTCGTCGATGCGCACGGCCAGTTCATTGGCGGCGAAACCGCCGAAAACGACGGAATGAATGGCGCCGAGACGGGCGCAGGCCAGCATGGCGATGGCCGCTTCCGGCACCATGGGCATGTAGATGATGACCCGGTCCCCCTTGGCGACGCCCTGGGCCGCCAGGATACCGGCGAACTTGGCCGTTTCGTCCCGCAATTGGGAATAGGTGTAGGTGCGCACCGTGCCGCCGCCGGTGACCGGGCTGTCGTAAATCAGCGCCGCCTGATCGCCGCGTCCGTTTTCCACATGCCGGTCCAGGGCATTATAGCAGGTGTTCAACTCGCCGCCGCTGAACCAGCGGTACAAGGGCGCGTTGGAGTCATCGAGAACCTTGTCCCATTTCCTGCTCCAGGTGATGCCTTCGGCGACATCGCCCCAAAATCCGTTGGGGTCGTTCAGGGAACGGGAATGGGCTTCTGTATACAGATCGGTCATGGCTTTCCCCATCATGTGTCGCCCGGCGGTCCGGGCCTCGTGTGATGGGTATAAAGCCCTCAGATATCCTTTACAAGTCTCAGGGCGTCATAGATGGCGGCGTGGGTGTTGCGGGCCGACACAGCATCGCCGATACGGAACAACTGAAACGCCCCGTCCGGGTTCTCGTTCACCTGCTGGGGCCGTCCGGCGATCAGGGCTTCATGATCCACCGCCCCCAGGTTGGTCGAGCTGGGTTTCAGTTCGAAATACAGCTCATCCAGGGGAATGGTGCCGTGATTGACGACCACCTGGTCGAAGCTGCGTTCCTTGGTCATCTTGCCGTAATCACTTCCGATCAAGGCCTTCAGCCGGTTGCCCTCGCGCTCCACATCCTTCAGGCGATAGGTGACGGTGAAAGTCACCTCCTTGTCCTGCATGGCGCGCATGTAAGGCACCAGATTCATGGCCATGACCTCCGGCGCGAAGCTTCGGTCCGGAGTCATCACTTCCACCTTGGCCCCGGTCTCGGCGATTTTTTCCGCCGCCATCAGGCCCGCATGATCGCCGGCGTCGTCGTAGACCAGAACATCCTGGCCCGGCTTGACGTCGCCGGAGATGATATCCCAACTGGATACCACCAGGTCGTTGCCGGTGGCCAGGACCTCCGTATGGGGCAGGCCGCCGGTGGCGACGATGACCACGTCCGGGGACTCGGCCAGCACGTCGGCGGCCTCGGCCCAGGTGTTGAAGCGGAAATCCACCCCTTTGGCGGTGCATTGGGCGACCCGCCATTCGACGATGGAAATCATCTCCTTGCGGCGCGGGTTCTGGGCGGTCAGGCGAACCTGCCCGCCGGCGTCGGGGGCGGCCTCGAAGACGACGACCTCATGGCCCCGCTCGGCGGCGACGCGGGCCGCCTCCAGACCCGCCGGTCCGGCGCCGATGACGACCACCTTGCGGGCCTCGTCGGCCTTCGGGATGTCGTGCGGCATGGTCAGTTCCCGGCCCGTCGCCGGATTGTGCATGCAAAGGGCGTCCCCGGCCTGATAGATGCGGTCGAGGCAGTAGTTGGCGCCGACGCAGGGGCGGATGTCTTCTTCCCGGCCCTCGATGATCTTGCGCACGATGTGGGGGTCGGCCATGTGCGGACGGGTCATGCCGACCATGTCGAGGATGCCCTCGGCGATGGCGTGGCGGGCGGTGGCCACATCGGTGATGCGCGCGGCATGGAAGGTGGGCATGCCGGTCGCCTTGCGGATTTCACCGGCGAAGTCCAGATGCGGGGCGCTTTTCATGCCCTGAATGGGAATGACGTCGGTGAGCCCCGGGTCGGTGTCGATATGGCCGCGGATGACGTTGAGGAAATCGATCTGCCCCGTGTCCTTCAAGCGCTTCGAGATTTCGATGCCTTCCTCGGGCGAAATGCCGCCGTCGGCGTCTTCATCGGCGGTGTAGCGGATGCCGATGATGAACTCGTCGCCGACCCGCTTGCGCACCGCGTCCAGCACCTCCACGGTGAAGCGCAGCCGATTGTCGAGGGAGCCGCCATAGGGGGCGTCGAGAGCGTTGGTGCGTTCGGACCAGAATTGGTCCATCAGGTGCCCGTAGGCCTGCAATTCGATGCCGTCGACCCCGGCCGCCTGCATCCTTTCGGCGGCGTCGGCGTAATCGGAAACGATGCGCTCGATATCCCACTCCTCCATCTTTTTCGGAAACGCCCGGTGGGCCGCCTCCCGCTCGAAGGAGGGAGACACGGCGGGCAGCCAGTCGCCCTTGTTCCAGCCCGTGCGGCGGCCCAGATGGGTCAACTGGATCATCACCGCGCAGCCGTGTTCGTGACACGAGTCGGTGACCTTGCGCATCCACGGCACCACCTCGTCCTTATAGGCGAGAATGTTGTTGAAGACCGGCGGGCTGTCCTTGGAAACGGCGGCGGAACCGGCGGTCATGGTCATCGCCACCCCGGCCTTCGCCCGTTCTTCGTGATAGGCCCGATAGCGGTCCTTGGGCATGCCGTCTTCCGGATAGGCGGGCTCGTGAGAGGTGATGATAATCCGGTTCTTCAAGGTGAGGTGCTTGAGCTGATAAGGCTGCAGCAACGGATCCTTCGACATTGTCCCAATCCCCTTTTCTGTCAATACCAGGCGTCGGCCACGGCCGCCTTGCGGCCGGCGACGAAATCCTTCAGGGCCTCGTCCAGGGCTTCGTCCATGGGCGGGGCCTGGAATTCCTGCAGGGTCTTCTTCCAGCGGCGGTTGGCCCGCAGCATGGCGTCCTCTTCGCCCTGCTCGGTCCAGGCCTCGTAGGTCTGGTCGTCGTTCATGGCGCTGTCCCAGAAGGCGGTTTCGTAATGGGCCATGGTGTGGGCGGTGCCGAACATGTGCGCCCCCGGCCCGCCTTCGCGCAGGGAGTCCAGGCCCAGGGTGTCGTCGTTGATTTCCAGCCCTTTGTAGTAGGCGTGCAAGGCGCCGCAGACATCCGTGTCCCACATGAACTTTTCATAGGACATGGACAGCAGCCCGTCCAGGAAGCCGGCGGAATGAAGGATGTAGTGGGCGCCGCATTGGACCGCCGACATCATGGACATCATGCCCTGGGCCATGGACTGGGCGTCGGCCCGTTTGGAGGTGGCGAAATTACCGGCGCACCGCAGGGGCAGGTCCAGCCGCCTCGCCAGTTGGCCGACGACGAGGCTGCCCAGGGCCGGTTCCGGGGTGCCGAAGGTGGGGCTTCCGGAGCGCAGGGACATGGAGGCCAGGAAACTGCCGAGAATGGCCGGCGCGCCGGGCCGGACCAACTGGGTCAGCGCGCAGCCGACCATGGATTCCGCCATGCCCTGGGCGATGGCGCCGGGAACCGTCACCGGGGCCACCGCCCCGCACAGCAGGAAGGGCAGATGAATGCTGCCCTGCCCGGCCTCCGCATAGGTGCGGATGCCCTTGGTGGCGACGTCGTCCCAGACCAGGGGCGAGGTGGCGTTGAAGTTGCCCATGATGACGCAGTGATCGTCCACGTAATCGGCGCCGAACAGGACCCGGCACATCTCGATATTATCCGCCGCCCGTTCCGGCGCGGTGACGGAACCGAGGAAGGGCCGGTCCGAATAGCGCATGTGGGCGTAGACCATGTCCAGATGGCGCTTGTTGACGGGCACGTCGGTGGGCTCGCAAACGGTGCCGCCGGAATGATGCAGCCAAGGCGAAGATTGCGCCAGTTTGACGAAGTTCTCGAAGTCGGCGATGGTGCCGTAACGCCGTTCCTCGCCCATTTCCATGACGAAGGGGGAGCCGTAGGAAGGCGCCAGAACCGTGGCGTCGCCGCCGATCTGCACACTGTTGGCCGGGTTGCGGGCGTGCTGGGTGAAGCGCGAGGGGGCGGTTTTCAGAATCTCCTGAATCATCCCGGGCTCGAACTTAATGTTCCAGACGCCCTTGCTGACTTCCGTCACGTCGCCGCCGGCCTTACGGAACAGCTCCATGGTGATCTCGTCGTCGCGGAACTCGATGCCGATTTCCGCCAGAATCGTATCCGTCGCCTTCTCGATCCGGACCAGGCTTTCCTCATCCAGAAGATCATAAGGCGCGATCCCCCGGGTGATATAGGGGACTTTCATATGCTCGTTCTGGCCGCTTTCCCCGCCGCGAGTGGCGCGACGCCCTGCCCTGCCGCGCCCGCGTCCGCCGCTTTTCGGCGCTGCGCCGCCTGTCTGTTCCGTAGCCTCGGTCATTGGATCCCCCCAATTTCTGACTGAATTGACACTACTGTCGATTATTTCGTCACTCCTGTCAATTTAATTTGCGCCACCTTGGTATTTCTGTTAACCCGATGGGCATGACGAGCATGGAGACAAAGAGCAACGGCTGGCGCGGATCGGAGGATCTGTGGCTCGACGCCGCCTACGACATGTTGGTGGATACGGGTGTCGAATCCGTCAAGGTGATGCCGCTGGCCAAGACCCTGAACATGTCCCGAACCAGCTTTTACTGGCATTTCGAGGATCGCGACGCCCTGCTCGATGCCCTGATCCGCCGCTGGCGGGGCAAGAACACGGATAATCTTGTCGCCCAGACGGAACGCTATGCGGAAACCGTCACGGAAGCCATGTTCAACCTGTTCGACTGCTGGATCGAGCCGGACCTGTTCGACGCCCGGCTGGACTTCGCCATCCGCAACTGGGCCAACCGCTCACCGAAATTGAAGGCGATCCTGGAAGCCAGCGACCGGCAGCGAATCGACGCCATCCGCGCCATGTTCGCCCGCTTCGGCTTCGACGCCGAGCAGGCATCCACCCGCGCCCACACGGTCTACTACACCCAGGTCGGCTACATCGCCATGATGATCGATGAACCCCTGCCCACCCGCCTTGGCCGCATGCCGACCTATATCGAAACCTACACCGGCCAACACCCGACGGACTCGGAAATCGCCCGCTTCATGGATCGCCACAAGGAAAAGCTGGGTTAGGCCGTATTTATCCCACCAGGTTCTATTCCCTTTCCCGGCGTAGCAGGTCCTCGTCCGCCGCCTGGATGACCGTCTCGGCGTTGTCGCCGGGCCGGAAGCTGTGCAGGCCGTGAACGACCTTCAGATTGAGACGTTCGCCGTCCCACGGGAAATGACCGTCCGTCAGGGAAGCCTCCATGACCGTCGCCTTCTCCCTGGCGCCGTCATTGTCGGCGAGGGTCAGGATAATGCCGAAATCGTGTCCGCCGAGGGAGCCGACCACGTCCGTGTCCCGGCAATGCTCCATCAAACGTTCCGCCGCCCATACCAACCCCGCCTGGGCGGCGTTATGGCCGAACCGTCGGCGGATGTCCTCGATATTGCGGACGTGGAAACAAACGAAGCTGTTGACCACCCCGGCCCGCTCGCCCAACGCCAGCAGGCGTGACAATTCCCGGTGCAGGCCGCGCCGGTTGATCAGCGGCAGGAAGGTATGGGCTTCGGACAGTTCCTCCAGGTAAAGGATATGGGCGCGGGCCCGGTCCAGTTCCTGACGCAGGTGGCCCAGTTCTTCCGTCAAGTGGGTTAGGGTGTCGCGCACCCGGGGGGAGAGATCTTCCTCCGGAACATCCATGACACCGAGAACGACCCTGGATTCCCCGTCCCCAGAGGGGGCGTCCCCGTCATCGTGTCGGGCGTCCGGACCACGCTTTTTCCGTTGGTCCTTCGCGTGCTTGTCAGCCGGCAGAATGGTTCTGATCGGCGACGCTTCAGGAATTTCCGACATGCCGCTATTCCTCAACCACTAGGGAAAATGCTAGCATTACGCTTGGTCGTTGATAAAGTATAAACACACCCTATAATGCGCCGCTTCTTTTTAGCCTTCAGGAGAATAAAATGAGCGCCTCGTCCCCCGTCGTCGGAATTATCATGGGTAGTCAATCGGACTGGAAAGTGATGAAGAATGCTGCCGAGCGGCTGGATGCCCTCGGCATCGCCAACGAGTGCAAGATCATTTCCGCCCACCGCACGCCGGAACGTCTCGACGTCTATGCCCGCGGCGCCCGCGACCGCGGCCTGAAGGTGATCATCGCCGGGGCCGGCATGGCCGCCGCCCTGCCCGGTTCCGCCGCCGCCGTGACGCCGCTGCCGGTTCTCGGCGTTCCCATGGAAGGCAAGATGATGGGCGGCCTGGACGCCATGCTGGCGATGACCCAGATGCCCGGCGGCGTTCCCGTCGGCACCCTCGGACTCGGCAAGGCCGGGGCCGTCAACGCCGCCATGCTGGCCGCCGCCATCGTCGCCCTCTCCGACGATGCCGCCGCATCGGCCCTGGACAATTTCCGCGCCGAACAGACCGCTTCGGTCCCTGAACACCCGGTCGACGAATAACGCGGAGGATCAATGCCGAAACCGTTCCTGATCGTGGTTGATGACGATGCCGACATGGCCGATTTGGTCGCCCATGTCGGCGAAACGGTCGGCTACGAGGTCGCCGTCGCCGACAGCGGCGCGGCCTTCAAGGAACTGCTTTCCGGCAGCCCCCCCCCGACGCCCTGGTGCTCGACATCGTCATGCCCGACATGGACGGCAACGAACTGATCGACTGGCTGTCGGAACAGGGGCATTCCTTCCCGATCGTCCTGATCAGCGGATACGGCGATCAATACCTGCCGCTTGCGGAACGGCTGGGGCTGGCGAAGGGGGCGAATATCGTCGAAACCCTGGCCAAGCCCTTCGATGTCGGAGCCCTGAAGGAAATCCTCGCCGATAACCTACCGGCGGCCTAAACCGTTTTTCAGGCCTGCCCGAGCGGCCCCCGGCGCGCGTTAAGGGCGTCGGCGAAGCGCTTGCAGGCTGACCAAGGCGACGGCGCCCGGGCCAGTTGTTCCGTCAGCCGGATGCGGGCCTCGATCAGGCGCAGGACATCGGCGATCCGGCGGTCGATGAAGGCCCAGGTCTCGGGGAAGTCCCCCTCTTCGTCCCCCTCGTCGGCAAGCCAGTAGAGGGCGCTAGAGGCCAGCACCGGGGCCAGCATGGCGCGTTTGGAATAGTACGAGAAATCCGTGCTCCTATCGCCGATGGCATGCCAGATTTCATCCACCGTCGCCGCCGCGCACGAGATCGACAAGGCCGCGTGCCGTGGCAAGGCCAGATAGCCGATGGCGCTTCGCACCGCCTCGCGGTAGGGGGCCAGAACCTGGAAGCGGCAACGCAGGGCGGCGGCGATGCGCTCGCGTACCTTCATGGACGGCAAGTCCAGCTTCGCCGTTTCCGCCGTCATCCGCCGGTCGGCCCAATCGGAAAAATGCCCCACCATATCGGCCATGCCGCCGGAAAAGGCGCGCCGGGCGGCCTCGTCGTCAATGCCCTCGACGCCTCCCAAATCGGCGACGCCGGCCATCATGGCGGCCTCGGACCAGCCCTCGAAGACCACGTGAGGCAGGGTGGCCAGCAAAATCAGGTCTCTCAGTTCCTGGTTGTCCCGGGTCATGTCTCGTTTTCTCCCTGCTCTTCGGCCATGGCCAGCGATTTGCTCATTTCCTCATTATAGCCGAAGGTCTTCATGTCGGAAATCCGTTGCGGATACAGGATGCCGTCCAGGTGGTCGCATTCGTGCTGGACGACGCGGGCGTGAAAGCCCCTGGCCTCGCGCTCGACGGGGCGGCCGTCGAGACCGAGGCCCCGATAACGGATATGGGCGTGCCGGTAGACCTCCCCCATCATGCCGGGGAGGGATAGGCATCCCTCGTAGGCGGCCCGGGTTTCGTTGCCGACGACCTCGATTTCCGGGTTGATCAGCACCGTCAGGGGAACGTCCTCCGTCTCCTCGTCGAGCCCGGCCGCGCGATAGCGCTCATCGGCCTGGCGGGCCTTGGGAACCTTGAAGATGACCAGCCTGACCGGCACATGCACCTGTGGCGCCGCCAGACCGACCCCGCCGGAGTCGGCCAGGGTATCCATCATATCCTCGACCAGATACCCGACTTCGGGTCCGGTCGGATCCTCGATGGGGGCGGATTTCATGCGCAGGACCGGGTGTCCCATGCGGGCTATCTTCAAAATCGCCATTTTTCCAACATTTCCACGGTTTTTTGTGCTAAAAAAGTTGCCGCCGCCGCGCATGCGGGCCTTTCCAAGCGCGGAAGGATATGTTAGAAGGCCCACCTTCGGAACGGAAGCCTTTTCGCCGTTCACCCGAAATCAATTGAAAGAGAGTGGAAATACCGTGCAAGTCACTGTCCGCGACAACAACGTCGATCAGGCCCTGAAAGTCCTGAAAAAGAAACTTCAGCGTGAAGGCGTCTTCCGTGAAATGAAGCTGCGCCGCTCCTTCGAAAAGCCGTCCGAGCGCAAGGCCCGCGAAAAGGCGGAAGCCATTCGCCGCGGCCGCAAGCTGGAACGCAAGCGCCTGGAGCGTGAAGGCTTCTAAAGCCTCCCTCCGACAAATTTACCGCGAGACGACGCGCACCCAGAGAGACCTCGGGTGCGCTTTTGCGTGCCCGGAGCAAAAAGAAAGGCGGAACCGCGAGGTTCCGCCTTTCCTGTTGGTGTTGCCCGCAGGCCTTAATCCAGGGCGACGACGATTTCCTCGGTCATCTTCTTGGCGTCGGCGAACAGCATCATGGTCTTGTCGCTGAAGAACAGCTCGTTGTGGACGCCGGCGTAACCGGTGGCCATGGAGCGCTTGATGAACAGGGTGGTCCCCGCTTTCTCCAGGTCGAAGATGGGCATGCCGTAGATGTCGCTGGTCGGGTCCGTCTTCGCCGCCGGGTTGGTGACGTCGTTGGCGCCGATGACGAAGGCGACGTCGCAGGTGGCGAACTCGTGGTTGATTTCCTCGAGCTCGAAGACCTCGTCGTAAGGCACGTTGGCCTCGGCCAGCAACACGTTCATGTGGCCGGGCATGCGTCCGGCGACGGGGTGAATGGCGTAGGCCACCTCGACCCCTTCCTCCTTCAGCTTGTCGGCCATTTCACGCAGCGCGTGCTGGGCCTGAGCGACGGCCATGCCGTAGCCGGGAACGATGATCACCTTGGAGGCGTTCTTCATCAGGAAGGCCGCGTCGTCGGCGCTGCCGGACTTGACCGGGCGTTCCTCGCCGCCGCCGCCGCCACCGGCGGGACCGGCGGTCTCGCCGCCGAAACCGCCCAGCAGGACGTTGAAGATGGACCGGTTCATGCCCTTGCACATGATGTAGCTGAGGATCGCGCCCGAAGAGCCGACCAGGGCGCCGGTGATGATCAGCGCCGGGTTCGACAGGGTGAAGCCGATGCCGCAGGCCGCCCAGCCGGAATAGGAGTTGAGCATGGACACCACCACCGGCATGTCGGCGCCGCCGATGGGAATGATGATCAAAAAGCCGATCAGGAAGGACAGGGCGACCAGGACCCAGAACACGGTTTCCGTTTGCCCGCGCACCAGCATGATGATCAGCGCGACGATGATGATGCCGAGCAGGGCGTTCATCTTGTGCTGACCGGCGAAGGTGATGGGCGAACCGCTCATGATGCCTTGCAGCTTGGCGAAGGCGATGACCGAGCCGGAGAAGGTGATGGCGCCGATGGCCGTTCCCAGGGACAGCTCGACCAGGGACGCCGCGGCGATGGCGCCGAAGGTTCCGATGCCGAAGGCCTCGGGATTGTAGAACGCCGCCGCGGCGACGAACACCGCCGCCAGGCCGACCAGCGAGTGGAAGGCGGCGACCAGTTGCGGCAAGGCCGTCATCTGGATCTTCATGGCGATCACGGTGCCGATGGCGCCGCCGATCAGAATGGCCAGGATGATCATTCCATAGCTGAGGACGCCCGGGTCCATCAGGGTGGTGAAGATGGCGATCACCATGCCGACGATGCCGAACAGGACACCGGTCCGCGACGAATCCGGCGAGGAGAGCCCCCTCAGGGCGAGGATGAACAGCACCGAGGAGATCAGGTAGGCGAAGCCCGTCATGTTTTCAGTCATAGTCCGGGCCCCTTATTTCTTTTTCTTCTTGAACATCGCCAACATCCGATTGGTGACGATAAAGCCGCCAAAAATGTTGACCGACGCCAGGGTCACGGCGCAGAAGCCCATGACCTTGGAGAAATCCATGTCCATCGGCCCCGCCGCCAGCAGGCCGCCGACGATGATCACCGACGAAATGGCGTTGGTCACCGCCATCAGCGGCGAATGAAGGGCCGGCGTGACGCTCCAGACGACGTAAAAGCCGACGAAGCAGGCCAGGACGAAAATGGTGAACAGCGACAGGAACCCGTCGCCGCCAGCGGCCACCGCCGGTGCTGCGGCCAGTTCCGTCGCCTCGGCGGCGATTTTCAGGGCGTCCTCGGCCAGTTTCCCGGCGTCGGCTGCCAGCCGCGTCGAATGATCAGCAATTGTTGCCGCATCCATGACTAATTCCCCTTACTTTCGGCGTCGTCTTCCTGCGCCGTCTCGGTTTTCTCGTCGGCGGGCTTGTCCGCCGTCTTCGGTTCATCGACAAGCCGCGGGTGAACGATTTTCCCGTCGCGGGTCACACAGGTGCCGGTGATGGTCTCGTCCTCCCAGTCGATGGACAGCGCCTTGCTTTCCTTATCGACGTGCGGGGTGATGAAGTTGAGCAGGTTCTTGGCGAACAGGGCGCTGGCGTCTTCCGCCAGGCGTCCCGGCACGTTGGCGTGGCCGACGATCTTGACGCCGTGCTTCTCGACCACCTTGCCCAGTTCCGACAGCGGGCAGTTGCCGCCCGCCTCGACAGCCAGGTCGACGATCACCGAACCCGGCTTCATGGTCTTGACCATGTCCTCGGTGACCAGCACCGGGGCCGGACGGCCCGGGATCAGGGCCGTGGTGATGACGATGTCCTGCTTGGTGATGTGCTCTGAAACCACCTGCTTTTGCTTTTCGAAGTACTCGGGCGGCATTTCCTTGGCGTAGCCGCCCGCGGTCTGGGCGTCCTTTTCCATTTCCGGATCGACGACCAGGAACTTGCCGCCCAGGCTTTCCACCTGTTCCTTCGTCGCCGGACGCACGTCCGTCGCGGTGACGATAGCGCCCAGGCGCTTGGCGGTGGCGATGGCCTGAAGCCCGGCGACGCCGACGCCCATGATGAAGGCCTTGGCGGGCGCGATGGTGCCCGCCGCCGTCATCATCATCGGCATGGCGCTGCCGTATTCGGCCGCGGCGTCGAGAACCGCCTTGTAGCCGGCCAGGTTGGACTGCGAGGACAGGATGTCCATGCTCTGGGCGCGGGTGATGCGCGGCATCAGCTCCATGGCGAAGGCGGTGACCCCGGCCTTGGCAATGGCCTGCATGGCCTTCTTGTCGGTCAATGCGCCGAGGCTCGCCATCAGCATGGCGCCCTTTTTCATCTGCGACAGCTCGCTTTTCGCGCCGCTGGTGGTGGGGCATTGAATTTTCAGCACCAGATCGGCGGAACCGAGGGCGCTGGCCGCATCCTTGGCGATGTCCGCGCCGGCTTCCTTGAAGGCGTCATCGGTAAAGGCCGCCTGGGCCCCGGCGCCTTTTTCCACGGTGACGGAGAAACCGAGGCCGACCAGCTTCTTGACCACTTCCGGCGACGCGGCGACCCGCGTCTCGCCCTGGCCCTCCTTTGGGATAGCAATTTTCATATCGAGAAGATCCTTAATTTCCGAATGGACTTTCGGCAGGAAAGTTCAGCTTGGGTTATGCCCTATTTCACCGCCGTTTCACAAGGGTTGGATCACGAAATGCCCACATTTCTTCACCACCGGCCTTGCATTCCCAAGCCGTTTGACGCAAAGCAGGAACCGTGATGGAAAACAGACCCGATCAAACTGACGGAACACCCGCCGGCGATAGCGGTGGCCATCGCCTCGGCCGCGTCCTGGCCCTGGGTTCGGCGACCTTTCTGGGCGTCAACACCAGCCTGGCCCGAATCGCCTATGACGGCGGCGCTAATCCGGCCACCTTCGCTTTCCTGCGTTTCGCCGCCACCGTCCTCGTCGTCGCCCTGGTCCTGGTTTTCCTCCGCCGCGCCTTCCGGATTCCCGGGGCCGCCCTGCCGCCCCTGATCGGCCTCGCCTCCGCCCTGGTCTTTCAGGGGGTGAGCTATCTGTCCTCGGTCGCCTACATCCCCGTCGGGCTGGCGGTGATGCTTTTTTATACCTTTCCGTTGATGGTAGTCCTGGCCAACTGGCTGATCGACGGCCAAACCGTCGGCCGGGGGCGGTTGCTGGCCCTGCTCGCGGCCTTCGCCGGCATCGCGCTCGCCGTCGGGCCCTCCTTCGCCGTCCTCGACTGGCGGGGCATCCTCCTGGCCCTGATGGGCGCGTTGGGCCTGGCGGCCCAGTTCATCTTTTCCGCCCGGGCCATGAAATACACCCAGTCCCTCAACGTCACCCTTTATTCCAGTCTCTTCGCCCTACCCATGATGATCCTGCCCCTGTTCTTGCTGGGCGGCTTTCAGATGCCGGACACGGCCCTTTCCATGACCACCCTGGCCGCCGCCTGCTTCTTCTACGCCCTCGCCCTGATGATGCAATACGCGGCGATCTTCTCCATCGGCAAGACGCAGACGGCCCTGCTGAACAATCTGGAGCCCCTGATTTCCATCGCCGCCGGCGCGATATTGCTTGGCGAAGTGCTGTCGGGCCTTCAATATCTCGGTGGATTGATCGTCGTCACCGCCCTGGTCCTCTCGGACCGGCCGATGAAATGGAAGAGGAAATGACATGACCGCCAACCCACCGCCCCGGGGCTTCGACACCGACGAATTCGAACGGCGCACGGAACGGGCCCAGCGGGCCATGGCCGAACTGGGGATGGACGCCCTGTTCCTGTGCACGGAGCCGGAGGTCCGCTACTTCAGCGGTTTCCTGACCCAGTTCTGGAAGAGCCCGACCCGGCCCTGGTTCCTCATCGTCCCCGCCACGGGCAAGCCCATCGCCGTGATTCCGGAAATCGGCTTCAGCGGCATGGCGGCGACCTGGATCGAGGACATTCGCACCTGGCCCGCTCCCCGACCCGAGGACGAAGGCGTCAGCCTGCTGAGCGGCGTCTTCGGGGAACTGCCCGCCCGGCACGGCAAGATCGGCGCCCTGCTCGGCCACGAGAGCCTTTTACGCATGCCGCTTGAGGATTTCACCACCCTGCAGGAACGCTTTGCGTTCACCGACGCCAGCGCCATGATGCGGGGTCTTCGTTTCGTCAAATCGGAGCGGGAAATCGCCAAGATTCGCCACGCCTGCACCATCGCCTCGGACAGCTTCGAGGCCCTGCCCGACCTGCTCAAGGTTGGCGACACGGAACGGGAAAACTGCCGCCGCATGCGCATCGACCTGATTGGCCGGGGGGCGGATTCCGTTCCCTACCTGATCGCCGGTTCCGGCCCCGGCGGCTACGACAGCATCATCATGGGGCCGACGGAGCGGGTCCTCGAAGCGGGCGACGTGATGATCATCGACACCGGCACCACCTACGACGGCTACTTCTGCGATTTCGACCGCAATTACGCCTTCGGTCATGGGGACGACGCCGCCCGCAAGGCCTATGAAACCGTTTATCGCGCCACCGGCGCCGGATTCCGGGCGGCGCGGCCGGGCGCCGCCATGAGCGACATATGGCAAGCCATTGCGACGGTTCTGGAAGACGGCGGCTCCCAGGGCAACGACGTGGGGCGGATGGGGCACGGCCTGGGCATGCAGTTAACCGAGGGCCCCTCGGTCACCCCCGACGACCACACGGTCCTGGAACCCGGCGTGGTCCTGACCCTGGAACCGGGCATGACCACCGCCGGGGGGAAACAGATGGTTCACGAAGAAAACATCGTCGTCACCGGAGACGGGGCAGCCTACTTGAGCCGCCGCGCCCCGGCGGAACTGCCGGTCGTCGGGTAGAGCAGCTTACAGGCGGTTGTACTTCGCCAGAAAGGACCGATGATCGGCCAGATAGCCCCTGTATTTCCGCAACAGATAGAGATGGCGCAGCAGAAAAAGCAGGGCCACGGGGATGGGGATCAGCACCAGGCCGTCCAGGGGCCTGAGAACGGGATCGGTCAATTCCCGCCCGGAAAACATCAGCGCCGCGCCGCCGAGGCAGACCGCCAGAACGGCCAGCATGGCGGCGACGAAGGCCCGGCTTTGCCGCAAGCGCGCGGCAAGCCATTGCTCCTGGTCCGCCGACAGGACCAGCCGCAGGGTGTCGTCCCTGATGTCACCATTGTCCGTCATCGGACCCCAGTGTAGGAGCGACACCCCCGGGCGGGCAAGCTAAACGATGTTGTGTTCCGGACCGAAGGGGAAGCCGGTGATGTTTTCCGCCCCCTCTTCGCCGACCACCAGGATGTCGTGTTCCCGGTAGCCGCCGGCCCCGGCCATGCCTTCGGGCAGCATGATCATGGGCTCCATGGACACCACCATGTTGGGCTTGAGGACGGTTTCGATATCCTCGCGCAGTTCCAGCCCCGCCTCGCGTCCGTAATAGTGGCTCAGCACGCCGAAGGAATGGCCGTAGCCGAAGGTGCGGTACTGCAGCAGGTCGTGTTCCTTGTAGATTTCGTTCAGTTCGGCGGCGATGTCGCAACAGCGCGCCCCGGGCTTGATCAGTTCCAGGCCACGGCGGTGAACCTTGACGTTGACCTCCCATAGCTCCAGGTGCCGGTCCGAGGCATGGCCGCAGAACAGGGTCCGCTCGAGCGCCGTGTAATACCCGGCGATCATCGGGAAGCAGTTGAGGCTGAGGATATCGCCGTTTTCGATTTTCCGCGTCGTCACCGGGTTATGGGCCCCGTCCGTGTTGACGCCGGACTGGAACCAGGTCCAGGTATCCATCAGCTCCCCATGGGGATAGGTGGCGGCGATTTCCCGGACCATGGCCTGGGTCGAATGCAGGGCCACCTCGTATTCCGGAACCCCCTCGGCGATGGCCTCCCGGCACGCCGCGCCACCGATGTCGGCGATGCGCGCGCCATTCTTGATGACGGCGATTTCCTCCGCCGACTTCACCATCCGCAAGGCCATCACGTCCTTGGAGATGTCAACGATATCGGTATCGGGATAGGCCGCCTTCAGCTTGCCCAGGTTCTCCACGTTGATATGATCATATTCCACGCCGAGGACCTTCGGCGCGGCCAATTCCCCCTGAATGGCGCGGAAGTAGTTGTCCCGCTGCCAGTCCGTATATATGACGTTTTCGCCGAAGGTACGCCGCCAGGGCTGGGCGCCGTCGATGTTGGCGCTGATGGTCACCGCCCGCTCGGGGGTGACGACAAGGCCGTAGGGACGGCCAAAGGAGCAGTAGAGAAAGTCGGAATAGTAATTGATGTTGTGATAGGACGTCATCAGCACCGCATCGACGCCTTTTTCCGCCATCAGGGCACGCAGCTTGGTCTGCCGCGCCGTCATTTCCGCCGCCGAGAAGGTCGGGGTCGGTTTCTCGCCGTTTTCGATTCGAATGATATTTTCCATTGTCCTTTTCCCTCAGGTCATATTCGATTTAATGTGCTGAGCGACGCTATCACCGTCCATTCTTTTTGCATGCGACAGTACGCGACACGAAATGACGTTTGAAGGACAGCCAGATGCCCCAATCGCCCGCTTTTCCCCCTCTCGACAACGGCGAGACCGTTTTCACGGTTCCCGCCTCGACCATCAAGTTCGGCCCCGGCGCCCTCGCCGAACTGGGAGACGACGCCAGACGCATGGGCATGACCCGGGCCGCCCTGTTCACCGACGAACATGTCGCCCGGACGGAGGCCCTGAAAAGCGCCCTCGACGCCCTGGTCGCCGCCGGGGTGGACGTGGCCGTCTATGACGCGGTCAAGGTGGAACCCACCGACGACAGCTTTCGCCAGGCCGCCGACTTCGCCGCCGAGGGCGGCTTCGACGGCTATATTTCGCTCGGCGGGGGATCGGTCATCGACACGGCGAAAATCGCCAACCTGCTGGCCACCTATCCCGATGAAATCCTCTCCTACGTCAACGCCCCCATCGGCGAGGCGAAACCGGTGCCCGGCCCCATCAAGCCCCATATCGCCTGCCCAACCACCTGCGGCACGGGCAGCGAGACCACGGGCGTCGCCGTGTTCGACCTGGTCAGCCGACAGGTCAAGACGGGCATTTCCTCGGTTCACCTGAGGCCCGGCCTGGCCCTCGTCGATCCGACCACCACCGAAAGCCTGCCCGCAGGCGTCGTCGCCGCCACCGGCTTCGACGTGCTGACCCACGCCATCGAATCCTTCACCGCCCGTTCCTATACCACCCGCGACAAGCCCGCGCCGGGGGCCCGGCCGCCTTATCAGGGGGCCAACCCGTTTTCCGACATCGGCTCGGAAGCCGCCATCCGCATCGGCGGCGCCGACCTGGTCGACGCGGTCACCGATCCCGGCAACCGGCAGGCCCGCCACCGGTTGATGTTCGCCGCAACGCTCGCCGGGCAGGCCTTCGGCAACGCCGGGGTGCATATTCCCCACGCCATGTCCTATTCCGTCGCCGGCCTCAATCACGACTTTGTCGCCTCGGGTTATGAAAACGACAACCCCATGGTGCCGCACGGCCTGTCCGTGGTCATCAACGCGCCGGCGGCCTTTCGCTTCACCGGCCCGGCGGCGCCGGAGCGTCACCTTCGCGCCGCCGAGGCCCTGGGCGCCGATGTCTCGAACGTCCCTTTGGAGCGGGCCGGGGATATTTTGGCCGAGCGTTTGGTCGAGATGATGCGGGCGACCGGCCTGCCCGGCGGCCTGGCGGAACTCGGCTACGGCGAAAAGGACATCCCCGCCCTGGTCGAAGGATCCTATGCCCAACAGCGGCTGCTCGCCCAGGCCCCCTGCCCGGTCAGCGAAAACGACCTTGCGGGCATCTACCGGCAGGCCATGAAATACTGGTAGGGGCTTTCGAAAGACAGGGGAAGTGTGATTAACTGCAGCCGCCGCGAATAGGGAACGGATTTGGATGTTTTCCACGGATGTCATTCTGGAAAGTTTCAGGGCTTTGGTCCTGCTGTTCCTGGTCGTCTACCTTTGGAAACTGGGCCAGAGAAAACACTTCATCGTCACCAGCGGCTGGCGTTTCATTCAGACCGGCTTCCTGCTGATCCTGTTCGGATCCTTTCTCGACATCACCGACAATTTCGAGAACCTGAACCGCTTCGTCGTCATCGGCGACACGGAGACGGAGGCGTTTCTGGAAAAGGTGGTCGGCTATCTGGCCGGCTTCACTCTGCTTACCATCGGCCTGGTTCGATGGGGGCCGTCCGTGGAAAAACTGATGGCGGAAAAGGCCCGGCGCGAGGCCTCGGAACAGGAATACACCCGGGATACCCGCCTCAAACAGTATTTTCTCGAGACCACCCAGGAAGGCTACTGGCATATTGGCCCGGACGGCGTCACCGTTGATGTCAATCCGGCCTTTTGCCAAATTCTCGATCGCAAGCGCGAACAGATCATCGGCGAGTCCTACCTGAATTTCGTCGATGTGGAGAACGCCGAAAAGCTGGAAACCATCCTCGCCGACAAAACCCGGGGCAAGGGCGGTTCACACGAAATCCAATTGCTGCGCCCCGACGGCTCCGCCGTTCCGTGCCTGAACAACGCCACCCCGGTCACCGATATCGACGGCACGCAGGCGGGCACCATCGGCATGTGGACGGACCTGACGGAACAGAAACGAATGGAGGAAACCCTGCGCCGGTCCCAAGCGCTGGAGGCGGCGGGACAGTTGACCGGCGGCATCGCCCACGATTTCAACAACCTGCTCGGCGTGATCATGGGCAGCCTGCAAATCACCCGCGACCTGAACGCCGAAAACGCCCCGGCGGTCAAGTGGATCGACAAGGCCCTGAACGGGGCCCGGCGGGGGGCGGAGCTGACCCAGAGCCTGCTCAGATTCTCCCGTCAGGATGAACTGGGCTCGAAGGTGCTTTCCATCAACGACCTGATCGAGGAAATGAAGGACCTGCTGCAGAAGTCCCTGACCCGGAAGATCGAAATGCACATCGACCTGGAACCGGACCTGTGGCTGACCAACATTTCCGCCGGCGACTTCACCGACACCCTGACCAACCTGACCCTCAACGCCCACGACGCCATGCCGCGCGGCGGCCGCCTGCACATCGCCACCCGCAACGTCGAACTGGGCGATGACCACGCATTCATGAATTCGGAAGCCAGGCCCGGCTACTTCGTCTGCCTTGAAATCCACGATACCGGGACCGGCATCGAGCCCGAACACCTGAAGAAGCTGTTCGATCCCTTCTTCACCACCAAGGGCCCGGGCGGCGGGACCGGCCTCGGCCTGAGCATGGTCTACCGCTTCGTCAGACGGGCCGGCGGGGATATCACGGTCGATTCCGATTCCGGGGGGACGACCTTTGAAATCTACCTGCCCCGGGCGAAACAACTGCGACCCGTCTCCCAGGCCAAGAAAGGGAACCCGCTGGCCAACCTGTCCGGGCAGGAAACCATCCTCATCGTCGACGACGAGGCCCACCTGACGGAAATCGCCGAACAGCACCTGAGCAAACTCGGCTACAAGACCATCTGCACGAACAAGACCGCCGAAGCCCTTTACCTGATGATGAACGACGGCTCCATCGACCTGCTGTTTTCCGACGTGGTGATGCCGTTGGGCATGAACGGCTTCGAACTGGCGAAGACGGGGATGGGCGCCAACCCGAAACTAAAGGCGCTGCTGACCTCCGGCTTCAGCAATCGGGAAACCCTCGAGGCCGAGGGGGTGGATTTCTCGGATCAGACGGTCAAGGAGCTTTCCGCCAGCCTGCTGCCGAAGCCCTACAGCCAGGAAGAGCTGGCCATACGGGTGCGGCAGGTCCTCGACGGCAAATAGAGCGTTTAGCCCACCGCGTCCGTCTTCTTCAGGAACTGTTCCACCATATCGGTCAGGACATGAATATCGAAGGGTTTCGGCAGCACCCCGTCGGCTCCCATCTGGATCGCCGCCCGCAGGGCCCGTTCCGCCGGCATGTCGGCAAAGCCGCCTGAAATGGCGATGATGGGGGCATGGGGAACATGTTTGCGAATCCGCTGGATGCCTTCTATGCCGCCCATTCCGGTCATGAAGATGTCGATGATCACGAGGTCGTATTTCATTTTCTCGAAGTTATCGAGGGCATCCTCGACGTTGAAACAGACGGTGGCCTGATATTGCCGTCCGTTCAGCGCGTAGGCGACCACGTCGGTCAGGGCCGCATTGTCGTCAATGATCAGAACGTTGCCCTTCAACTGGATGGTCATGTCATCCCCCTCCCCCCCGGTTGTTGCGCGGGACGATCTCGACGCCATCGGCAACCCGGTCGCTGGGATGGAGGATGACCCGCGTCCCTACTTCCAGCCCTTCCAGCACCTGCATGGTCCGGCCGTTGGAACGCCCGGCCCGGACCGCCGTCCGTTTCGCCCGTCCCTGCTCGAGGACGAAGACCGCCCATTCCCCGCCATGGCGGAAGACGGCGCCGACGGGAACCTGCAACACGTCCTCGGCCCGCCACTCGCCGATTCGCGCCTCGACCCGGAAACCGTGGCCGAGGGCGGGCCGGTCTTCCGGCGGCGCCGTGAAATCGATAATCACGTTGACCCGCTGTTCCTCGATGCCGAGGGCCGAGACCTTGGTGAAACCATAGGGCTCGATGCGCCGCACCTTGCCTTCCGCCGTCGATCCGCCGCCCCAGCCGTGCAGGGTCACCGACGCCCCCTCACGGACCTTCATGGCCTGGGAGGAAAGCAGATCGACGACCACCTCCAACCGGCCGGGGTCGCCGATCTCCATCAACGGGCTGGAGCGTTCGACCACCCCCTCGCTTTGCCGCAACAAACGCAGCACCCGGCCATTCACCGGGGCGCGCACCTCGACGCAGCAGGTCGCCCGGCCTTCCGTCACGCTGGCCGGCGCGATCAGGGCGGCGATGGCCGTTTCCAGTTCGAACTCGCGGACCTTCAAGGTCGCCAGGGCGCTGTCCACGGCGGCGCTCTGGGTCTTGGCCGAGAGTTCCGCCTGATCGAACTCCCGCTGGGAAATGGCCTGCTTGGGCAGCAGCTCCCGGGCCCGCCCCAGATTGGCCATGGCGTAGGCCTTTTCCGCCCTCACCCGGTCGTATTCGGCCCTGGCCAGGGCCTTGGCCGCCTCCGCCGCCTTGATGCGGGCTTCCGCCTGGGCGGCGGCGCGGGCGTCGAGGAACTGGGGCTGCGCCGGCTCGATGGTGGCGAGCAGGGTTTCATCGGCGCTAACCGCATCGCCGACATGCACCTCCAGGCGGCGAAGCCTTCCCGCCACCGGGGTGGAAACCGTATAGATGTCGTGGACCCGGGTCAGGCCTTCGCCGTTGACGGTCACCTCCATGGGGCCCCGGGTCGCCCGGGTCAGGTCAACGGCGACGGGGACCGGCTGGAAGGCCCAATAACCCAGCCCCGCCAAGGCGGCGAGGGCGGCGATGAGACCGAAAACGGTCTTGACGGTCGAAACGGTCATGGCGGTAGTACCCTACTCTCTTGTTTTCAACGCTTCGATGAGATTCATTGTATCAAGTTTTCGCCGGATAATCAGTCCCGAAACCACGGCGGCGGCGAGAACGACGGCGACGGACCAGCCGTAGGTGTCCCGGTCGATCACCATGGGCAGGCGGAACAATTCCGTGTCCATGGACTGAACCCACAACACCGCCTGGCCATAGCCGAGAAGACAGCCGACCGGGACCGCGACGAGAACCAGCAGGGCCAGTTCGCCCAGCAGGATGTAGGCGGTTTCCCCCCGGGTGAAGCCCAGCACCCGCAGGCTGGCCAGTTCACGGGCGCGTTCGGAAAGGGAAATGCGGGCCGAATTGTAGACGACCCCGACGGCGATGATGACGGCGAAGGCGATGTTGAAGGTGATCATCAGGCCCATGTTTTCCTCGATGGTGTTCTGAAAGCTTTCCACCAGCACCTCCTTGATGGCGGCCCCGGCGACGGAGGGCATGCCCTTCAGCTTTTCATACAGGGCCTCCGCCCCGGCCTGATCGATTTGCAGGACCGCCCCGTTGACGGACGGGGCTTCCCCCAGCAACCGCCCCAGGGCCGCCAGGTCCATATAGACCGGGGTGGCGATGTATTCCTCGATCAGGGCCGTCACCGGCACCTTCAACACCGGGCGCCGGCCCTCCTTGACTTCCACGGTGACGATGTCGCCGCGCCCGACCCGCAGCAACTCGGCCATCTTGGTCGATAGGGCAAGGCCGCTTCCGGGCAGGGGAACCGGTTCCAGACCGGCGCCGAGAGGTCGGAGCAGCGTCGCCTCGCCGCTCAGGCCGATCAGGCTTTCGTGGCGCTCGCGATGCCCGGCGACGAGCCGCACGGGGACGGAGCGAAGGGGCTCCGCGGCCAGCACGCCGGGCAGGTTGGCGACCTCTTCCATCGCCGAACCGTCCCGGGTATCGGTAAAGGTCACCATGACGTCCTGCCGGTGGGCCTGAAAGAAATGCACCTGGACGAGGTGATTGAGGGAGTCGAGGAAAAACTGACTGCTGACGAGGATGGACACCGCCAGCGCCGTCCCCAATATGCCGAGAGAGGAGCGCAGCGGCCAGCGCAGGGTATGGCGCAACACCATCCTGTTGGTTTCCGAAAGGCGCTGCAGGCGCAACAGCCGCTCGATCCAGGCGGTGCGATAGGCGGTCGGCGGCGCCGGGGTCATGGCGACGGCGGGCATCAGGCGGGCGGCCCGCCACACCGCCGCGAGCGCGCCCAGCAATCCGACGGCGACGCTGAACAGAACGGCGGCGGCGTAGAGCCCGCCATCGACGATGTAATACAGGAACGGGAAGCGGAAATAGGCGGCATAGAGTTCGGTCATTCCCCGCCCCAGCCAGGTGCCGCCGGACACCCCCAGCAGCAAACCGAGGCCGACGATGGCGAGCGCCAGCTTGATGTAGACCCAGGCGACCGAGGTATCGGAATAGCCGAACGCCTTGAGCAGGCCGATCTGCCCCCGTTCGGTTTCGATCAGGCGGGAGACGACCATGTGCAGGAGAAAGGCGGCGATGGAGAAAAACAGCGGCGGCGCCACACTGCCCATGGCGCGAAGCTGGGAAATCTCGTTATCGACGAACCAGTTGGAAAGCTGGGTCTTGCGGCCATAGGCGCGAATGCCCCCATAGGGCTCCGTCAGCCCGTCCAGGGCCTGCAGGACGTCCGCCTCGACCGCGTTCCTCTCCAGGGTCATCACCGCCTCGGTGAAGGAGCCGGCCAGGTCGAAGGCGGCCTCCAGCGCCCGTCCGCTCATCCAGATCACGGCGAAGCGCTTGTCGTCGGGCATCAACGCGCCGGGACCGAGGGCATACACGTATTCCGGCGACAATACGATGCCGACAATGGTCAGCCGGCGTTTGTGGCCGTTGATGACGGCGGCAAAGCCATCGCCGGGCTCATAGCCGTGGGCCTGGGCGAAGGCCTCGTTGACGACCACGTCCCCGGCCCGGCCGCCGTCCGGAAAACGCCCCTGGCGCAAATGCAGGGCGTTGAGCAGCGGTTCGCCGGTTTCCGGCAGGGAATGCAAACTGGCGCTGGCCGGTTCGGGCAGGCCGGGAATATCGAGAATGACGTTCCTGACGATCCGGGAATCCACCGTCCGCACCCCGGGAATGGCCGCCATTTCGTCGAGCAGCCTGCGGGGGGCCCGCTTCAGGGGGGCGAACACCTGGGCGAAGCGGTAGCGTTCGTAATAGGCGTCGCGGGTTTCCTCGAGGGAATAAAGGGTGCCCAGGCTCATGATGTACATGGCGACGCCGGAGCCGATGACCAGGGCGATGGCCAGAACCTGCGGCTTCAGCCGCCACAGGTCTCGCGCAAGCTTGCGGTTGAGGGGGCTCATCGCCGCCTACCAGATCAGGTCCGCCACCGGACACCGCGTTTCGTTGCGGCGCACGTCGACGATCCGGCCGTCGCCGAAGGTGACGACCCTGTCGGCCATCTGGGCGATGACGGCGTTATGGGTGATCAGGGCGGTGGTCGTTCCGAGCGACCGGTTGGTCCGCTCGATGGATTCCAGCACTTGCACGCCGGTCTTGCTGTCCAGGGCCCCGGTGGGCTCGTCGCACAACAGGATGTCCGGCCGCTTGGCGATGGCCCGGGCGATGGCCACCCGCTGCTGTTCGCCGCCCGACAACTGGGCCGGAAAGTGATCGAGCCGGTCCTGCAACCCGACCATGGTCAGGGCCTCGGCGGCGGGCAGCGGGTCCGGCGAAATAGAGGTGACGATGGTGACGTTTTCCCGCGCCGTCAGGCTGGGAATCAGGTTGTAGAACTGAAACACGAATCCCACATGGTCGCGCCGGTAGGCGGTCAGTTGCCGGTTGCCGAGAGCGGTCAGTTCCCGGTCCCGAAAGAACACTTGCCCGGCGGTCGGATTGTCGAGGCCGCCGAGGATGTTCAAAAGGGTGGACTTGCCGCTCCCCGATGGCCCCAGCAGGACGATCAGTTCGCCCTCGAACAGGTCCAGGCCGACCCCGCGCAGGGCATGAATGGTCACGTCCCCGGTATGATAATCCTTGGTGATATCCCGGGCTGACAGGGTAACCGGGCTTTTCCCGCCCGCGTGCTCGGCGTCTGTCTGAACCATGGTGGAAAGGTGCCCGATTCCGTCCTGTTCAACAACAGTCCTTTTGCCTTTCGCAACAAGCCCGTATGCCCGGATGATTGTCGCAGCAATCGTTCAGGAGAAAGGACATCAAGTCCCCCAGACTCTCCACGTTGGCCGTGTAGACGATGTTGCGCGATTGCCGGCGCGATGTCACCAGGCCGGCGTTCTCCAGGGCCGACAAATGGAACGACGCCCTGGACGAGGCCGCCTCGACATGCTCGCCCACCTGCCCCGCCGTCGCGCCCTCCGGGCCGCAACGGACAAGGTAACGGACCGCCCGCAGGCGGGTCTCCTGGGACAGGGCGGACAGCATGGCGAGATAATTTTCTTCATCCATATTTCAATAACTCTTGAATAATTGAATTATCAGTATATCTTACCCTCCACACCAGTCAAACCATGACCGCAAGGAAACCCCTCCCATGAAAATCGTCAGCTTCAAGATCTGCCCCTTCGTCCAGCGGGTCACCGCCCTGCTGGAAGCCAAGAACCTGGACTACGAAATTGAATTCATCAGCCTGAAGGACAAGCCGCAATGGTTCCTCGACGTCTCGCCCCATGGCCAGGTTCCCATCCTGATCACCGACAACGGCACGGTCCTGTTCGAATCCGACGCCATCGCCGAATACCTGGAAGAAGCCTTCCCGCCCCTGCAGGCGGATTTGTCGCCGGAAGACAAGGCGGTCAACCGGGCCTGGAGCACCCTGGCGTCGAAAAACTACCTGGTGCAGTGTAGCGCCCAACGCAGCCCGGACAGCGAGACCCTCGAGGAAAGAAGCGGAAAGCTCGCTCAGGCGTTCGATAAAATCGAGGCGCGCCTGGACGGCGGCCCCTATTTCGGTGGCGAGACCATCGGCATGGTCGACATCGCCTGGCTGCCGCTGCTGCACCGGGCGTCCCTGATGGAACGCCATTCCGGTTTCGATTTTATCGGCCAGCGGCCGAAACTGAAGCAGTGGCAGAACCGGTTGCTGGCCACCGGGCTGGCGGAAAAATCCGTCGCGGCGGACTTCGACGCCGCCTTCGCGGACTTTTATCTCTCAGACGAAACCTTCCTTGGGCGCGGTGGGGAGACGGGCTGCTGCGCCCCCAAGGCGGCGGCGGGCGGGTCTTCCTGTTGCTAACCTACTCCATGGCTTCCAGTTCCTCGACGAAGCCGGCGATAACGTCCAGTCCCCGTTTCCAAAATCCGGGGTCCGATGCATCCAGCCCGAAGGGGGCCAGCAGGTCCCGGTGACGGCGGGTTCCCCCCGCCTTCAGCATGTCCAGGTATTTTTCCTGGAACCCGGAATGGCCCGCCTGGAAGACGTCATAAAGGGAATTGACCAGGCAATCGCCGAAAGCGTAGGCGTAGACGTAGAACGGCGAGTGGACGAAATGGGGGATGTAGGCCCAGAAGCTGCGGTAGCCGTCGTCCAGACGGATGCCGTCACCCAGGCTTTCCCCCTGCACCTCCATCCAGATATCGCCCAGCCGTTCCGGTGACAATTCCCCCGCTGCCCGCTCGTCGTGGACGCGGGTCTCGAAACCGTGGAAGGCGATTTGCCGCACGACCGTATTGAGCATGTCCTCGACCTTGCCGGCCAGCAGAATGCGCCGCCGCGCCGGGTCGTCCTCGCCGTCGAGCAGGGAGCGGAAGGTCAGCATCTCGCCGAACACGGAAGCGGTTTCCGCCGTCGTCAGCGGGGTATCGGCCATCAACGTCCCCTGCCCCGCCGCCAGCACCTGATGGACACCATGGCCCAGTTCATGGGCCAGGGTCATGACATCCCGGGCCTTGCCGTGAAAATTCATCAGGATATAGGGATGCACGGACGGCACCGTTGAATGGGAAAAAGCGCCCGAATCCTTGCCCGCGCGCAACTGGGCGTCGATCCAGCCCCCTTCGAAGAAGCGCCCGGCGACGCCCGCCATGGCGGGATCGAACCGGCGATAGGCGTCGAGCACGGTGTCGCAGGCCGACCCCCAGTCGTAGAGCCGGGTGTCGTCTCCCGGCAGGGGGGCGTTGCGGTCCCAGTAGTCGAGGGCGTCGACGCCGAACCATTTCGCCTTCAGCCGGTAGTAGCGGTGGGACAGCCTGGGGTAGGACTCGCGCACGGACGAGACCAGGGCGTCGACAACCCCGTCCTCCACCTGGTTGGACAGGTTGCGTTCGGAAATCGGCCGCGGATAGGCGCGCCAGGAATCCTCGATGGCCTTGTCCTTGGCCAGGGTGTTGGTGATCAGGGAAAACAGCTTGATGTTGTCGTCGAGAACCCGCCCGAGAGCCTGGGCCGCGCTTTTCCGCTTGCCCCCGTCCCCGTCCGACAGCAGGTTCAGCACGTCGGCCATGCTCAGTTCTTCGCCGTCGACGGAAAAACGCAAGCCGGCCTCGGTCTCGTCGAACAGCCGCACCCAGGCGGCCCGGCCGCTGACGGACTGCTCGTGCAGCAGCTTTTCAAGCTCGTCGGACAATTGATGCTCGCGAAAGGCCCGCACCTCCCGGATCCAGGGGGCGTAACGGGCCGCCAGCGGGCTTTCCAGTTGCCGCTCGAGAACCGCCGTTTCAAGGCGATTCAGTTCCAGGCGGAAAAACAGGGTCCGGGTGGAAATATCGGTCACCCGCTCCTGCACGGTCTGATAAAAGCGGCCCCGCTCGCCGTCGCCGACATCGGCGGCAAACAGCAACTGGGCGTAACTCATGGCCCTGTAGAGAAGTTCGGTGATGGCCTCGTATTCGGCCACGGCCCGCCCCAGGGCATCACCGTCCAGGTCCACAAGGCATCCCTGATATTGGGTTTCAAAGGCCACGGCGCGCTCTTCGGCCCGGGCGAAATCCCGCTCCAGCTCCGGCGCGTCGGGGGCGCTGTAAAGATCGTTCAGATTCCAGGCGGGCAGTTTGTGGCCGGTCATTTTCCTCTCCATGCTTGCCCGAACCATATAAGACTGGATAGAAAGGAGGGCAAGGATAACAGGGAGGGTTGGAAAAATGACCGCACGCACCGCCGAAACATGGCCCAATTTGGCCACCATGTTCTTCGAACAAGCCGCCTTGAAGGGCGACGCTCCGTTTCTCTGGGCCAAGGAAGGTGGCGCCTACACGTCACGCAGTTGGAACGACGCGTCCCGGCAGGTGACGGCGCTGGCGCAGGGCCTGAGGGGCCTGGGGGTCGAGCCCGGCGACCGGGTCCTGCTGGTTTCGGAAAACCGGCCCGAATGGCTGATCGCCGATGTCGCCATCATGGCCGCCGGGGGCATCACCGTCCCGGCCTATGTCACCAACACGGAAGCCGACCACCGCTACCTGATCGAAAACAGCGGCGCCAAGGCGGCCATCGTTTCCCGCGCCAAGCTGGCCGAGCGGGTCCTGCCGGCGGCGCTGAAGACCGGCGGCCTGGAAGACATCATCGTCATCGAAATGCCGGACATCGACCAGCATCTCGGCGTCAACCTGCACCTGTGGGACGACATCCTGCAAGCGGGGGAATCCGGCGGCGGCGACATCATCAAGGAAGCCGAAGGCCTGAAACGGGACGCCACCGCCTGCATCATCTACACCTCGGGCACCGGCGGCGCACCCAAGGGGGTGATGCTGCATCACGGGGCCATCCTGCACAACTGCGTCGGCGCCCGCGACGCCCTGGCCGAGTTGGGCCTGGGGGACGAAGTGTTCCTGTCCTTCCTGCCCCTGTCCCATTCCTACGAGCACACGGCGGGACAGTTTTTCCCGATTTCCATCGGCGCGCAGATCTACTACTCGGAGGCCGACACCCTGGCCACCAACATGCTGGAGGCCCGCCCGACCATCATGACCGCCGTTCCCAGACTCTACGAGACCTTCCATTCGCGGATTTCCCGGGGCATCAAGAAACAGGGCGGCCTGAAGGAAAAGATGTTCGAGAAGACCGTCGCCCTGGGCAGCAAGAAAATCGAGACCGGCAAGCTGGGAGTCCTCGAAGGCATCCTCAACGCCATCCTCGGCGTTCTCGTCCGCAAGAAGGTTCAGGGACGCTTCGGCGGCCGGTTGAAGGCCCTGGTTTCGGGCGGCGCCCCGCTCAACCCCGAGATCGGCATGTACTTCATGTCCCTGGGCCTGCGCATCCTGCAAGGCTACGGCCTGACGGAATCGGCACCGGTGATTTGCGTTAACCGACCCTCGCAGATCAAAATCGATACCGTCGGCCCGCCGCTGACCTCGACGGAAGTGAAAATCGCCGACGACGGGGAAATCCTGACCCGGGGCGAACTGGTCATGCAGGGTTACTGGAAAAACGAGGAAGCCACCGCCGAATGCATCCGCGACGGCTGGCTGCATACGGGCGACATCGGCCATCTGGACGATCAGGGGCGCCTTAAGATCACCGACCGCAAGAAGGACATCATCGTCAATTCCGGCGGCGACAACATCGCCCCGCAAAAGGTCGAGGGCATCCTCACCCTGGCCCCGGAAATCGCCCAGGCCATGGTCTACGGCGACAAGCGCCCGCATCTGGTGGCGGTCATCGTCCCCGACGTGGAATGGCTCGAACAGTGGGCCAAGGACAACGGCAAGGAATACGACCTGCCGGCCCTAGCCGGGGACGAGGATTGCCTCAAGGCCCTGTCGCAAATTGTCGAACAGGTCAACGCCGGCGTTTCCAATATCGAGAAGGTGCGCCGGTTCGTCATCGCCGAGGAAGCCTTCACCATCGACAACGCCCTGATGACCCCGTCCATGAAGATCCGCCGCCATAAGATTTTCGAAATCTACGGCGAACGGCTTATCGCGCTTTACGGCTAATCCCCGCGACGGCGATTCCGGTCAGGATCAATCCCAGGGCGAGCATTTCCTGGGACGAGACATGCTCGCCCAGGAACAGCGCCCCCCACAGCACGCCCAGCCCGGGGATCAGGTAGTTGTTGAACGAGATGAAGAGCGCCCCGCGAACCTGCATCAGGTGAAAGTAGATCAGCGTCGCCAGCGCCGTCGGGAACAATCCCAGGTAAACCGCCGCCAGGCCGGACGCCGGGCTCGGCGACAACTGCCAGGGAGCCTCGACGATCCCGGCCAGAACGATGGTTTGCGCCGCCCCGCAGACCATCACCGCCGTGCCGCTAACCGCCGGGTGCAGGCGCGGCATGTGTTTCGCCACCGTGGTGGCGATGGCGTAGCAGAGCGCCCCGCAGGCGACGGCGATCTGCCTGATGGCGTCGCCGCCCAGGCCCTTCAGGGCCTCGGGCCCGATCAGCACGACGACGCCGCCGAAACCGATGACCAACCCGGCCAGTTTGGCCGGGGTCATGCGCTCGTCGGCGCTGAACAGGTGAACCAGGAACAGAGTCGCCAACGGCATCACCGCCATCAGAATGGCGGCCAGACCGCTGTCGATGGTCTGCTCGCCCCAGCCGATCAGGATGAACGGCAGGCCGTTGCCGAAAAAACCGATGGCGAAGGCGAGGAGCCAGAACCGCCGGTCGCCGGGGATGCGCATCCCCTTGGTGCGGGCGAAGGCATAGAGCGCCATCGCCGCCAGGGCCACCCGAACCGCGGCCAGGGTAATCGGCGGCAGGGTTTCGACGCCGATCTTGATCACGGCGAAAGAGGAACTCCACACCGTGGCCAGAAACAGCAGCAGGACGATGGGATGGATGGAGACGGACGCGAACATGACGATTCCCGGAAGTCGACGGCAAAGCAAGGTATAGGATCAACCCCGCCCCGGAGCCAGCGTAAATCACCGCCCACGGGGCATTGACCCCATCCTCCGAAACGGCAAGACTGTCCCCATGAACACGCGGGGGCCACTGGTTTACATCATCGACGACGACGACGCCGTGCGTCAGTCCCTGTCCTGGCTGGTTTCCTCCGCCGACTACGCCACCCGGGTCTTCCCCTCCGCCGACATCTTTTTACAGCAATGTCGGCAGATGGAGAGGGGATGCATCATCACCGATATCCGCATGCCGGGCTTGAGCGGGCTCGACCTGCAAACCGAGTTGACCGCCCGGGGCATCGACCTTCCCGTTATCGTCATCACGGGCCACGGCGACGTACAAACGGCGGTGCGCGCCATGAAGGCCGGGGCCTATGATTTCATCGAGAAACCCTTCAAGGACCATGTGCTGCTCGATCTGGTCAATCGGGCCGTCGCCCATAACCTCTCGGTCGGTGAGGAACTGCAGGAAAGGGCGGACCTGCGGGAGCGCCATGACAGCCTGACGACCCGCGAACAGCAGGTCATGGCGTTGATTGTCGACGGCGAGGCCAACAAGGTCATCGCCTATAAACTGGACATCAGCGACAAGACTGTCGAGGCGCACCGGGCCAAGGTCATGCGGAAAATGTCCGCCAGGTCCCTGGCCGAACTGGTCAGGATGGCCCTGAAACTGAAGCAGAATTAGGGTGTCCGTGGTCTTCAGGCTTTATAATAGGCCCGATACCATTCGATAAACCGGGGGATGCCGACATCGATTCCCGTGTCGGGTTGAAAGCCGAAATCCCGCTGGGACGTTTCGATGTCCGCATAGGTTTCCTTGACGTCGCCCGCCTGCATGGGCTGAAAGTCCACTTTCGCCTCCATGCCGAGGGCTTTTTCGATTTCGCCGATGAAATCCATCAGGCCGACGGTCCGGTGATTGCCCAGATTGTAGACCCGGCAGGGCGGCGCGCCGTCGTCCACGGGCGGCTTGCCGAGACAGCCGAGAATGCCCGCGACGATATCGTCGATGTAGGTGAAGTCCCGACGCATCTTCCCCTCGTTAAACACGGGAATCGCCTCGCCGGCGAGAATCTTGCGGGTGAAGATATGATACGCCATGTCCGGCCGCCCCCAGGGGCCGTAGACGGTGAAGAAGCGCAGCCCCGTCAGCGGTATCCGATAGAGATGGGCGTAGGCGTGGCTCATCATTTCCATGGATTTCTTCGTCGCCGCGTAAAGAGAGACCGGGGAATCGGTCCGCATGTCCGTGGACAGGGGCGCGGTGTCGCTGTCGCCGTAGACCGATGAAGACGAGGCGTAGACGAAATGCCGGAGCGCGGCCAGCTTGCGCGCCGCCTCCAGCAGCACCAGATGGCCTTCGATGTTGCTGCGGGTATAGGCGTAGGGGTTGATCAGGGAATAGCGGACCCCCGGCTGCGCCGCCAGATGGATGATTTCGGTGATCTCCGGATGGCTTTCCACCAGGGCCGCCATCGCGTCCCTGTCGGCGATATCCAGCTTGACGAAGGAAAATCCGTCCCGCCCGTGCAGGCGGTCCAGCCGCGCCTGTTTCAGGGAGACATCGTAGTAGTCGTTCAAATTGTCGACGCCGATCACCCGGCGCCCCCCCTCGAGGAGCGCCAGGGACGTGAAACTGCCGATAAAGCCGGCGGCGCCGGTAACCAGTACGGTCATGAGAAGCCTTGTTGAAATCACGCGATTTGGAGGCACAGGTATATCGTGGGCGGCACCGGGAATCACGCCCTTTAACGGCCCCCACGGCAAATTTTATTGTCCCCCCACATTTGCCGGCGTTGTCTGCCGGGCCTTGAAGACGGTAGGGTAAGGCACAAACTATGTGACAGGAGACTCCCGAGCCATGGCTTCGCCGACCTTTTCCCTTGACGACAAGTACACCCGGCGGGAAGGCCGGGTCTATCTGAACGGGTCGCAGGCGATGGTTCGCCTGGCCTTGATGCAGAAGGCCCGGGACGAAGGCAACGGCCTCAAGACCGCCGGTTTCGTTTCCGGCTACCGGGGTTCGCCGCTGGGTAATGTGGACAAGGAATTCTGGCGCGCCGAGGCCCATCTGGCCAGGGCGCATATCCGCTTCAAGCCCGGGGTCAACGAGGATCTTGCCGCCACCGCCATCTGGGGCACCCAGCAAACGCCCCTGTTCGACGACGCCACCGTCGACGGGGTGTTTTCCATCTGGTACGGCAAGGGGCCCGGCGTCGACCGCTCCGGCGACGTATTCCGCCACGCCAACATGGCCGGAACCGCCGCCAACGGTGGCGTCCTGGTGTTCGCCGGCGACGACCCGGCCTGCAAGTCCTCGACAGTCCCGAGCCAGAGCGAATACGCCTTCATCGACGCGCAAATTCCCATCCTCAACCCCTCCAACGTGCAGGACATCATCGATTTCGGCCTGATCGGCTGGGCCATGTCCCGCTATGCCGGGGTCTGGGTCGGCATCAAGGCGATCACTGAAACCATGGACAGTTCCTCGTCGGTGTCCGTTGATCCGGACCGCATACGGATCACCTTGCCCGACGCATTCGACATGCCCGAAGGCGGCCTGCACATCCGCTGGCCCGACCAGCCCCTGGAACAGGAACGGCGGCTGCAGCAGCACAAGATCTACGCCGCCCTCGCCTTCGCCAAGGCCAACGGGCTGGACCGGACCGTCATCGACAGCCCCACCCCCCGGCTCGGCATCATCACCACGGGCAAGTCGTTCCTGGATGTCATGCAGGCCCTGGACGACCTGGGCATCGACCCGGAATACGCCGCCGAACTGGGCCTCAGGGTCTACAAGGTGGGCATGCCCTGGCCCCTGGAGCGCAGCGGCGTGCGCGCCTTCGCCGAAGGGCTGGAGGAAATCCTGGTGGTCGAGGAAAAACGGGCGGTGATGGAAAACCAGTTGAAGGAGCAGCTTTACAACTGGCGCGAGGACGTGCGGCCCCGGGTGGTCGGCAAGTTCGACGAAAACGGCGATTGGGTGCTGCCCTCCGCCTTCGAACTGTCACCGGCCCGCATCGCCCGGGTGATCGCCGCCCGCCTCGACCGCTTCATCACCAGCCCGCGCATCGCCGAGCGCCTAGCCTTCCTGGAGCGGAAGGAACAGCAGCTCGAGGCGACCAGCCATTCCGACATCACGCGGATTCCCTATTTCTGCGCCGGCTGCCCCCATAACACCTCCACCGTGGTGCCGGAAGGCTCCCGCGCCGCCGCCGGGATCGGCTGTCACTACATGGTCACCTGGATGGACCGGGAAACCACCACCTTCACCCACATGGGGGCGGAAGGAGCCAACTGGAACGGCCTCGCCCCCTACGTGGAAACCGACCACATGTTCGTCAACCTGGGCGACGGAACCTATTTCCATTCCGGCCTGTTGGCCATTCGCGCCGCCGTTTCCGGCGAGGTCAACATCACCTACAAGATCCTCTTCAACGACGCCGTCGCCATGACCGGCGGGCAACCCCACGACGGCCCCCTGTCCGTGCCCATGATCACCCGCCAGGTTTCCGCCGAGGGGGTCGAGCGCATCGCCGTCGTTTCCGACCAGCCGGACAAATATCCCGCGGGCAGTGATTTCGCCCCCGGCGTCAGTTTCCATCACCGCGACGATCTCGACGCCGTGCAGCGGGAGCTGCGCTCGACCAGGGGCGTCAGCGCCATGATCTTCGATCAGACCTGCGCCGCCGAGCTGCGCCGACGCCGCAAGCGGGGCATGGCCCCGGACCCGGAGCAGCGGATTTTCATCAACCCGGACGTCTGCGAAGGCTGCGGCGACTGCGGCGACAAGTCCAATTGCGTCGCCATCGCCCCCCTGGAAACCCCTCTCGGGCGCAAGCGGGCCATCGACCAGTCCTCCTGCAACAAGGACTACTCCTGCCTCAAGGGCCTGTGCCCCAGCTTCGTCAGCGTCGGCGGCGCAACCGTGCGCAAGACGGCGCGGGAGGGCGTCGGCCAAGTCCCCTTCCCGGCCCTGCCGGAGCCGGAAGCCCTGCCCCTGGACGGCGCCTATTCCCTGGTCGTCACCGGCATCGGCGGCACCGGGGTCGTCACCATCGGCGCCCTGCTGGGGGTCGCCGCCCACCTCGAGGGCAAGGGCGTCAGCGTCCTCGACCAGACGGGACTGGCGCAAAAGAACGGCGCCGTGATGAGCCACCTGCGCCTGGCCGACAGTCCCGACAGCCTCTACGCCGCCCGCATCCCGGCGGGAAGCGCCAACCTCCTACTCGGCTGCGACATGGTGACGGCGGGGGGATTCGAATCCCTGAGCAAGCTGAGCAAGGACGTTTCCCGGGCGGTGATCAATTCCCATCACACCATGACGGCGGCCTTCACCCGGCAACCGGACCTGACCTTCCCCGCCCAACGCATCCACGACGACTTACGGGACACCACCCTCGAGGCCGACTTCATCGACGCCAGCGGGTTGGCCACCGCCCTGCTGGGGGATTCGCTCGCCTCCAACCTGTTCGCCGTCGGCTACGCCTACCAGAAAGGCTGGATTCCGTTGCGGGGCCAGTCCATCGAACAGGCCATCGCGCTGAACGGCGTCGCCGTTGACTTCAACAAAAAAGCTTTCCTGTGGGGACGCCGAGCCGCCCATGACCGAAACGCCGTGGAACGGCTGGCCGCCCCGGAGAAGACATCAACCGAAGCCCCCGTCGATCCGCTCGAATACCGGGTCGGGGAATTGACCGCCTATCAGGACGCCGCCTACGCGGCCCGCTTCTCCGACAGGGTCGCCCGCATCCGTCAAGCCGAAAACGAGCGGACGCCGGGCCTGAGCGGCCTCGCGGACGCCGTTGTCCAGGCCTATTACAAGCTGCTCGCCTATAAGGACGAATACGAAATCGGGCGGCTTTACACGGACGGACGGTTCCTGCGGCGGCTGGAGGAACAGTTCGAAGGCTCCCTGCGCCTGAAATTCCACCTCGCCCCGCCCCTGATCGCGGCCCGCGACCGGCAAACTGGGGAGCTGCGGAAGTCGTTCTACGGCCCCTGGGTGCTGATTGTCTTTCGCATCCTGGCGGCCCTGAAAGGACTGCGCGGAACCCCCTTCGACCTGTTCGGCTATTCCGCCGAGCGGCGGCTGGAGCGGCGGCTCATCAGGGAATACGAGGATCTGCTCGATGAAATCGCCCGCGACCTGAGCACCGACAATCACGACGCCGCCGTCGCCCTCGCCGCCCTGCCCCTGTCCATTCGGGGCTTCAACACGGTGAAAATGAAAAGCGCCGAGGAAGCGGAGGCGAGACGGGAAGCGTTGCTGAAGAAGTTCAGAAGCTGAATCACACGACGGCGCGGAGGTTGCCCTCGCGCAGCAGTTGCTCCTGGCTTTCCAGGCCGTGGCCGACGATAAGCATGTTGCCGTTGTTGTCCCGTATGCGGAAATCCCGGCAACCGTAATCGCGGTCGGCCAGGTCGCCGACGAACTCGATATCCATGCCCCGCCATTCCCGATAGAGCGAGTCGGCGTCGCCGACATGGATATGACAGACGCCGCTGCCGGCAAAATCCTTGCGCCCCTCGCCGAATTCAATCACCGTGTCTCCGCGTCTGGCGACCCCGTAAGGTGGATTCGCCCATTCGACATCGATGGTGAAACCCAATTTTTCCTCATAGAATCGTGCCGTATCCTCAACGCTTTCGGCAGGCAGGATCGGCGTGACGCCCAAGAACCGGTGACTCATTTTTCGCGACTCCCTTGTTTCGATATTGCAGACGAAAACAGTACAAAACAAGAACATTTATGGCAAGCGAATTGTCCGGCATGCCCATGGCCGCGGGTTAGAGCCATCCGTTCTTACAGCACATACCACATCAGCAGCGGCAATGAGGCGAAGGAAAGGGCGGTGGATATCACCACCATTCCGGCGACCTCTTCCGGAGCCCGTTGGTAGCGCTGAGCGAACAGGTAATTGAAAACGGCGACGGGCATGGCCGACTGGACGATCAACACCCCCCGCTGCAAGCCCTCCACCTGGAAGGCCTCCACCAGGCCGAGCCCGACGGCGAAGCCCATGCCCAGGCGCAGCAAGGCAAAGAGCGTGCTGCGCGGCAGGGCGGCGATGCGAAGACTGGCCAGGGACACCCCCAGGGTAATCAGCATCATCGGGATGGTCATGCCGCCGAGAATCCGCATGGTGTTGGCGACGACGGCAGGCGGTTCCTGGTCGAGAACCATCAGCACAACGGCGGCCCCGACGGCGTAGAGGATCGGCATCCTGGCCAAACTGCGTAGCGCCAGGGTGCCCGAGAAAATCATCGTGCCGATAGTGAACTGGCCGACGACGGAGACGGAAAAAAAGGCGATGGCCAGCGCCAATCCCTCATCGCCGAAGGCCAACAGGCACAGCGGCAGGCCCATGTTGCCCGCATTGGAAAACATCAGCGGCGGAAGATAAGTCCGCAAGTCGTTGCCGGTCACTATAAGCAACAGGCCCGATACCAGGGCGAAACCGCCGATGGCGAGACCCGCCATGAGAGCCATGAAACCAAACAGGTCCGGGTTGATCTCCGCCGAGGTCAGGGTGTGGAACACCAGACACGGCGTGCCGATATTGCTCATCAGGGCGGTCACCAGTTCCACGTCGTAGGGATGACGGCGCTTGGCCCAGATAAAGCCGATCCCGGCGCAGATGAACACCGGGGCGACGATGGCGAACAGGTCGTTGAGGATGTTCGGAATGCTACTCAACCCAGACGATCCGCAGGATATTGGTGGCCCCCGGGGTGCCGAAGGGAACCCCGGCGGTGACGACCAGGGCGTCGTCGGTGTCGGCGAACCCCTCGTCCTTGGCCGACTGGACGGCGATGTTGACCATTTCCGTGAAGCTCGTCAGGTCCGCCGTCATCAGGGAATGCACCCCCCAAACGAGGGCCAGGCGGCGGGCCGTTTCCTCTCTCGCGGTCAGGCCGAGAATGGGAACCGTGGGCCGCTCCCGGGCCGCGCGGAGGGTCGTCGAGCCGCTCGAGGAGAAGGTGACGATGGCCGCCGCCGATATGGTCTGCGCCGACTGGCGGGCGGCGGCGGTGATCGCATCGGCGGCGGTGTTTTCCGGGTCGCGCCGTTCGGCGTCGGTGATCTTGCGGTAGAGCGGATCGACCTCGACCCGGTTGATGATGCGGTCCATCATGGAAACCGACTCGATGGGATACTCGCCGACGGCGGTTTCCGCCGACAGCATTACCGCGTCCGCCCCATCGTAGACGGCGGTGGCGACGTCGGAGGCCTCCGCCCGGGTCGGCGTCGGCGCGTGAATCATGGATTCCAGCATCTGCGTGGCGACGACCACCGGCTTGCCAGCACGGCGGCAGGAGTAGAGAATTTGCTTTTGCGTCGCGGGCACGTCTTCCGGCGGCAATTCCACCCCGAGATCGCCACGGGCGACCATGACGGCGTCTGCAAGGTCGACGATCTCGTCCAGATAATCAATGGCCGACGGCTTCTCCAGCTTGGCCAGGACCCCAGCCCGCCCGGCGATCAGCTTTTTCGCTTCGGAAACATCCTCGGGACGCTGGACGAAGGAAAGAGCCACCCAGTCGACCCCCAGTTCCAGGCCGAATTCCAGGTCCCGGCGGTCCTTTTCGGTGATCGGCGTCAGGTCGAGCATGGCGCTCGGGACGTTGACGCCCTTGCGGTCGGACAACTCGCCGCCGGTAATGACCATGGTTTCGGCGAAGTCCTCACCGCATTTCTGCACCCGGAGTTCGACCCTGCCGTCGTCCAGCAGCAGCTTCATTTCCGGTTTCAGGGCGGCAAAGATTTCCGCGTGGGGCAGGCAGGCCCCTTCGGCGGTACCCTTGATGTCGTCCAGGCATAACCGGAACGGCTGCCCGGCGGTCAATTCCGCCCTGCCGTTCTCGAAGGTACCCAACCTCAGCTTCGGTCCCTGCAAATCGAGCAGGATGCCGATGGGACGGCCGAACTCCTTCTCCAGGCGGCGGATGGCCTGAAAGCGCTGCTTGTGGTCCTCGTAGGCGCCATGGGAAAAGTTCAGGCGAAAAACATCGACGCCCGCCCGGAACAGCTCGCCGATGCTCTCCTCATCCGATGTCGCCGGTCCCAGCGTCGCGATAATCTTGGCGTTGCGTCTGCGTCTCATCAATCCACTTTCCCGATTTCGTCTTGTCCCGCTCAAATTCTTCTTAACCGTTCTCCATTAAGATTTTATTGCTCCCCCGCGTTAAAGCCGCCGGAAAGCCTTTCGAAACCTTTACCGGCGTATTATGTAGGGGGTGAAGCAAGCGACGGACAGACCCGGACCGCCATGATCAAAAAGTTCCTTTCCAACGCCATGCTCTCCCTGATCATGGACAAGCAGGCGAAAGAGAAGCTGCAGGCGGCCAGGAACCCCGGCAAGACGGGAAAACAAAAGGCCGGGGCGAAGGCCCGCCGGGCGCCGAAACCACCCGTTCCCCCCGCCCCCGGAAAGACAGAACCGGAAGCGCCCATGGACCGGGAGGCCTTGATTCGCAACGCCCTGGACATCCACCGGCGGCAAACGAAAATCCTCGATGACCTGGACGAAGGCGAAAAGAAAAAGCTTCAACTCCTGGCCATGCAGTTAATGCTTGAAAAAATTCGTCGTTAATCGGAAAACAAGCCCCCATATCATCGTGTGGATTGTTTTTGACTGGCATTGCCGGCGTCAATCATCAATGATTGCGGCTTGTCTTTGCCCCAGCCTCCCGATTGGACCCGGCCCATGACCACGGACCACGAATCGCAACTTTTGAAATCCGAATTGAACGGATTGTTTCGTTATCTGGCGCGGGTCCGCAAGGAAATCGCCGCCATTAGCTGGCCGGTCGAGGAAGACCATCATTTCAGCAGCATGGGCGAGCAGTTGGACGCCATCGTCGGGGCCACGGAAAAGGCCACGGACACGATCATGGAATCGACGGAACGCACCCATGATATCGTCGATGAACTGCGTCAGACCCTGACCGATGAACATCAAATCGCCCTGCTGGATCGAATCGCCGGCCACGGCAACGACATCATGGAAGCCTGTTCTTTTCAGGACATTACCGGCCAACGGGTCAGCAAGGTGGTGAAATCCATTTCCTATGTTGAAGACCGGATCAGCGCCCTGATCGAAATCTGGGGCAAGGAGGAACTTGAAAAGGTGGAAGTGGACGCCCCGGAAAAGACGGAAGACGAAAAACTGCTTGCCGGTCCGCAACTGGACGGGCAAGGTCTCGACCAGGCCGCAATCGACGCCCTGTTCGATTGACCCTTAAACGGATATCTTGACGAGGACTTTCATGTTTCGCCACTTCGCGACCCGACTTTCATTTCTCCTTTCCCTTCTTCTCACATTGACACTGGCTCCCATGACCGACAGCAACGCAGAGACCCCGACCGATCCCGAAAACACCCTATACCTGGAACTCGAGCATGGCCGGGTGGTCATCGAACTGCGCCCGGACCTGGCGCCGAACCACGTCGCCCGCATCAAGGAACTGGTCCGCCAGAAGTTTTACGACGGGCTGGTCTTCCACCGGGTCATCGGCGGCTTCATGGCCCAGACCGGCGACCCCACCGGCACCGGTTCCGGCGGCAGCGGCCAGAAGCTGAAGGCGGAATTTTCCGACGAACCCCATGTCCGCGGCACCCTCTCCATGGCCCGCAGCCGCCATATCGACAGCGCCGATTCGCAATTCTTCATCGTTTTCGCCCGCGCCCGTCACCTGGACGGCCAATACACGGTTTGGGGAAAGGTCACCAAGGGCATGAGCGCCGTCTCGAAGATCAAACGCGCCGATGAAGACAACCCCTCCGGCATGGTGGATGATCCGGACCACATCGTCAGCATGCGGGTCGCCGCCGACGTCGAGGAATAAGCGCCCTACGGCTCGACCTTGACGGGGATCGGCTGGGCGACGTGAAGCTCGCGCTGCGGGAACGGGAAATCGATGCCGTTCTCCCGGTACAAATCCCAGATGCGCAGCAGGATGTCGTTCTTGACGTTGGACAGGCCGCTGCGCGGGTCGCGCAGCCAGATGCGCAGTTCCAGGTCGACCGCGTTGTCGCCGAACCCCTTCAAGTGGCAGACCGGGGCCGGGCTGTCGAGCACCCGCGACTGTTCGCTTGCCGCCTGCACCGCCAGGGCGATGGCCTGCTTGATGTCGGACGCATAAGAGACGCCGATGGGCAGGCGCTGGCGCACAAGCTGGTCCGTATAAGACCAGTTTTCCACCCGCTGGGAAATCAGTTCCTCATTGGGAATCAGGTGTTCCGTGCCGTCGCGGGTAATTACCGAGACGTAACGGGCGCTGAGGGAATTGATCCAGCCGTAGGTCTGACCGATGGCGATGACGTCCCCCGGCTTGACCGACTTATCGAGCAGCAGGATGACGCCGCTGATCAGGTTGGAGACCACCTTCTGCAGGCCGAAGCCGATGCCCAGGCCGACGGCGCCGGAAAACACGGCGAAGGCGGTCAAGTCGATGCCGACGCTGTTCATGGCCAGCACGAAGGCGATGACGAACAGGGTGATTTTCAACAGCTTGCCGAACAGCACCTGCACCGAGGGGGTCAGGCCGGACATCTTGGCGATGCGTCGTTCCATCAGCGACGAGGTGAAGGCGGCGAGCCAGAACAGCAGGGCCAGGGCGATCAGGGCCTTGCCGACGCCGAGAACGGAGACCCGGGTTTCGCCAAGGTCAACGGCCATGGCGTCGAGGATGGCCAGCGTCGGGTCGAGCAGGCCGACGATGTCGAGGGCGGCCAGGGACCAGGCGGAAATGGCGATGGCCCGCGACCAGCCCGGGTCGGCGACGAGGGACGAGGCCAGCCGGATGATGATCCAGGCGGTCAGCAGGCTGACGGCGCTTTCCAGAACATGAGACGGCCAACCGGCGTTTTCCGCCGCCAGCACGGCGAAGGACTGGACGATAATCCACAGCACCGGCAGCACCAGCGGCTTGACGGCGCGGATGACGTTCTGGAAATAGCGCTCGTAACCGGCAACCGGCTTGACGTGTTCCAGCAACCCCTGAACCCGGGGGCTGACCTTGCGGACGGCAAGGAAAATCACCCCCGTGGTGATCAGTTGCAGCAGGGGGGAGACGACGAAAACGTTGTCGATCAGCCAGGCCAGCAGTTGCCGGGCCAGGCCCCGCACCTCGGCAAGAACGGGAAATAGCTCAATAAACGCATCCATTCCCTACCCTATTCCGCCACGGTCCGGGCGGCAAGGAACTACTCCGCCGGATTGACCGCCAACCTATAACGGCCGATCCGGGCGACGTTTTCCTGGGTCGGGTTTTCCGGGATCAGGCGGGCCAGGATCAGGGAGAGGAACGACATCGCCGCCCCGGCAAGGAAAACGTAGGCGGGGGAGATAATCCACATGAAGCCGAAAAGGGCGGGAATGACCACGGCGGCGACGTGGTTGATGGAAAAGGACACCCCGGCCTGGGAGGCCATGTCCGCCGGGTCGGCGATCTTCTGGAAGTAGGTCTGAATGGCGATGGCCATGGAAAAGAACATGTGATCGAGAATATAGAGGGCGACGGCGACCCAGGCTGTCTCGACGAAGGCATAGGCGGTGAACACGCCGATCAGGCCGATGTATTCGAGGGTCAGCGCCCGGCGCTCGCCCCAGTGGGCGATCAGGCGGCCGATCTTCGGCGCCAGGTACATGTTCAGCACCCCGTTGGCCAGGAACATCAGGGTGATGGAGGCGACGTCGAAACCGAATTTCTCGACCATCAGGAAGCCGGCGAAGACGATGAAAATCTGCCGCCTTGCCCCGGCCATGAAGGTGATCAGGTAATACAGCCAGTAGCGCCCGCGCAGGAACAGCTTCTTCTGCTGCTCGACCTTTTCCGGGAAGCGCGGGAAGGACGAGGCGCAGAACAGGACGATGGCGATGCTCATGCCGCCGCCGATGAAATAGACCCATTCCATGGACAACCCGCCCACATCGATGCCGAGCCAGATCAGGGCGTAGGCCATGAGGCCGGCGAAGGAACCGACGGCGATCATCTGGCCGAGAAACTGAGGCGCCTCCTTCTTGTCGATCCATTGCAGGACCAGGGACTGGCGGACGGTTTCGTAATAATGGAAGCCGATGGACATCACCACCGTGGTGACGTACAGCCCGATTACCGTTGGGAACGCGCCGGTGACGGCGGTCCCGAGGCCGAGCAGCACCATCGACACCAGGGCCAGGGTCTGCTCGCGCATGATCAAGAGGAAGAAGACCACGGCGAAGGCGAGGAAGCCGGGAATTTCCCGCAGGCTTTGCAGGATGCCCATTTCAACGCCGGTAAAGGCCGCCCGCTCGACGGCGAAATTGTTGATCAGGGCCATCCAGGTATAGAACGACAGCGGCATGGCCGTGGCCATCAACAGCAGGAAAACCTCCGGTGAGCGCCAGTCGCCGCGAAAATACTTATGAATGTCCATGGCTCATACCTATCGGGAACAGGGGTGATAAATACCCGAACACTGTACTCGGCCCTGAAAATGTCGTATACGGCCTATTGAGCCAATTAATAGCGAGTTTCGGACATGCCTGAGTCCCTCGGCTTCCCCCATTCCGCCTCGGGGCATCGCCATCCCGATGACGACCGGGAGATCGATTCCGTTCCCCGGGCCGTGGCCACGCGCAAAAACATCATGCCCCACGGCCACATCACCCAGCGCCACCACCACCGGCGGGCGCAACTGCTGTACGGCTCGGGCGGGGTCATGACCGTCGAGACGGCGGCGGGCATCTGGGTCGTGCCGCCGCTGAGGGCGGTCTGGATTCCCCCCTTGACCGATCACGAAGTCAGCGCCCGCCAGGCGGTGACCGTGCGCAGCCTGTATATCGATCCGTCGCGGACTTCGGGCCTGCCGGCGGACTGCTCGGTGGTCACGGTTTCCCCCCTGCTCAGGGAAATGATCATGCGGGCCGTGGAATTGCCGACCCTGTATGACGAGGACGGCGCCGACGGCCGCTTCATGACCGTGTTGCTGGACCAGGTCAGGGCCCTGCCGGAAACCCCCCTGCATCTGCCGGTCAGCGATCATCCCCACGTATTGCCCATCTACCGCGGCCTGACCGAGAACCCCGCCGACACCCGCCCGCTGGAAAGCTGGGCCGGGGAACTGGGCGCCAGTTCGCGCACCCTGACCCGTTTGTTCCAAAAGGAAACCGGCATGAGCTTCCGCCAATGGCGGCAACAGGTGCGCCTGCTGGAGGCCCTGACCCGCCTGGCCGCGGGGGCCCCGGTGACCACCGTCGCCATGGACCTGGGCTACGACAGCCAAAGCGCCTTCATCGCCATGTTCAAGAAGGCCCTGGGCAAGACGCCGGGGAAATATTTCGAAAGTTAGGACGTCGTCCTATTTGAACAAGCCGTCCAGTTCATCGAAGCCGACGGCGTCCCGGGTGTACGAACAGGTTCCGTAAACGGCCAGTTCGCCGAGCGCCGCCTTCAGGGTCCCGTAGGCGGTCCGGGCCAGACTGGAACCGGTGGTGACGCGGGCGACTCCCAGTTCCTCAAGCCGTTTCAAGGACGGCAGACCGGGCACGGTGAGAACATTCAAGGGCCCGTCGACTTCGCGCACCATGTCGGCGATGTCCTGCTCGCCGACAAGGCCCGGCACGAAAACACTGCGGGCGCCGGCGTCGAAATAGGCATTGGCTCGCGAAACCGCTTCGGCAATAACCGCCGGCCCGCTGCCGCCGACCAGGTATCCGTCAGTCCGGGCGTTGATGACCAGATCAACCCCGGCATCGTCCGCCGCTTCGCGCGCTGCCCGAAGGCGCTCGACCACCAAGTCCGTTTCCTCCAGGCTACCGTCGAAGTTGGTGGAGACGTCTTCGATATTGCAGCCGACGGCGCCGAGCTCCATCACCTGCCGGATGGTGTCGGCCACGTCCTCCGGGGTGTCGCCATAGCCGTTTTCCACATCGACGGTGACGGGAACGTCCACGGCCTCGATGATCGGCTTCACGGCGGCGAACATGCGCTCGCGCCCGATGCGGTGCAAATCCGGAAACCCACGGGAATAGCAGATACCGGCGCTGGTCGTCGCCAGGGCCGGGAACCCGGCTTCTTCGATCAGGCGGGCGCTGGCAAGATCCCAGGCATTGGGCAGCAACAGCAGATCGTCGGCATGATGAAGCGCCAAAAAAGCCTTGGCCTTTTCGCTCAGCGTCCTCATCAACCGGCGAGGGCGGCTTCGATGGCGGCCAGGGCCGCTTCCGCCTTATTGCCGTCGGGACCACCGGCCTGGGCCATGTCGGGACGCCCGCCGCCGCCTCGGCCGCCGACGGCGGCGGAACCGGCGCGGACCAGATCGACGGCGCTGAGCAAGCCGGTCAGATCCTCGGTGACACCAACGACGAGCGACACCTTGCCGTCGGTGACCGAAACCAGGGCGACGACGCCGGAGCCGATCTGGCCCTTGATCTCGTCGGCAAGCCCTTTCAGGTCCTTGGCCGGCATGCCGTCGAGCAGGCGCGGGGCGAAAGTGATGCCGCCGATGTCCTTGCTTTCGGCCCCGGACCCCGCGCCGCCGCCACCACCGGCGGCGAGCTTCTTGCGCAAGTCGGCGACTTCCCGTTCCAGTTTCTTGCGCTCGTCCATCAGGCCCTGAACACGGGCCGGCACGTCGGCGGCCTTGGCCTTCAACAGGGAGGCCGCTTGCAGCAGGGCGGCGTCCTGGGCTTCCAGATAGTCGAGCGCGCCCTTGCCCGTCAGCGCCTCGATCCGGCGGACACCGGCGGCGACGGCGCTTTCGCTCAGAACTTTCATCAAGCCGATGTCGCCGGTCCGGCCGACATGGGTGCCGCCGCACAATTCCGTGGAATAAGCGGCCTCCGTCTCCGTGCCGCCCATGGAGACGACCCGGACCTCGTCGCCGTATTTCTCGCCGAACAGCGCCATGGCGCCCGCCGCGATGGCTTCGTCCGGGGTCATCAAACGGGTGGAAACCTCGGAATTATCCCGGATGCGGGCGTTGACCTCGGCCTCGACATGGGCCAGTTCGCCGCCGTCGACCGCCTTCGGGTGGCTGATGTCGAAACGCAGCCGGTCGGGGGCGACCAGGGAGCCTTTCTGGGTGACGTGATCGCCCAGCTTGCGGCGCAGGGCCTCGTGCAACAGATGGGTCGCCGAATGGTTGGCCCGGAGCGACGAGCGGCGGTTTCCGTCGACCGAGAGGGCGACGTCGTCGCCGACCTTCAGGCCGCCGCTTTCGATTTGCCCGGTATGGACATGCAGATCGCCGAGCTTTTTCTGGGTATCGGTGACTTTCAGGCGCGTGCCGTCCGTGAAAATCAACCCGGTGTCGCCCATCTGACCGCCGGACTCGCCGTAGAACGGCGTCTGGTTGACGATCACCGAAACCGTGTCTCCGCTGTGGGCCTCCTCGACCCGGGCGCCGTCGGCGACCATGGCCAGGATCTGCCCCTCCGCGTTCTCCGTCTCGTAACCGAGGAATTCCGTCGCCCCCAGTTCTTCGCGAATTTCGAACCAGACCTCTTCCGTCGCCGTGTCGCCGGAACCGGCCCAGGCGGCGCGGGCCTCGGCGCGCTGACGCTCCATGGCCGCGTTGAAGCCCGGCTCGTCCACGCGCATGCCCCGGTTGCGCAGCGCATCCTGTGTCAGGTCCAGGGGGAAGCCGAAGGTATCGTACAGCTTGAAGGCGGTCTCCCCGTCCAGTTCGCCGCCCTCCTCCAGGTCGGCGCTGGCTTCGTCGAGCAGTTTCAGGCCCCGGTCCAGGGTGGTCTTGAAGCGGGTTTCCTCCAGCTTCAGGGTTTCCCCGATCAGGGCCTCGGCCCGGGTTAGTTCGGGGAACGCCTGGCCCATCTGTCCGACCAGGGCGGGCACCAGCTTGTAGACCATGGGGTCGGCGGCGCCGATCAGATGGGCATGGCGCATGGCCCGGCGCATGATCCGCCTGAGCACGTAACCGCGCCCCTCGTTGGAGGGCAGGACTCCGTCGGCAATGAGGAACGAGGTGGCGCGCAGGTGATCGGCGATGACCCGATGGGAGACCTTGTGCTCCCCTTCCGGTTCCGTGCCCGACGCCTCCGCCGAGGCGTGGATGAGCGTCTGCATCATGTCCGTTTCGTAGTTGTCGTGGGTGCCCTGCAGCACCGCCGAGATCCGCTCCAGACCCATGCCGGTGTCGATGGATGGCTTGGGCAGGTCGATGCGCTCGTCCACCGTCACCTGCTCGTACTGCATGAACACCAAGTTCCAGATTTCGATGAAGCGGTCGCCGTCCTCGTCCGGGCTGCCCGGGGGGCCGCCGGGGATGTGGTCGCCATGGTCGTAGAAGATTTCCGAACACGGCCCACAGGGGCCCGTATCGCCCATGGCCCAGAAGTTATCCGACGTGGCGATGCGGATGATCCGATCTTCCGGCAGGCCGGCGATTTTCTTCCACAGGTCGAAGGCCTGGTCGTCTTCGGCGTAAACCGTCGCCAGCAGCTTTTCCTTGGGCAGCCCGAATTCCCGGGTTACCAGGTTCCAGGCCAGTTCGATGGCCACATCCTTGAAGTAATCGCCGAAGGAAAAATTGCCCAGCATCTCGAAAAAGGTGTGATGGCGGGCCGTGTAGCCGACATTTTCCAGATCGTTATGCTTGCCCCCGGCGCGGACGCATTTTTGCGAGGTCACGGCGCGGGAATAGTCCCGCTGCTCGACGCCGGTGAAGACGTTCTTGAACTGAACCATACCGGCGTTGGTGAACATCAGGGTCGGATCGTTAACCGGCACCAGGGGACTCGACGACACGGCGGTATGACCGTTGGCGCTGAAATAGTCGAGAAACGCCTTGCGGATATCGTTAACGGTTTTCATGGCGGACATTCTGGGCTCTTGGTGACGGAAAAGGCCGTTTTAAAGCCTAGCGCCGAGCCTGTCCAGAAACCAGCGCCCGGCGGCAGAACAAAAAGCGAGGCGCGCCCGGAGACGGCGATTCCGGGCGCGCCATGGAGCGGCGGCGCTGGGGCCGCCGGGTTTGGCGGGGTTACTCGCCGGCTTCGGGGAGCAGGCTTCCGGTTTCGCCGCCCTCGTCGTCCTTGCCGGCGGAGGGATCGTCGAGCATGGCGTCCGAGATCAGACCCGATTCCTTGCGGATCGCCTGTTCGATGGCGTCGGCCACGTCGGGGTGTTCCTTCATGTAGGTCTTGGCGTTCTCGCGGCCCTGGCCGATGCGCTCGGAGCCATAGGAGAACCAGGAGCCGGACTTTTCGATGATCCCGGCCTTGACCCCGAGGTCGATTAGTTCGCCGGTCTTGGAAAAGCCCTCGCCGTACATGATGTCGAATTCGATCATCTTGAACGGCGGCGCCAGCTTGTTCTTCACCACCTTGATGCGGGTCTGGTTGCCGACCACTTCGTCCCGGTCCTTGATGGCGCCGATACGGCGGATCTCCATGCGGATGGAGGAATAGAACTTGAGCGCGTTGCCGCCGGTGGTGGTTTCCGGGTTACCGAACATGACGCCGATCTTCATGCGGATCTGGTTGATGAAAATGACCATGGTGTTGGACTTGGCGACGGAGGCGGTCAACTTGCGCAGGGCCTGGCTCATCAGGCGCGCCTGCAGGCCGACATGGTGATCCCCCATCTCCCCTTCCAGTTCCGCCCGGGGCACCAGGGCGGCGACGGAATCGACGATGAGAACATCGACGGCGCCGGAGCGAACCAGGGTGTCGGTAATCTCGAGCGCCTGCTCGCCGCCGTCGGGCTGGGAGATCAGCAACTCGTCGATGTTGACCCCCAGCTTCTTGGCGTAGACCGGGTCGAGGGCGTGTTCCGCATCGACGAAGGCGCAGGTGCCGCCGACCTTCTGGGCCTCGGCCACGGCGTGTAGGGCGAGCGTCGTCTTGCCGGAACTTTCCGGTCCGTAGACCTCGATAATCCGGCCGCGGGGAAGACCGCCGATGCCGAGAGCGATATCCAGGCTGATGGAGCCCGACGAAATGACCTCGGTTTCCACCGCCTCGCGCTGACCGAGACGCATCACCGAACCCTTGCCGAAGGCCCGCTCGATCTGGCCCAGTGCGGCGTCCAGCGCCTTGCTTTTATCCATGTTCTCTTTTTCCACCAGCTTCAACGCGCTATTCGTCATTGCTTTCACTCTCTTATTCCACAGGGTTCATTCCGATGCAATCCACGGCAAATGTACCCGTTTTGTTCCGTTTGGCAACAACTTTTTATAACTCATTGAATTTACTGCAATAATCTTTCCATGTTCTTATTTTGTTTAGGCGATTTCGAGTGATTTTCGCACCCACTCGGCGCTCCGCCGGGCGGGGATGTCGGGGGTTATGGAGCGGAGAATCCGGGAGACGACGGCGGCCGCCTCAGTCGCCGTATTCGCCCCTGACCGGCAGCCGGATAATGAATTCCGTTCCCTCGCCCAGGGTCGAATTGCAAGTGATCGTCCCCTTATGTTTCTTGACGATGATATTGTGAACGATGGACAGTCCCTGCCCCGTCCCCTTGCCCGGTTCCTTGGTGGTGAAAAAGGGGTCGAAGATATGCTCGAGGGTATCCGGAGACATGCCGGGGCCGCTATCGGTAAAGCGGATTTCAATCTGCTCGTCGTCGGCGGGCCGGGTGGTGATCCTGATCAGGCCCATCTCTTCCTGATTCAGTTCGGCGATGGCGTGCACGGAGTTGACGATCAGATTGAGAAAGACCTGATTGAACTCGCTGGTCATGGCGCGGATCTGAGGTAGGGAGGAATCGAATTCCGCCTCGACCACGGCGACCGACTTCCATTCGTTCTTACTGATGGTGATGGTCGTTTCGATGGCCCGGTTGACATCCATGTCCGACATGCCCTGGGACCCGGGGTGGGAGAACTCTTTCATGGCGAGAACGATTTCCCGCACCCGGTTGGCGCCGTCGAGAGCCTGATTGGTGGCCTCGGGCAGTTCCTCGAGCAGGAAGTCGATGTCTTCTTCTTCCTCGAGCTTCCGGATCGTCTCGATCTCGTCCGAGAAAGTTCCCGACTCCCGCGCCGCTTCGATCAGGGAATTGTATTGCTTGTGCAGCCGCTCGAAGCTTTCCAGGCTGTTCTTAATGAAGCCCAGGTTATCGCCGATGTACTGGGTCGGGGTGTTGATCTCGTGGGCGATGCCGCTGGCCAACTGACCGACCGATTTCAGCCTCGAGGTGTGACGGGCCTCCATTTCCGCATCCTTGCGGCTGGTGACATCGGCGATCGTCAGCAGCACGCCGTCGGACAGCTTGACGCCGGAAATGGTGAACCACCCCTTGATTTTCTCTTCCTCAAGCGAGATCTCCATATCGAAGGATTCATCGGTTTCCAGGGTCTGGCAGGCATGTTCGTAAACCCCATGGGTGACCAGAAACGGCAGCTCGATCCTGACCAGTTTGCCGAGGAGATTTTTCGACGTGCTGCCAAGCACCTCCTCCGCCGCCCGGTTCAGGCGGATGACGCAAAAATCGGCGAGTTCGCCGCTGCCTGAATAAATGGCGCTGAGGACCAGGAAACCCTCCTTGGCGGAGTTGAGGATTTTCTCCAGCGTCGTCTTGTTTTGCGCCAGCTCAATGTCCTCGTGCTTTTCCAGGGTGATGTCCCGCCCCGCGCCCCGATAACCGATGAAACGTTCGTTGCCGTCGAACACCGGATGGCCGCTGATCTTGAACCATTGATAAAGACCGCCCGCGTCCTTGATCCAAAATTCCACGTCATGGAAGGGTTTCTGGCTGTCGGTCCTGTCCTGAAACTTTTTGACGTCGCCGCCCATGGTTTCAAGATCGCACATATCGTGCAGACGTTTGCCGATGAAGGACTCCGCGCTCTGCCCGCTCTCTCTTTCGAAATTATCGGAAAACTGACTAAAGGCCATGTCTTCCCCGGCCTCCCAAAGCCAGTCGGATTCGCCCCGCAGATATTCCTGAAACCTGTTTTCTGTTTTCCGGAGCGCCCGTTTCGAAGCCGCCAGTTCCATGGCCGAACGCAGGAAAAATTCCAACTGCTCGGAATTCTCATAATTTTTCGGCAGGCAGCCGTCGAAGTGACCACTGGAAAAAATGGTGTCCAGATCGATCTTTTGCGTCGGCAGGAACAGGAACACATAGATGGACCGGTAATTCGCCCGAATGGTCTGCAACGCTTCACTATCCGTGGCGGTTCCCTGCTCCACATCGTAAAGAAGGATACCGACCCTGTGCCCGTCCAGTTCCCCGAGGGCGTCGGACAGGTGCTCTTGGGTCAGCAGATCGAAGTGACCGCTGCCTTGCTCGGTCAACAGGGCCCGGGCCCGGTCCCTTTCCTGCTCGTCGCCGCTGACGAACAATACTTTTACTTCAGCCATTTATCCCTGCACCGTTGTCGGTATGCCGCGTCTCCCCTCGCTGGTCTCTATACTGATACATTGTCGAGCAGAAGGGAATAGAGAGATTTCCTTTCGCCTGCAAAGCCCTGGCCCGATCAGTCGACGGTTCCCATGCCCCGGACGTGACGCCGGACCTCCATGAACGCCGCCTGCAGCGGTTCGCTCAACGCAATCGCCGCGTCGCGGTCCTCATTGTTCAGGGCCATATAAATATCCTGACAGACCCTCCCCAGCCGCATGGCTCCGGCCATGTGCGACGCCCCCTTGGCGGCGTGGGAGGCCTCGGTGGCGAGCCGCCAGTCCCTATTGATCAGTCCATCGGCGATATCCCGCACCAGCGGTTCCGTCGAGTGGATGAATTCCGCCAGCAGATCGGGAAACAGGCTTTTGTCTTCGAAAACCTCGGACAGGTAGTCCATGTCGAGAACCGGCTCCTCCAGCCCTCGCGGCCCGGCTTCCCCGGCGGGGGGGTGCTCGGAAGTCCCCTCTCGCGCCCTTTGCCGGACGGGAACATGGATCTCCTCGCCCATGACCCGGTTGATGGCATCCAGCAGCGTCGGGCGGTAGATGGGCTTGACCACCATTTCGTCCATTCCGGCGGCCAGACACTCCCGCCGGTTTTCCCGCATGGCGTCGGCGGTCAGGGCGATGATCGGCGTCCTGCCCTTTTCGTCGGGAATACGGCGGATCGTCCGCGATGCCTCATGGCCGGACACCCCCGGCATTCGCACATCCATCAAAATCAAATCAAAATCGCCCCGTTCATGGGCCTCCACGGCCTGCTGGCCATCCTCGGCCAGGGTCACTTCGTGGCCGTAGTGTTCCATCGCCCCCTTGATAACGGTGCGATTGATGGCGACGTCGTCGACGACAAGCACGTTCAATTCACGCCGGGCCACGAATTCCGCATCCTGATCGATGCTGATGGGTTCGGCTACGTCTTCCCGGGCGGGCCGATAGGGCACGGTGAACCAGAACGTGCTGCCGACGCCGATGCGGCTTTCAACGCCGATTTCTCCGCCCATCAAATCGACCAGGCGGCTACAGATGGAAAGGCCCAGTCCCGTCCCTTGGTATTTTCGGCTGATGGAGGCATCCGCCTGGGTAAATTCCGAGAACACCTTGGCCAAGGACGTCTTGGTCATGCCGATGCCGCTGTCGGTGACGGCGAAGTGAAGGCTCTGCTCCCCCTCCTTCGAGGTGTCCAGCCCGACGTCGATCTTGACCCCGCCCAATTCCGTGAACTTGACCGCGTTGCCGATCAGGTTAAGAAGAACCTGCCTGAGGCGCGTCGGATCGGAATGCACGGCCGGGGGCAAATCCTCGGCGCAGGCTACCGTCAGTTCCAGTTCCCTTGAGTCCGTGTTGTTTTCAAACAGCGCCGCAGACTCCCTGATCAGAGACGGCAGATGGAAATCCATGTTCTCGATTTCCATCTTCCCCGCTTCCAGCTTCGACAGGTCGAGAATTTCATTCAACAGGGTCAGCAGGATTTCCATGGAGTTCTTGACCTGAATGGCCTTTTGCCGGCTGCCGTCGGTCAGGTTATCGTCGAGAAGCATATCGGCGTATCCCATGACGCCGGTCATGGGGGTGCGGATCTCGTGGCTCATGGAGGCGAGAAATTCGGATTTCGCCCGGTTGGCCTCGATGGCCACCTGCTCGGCCTCTTTTAACGCCGTGATGTCCGTGCGGATGCCGACGATGCCGCCTTCCTGGGTCTTGCGTTCTTCGATACGCAACCATCTCCCGTTTCCAAGCAGCTGTTCGATGACCCCCAATGGGTTTTGATGGGCGGCGACCCTCTCTTTGACGAACTCCTCCTCCCGTCCGACGGCCTGGGCGTACTGTCCCCTCTCGGTGCCGTAACGGATGATGTCCTCGAAGGTGGCGCCCGGGACGATCGCCGCGGCGCTGTCGGCGTAGATTTCCCTGTAGCGTTCATTGCACAGGGCCAGCTTGTCGTTCTTGTCGTACAGGCAGAACCCCTCGGAAATAGAAGTCAGGGCGTCGTTGAGCTGCTCCTGTGCCGCAATCGCCATTTCCTCCGCGGCCTTGCGCTCGGTGACATCGAAAAACACGCCCATCCTGGCAATCACCCGGCCGGCTTCGTCCTTGATCGGGTTGACGCTCAGGTCCCCCCAGAGAATTGATCCGTCTTTTCTCAGATAGCGCTTTTCCAGCCGGTAGGAATCGATATCTCCGGTCATCAGATCCCGGTTCTTTCCCTCGTTCAGGCCCACGTCGTCGGGATGGGTGATATCGGCCCTGCTCATGCCGATCATTTGCTCGGGACTGTAACCGAGCATTGTTGCCCAGGCCTCGTTGACTTCCCGATAGACGCCGTCCGCATCGGCAATGGAGATGCCGACCTGGGTGGTGTGGAAGATCGACCGGAAGCGTTCTTCGCTCAGCCGGTTCCGGGCCTCGACAAGCTTGTCCGCCGTGATATCCGTCTGGACGGAAACCATCCCGCCGCTGGCCATTGTCCGGTCGACAATCCGCAGCCAGCGCCCATCCTGCAACCGGACCTCAAAGACCCCTTCGCGAGTCGCCTCTTCCGGGGCGCCGCTGTCGAAGAAACCGACCCGGTTTCCGCCATCGGCAATGGCGACCCCGTTGTCGACGTCGTAGTCGACCAATTGGCGGAAATGCACGCCCGGACACACCTGATCGTCCGTGTACCCGTACAGATCACGGAAAGCCCGGTTGCAGACAAGCAACCCCCCTTCCCGGTCATAGGCGACAAAGGCTTCCTCCATGCTGTCGAGGGCCAGCAGAAGCAGGTCGTTATCCACATTGGAGAATAAATGCTTGTCGGTCATCACCATTCTGGGTTTGGGCCTGTTCTCCGCAAACCCCGATCATACAGGAAGGGGCGCAGGCGAAACAGCCATATTCCTGTGACGTCACTCAGCCGGCCATGACCTCTTTCACCTTTCCGGCCAGGTCCTTGAGGCTGAACGGCTTGGCCAGGAACTCGATCCCCGGGTCCTTTTCCACGTCGTCGGCGAACACTTCCTTGGAATAGCCGGACATGAGGATGATCTTGATGTCGGGGATTTCGTGGCGCACCAGTTGCACCAGGGTATGGCCGTCCATTCCCGGCATGACGACGTCGGAAATGATCAGGTCGATTTTCTTGTTGGCCGTCTTGTTGATGACATCCAGGGCCGATTCCCCGTCGCTGGCCTCGAGCACGTCATAGCCTTTGTTCTTCAGAGCCCGGGCGCCGAACATGCGGACCGCGTCCTCGTCCTCGACCAGAAGGACACTGCCTTCGCCGGTGAGGTCGCCCTCGCCCTCCTCCTCCTTGACCGGGGCGGGCGGCTTCAACAGGGGGCCGGGAGCAGCCTCGTCCCCGGCGACGACCGCCTCATGCCCGCTTTCCGTCTCGGCGTCGGGGACATACCGGGGCAGATAAATACTGAAGGTGGAGCCCTCGCCGGGAGCGCTGTCGACGAACACGTATCCCTCGGTCTGATGGACGATGCCGTAGACCGTGGACAGACCGAGGCCGGTCCCCGCCCCCACCTCCTTGGTCGAGAAAAACGGTTCGAAAATGCGCGGCAATTCCTCCTTGGCGATGCCGACCCCGGTGTCGGCGACCTCGATCAGGACATAATCGCCGGCCCTCATCATTTCGTGGGCCCGCTGCACCGGTTCCTCCAGGGTGACGTTGGCGGTGCGGATTTCAACCGACCCGCCGCCCGGCATGGCGTCGCGGGCGTTGACGGCCAGGTTGATGATGATCTGGTCGAACTGCACCCGGTCGACCCTGAGCAGCCACAGGTCGCGGGCGTGGGTCATTTCCAGCTCGAGATTTTCCCCGATCAGCCGCCTGAGCAGGTTGGACAGGTCGGCCAGCGCCTCGGTCACGTCCAGCACCACCGGCTCCAGGTCCTGCTGGCGCGAGAAGGCCAGCAACTGACGGACCAGGTTGGTCGCCCGGTTGGCGTTCTGCTTGATCTGCTGGATATCGGAGAACGATGGATCGTCGGGTCCGTGGCGGGTCAGCAGCAGGTCGGCGAAACCGATCATCGCCGTCAGCAGGTTGTTGAAATCATGGGCGACGCCCCCCGCCAGTTGGCCGACGGCCTGCATTTTCTGGGACTGGGCGAACTGCACTTCCAGGTTCTTGTGTTCGGTGGTGTCGATGAAGTGCAGCACCAGCCCGGACACCTCGCCGGAATCGTCTTCCAGACGGCTGGCGTAGAGGGACGCCACCAGCTCCCGCTCGCCCATGGCCGGCATGCGGACCTCCAGATGCGAGGCGGGCATGATGCCCATCACCACCTTCGACAACTGGGCCGCCACGTCGCCCCGGTCTTCCTTGCTGATCTGTTCCGAGAACGGTCGGCCGATGACGGAATCCCGGTGCACGCCCCGCAGCTTCAAAAAGGCCCGGTTGGATTCGGTCACCTCTCCCTGCAGGTTCAACAGGACAATGCCGACCGGCGCCTCGTCAAACAGCCAGCGCAGCTTATGACCGTTGCGCGGCCCCGACGACAGGGGCGCGCCCTGCACCCCGGCCTCGCCGCGCCAGGTCAGTTCCCGAAGCAGGATCGAGCGGCTGTAAGCCATGTAGCCTTCGTCGTCCAGTTGCTCGGACTGCACCAGACAGGCCTTGAACAGGCTGCCCCCCGGCCCGCGCAGGGTGACGTCGCCGCTGACCCCGGTTTCCTCCATGCCGGTCGCCGCGTCGGCGCTGCCGGCGACGACGAAATCGGCGAAACGCATGTTCCGGGACCGTAGCTGGTCGACGGTGATCCCCATCCATTCGACGAACTTGTTGTTGGCGTAAAGGATGTTGCCGTTGGCGTCGGTGGAAAAGAAACCCGCCGGCAGATTGTCGAGAAAATCGGCGAAGACTTCCTCTTCCCGGCGCCGTGCTTCATCCATTTCCCGTCTCGCCGTCACGTCCCGCCCCCGCCACAGGGCGTATCCCTTGCCGCCCCCCGAGGCCTTGAACGGCTGCACGGAAAGCCGCCGCCATTCGATGCTTCCCGACACGCCTTTAAGCGGCAATTCGCAATGGTCCGTCCCCCCCGCGTTGGCCGTCGCCTGCAGGCGGGCCAGTTCCTCCACCGCCCCGTCCTTGTCGGCGAGAAGGGCCGCGAGACCGCTCAGGGTCTCCACCGCCCCGGCGCCGTCGGGACGGGAGAACAGGGTGTGAAAGGCAGGATTGGCAAAGGCGAAGGGAATCTCCTCGTTAACAGGCATTTCGGTGACGAAGGTGGCTTCACCGCTTTTCCGCAGGGCGCTGGCGAGCACGTCTTCGACGGAGGGCCCCCGGGAATGACGGAACAGGGACCACAGGATGCCCGCGAAACCACTGCCAGCCAAGGCCGTCATCAGGCTCGAAAACGGGGTGCTGTAGGCGCCAGCGGCGAAGGCCGCGAGCAGCGTCAGGACCCCGAACCCGGCCCCATGGACAAGCGGATGGCTGACTGTTCGGACAAACCAGCCCGGTTCGCTCCCTGTGTTCATGGCCACGTCCCTGTTATCGTTATCGTTCTCTTTATCATTTTACACGGGCTCTTGTTGCGGCGGCAACTCGCCGCGCATGCGCATGACATACCCGATCACCTCGGCGACCGCCATGTAATGTTCTTCCGGCACCTCGTCGTCGATTTCGACGGAGGCATAAAGGGCTCGGGCCAGGGGCGGGTTTTCGACGATGGGAACGTCGTTTTCCTCCGCCGTTTCGCGAATCCGCATGGCCAGGGAATCGACGCCCTTGGCGACCAGGACCGGGGCCTGCATCTCCTGCATCTTGTATTGCAGGGCGATGGCGTAGTGGGTCGGGTTGGTGATGACCACGTCCGCATCGGGGACGGAGGCCATCATCCGCTGTTGCGCCCGCTCCGTCCTGATCTGGCGAATGCGCGCCTTGATCTGCGGATCGCCTTCCGACTGCTTGTTCTCGTCCTTGACCTCTTGCTTGCTCATCTTCAACTGCTTGTGCTGGGAATAGCGCTGATAGGCGAAGTCGAGGGCGGCGATGGCCGACATCACCCCGATGGAGGCGACGGTGAACCAGATGGAAATGGTCACGATTCTGTCCAGCATCTCCAGCAGGCTGCGTTCATAGAACAGGGTCAGGTCGGTCATGAAGGGTCCCGCCACGATCAGGGCGACCACGGTAACCAGGGACAGCTTTAGGATTCCCTTAACGAATTCGTTGACCGAGCGCAGGGAAAACAGCCGCTTGACCCCCTTCAGCGGACTGATATTGGAGGCCTTGAAGGCGACTTTCTTCGGCGCCCAGACCAGCCCCGTCTGGGCGACGCTGGCGACGATGGCCAGGATCATCAGCAACAGCAGTATGGGCGCGATGACCAGGGACATGTCGATCAGGGTGTCGGCCATGAGAAATTGAACATGCCTCTGGTCGAGGGGAATGGTATGGGGCTGCTCGATGAACTTTGCGCTCATCTGCATGATGCCGGTGGCGATTCCCGGGGCCAGGATCATCAGGCCGAAGGCGCCGCCGACCAGGGAGGCCCAGCTCTTGATCTCCTGGGACGAGGCGACCTGGCCCTCTTCCTTGGACTTGGCCTTTTTCTTGTCCGTCGGGTCTTCGGTCTTTTGTGAGTCGTCTTCTTCGGCCAAGGCTCAAGGCTCCAGGAATGCGATGATGGCGTTTTCGAACCGGGACAGGAAGTACATCATCATTGCCGACAGGGATAAAGCAAGAAATCCCAACTGAATGGTGATCTGGGCCGGCATGACGACGACGAACACCGGCAGCACCGGCATCAGGCGTCCTAAAATACCCAAACCGATATAATAGACCATGGCGATCAGCAGAAACGGCGCCGACAGTTGGACGCCGAGATGGAAGCTGTCGGCGAGTCGGCGGGCCATCAATTCCGAGAAATCGCCAAAAGCCAGGGGTTGTCCCGGCAGGAATAGGCTGTAACTTTCGATGACCGCGCGAATCAACAGGTGATGCATGTCGGTCAGAATGATCAGAACCATGCCCAGCAGGCTGAGGAAGGTCGCCACCAGGGAACTTTGCTGCTCGGCGATGGGGTCGCGGATCAGGGCGTTGGCGAGAGAGGAGAACAGGGAAATCAACGTTCCCGCCGTTTGCAGGGCGGCGACGGTGATGCGGGCCACCAGGCCAATGAACCCGCCGATGATCACTTCCCCGGCCAGCAGCATGATCAGCCCGACCTGCGACGGTGGCAGGCCGGGGAGACGGTCGACCAGGAACGGCGTCAGGATGAAACACAGGCTGAGAGAAATGCCGAGACGGACCTTCGGCGGCACATAGCCGGAACCGACGCCGGGCATGAGCAGGAACACCATGCCGATGCGCGCGAACAAAAGCAGGAAGGCGAAAACGTTGAGCTGGAGCAGGTCCGAGAGCATGCCCGCTAACCCATGGACGAAATTCGGTCGAACAGGCTATGGGCGAATTCGATGACCGTGGTCATCATGAACGGCAGAAAGACGACGATGGCGATGAAAATGACGATGATTTTCGGGACGAAAGTCAGGGTCATTTCCTGAATCGTCGTCAGGGCCTGGAACAGGGCGATGACCAGGCCGATCAGCAGGCCCGCCATCATGATCGGCCCCGATGTCTTCAGGATGATGAGAAGGGCTTCCCGCCCGATTTCGAGGACCGCGACCTCGTCCATTGGCTTGCCCTGCCGTTAAATCGGCATACGCAGGATTTCCTTGTACGCCTCGACGACCTTGTCGCGGATGGAGGTGACCGCGTGCAGGGTCGCCTCGGCCTCGGCGACGGCGGTGACCACCTGGTTCATGTCGGCCCGGTCGCTGATCGCCGCCATGGCCACGGTCTCGCTGTTTTTCTGAACGTTGATCGCCTGCTGTACCGCACCCTTGACCAGATTGGCGAAGGGGCTTGCCTGATTGTCCCGGGCGTCGAGCCCGGTGACGGCGCCCTGAGAGGCCTTGGCATAGGCGGAAGCCGCGCCGGCGGCATTTTGAATGGGTGCTAAAGCCATGAGTTCGTTCCTCTAATCCTCTTAACGCCGGAGAATGTCGATGGTGCTGGACAGCATCGACTTCGACGACTTGATGACGTTCAGATTGGCCTCGTAGGAGCGTTGCGCCTCGCGCATGTCCATCATTTCGATCAGGGTGTTGACGTTCGGCGTCTGCACGTAACCGTCCTGATCGGCGGCCGGATGGTTGGGGTCGTAACGCTTCTTGAATTCCGACCTGTCCTCGACCACCTTGTCGGCCTTGACCGTATCCAGGCCGATGCTCCGGTCCAGGGTGTTCTTGAAGGTGATGATCTTGCGCCGGTAGGGCGTTTCGCCGGGCGACTGGGGCAACGAACCGGCGTTGGCCACGTTTTCGGAAATCACCCTGAGACGGGTGCCCTGGGCGCGCATGCCGGCGGAGGAAATCCGCATCGTCTTCAGAAGGTCGTCCATCTGTTCAATCCCTTAGAAAATAAGGCGTCCGGCCGGCTTACTTGTTGCCGATGGCCATCCTGATCATGTTCAGGTGCTTCTTGTAGAGTTGCGTCGTCAGATTGTGACTGATCTGGGTTTCGTTAACCTTCGCCATCTGCTCTTCCAGAATGACGGCGTTGCCGTTGGGCGAGGTTTCGAAGGGGCGGCGCTCCTCCACCGAGGCGAAATCGCGAATCCTGCGGCGCTTGCCCTGGATATGGTTCGGGTCGCTGGTCTGAAGATTGATCTGCCTGTTTTCCCCGCGCACCATTTCCCTGAAGTTATAGGCCCGCAAGTCGCTGGGCTTGTACTCGGGGGTATCGGCGTTGGCGATGTTCTGGGCCAGCACTTCCTGGCGCTGACTCAGCCAGGACAGGCGGTTCTTGACCATGCCGAAGAGGGTAAGTTTGTTGAAATCCATGAGTCCAACCACACGTCTTGTTTCCAATGTCCGCCCGGTCCCAAACCCGGTCGGTCATCCCTTTATGGACTCCAGTATCGGACTCGAACGCTTAACATTGGGTAAACGACTGGAAAGACTCAAAAAAACCACCGGGAACCCCCGCTCTTAACCATATCTTAGGCCTGTTCCCCCAGGATGACGCCGGGATTTTCGGGTAGTGGTTAACGGCCTTGTCAAACACCGACGACAACAACCAGCGGGACAACTCCGGCGGCAAACGCACGGACGCCGTCGCCGTCGCCCTGGAATACGACCCGGGCGGGGAATACGCCCCCAAGGTGGTCGCCGGCGGGCGCGGTTCCATCGCCGAACAGATTCTTCAAATCGCCTTTGCCCAGGGGGTCAGGGTCCGCGAAGACGCGGACTTGGCGGAAATGCTCAGCGTCATCGACATCGACAGCGAGATTCCCATCGAGGCCTTCGCCGCCGTCGCCGAAATTCTCAGTTATGTCTATCGCGCCAACGGCGTCGTGCCGGACTTCGGCGAAGCCCCCGAAACCAACGCAACAGACAGGGACGCCACGCCATGACCTCATCTCCCTGGGACGGCATTCTCGAACAGGCGGAACAGGTTTCCTCGCTGATCGCCACCGCCCGCAGGCTGATCGCCGACGGCAAGACCGTCGATCTGTCCAACCTGGAGGACAAGATCCGCACCCTTTGCGCCCGGGCCGAAGAGATGGCCCAGAACGACCCGGCCCCGATCCGCAACGCCCTGAGCGCCATTTCCGAAGACCTGGACCGGCTGGAGGAGGAAACCGCCGCCCGCCACCGGGAACTCGGCGGCGGCGGCATGGCCGACGCCCTGCGCCACGCCATCGGCGCCTACAGCCCGGACGGCGAAGAGGATTAGGCCATGGAGGGAGTGGATCTCAATCTCGCCGATTACATGAAGTTCGTCTTCGCCCTGATTTTCGTCATGGCGCTGATCGTGTTGGCCGCCCTGGCGGCCCGGCGGTTCGGCTTCGGCATGCCCCTTCCCCACCGGCACGCCGCCCGGCGCCGGCTGGGCATCGTCGAAAGCATGAACGTTGACGGCAAACGGCGGCTGGTCCTGATCAAGCGGGACGACGTCGAACACCTGATCTTGCTGGGAAGCAACGGGGAACTGCTCATCGAAAACGGCATCGCGCCGCCGAAAAACGCCTTCTCGCGGGCCCTGGACGATGCCGCCCAGGCGGCGGACCGATTGCAAAAGGAAAAGGAGAACGCCTCATGAATCGGCGTAGACTCGTCATGGCCTCCCTTTTCTTGTCCGCGGTGACGCTGCTCGGCCTGGCCGCCTGGCCCGGCGACGCCGTCGCCCAGGCCCTGTCCCTGGACCTTGGTCAGGGAGGATCGACCACCGCCACCATCGTCCAGTTGATCGCCCTGATCACGGTCCTGTCCCTGGCCCCGTCACTGTTGGTGATGGTGACCTCGTTCACCCGCATCGTCATCGTGCTGTCGTTCCTGCGCACGGCGCTGGGCACCCAGCAGACGCCGCCCAACCAGGTGCTCGTCTCCCTCGCCCTGTTCATCACCATGTTCATCATGATGCCGGTATTTCAGGAATCCTACGACACCGGCATTCAGCCGCTGATCAACGAGGAAATCGACGAGTTCGAGGCCTTCGACCGCTCCATGCTGCCGGTGCAGCGGTTCATGATGAGCCACGTCCGCGAGCGGGACCTGGCCCTGTTCGCCGACATCGCCAAGGTGCCGGATCAGGAAATCCAGCAGACCATGCCCCTGAGAATCCTGATCCCCGCCTTCATGCTGAGCGAATTGCGCCGCGCCTTCGAGATCGGGTTTTTGATCTTCATTCCGTTCCTGATCATCGACATGGTGGTCGCCTCGGTGCTGATGAGCATGGGCATGATGATGCTGCCCCCGATCATCATCGCGCTGCCCTTCAAGATCATCTTCTTCGTCCTCGTCGACGGCTGGTACATGATCGTCGGCTCACTGGTCAGAAGCTTCGGGGTTTAGAGGCGAATATGGGCGTCCGGGTCGCCGGCCGCCAGGGCGCTCATATAGGCGAGGCAGAGGTCCCGCGACCGATAATCGCCATAAGCCTCCCTCTCCTGACGCTCGACGATCGGGAAGGTAGAATAGACGTAACGAACATCGTCGCGCTCGGTGACGCCATAGAGATGAAAAAACACGGCGTCGAGCTTGGCCCGCAAATGCAAGCGACGTTCCTCGTCCCAGACAAAAGGCGGCAGCACGTCTCCGTCCCCGTCCACATACCCCATATCGCGGGCGAACGGAGCCATATCGTGCGCCGTGTAGGTCAACTCCAGAACAGCCGCACGAACAATCTCACCCGCCGTTTTCGGGCCGAAGCAGATGGTGTCGAAGGTTTCCGGTGGGACGACGGGGAGTTGTTCGAGGATGAACAAGTTTAGGGTTTGCCCCTGAACTTTCTGGCGAGCAACGAAGTCGAAGATTGTCGAGTCGAAATTTGCCACTAAAAACCATTCATCTCGAACATCCGTCTCGGCTTTCAAGATAGGCACTTTATTTCCGAATCCGACTACCGGGAACAAGGCGGCAATGAACGTCCTTACGTTTGTCGGAGCTGTAATCTCCTTAAAACCAAGAACCCAGTTCGAGCCTGGTAGCCAATTGCACTCGCTATCCGCCACCCAAAACTGCGGCTGGGGAAGCCAGTCTGGGGCCCGGTGTTGCTCAAGGGTCGCCGGTACCGGCTGGGCGGGTCGGTGCTGGTTCTCGAGGTTGACAATGACACTGGCCGCACGGTGGTCAAAAGCCTGAACCATCTTGCCCTCGTACAACGGCACCCATTCTCCCGCAGGGCTTCCGAACCGGTTGCCGCCAACGGGATAAGCCCCCTCCTCTTCCTCAAGTTCCCGGTGGGTGCGAAACAGGCCGGAGTCGTTCGTCATATCAAACATGCGAACATATTTGACTGGCCAGGCCTTGACCTCTTCACCCGACGAACGATCGACCAGAACCGGCAGACGTCCGTAAATCGCCGTTGTCAATTCGGCGTCGCGACGGCTGCGGAAAATGGGCGCGGTTCCGGTGTTGGGATTGACCTGCGCAAAATCCTCCGCCGTCAATGGGAAGCAACGCTCGGGATCGTCGAGTTCTGCAAGGTTATGGAGATAGAAGGCGCATTGGGCAGGACTTGGCGTCGGAGACGGACTGGCGATGAACACGCAAAACTTGAAAGAAGCATGAACGTCCGGAAAAAAGACTTTTTTGTTCTCAAAATCATACAGCGCCTTCAACCGCCCCTGGGTCGCAACGCCCTTGAAGAATTTCGCCGCCGTCTTGTCGGACGCGATGCCCGACGGCGTCAGCAGCCCGACCATCCCATCCGATTTCACCAGTGTCATGGCCCGTTCGACGAACAGCGAATAGAGGTTGATGTCGCCGCCCGACAACAAGGGGTAGTCGCCGCAACCCCGCGCCATGCGGGCCGCCGTCTCTGCCCGATCCTTGGCCTTGGTGAAGTCCCGGGCCAGTGGGTCCTCCACTTCCACGAGGTTCGCAATCATGCGCTTGCGGTCGGCGGCGCGCTGAGCCAGGGCGATTTCGCGTCGGCGGGCGGCGAACCATTCGACCTGTTGCAGCTTCATCCGGTCCCAGGGCGGGTTGCCGATGACGGCGTCGAAGCCGCCGTGCAATTCGGCGCTCTGCCAATCCGACCAGACGCCGGGGAACATGACCTGCCAATTGAAAAACCGTTCCTCCCCGGCCAGTTCCCTTGCCTGTTCCAGCAGGGCGGAAAAGCGCTGGGCCTCCGGGCGTCCGTTCACCACCTCCACCTTGCCCATGGCGATGTCGATGGGGTCGCCGAACTGGCCGTCATAGAAAGCGTGCAGCGCTGCCCGGTCGTCCCGGTTTCGGATGTTCAGCCAACCGAAGGCGTGAACCAAACCCAAGAAAGCATCCAGCGGCGCGGTCATCTCCCGCACCTCGTCGAAGACATCGGCGGACCGATGCGCCTCGGCGATTTCCGCGTCGGTCAGGCCTTCGATGATCTGCATTGACGTGGCCGCACGGGTCGCACGGGTAACGGGGCCATGGAGCAGCAGTGGGCTTCCTTGTTCCGCCGCCTTGTCGATGCCTCCGCGCACCCAGGAGCCGAACAGGCTGTCGCCGCAGCGCAGGTGGTGGTCGAGGAAGCTCAACGGCGCGCCGACTGTGAAGGTATGTAGCCACAGGGCCACCTTGGCCAGTTCAACCGCCATTGGATTCTTATCGACGCCGTAGACGCACCGCTTAAGCACCATTCGCCGAATAATGTGACGGTCGTCCAGTTGTCCGTCGTTGATGGTCCAGCCCCGTTCCTCGGCGTTGCCCTGGATGGTGTTTCTGATTCTGTCGAGACGTTCCGACAACGGTGAAATGTATTCCTCGGCCTGCGCCTCCGCCTCTGCCATCGCGTTGATGATCTGATCGGCCAGGGCATCCACCAGAGAGACCAAAAAATGCCCGGACCCCATGGCCGGATCGCAAATCTTCAAATCCAACAGGCTCTCGGCGGGATCGACCCGTTTGAGTTGTCCGATCCAGCGGTCTTCGGCAAGCCCGCTCCCGGATAACTCCTCGATCTTCCTCTGAAAGGTCTGCATCCGGTCATCAACCAGGGGCTCGATGGTTTCCTTGAGGATCAATCCGACAAGATCGTCGGGCGTGTAGTAACTGCCCGATCCCTTGCGCGCGAAGATGTTCGGACGGACGACGATTTCGTCTCCGTCACGGGTCACTTCATGCTCGAGCAGGCGCTCGTAAATCGAGCCAAGTTGCTGGACGCTCAGGTCGCGGTAGTTGATGTAGCGGCGGCCGCCCTCAGCCTGTTCGAACGAAAGGGCGTCGATGACGTCGGCCATCACCTGGTCCCCGAGACGAATGCCGGAAAGCAGCGGCGTCCCTTCCCGGTCGAAGAGTCCGCCGTTATAGGGAGGCAGGCCGATGGAAGCATCGCCCTGGTCGATGGCCATGCAAAGGTCGTCAATGGAAGACCAATACCGGGCGGCGGTGGCGGAAAACGTATCGTTCCGGTCCTTGCGCCGGCGGACATCACCCCGGACCTTTTCACGCAGGCCGTAATCGTCATACCGCTTGTCGCGTACCGGAAGCAGGTTACGATCCTCCGCATAAAGAATGAACAAGAGGCGATAGAGAAAAATCAAGGCCGCTTCCCGCACTTCATGTAACGGCGCATCCGGTTTTGCAGTCGCGATGGCGCGGGTCAACATGGGAAACACCTCTCCGAAAACAAGGTCGGAAAGATTGGCGGCGACACGCTCTTCATAGAAGCGGCCTTCTTCCATGGCCCGTTGGTGAAAGGTTCGGGAGTCCGCGGCGTCGGGAACAAACGCGGACCTGCGGAAGCAGAAGACGAAAACCTTCAGCCAATGACGGCGATCTTCATCCGAAAGTGCGAACAAGTCCTCGTTATGTCCCGGAAGGCCCAGAACCGATGCAAGGTTAATTTCGAAAAACTGCTCGGAAACGGACCGCGCCCCCTGAAAATATAGCCGCCAACGGTCGCCGTTGGTCAAAATGCCCCATCGGAGTTTGCCGGTGGTCAGATCGTCAACCCTTCGCAGATACCTCAGCATCTGCGTCGAGGGAGCCGTTTCTTCCCCGCGCCGTCCGGAGCGACGGTCCAGAGGCCGCAACCATCTTTTTGACTCGACGACCGCAAGCCCGAATTCATAGCGCCGCCATTCCTCGGCGAACTCGTTGGCGTGGCTTTTCTCCGCATCCCCGGAAAACAGCAGCCCATCGGGAACGTCGTCCCGCCCCCGTGCAGACAGGTTTTGCTGGCGCAGACTGGCCGTCCAGCCCAGGCATTGGAGAACGGGCCAGATCAGGTCATCTTCGGTCTGGGCCTCGTTCGGTGTTTGATCCGTAGGAAAGCCGCTGAAAACAGCTTGCAGTTTGTCCCTGTATTCATCGAGGCGCTCTTCATCAAGAGCTTTCCAATCTTCAAGACTGACTATCGTCTCTGTCAGGAAGTCGCTGGAAAACAAGCTGCCTTGTATCGCATCGATTATCAGGGTCATCGTAGCGTTTCCAAATTCACGTTGAAGATATGATTATCTACGATTCGCCTATTGCGAGAAAGCCTTCGGCTTCCCCCCATCCCTGATCTTGCGCCATTTGGCGGCGTTTCGGTTGTGTTCGGCGAGGGTTTCGGCGAAGGCGTGGCCGCCGCCGCCGTCGGCGACGAAATAGAGTTCCCGTGTCGCCATGGGATGCAGGACCGCCCGGATGGCGGCCAGCCCCGGATTGCAGATGGGGCCCGGCGGCAGGCCGTCATTGGTGTAGGTGTTGTACGGGGTCGGCTTTTTCAAATCGGCACGGGTCAGAGGACGGCCGAGAGCCCCGCCGCCGCCGGTCAGTCCATAGACCACCGTCGGGTCCGATTGCAGGCGCATGCCCCGCCTAAGCCGGTTGATGAAGACACCGGCGACCCGGGCCCGCTCGGCCTTCAAACCGGTTTCCTTTTCGACGATGGAGGCCAGAATCAGCGCCTCCTCGGGCGTCTTCAAGGGCAGGCCGGGGGCCCTTTCGCGCCACGCCGCCCGCAGGGCCTGATCCATGTCCCGGCCCATGCGGAGCAGAATGTCGGCGCGGCTATCGCCGTATGAGAAGTGATAGGTCTCGGGCAGCAGCGAGCCTTCCGGCGGCGCGTCCGGGGTGTCCCGCAGGCCGCTGGTGGCGTCCAGTTGGTCGAGAACCTGACGCACGGTCAGGCCCTCGGCGACGGTCAGGCGGCGGACCACGGTTTTCCCGGAAAGCAGGACCTCTGCCGCGCCCTTGGCGCTGACGGCGCGGGGAAAGACATATTCCCCCGCCTGCAGGCCCTTATCGACACGGCTGACGCGGACGCCGAGGCGAAAGATCAGGGCGTCGGAAACAACCCCGGCCCGGGCCAGGGTGTCGGCGATGGCTTCGACGCCGGAGCCCCTGGGAATGACCACGGTGGTTTCCATCGGGGCCGGGCCGGGCCGGGTGTAACGGGCGTAGCCCCAGGCCAGGACGCCGACGAAGACAAGGGCGAACAGAAGTAGGGAAACAAGGGCGAGGAAAAAGAAGCGACGCATGCCGCCCCCGCTCAGGCGTAGGCCTTGAACACCAAAGTGGCGTTGGTCCCGCCGAAACCGAAGGAGTTGGAAAGGGCGGCGCGGACCGTCCGTTCCTTGGCCTGATGGGGCACCAGATCGATATCGCAGCCCTCGTCCGGATTATCCAGGTTGAGGGTCGGCGGCACGACGCCGTTTTTCACCGCCATGATCGAGAAGATGGACTCGACCGCCCCCGCCGCGCCCAACAGATGGCCGATGGCGGATTTCGTCGACGACATGGAGAGGGACTCGACGGCGCTGCCGAAGGCTTGCTTGACCGCGCCCAGTTCGATGACGTCGGCCATGGTCGATGTGCCATGGGCATTGACGTAGTCGATCTCGTCCGGGTTCAGCCCGGCCCGCTTCATGGCCGCGGTCATGCAACGGTAGGCGCCGTTGCCGTCCGGCGACGGGGCGGTGATATGATGAGCGTCTCCGGTCAGGCCGTAGCCGACGATCTCGGCGTAGATCTTAGCCCCGCGAGCCTTGGCGTGTTCCAGTTCCTCCAGCACGACCACGCCCGCGCCTTCGCCCATGACGAAGCCGTCCCGGTCCTTGTCCCAGGGTCGGGATGCCTGTTGCGGGGTATCGTTGAAGGAGGTGGACAGGGCCTTGGCCTGGGCGAATCCCGCCATGCCGACACGGCAGCAGGCGGCTTCGGCGCCGCCGGCGACCATCACGTCGGCGTCTTCCCACATGATCAGCCGGGCCGCATCGCCGATGGCGTGGGCGCCGGTGGAACAGGCGGTGACCACGGAATGGTTCGGCCCCTTGAAACCGTACTTGATGGAGACGTGGCCGGAAATCAGGTTGATCAGGCTGGCCGGGATGAAAAACGGGCTCAGGCGCCGAACCCCGCCGCCGCTTTCGCAGTCCACGGTCAGGGCCCCTTTCGAGATTTCCGGCAAGCCACCGATGCCGGAGCCGATCAGGACGCCGGTGCGGCACTGGTCCTCATCGTTTTCCGGCCGCCAGCCGGAATCCTCGACCGCCTCCTGGGCGGCGGCCAGTCCGTACACGATGAAGTCGTCAACCCGGCGGCGTTCCTTGGGCGTGATGACGGTGTCGGGGTTGAACTGCCCCTCGCCTTCGCCTTCCTCGATCTGTCCGGCGATCTTGGCCGGAATGTCCGAGACATCAAAGGAGGTAATCGGGCCGATGCCGGATTCCCCGTTGATCAAACGATTCCACGAAGTCCCGAGACCGCTTCCCAGCGGCGAGACCATACCCATACCGGTGACTACGACGCGTCTCATGTTCGAACGGGCCTCCATGCTCCGCGAGGACGGCCCGTTGCCGGGGCCGCCCGCGGACGATCAAAAGCAATCAGGCGTTTGCTTCGATAAAGTCGATGGCGTCCTTGATGGTGAGAATCTTCTCGGCGGCATCGTCGGGAATCTCACAACCGAACTCTTCCTCGAAGGCCATCACCAGTTCAACGGTGTCCAGGCTGTCGGCGCCCAGGTCGTCAATGAAGCTGGCGTTCTCGACGACTTTGGCTTCATCCACGCCCAGGTGTTCGAGAACAATCTTTTTTACGCGATCAGCGACATCACTCATATCAACTTATTCCTTGAAAACTGTTTGTTGAGAATTCGGGTTATTCGTTTCCTTAGGTGCGATCCTTGCTTTCATGAGGCGCCGCGAGCACTTGCTGAAGTCCGCGAAAGGCCGAAATCTAGGCGTAAACCGCATGACCTCCGCGTTAACTAACACACTTTTTTTCACGTTACCAGAGGCCAAAGCAAGGCTTGGCCCAGATCAGATCATGGCCATGCCGCCGTTGATGTGGAGTGTCTGCCCGGTGACGTAGGCGGCTTCCTCGCTGGCCAGGTAAACAACTCCCGCCGCAATGTCCTCGACGACGCCGAGACGCCCGCTGGGGATGCCTTCCATCAGCTTATCCTTCTGCTCGTCGCTGAGGGCGTCGGTCATCGGCGTGACGATGAATCCGGGTGCCAGGCAATTGACGGTGATCGAGCGGCTGGCCACTTCCTGGGCCAGGGATTTGGACATGCCGATCAGGCCCGCCTTGGAGGCGGCGTAATTGGTCTGTCCGGGATTGCCGGTGACGCCGACGATGGAAGTAATGGAGACGATTCGCCCCCAGCGGTTCTTCATCATGCCGCGCAGGCAGGCTTTCGACAGGCGGAAGGCGGCGCCCAGGTTGACGTCGAGAACCTGCTGGAAGTCCTCGTCCTTCATCCGCATGGCCAGATTGTCCCGGGTCAGGCCGGCGTTGTTGATCAGGATATCGACCCCGCCCATGGCCGCCTCGGCGTCCTTGAACAACCGCGCCGGGCCGTCGGCGGAGGACAGGTCCCCCGGGGTGGCGTGAGCCCGTTCACCCAACTCCCCCTGCAGGGCCTGCAGGGCCTCGAGCCGGGTGCCGGAAAGAGCCACTTCCGCCCCCTGGGCGTGCAGGGCCCTGGCGATGGCGCCGCCGATTCCCCCCGACGCGCCGGTCACCAGCGCCCGTTTTCCCGTTAAATCGAACATTCGGCTTCTCCTCGTTGCTTCTTTTTCGTCAAAGGGCTTTCAGGAACGCCTCGACCTCGTCCGGGGTTCCGACGCTTTGGGCCGTCAACTCCCGGTCGATGCGCCGGGCCAGGCCGCTCAGGACCTTTCCCGCGCCCGCTTCCACCAGGTGGCCGACGCCCTGTTCCTTCATAAAGAGCACCCCTTCGCGCCAGCGCACCATGCCGGTGACCTGTTCCACCAGCAGGCGGCGGATTTCCGCCGCGTCGGTGACGTCGCCGGCGGTGACGTTGGCGACCAGGGGAACCGACGGGTTGTTCATGCGCACGCCGGACAGGGCCTCGGCCATCACCTCGGCGGCCGGGGCCATCAGGGCGCAATGGAACGGGGCGCTGACCGGCAGCAGGACGCCGCGCTTGGCGCCGTTGGCCTTGGCGATCTCGATGGCCCGTTCCACCGCCGCTTTGGCGCCGCTGATCACCACCTGGCCGTTGGCGTTGTCGTTGGCGGCGGTGCAGATGTCTCCTTCCGCCGCCTCGTCGGCGACCCGGGAGGCGGTGTCCTTGTCCAGGCCCAGCAGGGCCGCCATGGCGCCCTCGCCGACGGGGACCGCCTCCTGCATGGCGCGGCCCCGGGTCCTGAGCAGCCGGGCCGCGTCGCCGAGGGAAAAGGTTCCGGCGGCGGCGAGGGCGGAATATTCGCCGAGGGAATGACCGGCGACGAATTTGGCCCGCGCCTTCAGATCGAAACCGCCTTCCCGTTCCAGCACACGCATCACCGCGAGGGAGACCGCCATCAATGCCGGCTGGGCGTTTTCCGTCAGAGTCAGGGTGTCTTCCGGCCCTTCGAACATCAGCTTGGACAAGGGCTCTCCCAGCGCCTCATCCACCTCGTCGAAGACCTCTGCCGCGGCGGGAAAGGCGGCGGCCAGTTCCTTGCCCATGCCCACGGCCTGTGATCCCTGGCCGGGAAAGATGAAAGCGATCGTCATGGTAAAACCATCCATCCGTGAAATTGAATCAAGACTGTCACCGGCCGGAAAGCGATCCCATATATAGGCATGAACGGCCCGAACGACGGCCCTTATATAGGCCCCCGTTCGGTTCTTGTCATGGGGTTTATGGTGAAGGAGAAGACCTTGATGAAACCGAGAATCAGCATGATCGCCCTCGCCGTCGCCGATCTGGGGCGTTCCGCCTCGTTTTACGGGGACGGCCTGGGGTTTCCGAAAATTCCATCGCCGCCGGAAGTCGCCTTCTTCGACCTGGAGGGCTCCTGGCTCGGCCTTTCGGAACGACAGACGCTGGCCCGCGACGCCGGTGTTTCCCCCGAGGGAACAGGCTACAACGGCTTCACCCTGGCCCATAACGTCACCACGGTGGAACAGGTGGAAGCGGTTGTCGAACAGGCCCTCGCCGCCGGGGCCAGCCTGATCAAACCGGTGCAAAAGGCGGACTGGGGCGGCACCCACGGCTATTTCGCCGACCCGGACGGCCATTTGTGGGAAGTCGCCTACAATCCCTTCGCCTGGATCGGCCCGCCGGACGCGGACGGTTAGAGGATGGGCGCTGGCTTGCGCCTGGCCCCGCTCAGCGCGTTGCCGAGCAGGGCGGTGATCAGGACGGCACCGCCGACGAGGGTGTAGAGCCCGACCGTTTCGCCGAAGATCAGCCACACCCAGACCGGCCCCAGCACCACTTCCGTCATGGACAGCAGGGCCAGTTCCGCCGCCGGCAGCGCCTTCGAGCCGATGGTATAGAGGGTCAGGCCCAGTCCTACCTGAAACACCCCCATGGCGAGGGCGACCAGGACATCGTTCAGGGGCACGTCAAGCCCGTAGCCTGCGACATCGCAGACGGTGGCGGAAACCGCGATGGCGAAGACCCCGGCCAGGAAGACCGTCGGCATGGTGTCGTCGAGCTTGCGCCAGCGCAGGGCCACCGTGAACACGGCGAAGCCCATGGCCGACAGCAGGGCCGCCACATTGCCGCCGACCCGCCCGAGCGACATGCCTTCCCAGACCATCAGGGCGACGCCGAGGAGGGCGAAAATCATCGCCGCCCAGGTGGCCCGGCGGACGGATTCGCCCAAGATCAGCCATCCCATCACGGCGGCGAAAAAGGGCGCGGCGGCGAACAGGAACATGGCGTTGGCGACGGTGGTCGCCTGGATGGCGTAAATGCCGCCGGAAAAGGCGAACACCAGGCCCAGGCCGCCGACGATACCGGCTATGCCGGATTTTCGAATCACCGCCACCGGCCTGCCACCGGATCGAAAGGCGATGACCAGGAACAGGAACGGCGCCAGCCCCCAGGACCGGTAGAACAGGATCTGCCAGGTGTTGGCCGCTTCCATCAAGCGTATTCCCAGGCCCATGGTCGACCAGCAGACGCCCGCCAGCAGAACCAGAAGCACCCCCTGGCGGGCGCTAACCGCCGGGGCCAATCCGGTTCCCCCGCGCGAGGGTGAAGGTGGCCGTGGTTCCCTTGCCCCGTTCGCTTGCGAGCTTCAGGGCGCCGCCCTGCAATTCGGCGAAGCTCTTGCAGATGGGCAGGCCCAGGCCCGTGCCCTGATGATGCTGGTCGTTTTCCCGTTCGATCTGAACGAACGGCTTGAGAGCGCGCAGAATGTCTTCCGGCTCCATGCCGATTCCCCGATCGACGACGGCGACCGAGATCATGTCCTCCACCTCCGTCACTTCGACCGTGACGGTGCCGCCTCCGGGGCTGAACTTGACGGCGTTGCTCAACAGATTGATCAGGATTTGCTTGGTCATTCTTTCGTCGGCCATCACCGTGGGCGGCTCGGGAGGGGCCTGGATCTGAAGCAGGATGTCCCTGTCGGCAACGATCTCCCGCATCATGGTGAAGACATCATCGATCACCGCCACCACATCCAGATTGTCCAGTTGGGCCTTGGTTTCCCCGGCCTCCACCTTCGACATGTCGAGAACATCATTGACCAGGCTCAGGAGATGCCTGCCGCTGTTGCCGATATCGTTGGCGTATTCCACGTACTGGGGGTTTTCGATGGGGCCGAGAAGCTGACGGCACATCATGTCGGAAAACCCGATGATGGCGTTCAACGGCGTCCGCAACTCGTGGCTCATGGTCGACAGGAACGTGGATTTGGCCATGCTCGCCGCATTCGCCTCCTCCAGCGCGCTTTCGACCATTTTCCGCGCCTGCAGGATTTCCAGCTCCTGTTCCTTCCGGTCGGTAATGTCCTGCACCAGGATGATTCTGTCGGGGTCCTCCAGGGTCAGGGAATGCTTCTGGAAATACCGGTCCCTCCCGTCGTTGTCCTTGATGTGGATCAGCCCGTTTCCATCCGCCCCGCCGCCGTCGACAAAGGCGGCCAGGCCG
>CAYFOJ010000014.1:0-79428 GCA_964344645.1 uncultured Thalassospiraceae bacterium
TAGCCGTCGGCGTTGATACGGGCGATCAGTTCCTCGAGCACGCGGTTGACGTCGTCGTTGGCGACGCGGCAACTGCCGGCGGCCATGTGCCCGCCGCCGCCGTATTCGTGCATCAGGGCCCCGACGTTGGTCTTCGACGAGCGGTCGAGGATGGATTTCCCGGTGGCGATGACCGTTTTCGCCTCGTCCTCTTCATGGGGCAGGATCAGAATCGAGATGTTGCATTTCGGGAAGCTGGCGTAGACCGTGAAGCGGTTGCCGGGGTAGAACGCTTCCTCCCGGCGCAGGTCAACGACCACCAGGTTGCCGTGGGTGGTGGCGCAGCGCTTGATCTGCAGTTCGAAGAATTCCTCGTTGTACTCGTAGACCCGCAGGCGTTCCTCCACATCCGGAATCTTGAGAATGTCCTCGACGGGATGATGGCGGCAGTAGACCATCATGTCCTTCATGAACTGCTCGTTGGAGACGTTGTATTCCGCAAACCGGGCGAGGCCGGTGCGTGGATCGAGAATGAAATTGAGCAGGGTCCACGGGTCGGGGGCGAAAACTTCCTCTTCCGTGTAATCGGCCCGGTAGGCCCGGTCCACGGTGTCGACCAGTTCCGTGGCGATATCGGGAAACGCTTCCTTGCCGCCGAAGTGATCATACACTACCCGCGACGCCGACGGTTTGTCCGTATCGACGATCAGATTGGGTTTGTCGCCGGCGCGGGTTTCCTCCACATGATGGTGGCTGAAACAAAGGTAGGCGTCCTCCACGTAGGGGAGATTGGTCATGATGTCGTCGCCGGTGATGTGGATCTTGCCGTCCTGCACGTCCTTCGGTTCGGCGAAGACGACCTTGTCGATCATATGCAGCTCGTAGAGAAGCCCGCCGGAAACGACGCCGTCGAAGTCTGCCCGTGTGACCAGCCGGTATTTTTTAGCACTCATGTCGTCGGCCCTTTATCCTTACCCTTTGGCGAGGCTGTAGACGCCCCGCAGGTCCTTGGTCGGTTCGAATTTTTCCGTAATGCCAATGACCGTTTCCGCCCCCCCGAGGAACAGGCTGCCGTCCGCGGGCATTTGTTTCGCAATGCGTTCGAGAATATCGACCTTGTGTTCCCGGTCGAAATAAATCAGGACGTTGCGGCAGAAGACGATGTCGAATTGTCCCAGATGGGAAAAGGCTTCCAACAAATTCAGCTTCTTGTAGGTCACCATTTGCCGGATGCCCTGATTGATCCGCCAGCCGCCTTCTTCCTGGGAGAAGTTTTTCACCAGGGTTTGGATGGGCAGCCCGCGCTGAACCTCGAATTGTGAGTAGAGGCCCTCCCGCGCCTTGTCGAGGGCTTCGTTGGAGATGTCCGTGCCGAGGATTTCTATGTTCCAGCCCGCCACCTTGGCAGACATGTCTTGCAGGATCATGGCCAGGGAATAGGGTTCCTGCCCCGTCGAGGCGGCGGCGCACCAGATGCGGAGTTTCCTTTGTCCCGCCCGGGCTTCCAGCAGCGGCGGCAGGATGTCGTCGCGGAAGCGGTCGAAGGGCGTGGTGTCGCGAAAGAAAAAGGTCTCGTTGGTGGTCATCGCTTCCGTGATGTCCTCGAGCAACTTTTCGCTGGACCGGGTGCGAACTTCCGCCGCCAGGCCGTCCAGGTTCTCCAGGCCGTGCTTGCGGGCGATGGGGAGCAGGCGGCTTTCCAGCAGATAGGCCTTGTTCGGGGTGATGACCAACCCGGATCGCTGCTTGACGATGCGGCTGAACAGATCGATGTCTTCAGGTTTCATTATTGTTGTTCCGCGTGGATTAGAGGAGGCCCACCTGGGCGAATTTTGCCTGAATGATTTCGCTGTCGAAGGGTTTCATGATGTATTCGTTGGCGCCGAAGGCAATGGCCTTCTGAATATGTTCGATATCGTTTTCCGTGGTGCAGAAGACGATGATCGGAGCATCGCCGCCGGGAATTTCGCGTAGCGCCTTGAGAAACTCCAACCCGTCCATGACCGGCATGTTCCAGTCGAGCAGGACGCCGTCGGGCAGGGACGCCTTGCAGGCGTCGAGGGCCTCCTGGCCGTCCGCGGCTTCCTCGGTTTCGAAGTCGAGCTCATGCAGGATTTTCCGGGCCACCATGCGGATGACTTTCGAATCATCGACGATTAGAATCTTCTTCATGTGCTTGGTCCTTGAGGGGTAAATCGATTCTTGGCGGCTATCTTATTCGGACGCGGGGGAAAATGATAGCCTTGCCTTGGCCGGTTCAATCGTTTTCCGCAAGGCGCGCGATGAGTTCCTCCAACACCCGTTCGGTGTCATTCTCGGGGATGCGGCAGGTGCCGGCGGCACGGTGCCCGCCGCCGCCGTATTCCAGCATCAGGGCGCCGATGTCAACGTCCAGGGAGCGGTCGAGAATGGACTTGCCGACGGCGATGACGTTTTGCGCCGTGTCCGCCGTGTGTGGAACGACCTGGATGGAGACGTTGCATTCCGGAAAGGCGGCGTAGACGGTGAAGCGGTTGCCGGGATAGATCACGTCCTCCCGGCGCAGGTCGACCAGCACCAGCTTGCCGTCAACCCTGGCGCAGCGCTTGTTCTGCAATTCGAAGAATTCTTCATTGTATTCGTAAATGCTGATGCGCTCGGCGACATCGGGGATTTTCAGGATTTCCTCGATGGGATGGCGGCGGCAATAGACCATCATTTCGCGCAGGAAGGCGTCGTTCGGGGTGCTGAAGTCCTTGAAACGGGCCAGCCCGGTCCGCGGGTCGAGGATGAAATTCAGCAGCGTCCAGCCTTCCGGGGCGAAGATGTCCTCTGCCCCATAGGCCGCCGAATCCGCCCGGTCGACCGCATCCAGCAGTTCCGTGGAAAAGCCGGGGAAGGCGTCGACGCCGCCGTAGTGGTCGTAAATCACCCGGGCCGTCGAGGGTTTGTTCAAATCCAGCACCAGGTTGTCCGCCCGGCCGACCCGCTTCGCCTCGCTGTGGTGATGGTCGAAGCAAAGGTGGACGCCCTCCACGTAGGGCAGATTGGCCGAGATGTCCCTGTCGGATACGGCGACGTTGCCGTCCTGCATGTCCTTCGGCTCGACGAACAGAACGTCGCCGACCAGTCCGCACTCGATCAACAGGCCGCCGCAGACGACGCCGTCGAAGTTTGGCCGGGTGATCAGGCGGAATTTACCGTCGCTCATGAAGCAAGGGCCCATGGGTTGATACGTCGCCGGGCACGATAACGGAGTTGCTCCGCGATGGCAACGCCGGGCCTACCAGTGGGTGCTGGCGAAGGGGGGCTTGCCGCCGCCGCCGGGCGGTTGCGCCGGGCCCTTGGCGTTAAGGTCCTCGTCGAACAGGGCGGTCAGGTTCTGCATCATCGTGCCGCCCAGTTCCTCGGCGTCGGAAATGGTCACCGCGTGGCGATAGTAGCGGGTCACGTCGTGGCCGATGCCGATGGCCGTCAGTTCGACGCTGGAACGGGTTTCGATCCAGTTGATGACGTCGCGCAGGTGTTTTTCCAGGTAATTTCCCGGGTTGGCGGACAGGGTGGCGTCGTCCACCGGCGCGCCGTCGGAAATGACCATGAGAATGCGGCGCAGTTCGGGGCGGGCGAGCAGCCGGTTGTGGGCCCACATCAGGGCCTCGCCGTCGATGTTCTCCTTCAGCAGGCCCTCGCGCAGCATCAGGCCCAGGTTGCGCCGGGCGCGGCGCCACGGCATGTCGGCGGCCTTGTAGACGATGTGACGCAGGTCGTTGAGGCGGCCCGGATTGGCGGGCTTGCCGTCCTCGGCCCATTTTTCCCGGGCCTGGCCGCCCTTCCAGGCGCGGGTGGTGAAGCCCAGAATCTCGACCTTGACGCCGCAGCGTTCCAGGGTCCGGGCCAGGATGTCGGCGCTCATCGCCGCCACCGAAATGGGCCGCCCGCGCATGGAGCCGGAATTGTCGATCAGCAGGGTGACCACCGTATCGCGGAATTCCGTGTCGCTTTCCTGCTTGAAGCTGAGCGGGTGGAAGGGGTCGATGACGACCCGGGACAGGCGTCCGGCGTCGAGCAGGCCTTCCTCCAGGTCGAATTCCCAGGACCGGGTCTGCTTGGCCATCAGGCGGCGCTGCATGCGGTTGGCCAGCCGCGAGACGACGCCCTGCAGGCGTGACAACTGCTGATCCAACTGGGTGCGCAGGCGGTTCAGTTCCTCCGCCTCGCACAGTTCCTCCGCCCCGATGACTTCGTCGGCGCCGATGAAATAGGCGTGATAGGGGGCGTCGGCGGTGTCGTTGCGGGGCCAGGGCAGGGGCTGTTCGCTGGGCCCCGCCGGGTCCTCGCCGCCGTCCTCCTCGCCGTCCTGCTCCTCGCTGCCGGCGTCGGCGGAGACCTCTTCCATCTGGCCCTGTTCCTCGTCCGCTTCCGCCTCGCTGCGGCTGTCGCATTCGCTTTCCTGATTTTGTTCCTCGGGCAGGGAATCCTGCTGCTCGCCGGAGTCCTCGGGCTGTTCTTCAGGGCTGGTGTCGCCCTCGTCGAACAGCTCCAGGTCCTCTAGCAACTGGGTCATGGCCCCGGCGAAGGCCTGCTGGTCGGCCATGGTCTCGGCGAGGACGTCGAGCTGCGAGCCGATATGCTCGTCGATATAGGGGCGCCAGGTGCGCAGGATGGGCTCGGCGGCCTCCGGCAGGGTGGCTCCCGTCAGTTTTTCGTGGATCAGCAGGCCGACCGCCTCCGCCAGCAGGGTTCCGTCCGCACCCTCGTCTTGGGAGGGGTCGGGGGCGTTGGACCGGCAGCGGTTTTCCAGCATGGCCGACAGGTTCTGGGCGACGCCGGTCATGCGCAGCGCGCCCAGGGATTCGCAGCGCACCTGTTCCGCCCGTTCGAAGACCCGGGCGGCCTCGCTGCCGGCGGGGCGGCAGCGGCCGTGCAGTTTGCTGTCGTGGTAGCGCAGCCTGAGGGCGACGGCGTCGGCGGCCCCGCGCAGGCGGGTGACGTCGCTTTCCGAGATGTTGGCGTCCGGCGGTGTCGGCAGGCGGACGCTGGCGCCGCTGGCGGCGACCCCGGCTTCGTTGCCGGCGGCGTAGGCGACCTCCACGTCCGGGTGCCTGGAAATCGCCTTCAGGGTCGCCGCGGTCGCCCGCTTGATCCTTTCCGACGGAGTCTCGCTCCAACTCATGGCCGCCCCTTGCCGCTAGAGAACCGTCGCCCTGGCCGCGGATTCCGGCAGTTCCTCGCCGAAACAGCGCTGATAGTATTCGGCGACCACGGGGCGCTCCAGTTCGTCGCACTTGTTCAGGAAGGTCAGGCGGAAGGCGGTTTTCAGATCGTCGAAAATGCTGGCGTTCTCGGCCCAGGTGAGCACCGTGCGCGGCGACATGACGGTGGAGATGTCGCCGTTGATGAAGCCGCTGCGGGTCAGTTCCGCCAGTTCGACCATGGCGCTCATCTTCTCCCGTCCTTCCGGGCTGTCGTAGGCGGGCACCTTGGCGATGACGATGTCCACCTCGTCGTCGTGGGGCAGGTAATTGAGCGTGGTGACGATGTTCCAGCGGTCCATCTGCCCCTGGTTGATCTGCTGGGTGCCGTGATAGAGCCCGGTGGTGTCGCCGAGGCCGATGGTGTTGGTGGTGGAAAACAGGCGGAAGAACGGATGCGGGCGGATGACCCGGTTCTGGTCGAGCAGGGTCAGCTTGCCTTCCACCTCCAGCACCCGCTGGATGACGAACATCACGTCCGGGCGTCCGGCGTCGTATTCGTCGAAGACCAGGGCCGTCGGATGCTGCAGGGCCCAGGGCAGGATGCCTTCGCGGAATTCCGTCACCTGCTGGCCGTCCTTCAGCACGATGGCGTCCTTGCCGACCAGATCGATGCGGCTGATGTGGCTGTCCAGGTTGATGCGGATGCAGGGCCAGTTGAGGCGCGAGGCCACCTGCTCGATGTGGGTCGATTTGCCGGTGCCGTGGTAGCCCTGCACCATGACCCGCCGGTTGTGGGAGAACCCGGCCAGGATCGCCAGCGTGGTGTCGTGGTCGAACTGATAGGCCGGGTCCAACTCCGGCACGTGCTCCTCGCCCTGGCTGAAGGCGGGGACCTGGATGTCGCTGTCGATGCCGAACGTCTGGCGGACGGAAACGGTGATATCGGGGGCGTTCAGCGGGAAGCTGGCTTCTCCCGCGGGAGACGTGTCGGTGGCTGTCATGTCGAGAATTCCAATGTATTAGAACGGTTCTGCAGCAATCAGTTAAGGCGGCGGGCGGGCGGCGTCAATGACTTTCGTCGTCAGGCCGGGCCGTCCGCGGTCAGGGTCGCGTAGGCGAGGGAGATCTGCTTGAATTTTTCCTCCGCCTCCTTGTCGCCGCCGTTGGCGTCCGGGTGGTGGCGTTTGACCAGCTCCTTGTAGCGCCGCTTCAGTTGTTCGGGGCTGACCGGCGGCGTCAGGTCGAGCACCGCCAGGGCCTGGGCCTCCGGCCCGTCGGGCTCGAAACGCCGGGGCGGGCCGGTGGGGGCTTCGGTCTCGTCCGGATCGCCGAAGGCGCCACCGAAGTCGTCGATATCCGGGCCCGGCCCCTTGAAGTTGAGAGAACGCTCGGCCCCGGCGAAGGGCCAGGAGGGCCGGTTCCAGGTGGTGTCCCGGCGCAGGTCTTCCTCCACCTGTTGGTCGTTCATGCCCTCGTAATAGTTCCAGGACTTGTTGTACTGGCGAATATGGTCGATGCAGAACCAGCGGTGGCTGTTCAGCCGGTCGCGGGAATGGGGGGCGCGGTATTCCCCGTTGCCGGTGCACTCCGGCCATTCGCAGACGCGGGCGTCCGGCTTCGTCTCCGGGACCTCCCCGAACATGCTGGTGGCGTGGACAGAGCGTGGCTTATGGGCTTTTCGCGACATGTGCAAACTATGCTGAATCGCTTCGCCCTTGGCAACCGATCAAAGGCCTTGACACGGGCGTCGAAGCAACCAATTCCTATGGCGGACATGAACAACCGCGAGGAGCGCCGCCATGGGTGTCGCCGAGACCATCGAACGGAAACTGACCGAGGCCCTGTCGCCGACGCGCCTTGAAATCATCGACGATTCCCACAAGCACGCCGGCCATGCCGGGGCCAGGCCGGAAGGGGAGAGCCACTTCACCGTGCATGTGGTCTCGGCGGCCTTCGAGGGGCTCAGCCGCGTCGCCCGCCAGCGGCTGGTCTATCAGGCCCTGGCCGAGGAGATGGAACACAAAATCCATGCCCTGGCCCTGAGAACCGCCGCGCCCGACGAAGAGAAAAATACGTAAGCGGGAAAAAGGGGCTGCCCTTTTCGTTTCCCTTGGCGTATAATCCAGCGCGTAAGACAACGCACGGGTCAACGTGGGGAACATGAAAAACGTCCGTTCACTGGTCAGCCGAAACGTCACCATCTCGGGACGCCGCACCAGCCTGCGCCTGGAAGGGGAAGCCTGGGAGGCGCTGGGCGAGATTTGCCGCCGGGAAGGCAAATCCATCCACGAGCTGTGCACCCATGTGGAGCAGAACCGCAAGGTCCCCAACCGAACCTCCGCCGTCCGCGCCTACATCATCTCCTACTACCGAGAAGCCGCCACCGAAGAAGGCCACAAAGCCGTCGGCCACGGGGGGACGGATTTGCGGTAGGGGGTGATTAAGCGGGGATTACTGTCATCCGCCGAACTCCAAATTGAGTGCGCTGTTACCGGATAGGCAGAGATAAATTAGTGGAGTGTCAGCGTAATTGCCACCGTAAATGCGGATTTTCAGCTTTCCGCTGCGGAGAATTTCTGATGAAAAAATTATTACCTATTTTAATACTGGCCTCATTACTTTCTGGATGCCTTGAGACAGATAAGCAATGTTACGACGACATCGACAGTAAAATTGAGGATAAAATAAGTGAGTTGAAAAATCTTATTAAGAGAATTCAAGATGAAACTGTTTCTCAAGAAACCTTTACTAACAGCACTTCTCAAAGTGTGTTTAAGACGATCGGGGAGGCGAAAAAGGCAGGCCATAGCTATGCACTTAAGGTTGTTAGCTTATTAGGGCTTCAATTCCAGTTTCGAGATATGATGGAGTTAAATGATTACGATGCTGCCTGTAATCGTATGTTTGATGGTTCACGTATTGTGAAAAAATAATCTGTCCGCGTTATGTCCGCGTAACAGTGGTAATTTTACGTGTTTTAGTGAGTTGTTTAAAATTTCGGTAATGGCATGGACGCCCCCACCGGCTTCTGAATGAGCCATACTGGAGAGGTGTCAACACTTTCCAGTAACGGGAGCGTCCAATGTCTGAGATTACCACTATCGGCCTGGATCTGGCCAAAAACGTTTTCCAAGTTCACGGCGCCGACGCGGCGGGTCATCCGGTTCTGCGCAAGAAGCTCCGGCGCTCGCAGCTGTTCGAGTTTTTCTCAAATTCGGTGACAGTGCATTTAATTGGTGGATCGCGAGGTTGCGGTGCCCTTGGTGCTGATATCGACCTTGAAATTCGGTGAGAGTTCGGTGACAGTGCATTTAATTGGTGAATCGCGAGGTTGCGGCGCCCCTGGTGCCGATATCGACCGTGGCTGCGAACTCGGAGAGTGTCCGCGCCTTTCCCTTAACGATGTCGGTCGCGTAACTATTTGATATTTCTGAACATTCACACTAATACGACTTCGGCAAACCGAGAGCCTTTTCTGCGATGTTGCTCAATATTAACTGTGGGCTGATGGGCGCCAGACGGTTGATCATGACTTCGCGCATCAGGCGTTCCACATGAAATTCCCTGGCGTAGCCCATGCCGCCGTGGGTCATCACCGCGCGGGTGCAGGCCTGAAACCCGGCTTCGCCGGCAAGGTATTTCGCGGAATTTGATTCTAACCCGCAGGGTTGCCCTGAATCGTATAGGTATGCCGCCTTCATGGCCATCAGGAAGGCGGACTCCAATTCCATCCAGCTTTCAGCAAGCGGGTGTTGAATCGATTGGTTCTGGCCGATGGGCCGGTCGAAGACAACGCGATTCTTGGCGTATTGCGTCGCCCTCGCCAGGGCATTCTGGCCGATGCCGATTGCCTCGCAGGCGATAAGAATTCTCTCCGGGTTAAGGCTGTGAAGCAGGTATTGGAAGCCTTTGCCTTCTTCGCCGATGCGGTCTTCCTCCGGCACGGGCAAGCCGTCGATGAACGTCTCACAGGAATCAACGGCAGCCCGGCCCATTTTCGGAATGGGTTTGGTGTCGCAGTAATCGCGGTTCAGGTCTGTGAAAAACAACGTCATGCCATCGGAAGGTCGCTTGCAGTCCTCCTTCGGCGTGGTGCGCGTCAGCAGCATGATTTTATCAGCTTGCATGGCGGTAGAGGTCCAGACTTTCTTTCCGTGCACGACGTAACCCTTGCCAGTCCGCTCGGCACGGGTCTTGATGGACGTCGTGTTCAGTCCTGCATCGGGCTCGGTGACGCCGAAACAGGATTTGGTCTTGCCTTCTGTCAAACCAGGCAACCATCGCCGCCGCTGTTCCTCATTGCCGAAAACGACGATGGGATGGGGGCCGAAAATATTAATGTGAATGCTGGACGCAGCACTCATGGCGCCCGATGAGTTGGCGACGGTGTGCATCATCAAGGCCGCATCGGTTACACCCAGGCCGGCGCCGCCGAATTCCTCGGGCATGGCGATCCCCAACCAGCCGCCGGCCGCCATGGCGGCGTGAAAATCGGAAGGAAATTCCCCGGTTCGGTCATGTTCAAGCCAATAATCATCATCGAAGCGTGCGCACGTTCTACGGACAGAATCAATGATCGCTTCCTGATCAGATGTTAGCGAAAAATCCATTACGCAGTTGCTCCCGGATTACGGATTATGGTGACTCCGCTTGATTACCTCGGTTTCGGTCCCCGTTTTCCCGGTCTTAACGTGCGTCCGGTTTGTTCTTCCGCCTGGCGCATGAACGTGTCGTCGCCGATCGGGCGGCCGATGGTTTCCGACTTTCGCAGGGCCTTGAACCGTTCATCCTCTTGGCCGGCGGCGATCAGTTTCCTCACCGGTCGAAGGAAAGGCACGACCGCCTGTCTGTCGATGACTCCATCCCCCCGGATTCCAGGACGATAGGCATGGGCCGAGGACCAGGCCCAGTCTTCGGCCCGTTCGACCAATCCCGCGCGGACCGGGTTCAGCGCCACATAGGCCAGGGCGGCGATCAGGTGCTCGTCATCCATCGCCACGCAGCCGAACCGCCCCTGCCAAAAATGTCCGGACCGGCGTTCCCGTGCGTGAATTCGTCCGGCATACATCCTGTGAAGGCGCGACAGCGCGCCGCGGAGTCCGTCCGTGTCGGAGGGCGTTAAAACCAGATGAACGTGATTGGGCATCAGGCACCAGCCCCATACGCTCACGCCATGCCGCTGGCAGTGTTCCACCAATAAGTTCCGATAGGACCGATAGTCGTCGTCGCAGAAGAAGGTTTGCGCCCGCCCATTGCCCCGTTGCGTGACGTGGTGCGGAATATGCGGCAGGACGATGCGGGCGAGGCGTGACATGTCGGCATTCTATAGGGGGATGGCGTGTCGAGTCAATAGAATGCACTGTCACCAAAATAACAAGCCTCTTACGTTTCGCCCCCCTCGTAAAAGTCCGGCCATTCCCGTTTGACGATGGGGCTTGACGGGGCGAAGGCGTGGCAACTGTTCAAGAGCACGGGTTTGCCGCCGCCTTCCGGGGTGTTTCGTTTTTGCCGCGCCGGGCCGACGGTCTGCCAGACGGTGACGGCCATGGGGCCCAGCAGCATGTCGACGATATGGGTGCAGCCCCTGGCCCCGCCGAAGCGCTTCAGCACGTTCTTGCGCCAGCCAGGCCTGACCGCCAGCCCGACGATGGCGGCGATGTCCCCGGTGATGTCGCCGCACAGGCCAAAGGGCCCGGAATCGATGGCCGCCTCGGCGTGGACAACGGTCAAGTCATCGTCGACGGTGATGCGCACGGAGATGTCGTGAATGGGCTCGCCGCTGTTGATCATGCCGCCCCGGTCGGTGTTTTCGAAGGAATAGGTCTTGGTGTCGACGAGCCGGCACTCGATGTCCCACAGCCCGTCGTCCCGCTGGAAGCCTCGGGACTGGATGTCGCGGTTATGGATCAGGTTGCGCGGGCCGGGTTTTGAAAGGGGCATGGGGGACCTCGTGGAAGGGAAGGAAGGGAGCGGGCGGAGCGTTACGGGGCCTCGCCGTTGCCGTCCAGCGCCGCCATGGGCGTCACCCGGACGGAGGTGATCTGCTGGCGCACCCGGCGCAGGACCTGAAAGCGCAGGCCGTGGAAGATGAAGACCTGACCGGGTTCGGGAATGCGGCGGGACTCGTGCAGGATCAGCCCGGCGATGGTGGCGGCCTCTTCATCGGGCAGGCGCCAGTGGAACTCCCGGTTCAGGTCGCGGATGGTGACGCCGCCGTTGATGGTGAAGCTGCCGTCGGCCTCCTGCACCACCCCCTTGACGGCGATGTCGTGCTCGTCGGAAATGTCGCCGACGATTTCCTCCAGGATGTCCTCCAGGGTGACGATGCCCATGAAGCTGCCGTATTCATCGACCATTAGGGCGAAGTGCTCATGGCGCTTGCGGAATTCCTGCAACTGGTCGAGCAGGGTCGTCTGTTCCGGGATGAACCAGGGCTTGGCGGCAAGCGAGATAATGTCCAGGTCTTTGTTGTCGGCGCTGGTGCGCACGGCCCGGAGCAGGGCCTTGACGTGCAGCACGCCGACGATGTTCTCGGGCTGGCCCTGCCAGATGGGGATGCGGGTGTAGGGGCTGGAGAGCACCTCTTCGACCAGCTTGTCCGGCTCCGCGTCGGCGTCGATCATCGCTACGTCCTTGCGGTGGACCATGATCTCGCCGACCTGAACCTCGGCCAGGTCGAGGACGCTGCGCAGCATCGCCCGTTCGTCGTCGACGGCCCGGTCTTCATCGTCGTGCAGTTCGATGGCGCCGCGCAGTTCCTCCGACGACGACCCGGGGGCGTCGCCGTGGGAAAGCCCGAACAGCTTGAGCACGAAGCAGACCAGCAGATGCACCGCGTGGGTCACCGGCGCCAGCACCAGCACCACGGCATTGACCGTGGGTGCGATGGCGAGCGCCATGCGGTTGGCGTTCTGGATGGCATAGGTCTTGGGCAGGATTTCGGCGAAAATCAGCACCAGCAGGGTCATGGTCAGGGTGGCGTAGGCGACCCCGGCCTCGCCGAACAGGGAAATCATGATGCTGGTCGCCAGCGCCGAGGCCATGATGTTGACCAGATTATTGCCCAGCAGGATGGCGCCGATCAGCCGTTCCCGGTGTTCGTTCAGGCGGTTGATGATGACGGCCCGACGGTTTCCGCCGTTTTCAAGCTGATGCATCAACGGCCGGGAGGCCGCCGTCAGGGCGGTTTCCGAACCGGAAAAGAAGGCCGACAGCAGCAGCAGGACAAATATGACGCTAAGGGTTATCAACATGACCGTTTCTCAGTGTTTGATGATTATCCGGCGAGGGCGTCGGCGAGAACGCCGCCGAGGGTCCGGGGGTCGACATCGCGGGCGATGAAGGCGTCGCCGATGGCGCGGGCGAGGATGAAGACCAGGTTTCCGGCCTCGGTCTTTTTGTCCAGGCCCATGTGGGCGATCAGCCGTTCGGCGCTCCAAGACGGGGCGGCGATTCCAGACAGACCCACCGGCAGGCCCACCTGGGCCAGGTGTCCGCGCACCCGCGCCGAGTCGGCTTCCGAACACAGGCCGAGACGGGCCGACAGTTCGAAGGCCATGACCATGCCGATGGCCACCGCCTCGCCGTGCAGCAGGGCGTCGCCGTAGCCGGTTTCCGTCTCCAGGGCATGGCCGAAGGTATGGCCCAGGTTGAGCAGGGCCCGCTTGCCCGCCTCCCGTTCGTCCTCGGCGACGATGGCGGCCTTGCTGGCGCAACTTTTCAGGATCGCCTGTTTTCGCAGGTCCTTGTCACCGGCGAGCAGGGCGGCGGCGTTGGCTTCCAGCCAGGCGAAGAAGTCCGCATCCCCGATCAGGCCGTACTTGGCCACCTCCGCATAACCGGCCAGCAGTTGTCGGCGGGGCAGGGTGTCCAGGCTGTCCACGTCGGCGAGGACCAGGCGGGGCTGGTGGAAGGCCCCGATCAGGTTCTTGCCATGGGCGGAATTGATGCCGGTCTTGCCGCCGACGGAACTGTCCACCTGGGAGAGCAGGGTGGTCGGAATCTGGATGAAATCGACGCCGCGCATGGTGATGGCGGCGGCAAACCCGGCCAGGTCCCCCATCACCCCGCCGCCGAGGGCGATGAGCAGGGATTTCCGGTCGATGCCGATCTGAAACAATTCTTCCGTCAGGGCCTGCAAATGCTCGAAACTCTTCACCTGTTCCCCGGCCTCCAGGGTGACCGCGGCATGATCGATGCCCGCCCCGCCGAGGGAGCGTTGCAGGGTCTCCAGATACAGCGGTCCGACATTGCCGTCGGTGACGACAACCGCCCGGCCGCCGCCGAGAAAGGGGGCGATGCTCTCCCCGGCGCTTGGCAACAGGCCCTCGCCGACGACGATGTCGTAGGAACGGGGGCCGAGGTCGAGGCGCAGGCGGTCGTCAGGTTGAGAGGAGGAGGGAGACGGGTCGGTCATGGTCTTTCTAATCCGGGTTGCCGGCGATGTAGCCGGAAAGGGCCTTGGCGGTGTCGGCGACGGTTTCCTCGATGCTGACGGCCTTGGAGTCGACGATGATATCCGCCTCGGCGTAGACGGGGTAGCGTTGTTCCATCAGGCCTTTCAGGATGACCTCCGGGTCGCCGTTTTCAAGCAGCGGGCGGCCGCCGCGCCGGGAGGTGCGCTCGACGAGCACATCCAGTTCCGCCCGCAGCCAGATGGAGACGCCCCGTTCCTTGATGGCCCGGCGGATATCGTCGTTCATGAACGCGCCGCCGCCGGTGGCGATAATCTGGCGGCCTTCATCCAGCAGGCGGCAGATCACCCGTTTTTCCACGTCCCGGAAGGCCGCTTCCCCGTACAGTTCGAAAATGTCGGAAATCGAGCAACCGGCGGCCTCGACGATTTCCGCGTCCGCGTCGACGAAGGGCAGGCGCAGTTCGGCCGCCAGTTCCCGGCCGATCCGGCTCTTGCCTGCGCCCATCAAGCCGATCATCACCACCGGCCTCTCAGGCGTTGGGGTCGGATTCTCGGTCATTAATTCAGTTCCGTTGTCTCTCACAAGGATAATCCTGTGTATTGAACGTGGTTTTTCAAGGCGATACACTGCCGAATTGTCGCCACAGTCGGAAGCTAGCATATTATTCGACGAGATAAAGAGGCTTGAAGGGGCAAGGACAGGGCCGTGTGGGCTTTCCGATCCCTTCTTCATGGATTTAGGCATTGGGTTCGCATGAAAAATTTTTCCAGACTGGTCCTGATCGCGGTGATCGCGATTCTTGTCGGGGGCGGGGCCTTCCTCGCCACCTGGGACATTCCGGCACCTACGACAGCAATCGAAAAAGTACTGCCCGATGACCGATTCCCCCGCTGAACCCCGTACCCGCCGCCCCGGTATCGCCGTCTTCGTGCTCGCCGCGGCCTGCGTTCTGGCCCCGGTTTGCGCCGGTACCTCTTTCGCCGAAAGCGGCCCGGTCCGTCTGGCGCCGCCGAAAAAGCTGAAGCCCGTCGTGCCGGTCGTCCCGGTCCAGCCCGCCATTCCCGCAACAGAAAGCGGCGGCGATGAGGGACCCTCTATTCAGATCGACACCCTGCAAACCATCAATGCCGACACGGCGGGGGTGCTGTTCCCGGAAGAGGGCGGTTTCGGCGTCCGCATGTGGGCCGGTTCCAGCCCCCGTTTGGTCTGGACGATGATGGACCGCCTACCCCTGAATGTGCGGTCCGAGGTCATGCGCGACCTGATGCGCCGCCTGTTGCTCAGCTCCGCCGCCCTGCCCGAAGGCATGGCCGCGGACGGTCGCTTCATCGCCCGCCGCGTCGGCCTGCTATCCGAAATGGGCGACGCCGACAGCGTCAACCGCCTGCTCGAGGCGACGCCCGGCCGGGCGGAGATGGAGACCCTGGTCCGTTACGAGGCGGATGCCCGTTTCCTCGCCAACGACAATGCCCGCGCCTGTTCCCTCGCCGCCGGTCAGATCGGCAGCGAGGACAGCGCTTATTGGCAGAAGGCCTTTGTCTTCTGTCAGGCCCTGGCCGGTGAACACGACCGGGCGGCCCTCGGAGTCTCCCTGCTCAGGGAAACCGGCGACGAGGACGAGGCCTTCTATGCTCTGATCGAAGCCCTTGCCGGGTATCCGGCGAGCCTTGAGCGCATGCCGGACCCGACGCCCATGCTGCTATCCATGGCCCGGGCCTCCAAGACCCGGCTTCCCAACGACGTGATTTCCTCGTCCAGGCCCGGCGTCCTCAAGACCATCGCCACCAGCCCGAACGCGTCCGTGGAAATCCGCCTCGAGGCCGCCGAGCGGGCGGAAATCGCCGGCGCCCTCGATGTCGATACCCTGCGCCAGCTCTACACCGGGGTTTCCTTCAGCGAAGAGGACCTCGCCAACCCTCTGTCCAAAGCGGAAGCGGAAACCGGGCCGCTCAGCCGCGCCCTGCTGTATCGCACGACCCTGATCGAAACCCTGCCCGTGGCCCAGGCGGAAGCCACCGCCAAGGCCCTGGCCCTGGGCCGGGAAGGGGGGCGTTATTCCTCCACCGTTCGGGTATTCATGCCGGTTCTGGCGCGGATCGCGCCGTCGACGGAACTGCTCTGGTTCGCACCCGAGGCCATTCGCGCCTTCCTCGTCAGTGGTCGGCACGAAGAGGTCGCGCCCTGGTTCTCCCTGCTCAGGACGAGCGCCCAGCACAATCCGGAATCGGCGGCGATCCTGCATGCTCTGCTTCCCATCGCCCGCCTCGCCGGTTCGCCCGAGGCGGCGCCGTGGAACACCGGGGACCTGTCTCACTGGTGGGAACCGCTGAAAGAAGAAAATCACGCCCGCGACAAGGCCGCCCTGCTGTATACCCTGTTCGATGCCCTCGGCGAGACGGTGCCCACGGGCGCCTGGGAGGAACTTCTGGATGGGCCGCAGCAGATCACCATGGCGATGCCCAACCCGGCCCTGTGGCGCGGCCTGAACGAGGCCATTCGCGCCGCTTCGGCGGAACCCGAGGCCGTGCCCGAAACGCCCCCGCAAACCGCCGTCCCGCCGCAACGGCCCCTGATGACCACCGTGTCGGTTTCGGCGGCGGGGATCGTCTCGGCGGAACCGGTGGAGGAAACGCCCGTCAAACCGGCTGCCTCGGGCGAGCGTATCGGCGAGATCGTCCTGCTGTCCCTGGTCGCCCTCGGCGAGGGAGGGCCCGGACTGGCCGAGCCCATCGTCCTCGGCAAGGTGATGGAAGGCCTGAGCGCCGCAGGCCTGGATAAGGAGGTTCGCGCCCTGGCCCTGGAAGCGGCGATCGCGGCGGGCCTGTAGGGCCATGAGTTCCCGCCACGTCGAGAGCTTCCTCGAGATGCTGACGGTGGAGCGGGGCGCGGCGGCGAACACCATCGAGTCCTATTCCCGGGACCTGGCCGATTTCGCCGCCTATACCCTGGCCCGCAAGCGCCCGCCGGAAAAGGCGGACAGCGCCATGATCAAGGGCTATCTGAAAAAGCTCTCGGGCGCCGGCATGGCCCCCAGCACCAGCGCCCGGCGGCTGTCGGCCCTGCGGCAGTTTTTCAAGTTTCTGCATGGGGAAGGGGTGCGCGACGATGATCCGTCGAGCATCATCGACAGCCCCCGCCAGGGCCGTTCCCTGCCCAAGTACCTGTCCGAGGACGAGGTCGAGGCGCTGCTCGACAAGGCGGCGGAGAAAGAGGGGGCTGAGGGCATCCGCCTGGTCGCCATGCTGGAACTGCTCTACGCCACCGGGCTCAGGGTTTCCGAACTGGTCGGATTGCCGCTTGCTGCCCTAAGCCGGGACGGGCGGCTGCTGATCGTCCGGGGCAAGGGGGACAAGGAACGGATGGTGCCCTTGAGCGAACCGGCGCGGGACGCCGTCGAGACCTATAAACAAAAGGCCCGCGAAGGATTCCTGCCGAAGGGACGCAAGGCCCTGGGCGAGCGCTGGCTGTTCCCATCCCGCTCGAAGCAGGGGCATCTGACCCGCGCCCGCTTCGCCCAGTTGATGAAGGAACTGGCCGTCGAGGTAGGAATTGACCAGCGGCGGGTTTCCCCCCATGTGCTACGCCATTCCTTCGCCAGCCACCTATTGGCCCACGGCGCGGACCTGCGCTCCTTGCAGCAGATGCTGGGACACGCCGACATCGCGACGACGCAAATCTACACCCATGTCCTGGAAGAGCGCCTGCGTCGGCTCGTCGATCAGGCCCATCCGTTGGCGAAGAAGTAGGCCGTCACGCCACGGCCTTTTTCCGCCCGGCCTCGATCCAGCCCATGGTGGCGGTGGCCGCCGCGCCGAGCACGGCGAAGCCGCCCACCAGGGGCAGGACGGTGCCGTCGAACATCTGCCCGATGTACCAGCCCATCAGGGCCGACATGATGGTGGAAATGGACCCGACCACGGCGGAACCGACCCCGGCGATGTGGCCCAGGGGCTCAAGGGCCAAGGCGTTGAAATTGCCGAACAGGATGCCGATACAGAGGAACGTGGCGATGAAATAGGCCATGGCGGCGGCGAGTTCCGGCGCGCCGTCGGCCAGGGCCGCGTAGGGGAAGAACAAGGCGGACAGCAGGGTCAGGGCGCTGACCGCGTAAAAGGACAGGGTCCGCATGCCGATTTTCATCACCAGCCGCCCGTTGATCAGCGACGACGCGCCGATGGCCAGCGCCAGGGCGGCGAAATAGAGGGGGAACAGGTCGCCGATGCCGTAGACGACGCCGAACACCTGCTGCGCCGTCGACAGGTAGCCGACGAAGGCGCCGAAGATCATCCCCGCGGTCAGGGTGTAGCCGAAGGCGGTCCGGTTGCGGCAGGTTTCGCTGATGCCCGACCAGATCACCCGGCCGGTGAACGGAACCCGCCGTTCCGGGGGCAGGGTTTCCGGCTGGCGCAGGGCGAACCAGGTCCAGGAGGCAAGGGCCATGAGCAGGAAGACGGCGAAAATGCCCCGCCAGTGGGAAACCATGGCGATGCCCTGCCCGAGGGCCGGGGCCAGGGCCGGGACGAGGATGAAGACGCCCATGACGAAGGACATGATGCGGGCCATCTCCCGGCCCTCGTACTGGTCACGGACCAGGGCCATGCAGACGATGCGCGGACCCGCCGCGCCGACGCCCTGCAGGACCCGTCCCGCCAGCATGGTCGGGAAGTCGTCGGCGAAGATCGACATCAGGCAGCCGATGAGGAAGATCACATAACCCGCGTAGATAGCCCGCTTGCGCCCGATGCTGTCGGACAGGGGGCCGAAGATCATCTGCGCGACGCCGAAGCCCAGGAACAGGGCCGAGACGATCAATTGCTGGTCATTGTCGCTGGTAACGCCAAGGTCCCGCCCCATATCGGGCAGGACCGGCAGCATGGCGTCGATGGACAGGGCGATCAACGAGATCATCAGCGCCATCAGCGGCACGAATTCCCCCATGGCGAGGGCCGGCTTGGTTTGTGTCGTCACGTCGTCGCGGGCCTCTTTACTGGGTGAACGGTTATAGAACGGCCTTTTAGGGCGGCGTCTCGGGAAGGCAGGGCTCACTGTCGCAGCGGTTGACCTCGACCGTGACATGGGCCAGTTCGGAATGATTTTCAAGAAGGGTTTTATAGGCTTCGGCGCTCTTTGGGAAGTGGGTGACGATGGAGACGATGGCGGCGAAATGATCGGGACCGATGCGCCACAGGTGCAGGTCCGTGACGCGATTGTCGGCGTCGGCCTCGATGCTCTCGCGGATTCCGGCCTTGGCGTCTTCCCCGCCCTCGCCGTCGAGCAGGATACGCCCCGTATCACGCAGCAGGCCATAGGTCCAGACGCCGATCACCACGGCGCCGACGATGCCCATCATCGGGTCCATCCACACCCAGCCCAGCATTTTGCCGGTCAGCAGGGCGACGATGGCGAGGACCGAGGTCAGGGCGTCGGCCAGGACATGCAGAAAGGCCGCCCGCAGATTGTGGTCCCGGCCCCGGCCGTGGTGGTGGTCGTGGCCGTGATCGTGATCATGATGGTGATGATGATGGTCTCCGCCGCCCTGGTGCAGCAGCCAGGCGCTGAGCAGGTTGACCAGCAGACCCAACCCGGCCACGGCCATGGCCTCGTCGAAGCGGATGGTCATGGGCTGGAAGAACCGCTGCGTCGATTCCCAGACCATGATCAGGGCGACGACGCCGAGGACGACGCCGCTGCCGAAGCCGCCGAGGACGCCGACCTTGCCCGTGCCGAAGGTAAAGCGGCTGTTGTGCAGGTGGCGGCGGGCGAACCAGTAGGCGAAAACGGTGATGCAAAGCGCCGCGGCGTGGCTGGCCATGTGCCAGCCGTCGGCCAGAAGGGCCATGGAATTGAACAGCCAGCCGGAAACGATTTCCACCACCATGGTGGTGACGGTCAGCGCAATCACCCAATAGGCCCGGCGTTCGCCGGCTTCCTGCTCGCGGGCGATGAAGACATGGTCGTGCCGCCAGTCGTCCAGGGAGTGGATATGCATGGGGTGCTCCTGAAACTGATAATCGTTTTCAAATTCTATCGCCGATATCCCCATAATTTGTCAATGGTCTTTGCCGGACCGGACCGCCATCATCGGACGGTTTTCGTTGACAGGGGCAGGCGGCGGGAATAGATGGTTGCTTCGTTCTCTTGCCGGTGCCGCCGGGAAGGGCGGTTCTTTCCTTATTTTCTCAATGGAGACGGCTATGAGTTTCACCATCGTTGACCAGTGTCAGGCTCGCTTGAATCGTTCCGAGCTGGCGGTTCCGGGTTCCAATCCGACCTTCCTCGAAAAGGCCGCCAAGGGCGCCGCCGACGTGGTGTTCCTCGACCTGGAAGACGCCGTCGCCCCCGACGACAAGGAGCAGGCGCGCAAGAACATCATCGAGGCCCTGAACGACCTGGACTGGAGCGGCAAGACCGTCTCGGTGCGCATCAACGGCCTGGATACCCATTACATGTACCGCGACGTGGTCGACGTGGTCGAGCAGGCGGGGGCCAACCTGGACCTGATCATGATCCCCAAGGCGGGCACGGCCGCCGACATCTACGCCATCGACATGATGGTCACCCAGATCGAGCAGGCCAAGGGCTACGACAAGCGCATCGGCTTCGAGATGATCATCGAAACGGCGCTCGGCATGGAAAATGTACACGAAATCGCCGCCGCCAGCCCGCGTAACGAATCTCTGCACTTCGGCGTCGCCGACTATGCCGCCTCGACCAAGGCCCGGACCACCGCCATCGGCGGCCCCAACGCCGATTACGGCGTGCTCACCGATGACGACGGCAACGGCAACCGGGATTATCACTGGGGCGACATGTGGCATTACGCCATCGCCCGCATGGTTGTCGCGGCCCGGGCCAACGGCCTGCGCCCCATCGACGGCCCCTTCGGCGATTTCTCCGATCCCGACGGTTACGCCGCCCAGGCCAACCGGGCGGCGGTGCTGGGCTGCGAAGGCAAGTGGGCCATCCATCCCTCCCAGATCGACTTGGCCAACACGCTGTTCAGCCCGTCGGACAAGGAAGTCGAGAAGGCCAAGCGCATCCTGGAAGCCATGGAACAGGCCCAGAAGGAAGGGCGCGGCGCGGTCGCCCTCGACGGCCGCCTGATCGACATCGCCTCCATCAAGCAGGCGGAGGTCCTGGTCAAGAAGGCGGAGGAAATCGCAGCCGCCGGTTGACCGTGTTTGGCCGATCTTCTAAAAATCAAACAGCGCCCGCGGGCGCTGTTTTTTTGCCTGTGTCTTCCCCTGCCGTTGTGATAGATATCGCCCATGCATAACTATCTCGATTTCGAAAAGCCGATCGCCGATCTTGAGGGCAAGATCCAGGAGCTCAGGCACCTGTCCAGCGACGGCGAGGTCAACATCGCCGACGAGGTCAGCAAGCTGCAGGGCAAGGTCGACAAGCTGCTGCGGCAAACTTACGCCAAGCTGACGCCGTGGCAGAAAACCCAGATCGCCCGCCATCCCGACCGGCCCCACGCGGTCGATTACGTCTCGGCCCTGATCGAGGATTTCACCCCCCTCGCCGGCGACCGGAATTTCGCCGACGACCCGGCCATGCTGGGCGGCATCGGCCGTTTTCGCGGCGCTTCGGTGGTGGTCATCGGCAACGAGAAGGGGGCCGACACCAGCGGCCGCGTCGCCCACAACTTCGGCATGGCCCGCCCGGAAGGGTACCGCAAGGCCATCCGCCTGATGGAACTGGCGGACCGGTTCGGCCTTCCGGTGATTACCTTCGTCGACACCCCCGGGGCCTATCCCGGTGTCGATGCGGAAGCCCGCGGCCAGGCGGAGGCCATCGCCCGGTCCATCGAGACCTGTATCCGGCTCAAGGTTCCGCTGGTCAGCGTCGTCATCGGCGAGGGCGGGTCCGGCGGCGCCATCGCCCTGGCGGCGGCCAATTCCGTGCTGATGCTGGAACACGCCATTTATTCCGTGATCTCGCCGGAAGGCTGCGCCTCAATTTTGTGGCGGGACGGGGAACAGGCCAAGGAAGCGGCGGAGGCCCTGAAGCTGACGGCCGGGGATTTGCTGGAACAGGGGGTCATCGAGGGCATCGTCGCCGAGCCCCTGGGCGGCGCCCACCGCAGCCCGGAAACCACCGTCGCCGCCGTCGGCGACGCCATCGCCGGGGCGTTGAAGGATCTGTCCAGGCTTGATGGCGGCGTGCTGAAAAGCCGCCGGCGGGATAAATTCCTCAAAATCGGATCCCGCTTCCCCGACTGATTGCTATAGAGTTTTCAGATAAGCGGCGAAGTGCTTCAACAGTGCCGGTACGTCCGGGTTGAGGGTCTCCCACAGGGCCAGGCCCTCGGGGTCTTTCTTGCGCAGGTGGCGCAGGAAGCCGCCGCATTGCTTTGCTAGCTGCCTCTTGAAATCGATCATGGGGTTGGAAAACTTGTCCAGGCCCAGGTTCTGATAGGCCATTTCCTCGTACAGCCAGGCTTCGCATTCCATGTCGATGAGGCGCATGTCCGTCCACCGGTCGTTGAGGTGCTGGATGCCGTGGCCGACCAGTTCGTGAACCATCACCGCCGCCAGTTCCTCCAGCGGCCACTTGACCCCGTGGCGGCTGACGATGACCAGGAAAAAGCCGTTCTTCTCGTAGTGTTTCGAGGTCTTGAAGAAATTGGGCGAGAACAGGGCCACCTGAACCGAGGCCATGTTGGCCATTCGTTTCGGGTAGAGGGGATCGTAAACGACGACCACGGGGCCACGCTCGCGCAGGCGATCGATTTGCCGCCTACTGAAGGCCGACCGGCTTTCGATCAGGGCCAGGGAGTCCTTGATCACCTTCAGGGCCTCTTCCGTCGCCATGATGGGGACGTCGAACGTTTCCCCGTTGGGGACGGTCAGGCCGATCAGGGAAATACCGTTGTGGCTGTCCAGGATCATTCCCTGGCTGCGCGCCGGATCGCCGATGATCTGTTGCGCCCTGTCCTCCGCCGTGGCCGCGCCGGCGGCGGGCCGGGCGATAACGGCGCAAAGCAACAGCATGAAGATGAGACGCAGGCTCAAGGGTCTATTCCGATGCGGTCTTTTCCTCCACCGCCGCCGTCCATCCGAAATCGTCGAAGATGGAATAGAGGACGGGGACGACAAAGAGTACCAAGACGGTGGAGGCGATCAAGCCGAAACTGAGGCTGGTCACCAGGGGCACCAGGACCTGGGCCTGCAGGCTTTCCTCCATCATCAGCGGCAGCAGCCCGGCGATGGTGGTCAGCGAGGTCAGCAGCACCGCCCGAAAGCGTTCGCGGCTGGCCATCTTGGCGGCCTCGACGGTGGACTTGCCCTCGCTTCGGCGAATGCGGATGAAATAGACCAGCAGTATGGAGTCGTTGACCACGACCCCGGCCAGGGAGGCGAAGCCGATGACCGAGGGCATGGACAGATCGAGCCCCATCAGCAGGTGCCCCCAGACGACGCCGATCAGGCCGAAGGGGATGATCGACATGATGATCAGCGGTTCCAGATAGCTTCTGAACAGGAAACACAGCAGCAGGAAAACCCCGGCCAGGCCGAGCAGGAAGCCGCGGGCGACGGAAAAGCCCGTCGTCGCCCCTTCCTTGACCTGGCCTTCGTAGGAAATTTCCACGTCCGGGTGTTCAGCCATCAGCCGGTCGAGCAGGCGGACTCTGGTGTCGGCGATGATTTCCGCCACATTGGCGACCTCGGCGTCGACATCGCCCTGAATGGTGACCGTGCGCCGCCCGTCGACCCGGGCGATGCGCGCCCAGCCCCGTTCCCTTTCCAGGGTGGCGACGGCGCCCAGGGGGACCTGCCGCCCGGATTTGGTCGTCACCGTGAAATATTCCAGATCGGCGAGGGAGTTCCGGTCCGGCGCGGCGAGGCGGATATCCACCTCGATGGACTCCTTGCCGACCTGAATTTCGCTGGCCGTGCGTCCGAAGAAGGCGGCGCGGAGCTGGTTGGCGATGTTGCTGGCGTCGAGACCGAGAGAGAGCGCCCCTTCGCTGAGCTGCAGGTTGATTTCCGGCTTGCCGGGCCGGAGGTCGTCGTTCAGGTCGAGAACCCCCTGATAGTTTCTGAGCCAGTTCTGAATCGTCAGGGAAACGGTTTTCAATTCATGCAGGTCGTCGCCGTGCAGGCGAATGTCGATGGCCCGGCCCGCCGGGCCGTGACGAAATTCGATGAAATTGGCGGCCAGCACGTCGGGGAGGACGCCGGTTTCCTCGCGCCAGCGGTTGAGGATCTCGGCCAGGGTGACGGTGCGGATTTCCGCGTCGAGCAGGTCGAGGGTGATGCTGGCCACGTGTGGGCCGCTTTCATAAGCGTCGGAATTGACGCCGTAACGGACATGAATGTTCTCGACCAGCGGGCGGCCGTCCGGTTGCAGGGGGGTCATTTCCTCATCGATGCGGCGCAGGGCCTGCAGGGTTTTTTCGACGGCCTGCTCCGTGCGTTCCAGGGGCGTTCCCTGGGGCAGCAGGATGCGGGCGGCGACCACGTTGCCGTCGATGTCGGGGAAGGCCAGGAACTTCAGCCCGCCCCCGGCAATCACCGAGACGCTGGCCAGAAAGACGGCGATGACCAGTCCCATGCTGAAATAGCGCCATTCGACGGCCCGGTCGACCAGGCGGCCGAGAAGCTGCTGGCGCACCCAGTCCAGACCCCGTTCGAAGCCCTGGCGGAAGCGGCTCGGCTCTCGGCCGACGTGGTTCTTGCGGGAATGGGCGAGATGGTGGGGCAGGATGAGAAACGCCTCGACCAGCGACACCGAAAGGGTTGCGATCAAAATCGACGGCAGCACCTTCATGATCGAGCCGATATTCCCCTGCAGGAACAGCAGGGAGCCGAAGATCAGCACGGTGGTGATGAACGAGGCCAGCACCCCCGGGGCCACCTGCTTGGTTCCGGCGATGGCCGCCTCGGTCAGGGAATCCCCCCGGTTCAGATGGGTGGCGATATTCTCCGACAGCACGATGGCGTCGTCCATCAGCAGCCCGACGGCGATCAGCAGCCCGACCAGGGTGATCATGTCGAAGGAATAGCCCAGCACGGACATCATGAAAATGGTGCCGAGGAAGGATATGGGCAGCCCCATGGCGACCCAGAAGGAAAAGCGAAAGCTGAAAAACAGCCACATGGTCAGGAACACCAGGCCCAGACCCTGCAGCCCGTTGTCGAGCAGCATGTTGAGCCGGTCGCGGACGATGGAAGAGATGTTCTGTGTCAGTTCGAATTCCACCCCCGGCGGGGCGATCCGGCGCTGTTGTTCGACGAAATCGGCGACCGCATCGACCACGTCCAGGGTGTCCTCGCTGGACGTCTTGGTGATGTCCAGAATCGCCGCTCGCTGGCCGTTGAAGATGATTTTCTCTTCGTCCAGCTCGAAGCGGTCGGTAATCGTGGCGATGTCGCCGAGGCGGATTTCCGAGCCGCTTTTTCCGGAAACGACGATCAGGTCGCGGAAGGTCTCAATGGAGCGCCGTTCATCGGTGAAGCGGATCAGGGTGTTGCGGTTGCTGGTTTCGATGGAACCGGCGGGCAGGTCGATGCTCTGACGCGAGATGACGTCGGCGATGTCGGAAATGCTCAGGCCCGACTGGCGCAGGGTCAGGGCCGGAATCTCGATGCGGATCTGGTGGTCGGAAAAGCCCTTGATGGTGACCTGTGAAATGGCCCCGATTCGCAGCATCTGGTCCTTCAGCTCTTCGGCGTAGGCCTTCAGGTGGGCCGGGGCCATGGGACCGGCGACGGCGACGGCGACGACGAAATCCGTCCGGTCCTTTTGCGTGACGATGGGTGTCTCGACGGACTCCGGAAAGGTGTTGATGGCCTCCACCTCGGTCTTGACGTCGTTCAGCAGCACGTCGATATCGCCGCCCTGGCTCATCTCTATAGTGGTGGTGCCGATGTTTTCCTTGGCCTCGCAGCGCACTTCGACGATGTCGCTGATGCCGTCGATGGCATCCTCGACCCGTTCGCACACCGCCCCCTCGACTTCGAGGGCGCTGGCCCCGGGATAGGGCACCTGGACGATGATTTCGTTGGAGGGGATTTCCGGGAAGGTCTCCCGCTTAACGGACGGGGCGGCGGCGAGGCCGATGATAATAATGGCGATCATCAACAGGTTCGCCGCCGTCGGGTGGGTGGCGAAAAAGCGGATCACCGGACGGTTCCTCCCCCCTCGGCCAGGCGGACCAATTCGCGGCGGACGGCGGAATCCTCAGTCGGCGCCAGCAACATGCCGGCGATGGCCGGGATGGGGTCGGAAACGACAATTCTCTCGCCCGCCTTCAGGCCGCTCTCGACGACGGCGAAGTCGGTCTGAACGAAGGCGATTTCAACGGAGCGGATTTCCAGCCGGTCGTCGGGGCCGACGACGTAGATGTTGTCGCCGTGCAGGCTGGTGCGCGGAACGACGAGCTGGTCCGGGCGGGGGCGGCCCCTGAGTTCCACCTCGACGAACATGTTCTTGGTCAGGGGCGGACGGGCCCCGGGCAGGGCCCGGCGGTAGGGGGCGTCGACGGCGACGATGACGCCGATGGTGCGGGTTTCCGGGTCCACGGTGTCGTTGATGCGGGTGAAGCGGGCCTTCCATTCCGCCTTGACGGTGCTGCCCCTGAGGCGGACGACGGCCTCGAAACCAAGCATGTCGGGCAGCCGCTGCATGAGCCCGGAGGGATTGTCGGGAACAGATGCGTCGGGCGGCACCAGATTGATCAGCCGACCCATGGGAACCTGGGCGGTGACCTCGGAAACGCCGATGTCGTCAACCACGGCGAGAACGTTGCCGAGCCCCGTATACTGGGTCGCCTCCACATTGACCTCGGCGACGCGGCAGTCGAAGGGGGCGGTGATGCGGGTCCGTTCCAGGTCCAGCCGGGCGCCGTCGAGGCGGGCCTGGTTCTGCGCCTTCTGGGCGTCGAGGACCCGGCGTTCCGAGGGGACCAGGTTGAGGGTGTTCTGCAGGGATTGAACGCTCTGCTGGGCCTTCAGGTAATTGCGTTCCTCCAGGTCCACGGCGGACTGGGACACGTTCCCCTGCTTCAGAAGCTTGCGCTTGCGCTCCAGGTCCCGCCTGGTCAGTTCGAGGGTGCTCTGTTCGATTTTCAGGGAGGCCCGGGTGTTTTCCTCCCGCGCCCGGGATTCCGCGATCTGGGCGTTGATGGCGCTCAGGTCCGCCTCCGCCTGAGAGATGGCGAGGCGGTAGTCGGTGGGGTCGATTTGCAGCAGGACCTCGCCCTTGCCGATGATCGCGCCCTTTTTCAGTTGCGGGTGGATGTCGACGATCTTGCCGCCGACCTCGGCCACCGCCTGCCAGACCCGGGCGGGCATGACGCTGCCGTATCCGACGGCGCGGGGGATCAGGGTCACCTCCGGGGCCTCGATAACGCGGACGCTGGTCGCCGTTTCCACCGCCTCGACCCGGACCGGCGGGGTGCGGGTCTTGACGGCGAAGGCGAGGACAAGGGCGCCGATGATGACCGGAAACAGGAACAGCAGCAACCGGCGCATGGGGCCTACACCTTGCCGTGGCAGTGCTTGTACTTGCTGCCGGAACCGCAGGGGCAGGGGGCGTTGCGCGCCACCTTGCCCCAGGTCTGGGGATCGTTGGGGTCGATGTCGGCGGCCGCCTGGCGGCTGCGGATCGGCGTGCCCAGGCGGCCCGCGCCCGTCTCCGTCTCGTCGCCTGCCCCGTCCTGCTGGAAGGCCGGGTCTTCCCGGGTCTCGACCATCTGCTGTTCGCCCCGGTGAAGCATCAGGTCCGCCTCGCTGGGGGCCACCTGCAGTTCGATGTGAGCGAGGACCTGGGTCAGCCGTTCGCGCAGGGTGTCGAGCATTTCCTCGAACAGGTTGAAGGATTCCCGCTTGTATTCGTTCAGCGGATCGCGCTGGGCGTAGGCCCTGAGTCCGATCCCCTGACGCAGGTGGTCGAGGGTCAGCAGGTGTTCCTTCCACACCTGGTCAAGCATTTGCAGAAGCAGGCTTTTTTCCACGGACCTGAGGATATCGGCGCCGTAGTTGGCAGCCTTTTCCGCCGCCAGGCGGTTACCCATGTCGACCAGCCGCTCGCGGATTTCCGCATCCGCGATGCCTTCTTCCTTGGCCCACTCGGCGATGGGCAGGTCCTTGCCGAAAATGCGCAGGACCTCTTCATGCAGGGAGTCCGTGTCCCATTGTTCCGCATAGGCCTTTTCCGGGATGCAGCGGCTGACCATGTCGTCGATGACCTGGTGACGCATGTCGCCGACTTCCTCGGAGACGTCTTCCGTTGACATTAGTTCCTTGCGCTGTTCGAAGATGACCTTGCGCTGGTCGTTCATGACGTCGTCGAACTTGAGCAGGTTCTTGCGGATTTCGAAGTTGCGGGCCTCGACTTTCTGCTGCGCCTTTTCCAGGGCCTTGTTGACCCAGGGGTGGACGATCGCCTCGCCTTCTTCCAGGCCCAGTTTCTGCAGCATGCTGTCGATGCGCTCGGAACCGAAAATCCGCATCAGGTCGTCTTCGAGGGAGAGGAAGAATTTCGATGCCCCCAGGTCGCCCTGACGGCCGGCGCGGCCCCGCAACTGGTTGTCGATGCGGCGGCTTTCATGGCGTTCGGTGCCGACGATATAAAGCCCGCCCGCGTCCAAAACCTGTTTTTTGCGATCGGCGACCTCGGCGGTGATGGTGTCGGTCAGGTCCCTGATCTTGCCTTCGTCGGTGACGCCCTCCAGGGCCTCGGCCAGGCGCATGTCCAGGTTGCCGCCAAGCTGGATGTCGGTGCCGCGACCGGCCATGTTGGTGGCGATGGTGACGCTGCCCGGTTCGCCTGCGGTGGCGACGATCATGGCTTCCTGCTCGTGATGGCGGGCGTTGAGGACGTTGTGCTCGATCTTTTCCTGCTTCATCAGCGCCGAGAGATGCTCCGACTTCTCGATGCTGACGGTGCCGACCAGGGCCGGCTGCTGGTGGGCTTGGCAGTCCTTGATCAGTTCCAGGATGGCGGCGTCTTTTTCCGCCACGGTGCGGTAGACTTCGTCGTCCATGTCGTTTCTGACGCAGGGCACGTTGGTCGGAATATCGACCACTTCCAGGCCGTAAATTTCGGAAAATTCGCCCGCTTCCGTCATCGCCGTGCCGGTCATGCCGGCCAGCTTGGGGTAGAGGCGGAAATAATTCTGGAAGGTGATCGAGGCCAGGGTCTGGTTCTCGTTCTGAATTTCCACCCCTTCCTTGGCTTCGAGGGCCTGGTGCAGGCCGTCGGAATAGCGCCGTCCCTCCATCATCCGGCCGGTGAATTCGTCGATGATGACGACCTTGTTGTCCTTGACGATGTAATCCGTGTCCCGCTCGAACAGGGTGTGGGCCCTGAGCGCCTGATTGGCGTGATGGACGAGGGAGATGTTGGCCAGGTCGTACATGGAGCCTTCGGTCAGAAGCCCGGCTTCGCGCAGCAATTGCTCGACCTTCTCGGTTCCGACCTCGGTCATGGTGACGGCTTTGACCTTCTCGTCCTTCTCATAATCCTCGGTGGCCAATTGCGGGATCAGCTTGTCGATGGCCATGTAAAGGCCCGCGGCGTCTTCCGTCGGCCCGGAGATGATCAGCGGCGTGCGCGCCTCGTCGATGAGGATCGAGTCCACCTCGTCGACAATGGCGAAATTGAAGGGGCGCTGGACCATTTCGTCCAAAGAGAACTTCATGTTGTCGCGCAGGTAGTCGAAGCCCAGTTCGTTGTTGGTGGCGTAGGTGACGTCGGCCCCATAGGCCTGCTGGCGTTCGTCGTCGTCCAGGCCGTGGATGATGTAGGCGCAGGACATGCCGAGGGCCTGGTAGATGGCGCTCATCCATTCGGCGTCGCGCTTGGCCAGGTAGTCGTTGACCGTGACCACATGCGCGCCCTCGCCGCCAAGGGCGTTCAGGTAGACGGGCAGGGTGGAGGCAAGCGTCTTGCCTTCGCCGGTCTTCATTTCCGTGATCATGCCCCGGTGCAGGACGATGCCGCCCAGCAACTGCACGTCGTAATGGCGCTGCGACAGGGTCCGCTTGGCCGCCTCGCGGACGGTGGCGAAGGCATCGACCAGAAGGTCGTCCAGGCTTTCGCCGTCGGCCAGACGTTGGCGAAGCCAGGGCGTGCGGGCCTTCAGTTCCTCATCGCTCAGGGCCTCCAGCTCGGGCTCGAGCGCGTTGATGGCGGCGACGTCTTTGTTCAGTGTTTTCAGGAAGCGCTCGTTGGCAGTACCAAACAATCGCCGGGCGATGGCGCCGATCATAATGACCTCAATAGAAACTGTTTGACGGGAGCCGAAAGAACGTCCCCCGGCCGATGCAAGAGATAGAGTCCATGGGGGCCCGTGTCAATGATGCGTAAGCGCTAATTTACACTTAAAAAATAAGGCGCAACGGGGAAATTCCGCCGCTTCGGCGGGCCGCCCCGCCTGACGGCCCTTGTCTGGCGGGCGGCGATATGGTTTATCCCCCTGTAGCAAGACAACAATAAACCCGAAAAAGGATCCGACAGCATCATGTTTCGCTTCATCCCACGCTCCGTATTTTTCGCCGGCGCCCTTGCCTGCGCCGCTCCCTTCGCCGCCGTGGCGGAAGGGGACCCGGTCGTCGCCCGCGTCAACGGAGTCGAGATTCTCCGCTCCGACGTGGAGGACGCCCGCCTGCGCCTGCCCGAACGCTTCAAGGACGTTCCCCTGGAAGCCGTTTTCGGCCTGCTGGTCAATTCCCTGATCGACAGCAAGCTGGTCTCCGGCGAGGCCCGCAAGGTCGGCCTGCACAACGACGCCAAGGTGCGCAAGCAGATGGCCCGGATCGAGGAACAGGTCCTGGAACGCACCTTCCTGTCGGCTTACATCGAAGAGCGCATCACCGAAGAGGCCCTGAGCGAGAGCTATCAGAAGCTGATCCAGGAAACGCCCCGCAAGGAAGAGGTGAGCGCCCGTCACATCCTGCTGGAGACCGAGGCCCAGGCCCGGGAGGTCATCAAGGAACTGGAGGGCGGCGCCGATTTCGCCGAACTGGCCAAGGCTCGCTCGAAGGGGCCGTCCGGCGTCCAGGGCGGCGACCTGGGATTCTTCGGCGAGGGGCAGATGGTGCCCGCCTTCTCCGAGGCCGCGTTCTCCCTCAAACCCGGGGAAATGACCGAGGAACCGGTCCAGACCCAGTTCGGCTGGCACGTCATCAAGGTCGACGACCGGCGCACCGTCGAGCCGCCGAAGCGCGAAGAGGTGGAAGACGAATTGCGGATGGCCCTGTCGCGGGAAATCGGCACCGCCTACCTGCATGACCTGCGGGACAGCGCCGACGTGCAGCGTTTCAATCTGGACGGTTCGGAAATGAAGGACGAACCGTCGGCCCAGTAACGAGGGGTGCAACGAGACCCATGAGCGCGAAATCCCCCCTGGCCCCGGACCGTTTTCCGGACCTGCCGCCCCTGGCCGGCGTGCGGCTGGCGGCGGCCGAGGCCAACATCAAATACCAGGGCCGCACGGACCTGATGGTGGCGGCTATGGCCCCGGGAACGGCGGCGGCGGGCGTTTTCACCCGTTCGCTGACAGCCTCCGCGCCGGTGGAATGGTGCCGCAAGGCCCTCGGCGGCGGCCGGGGGGAGGTTCTGGTCGTCAATTCCGGCAACGCCAACGCCTTTACCGGCAAGGCCGGGGTGGCCTCCGTCGAACGGACGGTCGAGGCGGTGGCCGATGTGGCCGCCTGCCGTCCGTCCCGGGTGTTCGTCGCCTCCACGGGCGTGATCGGCGAACCCTTGCCCGACGGCAAGCTGACGGCGGCCCTGCCGGCGCTGATGGACGGGCTGGACGAAAACAACTGGTCCCTGGCGGCGGACGCCATCATGACCACCGACACCTTCCCCAAGGGGGCGACCCGCACGGCCATGATCGGCGAGACGGCGGTCACCCTCAACGGCATCGCCAAGGGCTCGGGCATGATCGCCCCCGACTTGGCGACCATGCTGGCTTTCGTCTTCACCGACGCGGACATCCCCTCGGACATCCTGCAGGAACTGCTGTCCAGGGGCTGTGAAAAGTCCTTCAACGCCATTACCGTCGACAGCGACACCTCGACCAGCGATACCCTGATGCTGTTCGCCACCGCCCAGGCCGGAAACCGCCGGGCCGCCGCCGCCGATGATCCGCTTCTCGACGATTTCAGCCGGAAGCTGGATGATCTGCTGATTGATCTGGCGTCACAGGTTGTTCGCGACGGCGAGGGGGCCAGCAAGTTCATTTCCATCACCGTGACCGGGGCGGAAGACGACGGCGCGGCCAGGCGCATCGGCCTGACCATCGCCAATTCCCCCTTGGTGAAGACCGCCGTCGCCGGCGAGGACGCCAACTGGGGCCGCATCGTCATGGCCGTCGGCAAGGCGGGCGAGAGGGCCGACCGGGACGCCCTCGCCATCGAAATCGGCGGCGTCCGCGTCGCCGCCAAAGGCAACGTGGTTCCCGGCTACGACGAGACGCCGGTGGCCGAACACATGAAGGGCACGGATATCGACATCCGTGTCGATGTCGGCATTGGCGTCGGCAGGGCGACGGTCTGGACCTGTGACCTCACCCATGGATACATCACCATCAATGCCGATTACCGATCCTGATCAGGGCTGTTACGGAGCCGACGTGCGAAAGCCCGACGCGGGCGCCGCCACCGTGCTGGTCTCCGCTGTCGCCCTGATCGACGCGGACGGCCGGGTTCTGATGGCGAAGCGCCCGGTGGGCAAGGCCATGGCGGGCAAGTGGGAATTCCCCGGCGGCAAGGTCGACGAGGGCGAGACGCCGGAAACCGCCCTGGTCCGCGAACTGGCCGAGGAACTGGGCATCGACATCACCGAAAGCTGCCTTGCCCCCCTGACCTTCGCTTCCCATGTCTATGAGGCGGGAGAGGCGGGGGAGGCGGCGTTTCACCTGTTGATGCCGCTGTATGTCTGCCGCGTCTGGAAGGGGATGGTGAAGCCTCTTGAGGGGCAGGAATTGAAATGGGTCCGCCCGCTCGACATGAGGAAATTGGACCTGCCCGCCGCCGACGTTCCGTTGGTGGCCATATTGAGGGACTGGTTATGAGCGACGCCTGCCTGATCATCATCGGCAATGAAATCCTTTCGGGACGGACCCAGGACGCCAACCTGTCCTTCCTCGGCAGCAGCCTCAACGACCTCGGCGTGCGGCTGAAGCAGGCGCAAGTCATCGCCGACGACAGGGACGTCATCATCGACACGGTGAATGCCTGCCGCGTCCGCTTCGACTACGTGTTCACCACCGGCGGCATCGGCCCGACCCATGACGACATCACGTCGGACGCCGTCGCCGGGGCCTTCGGCGTCCCCCTGGTGCGCCACCCGGACGCGGTCGCCCTGTTGCGGGAGCACTATGAAAACCCCGCCGACCTGAACGCGCAGCGCTTGAAAATGTGCGACGTGCCGGAAGGGGCGAGCCTGATCGACAACCCGGTCAGCAAGGCGCCGGGCTATCAGATCGGCAACGTCTTCGTCCTGGCCGGGGTGCCGGTGGTCATGCGGGCCATGTTCGATTGCATGAAGGACCGCCTCATCGGCGGCCTGCCCATGTTGTCCAGGACCGTCGTCGCTTATCTGGGAGAAGGCGTCATGGCCGAAGGGCTGGGCCTGGTCCAGGACGCCCACCCGGCGGTGGAAATCGGCAGCTATCCGTTTTTCCGCGCCGGCAGACTGGGCGCCGCCCTGGTCGCCCGCAGCCCCGACGAACAGGCCCTCGACGCCGCCGTGCAGGCCGTCCGCCGGATGGTCACGGACCTGGGAGGCGAACCCGTCGAGGAGCCGCAATGAACCGGGCGGAAAGACGGCGTTAATTTCCACAACCGGCTTGGTTTTTCCGTCTGCATAATGCTATAGGCAATACCACCGCTCACGGCCCCGGTGCGGGCGTGGTGAAATTGGTAAACACAAGGGACTTAAAATCCCTCGGCCTCACGGCCTTGTCGGTTCAAGTCCGACCGCCCGCACCAATTTGCAGTCTTTTGAAGGAACCTCAGGTGGTTCCGCGCCGGTAGGCTGCGGCGGCGATTCCCATGGCGACCAGGGCGCCGCCGCCGATGCGTGACAGCCAGGCCAGCACCGACGGTCCGGCGATGCGCCGTCGGAGCTGATCGGCCAGCAGGGCATAGGCCAGGGCGTTGACGGCCGCCAGGCCGACGAAGGTCGCAACGAGGATGGTGAATTGCGGCAGCAGGGGGGCGTCGGGGCGCAGGAATTGCGGCACGAAGGCGATGAAGAAGACGATGGATTTCGGGTTCAGGGCCGTCACCGCCGCGGCATGACCGAACACACCCCGTTTCGGCAGGGCGTCACCGCTGGCCAAATCGCCCAGCTTCGCCGTCGAGGCGCTCCTGAAGAGTTTGATTCCCATGAAGATCAGATAGGCCGCGCCGATCCACTTGATAGCCGTGAACAGTGTCGCCGAGGCCAGCACCAGCGCGCCCAACCCGGCTAGGGAGGCGGTCATGGCAATGAGGTCACCAAGGGCGACTCCGCCGACCGTCGCCAGGGCGATGCCCCGGCCCTGGCTCACGGCGTAACCGAGAACCAGCAGCACCGTCGGTCCGGGGACCAACAGGAGGGCCGTCGAGGCGGCGACGAAGGCGAGCCAGATGTCCAAATTCATTGCGTTTCCTCAATCCCACGTTTGAATGAACTAAACGCCGATCATGGGGCATAATGCAAGGCGAAACGCGACGGGCGGGAACTTGCAGACGTGAAAGAGAGGATTCGGATATGACGAAGGACTGGACATTCACCCACAATCGGGCCGAGAAGGCCGAATGGTCGCCGGGATTGAGGAAAATCTTCGATTACCGGGATCTGGGGATCAAAGAGGCGACAAAGGGGGGCTATGTGGCGCATGTGATCCGGGCCAACGGACGAAAGGAGACCGACGCCGTCCAGCAGTGGCATGTCCACCATTGCGACTTCCAATTCGTCATGGTCCTCGGCGGCTGGGCGGAATTCGAATACGAAGGCGTCGGCATGCGACGGATCGAGAAGGGGGACGTGGTCCATCAGCGTCCAGGTATCCGGCACAGGGAAATCCGCTGTTCGGACGACTTCCAGGTGCTGGAGATCGTCTCGCCCGCGGATTTCGGAACGGAAATCGTCGGCCCGCCGGAGGACTGACCGAGGTCGTACCCAATTCGGGGTTGTTAGAGATGCTGAGGCGGATACACTCGCTCTCATGCAGCGCCATATCCTCGTCGTCGACAGCAATCCCCGTGACCTCAATCATCGCCTGGAGCTATTGGGCGGCGAGGCCCTCGGGGATGGGTTCGCAGGGGTGTTGTGGGCCCTGGACGCCGGGGTCATGACCACCGTCGTGGGGCCCTATGACGGTGAGACGGCGGCGGATCTGTCCCGCTACGATGGGGTCGTGTTTACCGGTTCCTCGGTAAGCTGGAATACGGACGATGAACAGGCGGCGCCCCTGGCGGCGGTGATGCAGGAGGCGTTCGGCCACGGGCTCCCGGTGTTCGGCTCCTGCAACGGCATGCAACTGGCGGCGTCGGTCCTGGGCGGCTCCTCGGACGCCTCGCCCAATGGCCGCGAAGACGGACTGGCCCGCGATATTCGCCTGACCGGGGCGGGGGCGGCCCATCCCATGCTGGCCGGACGGGCCGACGGCTATGCGGCCCTGTGTACCCATCGCGACGAGGTGCGGCGCGTGCCCGATGGCGCGACGGTGCTCGCCGGCAACGGCCACAGCGCCGTTCAGGCGTTTGTCCATGAAAGGGACGGCGTGCGCTTCTGGGGCACCCAGTACCACCCGGAATTCTCTCCCCGTTTTCTTGCCGCGTATCTGGAGTCCCTGGGGCGCGTGGACGAACGGACGGTGGCGGATCTTGCCTCCGCCGAGACCGATGCCGACGCGGCGGCGCGGCTCGGCACCACCCGGGCGGAGATGGCCTTCGGTCAGCGCTCTATGGAACTGGACAATTGGCTGAAATCCATCAAGGGGTCTTGAACGGACGGAGAGCCGCCCGGCCCGTTTTCAACACCGCCGTGCTGATCTCCGACAGGGCGCTGCCGGCGATCCGGCTCGCCTGCCAATAGAGCGGCACGTCGAGTGGGGTTTCGGGGAGTAGCGCCACGAGGCGCCCGGCGGCGATGTGGTCCTTCACCAGTGTCTCGGGATTCATGCCCCAGCCAAGTCCCGCCAGGGCCGCCTCGACGAAGGCCGTGGACGAGGGCAGCCAATGATTGGGGGGTGAGAAATCCCGCCCAAACACTGCTTTCAGCCACTGGTTCTGCAGCCGGTCCTTGCGGTTGAAGATTAAACACGGGGCCTTCATGAGGGCTTCTTCCGTCACCCGGCCACGGGGGAATCGGTGGTCCATGAAAGCGGGGCTGGCAGTGGCGAAATAGCGGAGAATCCCGACCGGCCTGCTGTCACAGCCCTGAACGGACTTGCCGTGGCTGGTGACCGCGCCGAGGACCTCGCCCCGGCGCAGCCATTCGGCGCTGTGGTCCTGGTCGTCCAGCACGATATCGAACAGGACATCTTTCACCTCCGCCATGGCGGGGATGAACCAGGTCGCCAGGCTGTCGGCGTTGATGGCGATCCGCACCGGCGTCAGTCCCCCGGTTTGCCGGGGATGGGGCAGGGCGTGGCGGATATCGCGCTCCATCAGGGCGACCTGTTCCAAGTGCTGGCACAGACGCAGGCCCACCTTGGTGCCCTCGCATGGCTGGCCGCGCAGGATCAGAACCGTTCCCATCCGTTCTTCGAGGGATTTCACACGTTGGGAAATGGCCGACGGCGTCACGTGCAACTGTTTTGCCGCCTGTTCAAACGAGCCGGTGCGGATGACCGCCGCCACGGCCTCTATCAGGGCATAATCGAACATTAATTTAGCATTTCTAATTTCAATTAAATTGATTTAGTTATTCTAACTTGTATGCGTGTGATAGCAAGGGTCTGAGACTGCATTAACCGGAGACCGACCCACATGACACAGGCCTTCCTGCCCGGCTTCTTCCTTGGCTTCAGCCTGATCCTGGCCATCGGGGCGCAGAATGCTTTCGTACTGCGCCAGGGCCTGCGTGGCGAGCATGTGTTCGCCCTGGCGCTGACCTGTGCCGTTTCCGATGCGTTGCTGATCGCCGCCGGTGTCGCCGGCTTCGCGCAGTTGATGGCCATGGCGCCCTGGTTGGGTCCGGCGATGCGCTATCTCGGGGCCGCCTTCCTGATGGTTTACGGCGCGCGCAGCCTGCTCGCCGCCTGGCGCGGGGCGGAAAGCCTGAATCCGGCGGATTCCCCAGCCGGCCCTTTCTGGCCGACCATCCTGACCTGCCTGGCCCTGACCTGGCTCAACCCCCATGTCTACCTGGACACGGTCGTGCTTCTGGGATCGGTCTCCAGCCAATATGATCAGGCCGCCTGGATCTTCGGCTTGGGGGCGGTCACGGCGTCCTTCGTCTTTTTCTTCTCACTCGGCTATGGCGCACGGGCGTTGCGCCCGGTGTTCAGGAGGCCTGCGTCCTGGCAGGTGCTGGATGTGGTGATCGCCATCGTCATGTGGGCCATCGCCGCCAATCTCTTGATCGTCGAGGGGGCTTGAGGATACTTTGAGCGTTCCGGGAGAAAGGGAGACCCGCACACGTGACAAAGCAATCCTTCAGCGGGCTCTTGTACCTGCTCATCGCCGGGTTGACGGTCGCCGGAACCCTGCTTTCCAGCCAGCTTGCCTTCCGGACGGCGTGCGCCCTGATGATCATCTATCTGATCATGGAACTGTCGGCGGTGTCGAAAATTCATCGGATCGTCGGCGGCGGCCTGATTCTCGCCGGGCTTTCCCTCGCCCTGCTGGCGGGGAATTTCCCGGCCGTCCTTGAGACGGGGCTGATAAAGACGCTGCCGTTTCTGTTGCTGTTCGCCTCCATAGGGTGGTTTTCCCGGGTCGCCGCCGTCAGCCCCTCCCTCAATGCGTTGAGGACCTTCGTGCTGGGGCAAAAGCCGGGCCGACGTTACGCCGCCGTCGCCGGTATCTCGCATGTCCTGGGGGCCAGTTTCAATCTGGCGGGGCTGTCCCTTGTCGTGCCCGGCTTGCGCAAGAACATGCCGGAAAAACTGCAACGGCGGCTGGGCAGGGCGATGCTGCTGGGCTTCAGTTCCGCATCCTGCTGGTCGCCGTTTTTCGTCGGCACCATCTTCATCATCCAGTCCGTGCCGGAGATCGAATGGATCGATGTCGGACCCATGGGGATCGGTTTCGCCGTCTTCATGATCGCCTGGGGCTGGTGCTTCGACCGCATCACCAACAGGGCGCCGGAAACGAGAAGCGGAACGATTTCTCCCCTCGAGGGGGATGGGCTGACGTCCCTGCACGGGCGCAACGTGTTGGTGATCCTGTCTACCTTGTTCGCCAGCGTGTTCCTGGCGGTCGGCGGCATGGGCTGGTCGATCCCGGTCGCCCTGGCCATCGTCGCCCCGATTTATTCCCTGATCTGGAGCGCGATCATCCATCGTCGTTCCGGTGGGGAAACCGCCCTGCAGACGGCGAAAGGGGTGGTCACCCAATACGCCGGCCTGCGCGGCGAGGCGGTGCTGTTCACGGGCGCCAATCTGTTCGGCGCGGGCCTGACGACCATGCTGAGGGAAGGCGGCCCCGATTCCTTGCCGCTTGCCGCCAGTTATGACGCACCGGTGGCCCTGGCCGTCCTGCTGGGGGGATATGCCGTCGCCAGCATGTTGGGAATTCATCCGGTGGTGACCGTGATTTTCGTCACCTCCCTGCTGACGCCGGACATGCTGGGGCTGAGCCCCCAGGTCTTCGCCCTGGCGATGATGGTGATGTGGGGGCAGGGAACCAATGCCTCGCCGGTCTCCGCGACGGCGCTCTACATGGCCCGCGCCACGGGCGTGGAGGGGTGGATCGTCGCCTGGCGCTGGAACGGCCTGTTCGTCGCCATAACGACGGCGCTCCTATATGGAGCCTTGCTCTTGCTGAACGGGCTTTAAGCGGCGTTTAGTCGAATCCCGTGCCGGGCTCCGCCGGGGCCAGCCGGATCAGCCGGGAGTCGAGAACCGCCGCCTGGCGGTGTTTCACCGCTTCCTTGTAGATCGGATCGCGGATCATCTCGACGAAGGCGGAGACGGAAGGATATTCGGCGATGAAACATTCATCCCACTGCTTGTTCTCGGGGCCGATGAGCATGAGCTCGAAGGCGCCACGCCAGACGATTCTGCCTCCCAGCCGCGAGAAGACCGGCCGGCTATCGCGGCCGTAGGCGGCGTAGGCCTCCGCCCCCGTGGCCCGGCGTCCGTCCGGATAGGCCGCCCACTCGCGGAAGCGGACGAGGTTGAGCATGTGAATGGGGCCTGGCCGGTCGTCGGCGCGAAACGCCGCGAAGGTTTCCCGGCTGGGGTCGATGTATTCGGTCATGAAGGGTTCCTCTGTCGGGCGATGAAGGAAACGGCCAGTTCGCCGATTCTCTCCGGCTGATCCTCCATGGCGAAATGGCCGCAATCGGGCAGGACATGCAAGACCGAGCCCGGGATGGCGGCATGCAGTTTATGGGCCCAGTCGATGACTTGCCAGGCGTCTTTCTCTCCCCAGATGAGTTGTACCGGCAGGGCCGATAATTCGGCCAGGCGACCGCTGATTTCGTCCGTGTGCCTGGGGTCGTAGTGGGCCACCTGATGCTGAAACAGGCTGGCCTGGCCGACCGGTCCGGAAATCAGGTGCAGGAAGGAGGGCAGGGCGTCGGCGTCGAAGGACTCCTTGTTCTCGACGGTGCTCAGGAGCCAGTCCCTGAAATGGGCGCGATGCTCGCCGTCGGGCGTCTTGATCAGGGCTTCGAGCCCGGCCCGCATCTGCTCATGGGTGCGCCTCGACGGCCAACTGTCGAAGCTGACCGTATCGATGAGGGTGAGGGAGCGGGCCATGGTGGGTTCAAACAGGCAAAACCGTTGCGCGATGGCGCCGCCGATATCATGCGCGATGACGTGGGCGCTCTCCAGTCCCCAATGGGACATCAGGTCTTTCAGGACCGGCACCTGAGCGGAAACGGAGGTGTCCACCGCCGGGTCGAAGGGTCTTTCCGAGGCGCCGTAGCCGAGAAGGTCATAGACATGGACCTTGTGCCCGGTTGCCGTCAGCCGGGGGGCGACATTGCGCCAGATATAGGAAGACGAGGGGGTTCCGTGTATCAGAGCCACGGGCTCCCCTGACCCCATGGTGGCACAGGCGATGCGATGCCCGCCGATCAGGACGTTGTCATCGGCCAGGGTGTACATGGCGGTTCTCCTTTATTCCTCTGGTGGTGTTGGGGCAAGCAGCGCCAGGGCGGAAAGGCGCGCGGTCCGGATCGCCTCGGCTCCCATCAGGGGCCATGCGGCGGTCGCGCCCTCGTGCAGCAGGAACAGGCTGTCCGCCAGTTCCGGCCGTCCCGAACAACGGCCTATATAGCGCCGGGTTGCGTTCTTCTGCCGGGTCACGGTGTTGCGGATGTCCTCATCGGCCGGATGGGCGGCGAGGGCGTTGAGAAACAGGCAGCCGGTTCCGCATTCGTCCCGCATCCAGGCGCCCATGCGCTCGAACAGATGCCCGACGGCCCCGGGACCGTCCGCCGGGGCGTCGCCGGCGATGAAATCCAGATACCGGCCATGGCGATGATCGAGCGCCCCGATCACCATGGACAGGCGGGAGGGATAATACTTGTAGAGGGTGCGCAGGCTGACACCCGCCGCATCCCTCAACGCATCGACGCCGGGTTCGAGAAACCCGCGCTCGACGAAACAGGCCTCCAGTCGAGAGGCGATCAGCGTTGCCGTATCGGTCATGACACCGATGTAGAACGAACGTTTTACTTACGTCAAGTAAATACTCATCGGCCACGTCCCCGTGCGAGTGTCTATCAGAGTGGCGAGGAAAATGAGGTTCACCTCTGCCCCGTGTTTGCGCTATATCCAAGACCCTGGAATTTGGAAGAAAGATCCGGAGTCGGTGATGTCGGAGACGGTGGTGATGCGAACGGGCAGGGACCGGCTGCGTTATACGTTGTCGTTCGAAGCGTCGTTGATGCTGATTCTGGTTCCCGTCGGCGCCGCCTTTTTCGACAAGGGGCTGCTCGATATCGGCCTGTTGGGGCTGGTGCTTTCCCTCAAGGCCATGCTGGTGGGGCTTGTCTATAACTGGCTGTTCGACCGCTTCGACGCCCGGGCGGGGCGCATTTCCTCCGACCGGTCGACCCTGGGCCGCATCGTTCATGCGGTGGGCTTCGAGGCGACACTGACCATCACATCCCTGCCGGTGTTTATCTGGTGGCTGAACATCGGCGTCCTCGAGGCGCTGATGACCGATGTGGCGGTGACCAGTTTCGTCGTCGCCTACACCTATCTTTTCACCCTGGCCTATGACCGGCTGTTCCCGGTCCGGCGTTCTCCGCTGCAGGCCGGGAGCTGAACACGCTCAGGAACCTTTGCCGCCGGCTGCGCCTTCTCCGTTGAATTCATGGCGGCGGTTCGGGCCGGGATGCTTGTTGATCTGATGGCGCCTCCGGTCGGGTCCGAAAAAGTCCTTCCGTTTGATGAAGGGCCTGCGGTCGTCGATAACCGCGCGGATGTGCTCGTAAATGCCCTTGGCGGAAACCGGGGTGCTCATGAATTCGGTCATGCCCAGGTCCCGTGCGGCGAGGACGTTGCGCAGTTCGGAATAGGCGGTGACAACGATGATGGGAACGTAAGGGTTGGGGCTTTTCGCCGGATCCCGGACCTTGTTGAGGAATACCATCTCGTCGCGTCCCGGAACCCAATCCGAGACGATCAGGTCGAAGCCGTTGGCCTCGAACAACTGGAAAGCGTAATCGGGATCGTCCGTGGCCCAGAGATGTTCCACGCCCAAGGCCTCAAGGGCCTGTTTGATGATGGCCAGCATATGCTCGTTGCGGTCCACCACCAGAACATTCAGTTCGCTCAGGTTATAGGATTCCATCTGTCCCTCCGTGACAGGACACCCAATGGCTGTTCCCGCTCCCTCTATAATTGATATATCGACAATCCGCCACCGGTTCAAGTGGTGCTCGCCCGCCGAGGGCGGCGCGGCCGCGGATTAGGCATTGCAAAACCGTTCGGACAGTATAGGTTTCGCTGACGCTTCGCAGTGCTTGATCGGGAAAAAAGTTGACCTACGAAACCCTTCTTCAATCCTTCCGGACGGCGTCCGCCAAGGTCGGCGTCATTGGCATGGGATATGTCGGTCTGCCCCTGGCCCTGGCCAGCGTCAGGGGCGGCTTCGTCACCACGGGATTCGATGTTGATGACAGCAAGATTGAAGACCTTGGCGGCGGGCGGTCCTATTTGAAGCACATTTCCGGAGAATCCGTGAACGCGGCCCTCGAGAGCGGCAAGTTGGCCGCGACCAGTGATTTTTCCGCTCTGAAAGACATGGATGCGATTCTCATTTGTGTGCCGACGCCGCTGGCCCCCGGCAACGAGCCGGATTTGAGCTATGTTATCTCCACAACGGAGGTTATAGCCAAATACCTAAGGCCGGGTCAGTTAGTGGTACTGGAATCGACCACGTATCCCGGCACCACGGCGGAAATCATGAAGCCGATTCTAGAGGCTGGTGGGCTAAAATCGGGTGTCGATTTTTATCTCGCCTACTCGCCGGAACGCGAAGACCCCGGCAATCCGACACACGAAACCTCGATCATCCCGAAGGTGGTCGGCGGTGACGGGGATCAGGCCCTCGCCCTGGCTCAGGCCTTGTACGACAATGTTGTGGTCAAAACAGTGCCGGTGTCCTCGCTGGACACGGCGGAGGCGGTGAAGCTGACGGAAAACATCTTCCGCTCCGTCAACATTGCCCTGGTCAACGAGTTGAAGCTGATTTACGGCAAGATGGGGATCGACATCTGGGAGGTCATCGAGGCGGCGAAAACCAAGCCCTTCGGCTACATGCCTTTTTATCCGGGTCCGGGACTCGGCGGCCACTGCATCCCCATCGACCCCTTCTACCTGACCTGGCGGGCCGCGCAATTCGGCCAGAAGACCCGGTTCATCGAACTGGCCGGGGAAATCAACACGGCCATGCCGGGGCATGTGGTGGAGGTTCTGGAAACCGCGCTGAAGGAACGGCTCGGCAAAAGCCTGGACGGCGCGAAAATCCTCATCCTCGGCGTCGCCTACAAAAAGAACGTCGACGACGTCCGCGAAAGCCCGGCCTTCCCGATCATCGAAATGCTGGAAGGGAAGGGGGCCGAGACGGCGTTTTATGACCCGCACGTGATCGAAATCCCCATGACCCGCGAACACGCCTCCCTTGCCGGGCGCCGGCCGATTGAATGGAACCGGCACGACCTCAACAACTACGCCGCCGCCCTGATCGTTACAGATCATGATGGGGTGGATTACACAGGATTGGTGCAGGAATGCCGTCTAGTTGTTGATACGAGGAATACGGTGTCGGGCGGGGACGTGACGCACAGGAGGCTTGTTTCCGCCTGAGTTAAGGGATGCCACAAGGACTTGAAAGCAGTAGGGAGCACTAAATGGAGCACATCAATAACTATTTTCAACAGGTGGCGGAAATCGCGGGGGGCATTGATCGTGAAGCGATTGCTCGTTTGGTCCAGGAACTGGCCAGGGTTCGTGAACAAGGAGGTCGACTATTCATGCTAGGAGTTGGCGGCAGTGCCGCGAATTGCAGTCATGCGGTCAATGATTTCAGAAAGCTTTGTGGCATCGAGACCTATGCTCCCACGGATAATGTTTCCGAGCTTTCCGCTAGGACCAATGATGAAGGATGGGAAACGGTTTTCGACTCGTGGCTCATGGTGAGCAAACTGGGCCCAAAGGACGCCATATTGATCTTTTCCGTCGGGGGCGGAGATTCGGAACGGGGGGTCAGCGTCAATATTGTGAATGCGGTCAATCTGGCGAAAAAGGTCGGAGCACGGGTGCTGGGTGTTGTCGGGCGTGATAAGGGATATACGGCGACGCATGGTGATTGTGTCGTGATTGTTCCCGTCTCGGACCCGCAGCTTCTCACCCCTCATTGTGAAGCGTTCCAGGGCGTTGTCTGGCACTGTTTGGTGTCTCATCCCGACTTACAGGCGAACGCGACAAAATGGTGACTGGACGTCCCGCTGTTTTTTTGGACCGGGACGGTGTATTGAACCGGCCGATTGTCCGGGAAGGGCGACCTTATCCTCCAGAGACCCTTGAACAAACGGAAATTCTTCCAGGTGTTGTCGAGGCGGTCGAACGGCTTCGTGATAGAGGATACCTGGCGATTATGGTCACCAATCAGCCTGACGTCGCCAAAGGAATCCAGCACCGCCATGTCGTGGAGAGTATCAATGCGTTTGTCGCCTCATGTCTTGAACTGGACGCTGTGAAAGTCTGCTGGTGTATGGAGGGAGAAGGATGCGAATGTTACAAGCCCAGGCCGGGAATGCTGATCGAGGCAGCCGCTGAGTTCGGGATTGATTTGGCAGCAAGTTATATGATCGGAGACAGATGGCGAGATGTGGGGGCTGGCTTCAACGCCGGTTGCAAGACCCTTTTCATTGAATGTGGGTATGAAGAAACAGGACCTTATTGCCCGGATGCAACAGTTGGCGATTTGCCCGAAGCCGTTGATATAATTCTATCCGGAGGCTTCCGATAACCGGCATGGCCGGGGACCGGGCCGGAGGTTGATGGATGGGCCTGCTCTTTGCGGCCCGGTCGGGCCACCATCGACCATGGAACCCACCTTCCAGACGGAAGGCGATATCGAGTTATTTATATGTCGGATGACCCCTCCCATCTTTCACTGAAGATTGCGTCTATTGTCGTAGCACTTCTTCTGGCGGCCTTTCTCCTTGAGGCGCTGGCACGACTTGTCTTTGCCTATAAGGATCAACTGGCAGCCCTTCCCATAGTCTCCTCCCTTGCTCCGGGGGAACTGGTTCTCGATCCATATGAGATGGAGTCACCGAAACATGGCAGGCACTGGGTGCTGAGGCCGGGCTATCCGTTCGACAAGGAAAGTCCAGTCACCCTGCGGATCAATTCCTATGGCATGCGTGGGGCCGAAATAGACCGCGAAAAAACTCGTTTGCGAATTCTTGCCTTGGGGGATTCCGTTACCTTTGGGATTAGGGCCGTCAGCTACCCGCAAATCGTCGAGACAACCCTGGCAGACTTCGGCCATTCCGTCGAGGTCGTCAACGCAGGAGTGGAAGGGTATGGCACGCGAAATTTGGCATATGAAATGGATCGGTATGTTGAACTTCGCCCTGATGTGGTGACCATATTCATCGGTTGGAACGGACTTTTCTCAAGCCTTCTTTGGGAGGCCGAGTTCGATACGTATTATCGAACGGTCTGGTTGTTGAGAAATGTGCAACGGTTCGCACATCGCCTGTTTGCCGGCGAGAAAATCTATGCGCAGGACATGCTCCAGAGATCTCTCAATCCAGTTAAGGGCTCCCCCGACGTGACCCACGCGGCAAACTATATCCCCCCCTTTCTTGATGAAATCGTTGAAATCATCAAGCGCTTCAAGACCGAGGGTGCCCGCGTATATCTGATCAGCCTGCCGGGCTTGTTTGTCGATGGAAAAGCCCTTTCAAGGGCAGCCTTGGCAAAGGGACATTTGCCGCCATTTACGGATAATCCTTACGTGTTGGCGAAAATGACGGCGCGATACAATGCCAGTTTAAGAGAACTGGCGCAGATTTATCAGACCGGCCTTATCGATCTTGCGCAGTGGGGGAAATCCAATCTGGTTCCTCGGGATGAATACTTTACGGACTCGGTTCACTTAACCGGAGAAGGGCTGAGAAAAATCGGTCATCGAATCGCCAAGGAAATAATGTCGGACCTGTAATCAATCAAGAATCTTGTTGATGGTTTCGATGAAGTTGGAAACCGAGATCGGTTTCGACAGGTAGGCGTCGCAGCCGGCGGCGAGGATTTTTTCCTCGTCTCCCTTCATGGCGAAGGCGGTGGCGGCGATGATGGGGATGTCCTTCAGGTCTTCGGCGCTTTTCATGTCCTTGGACAGGTCGAGACCGGACCGGCCGGGCAACTGGATGTCCATGATGACCAAATCCGGATGATTGTCATGGGCAATCTGCAGCGCATCGCTGCCGTCGATGGACATCAGCGTTTCATAGCCGAAAGCCTTCAGCAGGTCGTTGAACAGCTTCATATTCAACTCATTGTCTTCGACGATCAGGATTTTCTTTACCAAAGGGAGATTCCAATTCCATCGCAGATCCGCAAAAATCCGCGCTGACCGAATAAAATTCCGGATCAGCGAAAGTATTATTTTGCGACAAAAACAGATTTACAGTATGAAAGACGACTAGCACATTGAAATTATGTCCAGTTTTGGAAGCATTGTTGGCTTCTGGTTGGGACCGATGAAAAAACACCATTCCGGGGCCGGCGATTCCCATAAAGGCCCCGATGAAATAGACGCTATCGACTTTCAGCTCCGTGATGGCGAGCTTGACGCTTTTCTGTCGCACAGGTCCGAGTTTTGGGACCTCATCAGCGCCTACGCCGAACGAAACAACGAGCCCATCGACAAGAACAGGGTTTTCGGCATCCTCTACGACATGATCTTTTTCGTCGGAGTCAATCACCTGCGCAATGTGTATCCTTCCATGAAGGAGATTTACCTGAGCACGAACGCCACCCGGAGCACATCGCTCAGGGATGTGGAATACCTGCAGTCCCTGGGCGTTTTCGCACGCCACACGGACCCCTCCGACGCCCGCCGGACCCGCGTCGGCCTGTCGGAGGACTTCGCCGACGATTTCCGCCGTTTCATCGAGGAATGGGTCCAGCAGCCGCGCAAGCAATACCCGCCCCGTCAGGACTGAGTCTTGCCGTCTCCGCCGTGTAGGACCAGGGCGACGGCAGCCGTGGCCACCAGCATGCCAACCCCGTCCCATAGGGACAGGGTTTCCCCGAACAGGAGATAGGCTTCGATGGCGACCACCGGCGGCACCAGGTAGAACAGGCTGGCCACACGGGACGCCGCCCCCCGGCGGATCAGCAGGTAGAGCAGCGAGATGGCGCCGATGGACAGCACCACCACCAGCCAGGACAGGGCGAAAATGAAGTCCCCGGTCCAGACCACCCGGCCCTGCTCGAAGGTCAGGGTCAGGATCAGGGCCACCGCGCCGGCGGCGATGAACTGAATGGCCGAGCCGGTTCTCAGGTCCATGTCCCCGCCATGGCGTTTCTGATACAGGGTGCCGAAGGTGATGCCGATGAGGCCGATCAGGCTGAACAGGACGCCGTCGGCGTAGCCGCCCTCCAGGGTCAGGTCGTCGCCGACCACCAGGGCGACGCCGATGAAGCCGATCACCAGCCCCGACCACTGCCGGGGGCCGACTTTCTCGCCCAGATAGGGGCCCGCGGCGACGGCGGTCAGCAGCGGCTGCATGCTGACGATCAGGGCCGTCACGGCGGCGGGAACGCCGACGGCGATGGACATGAACACGCCGCCCTGAAATCCTGCATGGATGAACACGCCGATGACCGCCAGATGCCCTGCCTGCCGCCAGCTTTTCGGCCAGGGCGCCCGCCACAGCAGCCCGACTCCGGTCAACAAGGCCGCCAGGATGGCGAAACGGATGAACAGGAAGATGAACGGCTCCGCATGGGGCAGTCCCAGGCGGGCGCCGATAAACCCCGTGCTCCACAGCAGGACGAATACGGCGGGCGCCGCCGCTGTCCAGAGTCCTCGCACGGCGGCCTAATCCTTGACCAGCAGCTTGCGCGGCACTTGGGAGAGAAATTCCGGCCCGTTGGCGCCGACGACGAAGCTCTCGGTGATTTCCAGCCCCCAGGAGTCCATCCACAGGCCGGGCATGAAATGAAAAACCATGTTCTCGCGCAGTTCCGTGCGGTCGCCGGAGCGCAGGCTCATGGTCCGTTCGCCCCAGTCCGGCGGATAGCTGAGGCCGATGGAATAACCGGTGCGGTTGTTCTTGACGATGCCGTGCCGTTTCAGAACGGCGAAGAAGGCACCGGCGATGTCTTCGCAGGTGTTGCCGGGAACCGCTTGTTGCAAGCCTTCCTCCAGGCCCTCCAGGACGGCTTTTTCCGCATCCAGGATGTCCTGCGTCGGCTTGCCGAGGAAGATGGTCCGCGACAGTGGGCAGTGATAGCGCTTGTGGACGCCGGCGATCTCGAAAAACGTCGCCTCCCCCGCCCGCATGGGGTTCTCGTCCCAGGTCAGATGTGAGGCCGAGGCGTCCTCGCCGGAGGGCAACAGGGGCACGATGGCGGGATAATCGCCGCCCGCCTCGTCCGTGCCGCGAATGGCCGTGTTATAGATTTCCGCCGCCAGCAGGTTCTTTTTCAGGCCCGGCTCGATGACCTGGAAGATTCTTTCGTGCATGGCCTCGACGATTCCCCCGGCCTTGCGCATGTAGTCCAGTTCCCGGGGGGATTTTACGGCGCGTTGCCAGTTGACCAGGCCGGTGGCGTCCTTGAAGGTGGCGTTGGGCAGGTTGCGGACCAGTGAGGCGTAGGCGGCGGCGGAAAAATAATAATTGTCCATCTCGACGCCGATGGCCCGCCCGTCCAGGCCCCGCTCGCCCAGGACCCCCGACAGGTAATCCATGGGATGACGTTCCGTGGATTGCACGTAATGATCCGGATAATCGACGATGTCGCCGTCGGACAGATAGGTGGTGCGCCGGGCCCCGTTGGCGTCGATGCCGCGCCCGTACCAGACCGGGCTGCCGCTCAGGGGCAGAAGGACGCACTGATGAACGTAAAAGGACCAGCCGTCGTAACCGGTCAGCCAGGCCATGTTCGAAGGGTCCGTGACGATCAGCACCTCGATTCCCGCCCGCTCCATGGCCTGCCGGGTGTTGTGCACGCGGGCGTCATATTCGGCGCGCTCGAAGTGAAGGGTCGGTGGGGACATGCTTGTGATTCTCCTCAAGTGACACGCCGCACTCTGTCACCGCCCCGGGCGTTTGACAATGCCCTTGTCACCGGGTGGCCCAGACCTGATATGGTGAGGCCATGAGAACCTGCGACACCTGCCCCGGCGGCGGCGATTGCGCCGGACTGAACCTGCACCCCGTCCTGCTGCGGGTGGACGCCCTGTTCGCCGCCGGCAGGACGGACAAATTCGACATCCTGTTCGCCCTGGGCGAGGAAGACGAGGCACTGCTGGAACGCTTCGACGGGCAGGTCTCGAAGGCCTGCTGGACCCGGGCGGCTCTGCTGGCCATCGCCGAGATTCTGGCCGGTGAAGACGATGCGGAGCGGATTCGCGCCCGCATGGCCGCCGCCGTCGCCGCCTTTGAACGATTCCCGTGGCAAATCACCGAATTGGTGGAACAGGCGCCGGACCTGTATGGGGCGATCCTCGAACACGCCCCGGACGGCCCCTTCGCCGACGCCCTGACGAAGCGGGCCTTCGTGAAAATCTGCAAGGACGTCGCCTACTCGGACCGCTGACAGTCTTTAATTAATAAAAATTGACTTGCATCAATGCGCACAAGCGCCGGGGGTGGGAGACTACATCATCGGGTCGGGCTCCTCCTTCTCTCCCCCCCTGAGGTCCGACCCCTCCCTGTCAACTCGCCGGGCGCAATGCGCCCGGTTTTTTTTGCGGTGGTTTCTCAGCGCTGCCGGGTGAAGACCCAGGTGTGTTCGTCCGACAGGTGGTCCTGGTAGGCGTAGCCGCCGCCGTTGAATTGCTTCAGTTTTTCCGCCTCTTCGATGCGGTTGACGATCATGTAACGGGCCATCATGCCACGGGCCCGCTTGGCGAACAGGCCCAGGACCTTGGCTTCGCCGTCCTTGACCTCCTTGAACACCGGGGTGATCACCCGCGCCCGCAGGTGCTTCGCCCGGGCGGCCTTGAAATACTCGTTGGAGGCCAGATTGACGACCACGGGCTCCTTGTGGCCGGAAACGATCTCGTCGATGGCTTCGGCCAGGTCGTCGCCCCAGAATTCGTACAGGTCCGCCCCGTCTGGGTTGCGCAGGCGCGAGCCCATCTCCAGCCGGTAGGGTTGGATCAGGTCGAGCGGCCGGAGCAGCCCGTAAAGCCCTGACAGGATGCGAAGATGATCCTGGGCGTAGACCAGGTCCTCCTCGCCCAGGCTGGCGGCCTCGAGGCCGATGTAGGTGTCGCCGTTGAAGGCCAGCACCGCCTGCTTGGCGTTGGACGGGGTGAACGGCGGGGCGAAGGCCTTGAAACGCTGGAAATTCAACTCGGTCAGCTTGTCGCTCAGCTTCATCAGGCGCTGCAAGTCGGCGCGGCTCAGCTTTCGCGCGGCGCCGACCAGTTCCTCCGCCCGGGCGAGGAAATCCGGCTGGCTGTGGGGCATGGGCGCGGCCAGGTCGTCGAAATCGAGTTTTTTTGCCGGTGAAACGAGAGCAAGCATTGCGGACTCCAAGGAGAAAACCATAAACTTGCAATCGTTCTAACAAACTCTGGAGCCGGACACTAGACGGGATGATCAGCGTATACGGATTAAAAAACTGCGACACCTGCCGCAAGGCGCGGAAATGGCTCGACGGAGAAGGCTTGGCGCACCGCTTCCTCGACCTGCGCGCCGACGGCGTGGAGGAGGAACGCGTAACCCGGTGGATCGCCGCCGTCGGCTGGGAAGTCCTTCTGAACCGGCGCGGCACCACCTGGCGCACCCTCGCCGACGGGGACAAACACAGCATCGACGCCGACCGCGCCCTGGCCCTGATGATGCAACATCCGGCCCTTATCAAGCGTCCGGTGTTCGAGGCCGAGGACAAGGTCCTGGTCGGCTTCAAGGACGATGCCCGCGCCGCGTTGAAGGAGGCGGGAGGTGGTTGAGAAGGTCGTCAAGAGCCTGGAGGAATGGCGGGAGATCCTGAGCCCCGAACAGTTCTTCGTGTGCCGGGAAAAGGGCACGGAGCGGCCCTTCACGGGCGAATACACCGATACGGACACGGCGGGGACCTATGCCTGCGCCTGTTGCGGCGAGGCCTTGTTCACGTCGGAAGACAAATTCCACTCCGCCTGCGGCTGGCCCAGCTTCAGCCGCACCGGGCCCGGGGATATGGTCGAGGAACACGAGGACCTCAGTCACGGCATGCGGCGCACGGAAGTCACCTGCAAACGCTGCGACGCCCACCTGGGCCACGTCTTCAACGACGGCCCGCCGCCGACGGGATTGCGGTATTGTATTAATTCTGTGGCGATTGAGTTGGTGGAGGGAGAATAGCCCTCTTCAAGCCTGGGCAAACTCTTTAGGATAGGCCTTTGATTAGTTCCAACAGCCCGACTGTAACGTTCGATGACATGGGGTGAGAAATATACCATACCGGTGTTTTGCCTGTTGTTTGGCTTGACGGGAGTAATCGCTTCTAAGGGGATCACCTTGATGGTTGCCCTGTTCGGGCTTTTTGGTGTCGTCACCATGGTCTCGCGAGGAAATTTCCGCCCGGGGCTGCCGCCCGTCTCTTTGTTTCCTCTTTGGGCGCTGCTGGTTTGGGCTGCGGTCAGTTCATTTTGGAGCATGGATGGAGACGCTGCCCAGGGCCTGACTTTCCGTCTCGTCTTGCTTTGTCTTGCCGGGTGGTTGTCCTTAGCCCAGTGTTTGCTGCCATGGTCCCCGCCGTCCAGGCGAGTATTCGAGAACGCCTTGCTTTTCGGTTATGGACTAGGCCTGCTGGCCCTATTGACGGGATATATCCATGCGGAGGTGGCAGGAGATTCGTTATGGGGTAGCTATTACTTCGATCCGTTGACGACCATGAACAATGGAGCCGTCGTCATGGCGTTGTTGATGTGGCCCGCGGCATTGATCGTATGGCGGAGGTTCCATCCATTGGCCACGGTGGGGCTTGGTTTCATAGTGACAGGGGGACTTTCGTTTCTTTCCAGTGGTGCTTCGCTGCTGTCCGTGGTCACGGGGATGATTGTTTTCTGCGTCGTCTTCCTTTTTAAACGCAGGGGTGGTTTTGCAGTAGCGGTTATCACGGCGATACTGATTCTTGCGGCCCCGCAAGTTGTGACTGTCGGGTTCTCCTCGGATGCGGTCCAGTCCCTGATCGCCAAGGCGCCGCCTTCGGTGGGGCATCGTCAGAAGATGTGGGATTTTGCCGTTTCCAAGATTGGCGAAAAACCCGCATTGGGCTGGGGAATGGATGCTTCCAGGAATATTCCACAGGAAGAGTTTCGACTCCTGCCCAATATGGAAATCATGCCCCTGCACCCACATAACGCGGCGCTGCAAATCCATCTTGAACTTGGCCTGCCCGGAGCGCTCTTGGCGGCTGTGTTGGTCATTGCTGTCTTCGCGCAAATACTGAAGCCGGGAACATCAAGACAGTCGATGTCGATCAATGCGGCCGGTGCAAGTGCGTATCTGAGTGTTGCATCCGTTTCCTATGGGGTTTGGCAGAATTGGTGGGTGGGAACCGCATGGGCGTTAGCGGCCATTTTGGCGCTTATGTCTCATGATCAATACTTCCGTATCCCGGAGAGAAAGGCAGGTCCAGAGCCCAATGGCGACGAAGAGAGGCGGCGTCCTTGATCAGGACAGGCTCCGGCCCTTCTTTTCCCGAGCTATCGATAATGTGTAGCCGGTCGCCTTCCACGAGAACTCGCCGGTACATAGGAAACCCGAATCCATGGTGCAGGCCCTCAAATTGGTCATGATCGAACACTAGAGGGCTCGCTTTGCTTTCGTTTCCCAGCCGGAAAAGCCCTAGGTCCAACCTTCCCGGTTCTTTGTCGCCACTGCGGGGTGATGCGTGGGCCCCAATGGAACGGTAGGCATCCCGGTCTCTTGGGGATGGTGTGTACAGGTATGACCCCGGGTCGGAGACCCAGTCCTCACCGTCGATATTCAATTCCACGGCCAGTTGATCGTTGTGAGCGTGGCCGCCGTTGCCGTTCTGGCCAATGGGACCGCAGCGAATTGATAGGAACAGCCTGGGGGAACGCCAGATGAACAAGCCAAAGTCCGGATAGGAAAAAGCCTGAATGTCGTCAAATACGGTTGGATCGGGAGGGGTGATGATGGTGTGTGAGGATGCCCGCCAGGATTTTCCCTTACCGGGGATGAACCGGGAAGCCGCTAGGGGGCGTTCATGGTTTGCCTTGTAACTGGAAATGGTCACTCCCTTGGAAAGCTTCCTGATCACGGTACTCTCGAATTTCGTTTCGGAACCGGCAAACGCAGTCAGGTCCGGGCGATCAAACAGGCCGTTGATAGCTGCCACCAAAGGCCGATGATCAAGGTGCTCCTCCCGTTCCCCCGTGAATAAAGGGCATAACTTGAAGAAACGGCCGCTGTCATTATCTCCGATTTGCACGATGCGGCCATTTCCCTTGGTTATATGCAAGGAAAATTCGGCCATCCGCTCAAGACGGTGAAAATACCAATCCGGAAATGGCGATGATGCCTCCGTGCCCGGCATGGGATGCAATGTCATGGGCGGTGGGTCCATGGCGGGGTGCTTGCTCCAAAGGGTCCGTTCGTATTGCTCCAGTGCAGCCCGTTTTTCCTGGGGCAGTCCGAGGACCAAGGCGGTGCTATAGATGGCCATTTCCGAAGATAGCCGGTGATAGCTGGTGGAAGCCTCGAAGTTGGCGCCGTCGTGCGTGAATTGTCTTTCAACTTCCTTGATGAGTTGCTGCACCGAGAAAGCGAGCCAGACATCGGTTTCTTGAGACCGTGGCAGATGTGCGGCGACATAGAGTAAGCCTGCAATATCCGCCAGATAATGATTGGCGCGATGGTGTTCGTGCCATTCCAAATTGCCGGCAATGTGTTTGCCGTGAGCCAAGATGAGGGCGTGGAATTCGGCCATGAAGGCCGCATCGAAAGTTTCTCCCTTATGGGCGAACAGGTCATGGGCCATCAACAAGTTGGCGGCCCGGATGGCGACGTCCATGGTGCACATCCAGTTGACCCCGTAGCCAGGAGGGTTGGCGGCTGAAAAGTCGAGAATCTGATTGCGGAACTCGGCCTTTGAATCCGCTCCGCCGTCACCGGCAAGCCACATTAAATGTTGGAGACGGCCCAATTCCCATGGGGTTTTGACGTCGACCCCCGGTTCATGACCGTAACGGAGAGTGCCGGAAAGCCGGTCAGACCGCCACCTGTAGCCGGATTTGAAGTCTTGCTGCCAATCAATAGGGGCATAGGAGGGGTCAATCAGCTTTTCAATCGCCCTGGAACGGGGACGGTTGCCGGGGGATATCAATGTCCTCCTGTCCCCCTGGTAGCTTGCATCGCCGACCCACCCCAATAATTCAAATTGGTGCCGTATGGTGTTGTCGATCAGTGATCGGGGAAGGGAATGGGGGGAGGGAATGTCATATGTTTCGATCGCTTCGCTGCCGTCGGGAAGGTCCTCATAGGAACAGAGCCAGCGGTGGCGATGCTGACGAATGTGTGAACGGAATATCTTCCCGCAGTATCCGGCCGTCTTGCGTAACGCAATGGGTAAAGGCATGGATAGGGCGTAACGGGCGAGATGCTTCAGGCTCATTGCGCATTCCTGGAGGCAGCCTGGGATAAAATATCGAGGGTCAGGTCAGCCGTTCTTTCCCAGGAAAAGAATTCGGATCGCTTTAGAGCGTTTTGGCTTAACTCCCGGCATAATTCCTTATCCGTGATTAACCGCTCCATACACGAAGCGATGCCATCTATATTTTTAGGGTCGAAATAGAGGGCGGCATTATCGGCGATTTCCGGCATGGCTGCGGTACTGGAGGTTGCGATGGGGGCACCGCACGCCATGGCTTCGACCAATGGGTTGCCGAAGGTCTCGACGGTGGAAGGAAAGACAAAAAGAGCACACTGGCTGTATAGCTCGACTAGGTCTTTCTCAGAGACTTCCCCGAGAAACTCAATGTTTTTTTCCAGTTGATGTTCAGCAATGACCCGTTTCAGGTTCAGGTAATAGTTCCGGTCAACGGGGCGCCCGGCGATGACGAGCCGTATTTCGGGCCGATGGGCTTTTAATACGGAGACGGCAAGAATGAGGTTTTCTAAATTTTTTTGTACGTAAATGTCCGAGACGCTAAGGATGAAGTCTCCCCGTTTGGTCGTCTTGTCACGATTGGAGTAAGCCTTGCTTACGCCATGATAGATAATGCTGAGGCGTTTCCTAATAAATCCGCTGATTGGTCCGAAATTTGATTGTCGGGCGAATTGGGATACGGCGATTGCCCGCCGGCAGGCAATCATGGATGCGAATGTGCCAAGAGACACGAGAAGCCAATACATCACTTTGGCGGGCCGTTTCTCTACAAAGGCCACACCAAGCGCATTACGTAACAGAATGACCGAGTTCGGTGCGAATATGGGGCCGTAATTGGCGGGTGAAAAGGTGACATCCACTCCGATTTTCCTGGCCAATTTCGGCACCAGAATTTGTTCCCACAGCGGCAGCCGCCAAAACCCATCCTTGAAGTCAAGGGTATGAATGTGAACACGGCTGTCTATTCGACTGAGAAGGTCGATTTGGTTTCGATGAAGGCAAATATGGATTTCAAATACAGGAGAGTTGGAAATCAGGGGGAGAATATTCCGAATGTAAGTTACGCCTCCACCGGTTTTCGCGTGCAGGGCGTTAATAAGGATTTTGACGGGAGGGCGGCTTCTATCCTTTGTTTTCAGGACGTTGGCAAGGCCGCTCATAATCTGTTTCGTATGGTTGTGCCATGTGTAACGGGATATGACACGTTTTCTGGCGTTGTCTCCGGCAAGACGTCTCCATTCGGGGTTTTCAGCAAGAAATTGAACGGCTTGGATCAATTCCGGTTGCGATTGCGGTTTGACAAGGATGCCGCAGGCTTCTCCTGTCGGGCTCGTTCCGGTTTCCGGCAGATGGTCTGCCTGCATTGAGCCATCAAGGATTGTGTTTATCTGATCGAGGCCGCTGGCGATGATGGGCTTGCCCGCGGCCATGTACTCGAACAGTTTTGTTGGGGAACCAAAAAAAGCGCTGCCATCCGGGTTGGGAACATGGGGGGAAATCAAGACATCAGACGCGGCCATGTACATTGGGCTCATGTTCTGAGGGATCAGACCGGTTAGAATAAAACGGTGGGCGAGAGGGCTTTCTTCAATGTGTTCCTCAACAACGTGGCGTTTCACTCCATCCCCGATAAAACAGATGTAAATGTTGTTTTTTTCAAAGAACTCAGGCTGCCCTTTGGTGAAATCGACCATTGTCTTGGCTAGGAAGTCGGCTCCATGCCAAGGGCCAAAGGTCCCGACAAACGTAAACAATAAAGCATCGTTTCCGATGTCAAGGCGTGATCGGATTTCGTGAATTTCTGATCCCGAATAACGTGCTGGGTTGAACTCGTCCGTGTCGGCGCCATTCGGGACGCAGACAACTCTATGTGGGGAGATCCCACGTTCGATTAGTTCCTCTCTTAACACGTCAGAAACGGTGACGACGAGATGTGCATGGCGCAGGCAGGCTTGTTCGGCCATTCCCACGAATCGAGATAAACTCAGTCCCATCCCCCAGTTCGTTGCCAGCCAGGTTTCCGAGCCGTTATATTCTATAATCAAAGGAATTTTGTATTGACGGGAAAGTAAAACCCCGGAGAAGCTCCCTTGTGAAAGGCGCTGGTATATGGCGAGATATCGGTCGAATGGCTTCTGAAGAAGAGATTCAAAAACTTGCCTATTGTATTGACCAAAGTTGAGCCCTCTGGGGACGGCATAAAGTGTGTTGGATGCCGTAGTGAGCTGATTGACGGTAGTGTTTTCCATGGCACTGTCAAAGGACAGAGTGTCGACTTTCCAGCCATGATGTAAGAGACCTTGCACGACACCTCTAGAATGAGCTATCGCCCCACCAGATTTGAGACCAATCCAGAGGGTCTGTTTCAAATACAAGATGCTGTTTGATTTCTGTGCGAAAGCTTCAACTCTACGGGCTCTTAATAGCAATAGCAGTTGAAAGGAACAGGAAATTACTCTGATAGTATTTTGAATGGCGCCCAGTAGCAACTTTGCGCTCCCCTGTGCTCCTTTGATGAAGGTTATAGGGAGCGGTGAATGCCCAAGATCAATCAGGAATGCCCGTTTCGGAAATAATAATATTCCTATGAGCTGGTAGAGCGGGATAAGGGCATGAGTTCTTTGATCGAACACAGGAAAGTATATTTTCTCGACATCCAGTTTCCGCAAGGTGCGGTATATGCCGCTATAATTTTTCGCAACAATATTCGACAGGACAACTTGCTCGAGTTTCCCCGTATGCCGGGACACGTTCTGCAGGTCTCTTTCAGTAAGAGGGTAGAGGGAAATTAGAACGCTTTTTTCAGACATTTGTGGACTTGATGAAGGCAGGAGACATTGTAAATGGCAGTTTAAGGGAACGGGCGGTAATTCTAGAGAGGAAATTGATCTGTCGGAATCTCAATCTTAGACCGTGACCTCCCACATTTCGGCCCAGCTGGTTAGGGCGTAAAGATTCCATAATTGAACGCTGCAGTCATTTTTTTCTATAAGATGGTCCTGATAAAGCCGTTCGGCCTCATGGATGTTCAGGAGGGAAGATTGGAACAAGTGTGATTGCCTTATCCGTTCCATGGCCATTCGACCAAATTCATCACGCAACCAGTTCGCAATGGGGACTCTAAAGCCAGTCTTGGGCCGTTCCTGGATTTCATCTGGCAAAATGTCGGATAAAGATGATTTCAACAGCCCCTTTAGGTTTCCGCCCGGCGCCTTGTCTGTCGTTGACAAGGATAAAGAGAATTCAATCAGGTTGCTATCCAGAAAGGGGACACGGCCCTCAATGGAATTGCCCATCGATATGAGGTCCAGGCGAGCCAACAATAATTCCGGTAGTCGATAACGCAGGTCTATCAAGGATGCCCGAAGACCGAAATCCACTGTCCCTTTCAGTTCTGAGAGCTCTTGAACATACGAATCAATAACGTCCCCGCTGTTGCTACTTAAAGCGTTCTTGGAATCGAATAGATCGCAAATGCATTGATCGGTATCTGACGCCGGCCCCGGGGCGTCTGGACGAACTTTGCTTTTTTGCACTTCCCATAAGGCGTTTGAGTTCCCCCAATATGGTTCGCTGTAGAGGTTGGACCTCACAAGAAATTCTCGAATTTTTTCCGTCAACGGATGTGGCGAATACGCGCCCTTCGCGTACTTGGCAACAACATTTCGGAAACGGGGGGTGCTGAGGGCCCGGTATGGATTCCATAAATGTTTTTCCAGTTGCTGATATCTTAATGTTAGAGGGTAGCCGAGAAACATTTCATCGGCTCCTTCGCCGCTCAAGATGACGGGAACATTGTTCGCTTGCGCCCGACTGGATAGAAAATGTATCGGCATTGATGACCAATCACTTGTCGGGACGTCGTATCGACCACACTGCCCCCTGGTGAACTCAAGCATTTCTTGCTGACTAATTAGCACCTCGTGGTGATTGGTTCCCAGCTTTTTGGCGGTTTTCATGGCAAGCTCAGTTTCATTGAACTGAGCGTGGTCGGAAAATCCAATGGAAAAAGTATGGACTGTCGTTTCCGCAGCGGCGGTGGCCAGTGTGGCAATGGTGGTTGAATCGACCCCTGACGAAAGGAATACCCCTACTGGGACATCCGACATCAGACGCTTTGACACGGATTGGGTCAGTTTATTGCGGGTTTTCGCCTCGAGTTCAGAACGTTCAAGCTGGGCGTTCTCTTCTTGTTGCCTCATTGCCCCGGATAAGGCATTCCAATATTTAGTTACACGTAACTTTAGCCCTGGCTGGAGAATTAGATAGTGAGCAGCAGGCAGTTTGTAGATTTCGTTGAACAAGGTTAGTGGTGCTGGTGGCGACATGAAGCTCAGAAAGTGCCCAAGTGCATGCTGATTGATTCGTTTGTTGTAGTCGGGTGACAGCAAAAGAGGTTTGATTTCTGAGGCGAAAGCGAAACGTTTGCTGTTGCTGTGGAAGTAGAGGGGCTTAATCCCAACCTTGTCCCTGGCCGCGAACAAAGTCTTATTGGTTTTGTCCCAAAGGCAAAAAGCAAACATGCCGTCAAGCCTGTTCAGCAGTTCGTCCATGCCCCAGGCAAGATAACCATTCAGAACAACTTCAGTGTCGGAGTGGTCTGTTTTAAATCGGTAGCCTGAATTGAGAAGTGCTTTTCGAAGTTCTTGATGATTGTAAATTTCACCATTGTAAGTGATAACCGCCCGATTGCAGGTTGAAATCATGGGCTGTGCGGCATTCGGGGAGCGGTCAACAATCGCGAGGCGCCTATGAGCCAGTCCGATAGTATGTGAATTATCAATCCAGACACCACCGCCATCGGGTCCTCTGTGAGTCAGGCTGTCGGCCATTAAGGAAAGCAGTTCTTTTTCCTCAAGGGACAGTGTCTCGGCCGATAAAATTCCGGCTATGCCGCACACGACTCCCTCCCTACAAAAACTCTTAATTCAGGATACAACTCAAGGGGAGGGCACGCCGATGCCTTGATATAGTTACTCATTGGTCTGCAGAAAGTTCCGAGCCTCATTGACTGCGGCTACAATGGCCCCAGGCTCATCTTTTGACCAGCATAGTCTCCTCGCCGGGGTTGCATGGGGGAGGTCTTCTCCAGCCTCGACTCCATGTTGGAATGCCATGGCCGGGTACCAACGTTCCTTGAAATCCCCCTTCTCCATAAAAACCAGATAATTGCATCGGTGATTGAGATAGCACAAGGAGGCCGGCCCGCTATTCGTCATTAAATTGATGAAGGCCTGTTCATAAAGGGCGGCGCGAAAGGGAAGGGAGATAACCGCCTCGTTGCACTCGAAGACTGTTTCCCCCCTTAATGGGCACGGTGAGAACAAAGCGGAGTAATCCCGCAAGACAACATATGTGAATTCGGACGGACCGAGCGTATCTATGGCCTTTTGCCAGTTTTCAATGTGAGAGTTCCTGGCCCTGTCGTGCTGCGCTTCTCTTAGCGTAATGGTGATGACAAACTTCCCGCTATCTCTTGCCTGAAGCCAGCGGCTGGCAAGGTCCATGGCCTCCTTGGTGGGGGTCAGGCAATAGGCCTTGGAGGGACTTCGCTTCCCCGCATCCAGGTGGGCCAGGCCATAAAGGGGAGGGGTGTCATTCGATAGGCCGGCATCCGGCGTCAGTGGATTGTAGGTTGGGGGGTAGGTGTCTTGTGCACTGGCTATTGTGGGCCACTCGTTGACGAACTGCTTTCGGTCGCGCCGTAGCTGAAAAGATCGGACAGCGGGGAAAAGCAGAGCTGCTTCTGTAATGAAATTGTGAATAAAGGTTTCCGGTCTTGTCAGGGATGCAGGGTGATGTTCGTCAGAATCTCCCTGGATCGGGTCTGTCCACTCCGAGATGATGAAGACATCAAGTCCATCTGCCTCCATTGATTCACGGTGGGCATTGGCGTTGGCCAGGAATGCAATGAAATCAAAGGTAACGGGGTATATGGACAAGTCATAAACAGCGCTTATGGATCTGCCTTTGGTCCCCCCAAGCATGTGGTTGGTGATTTTCCTATCGACAGGATGAATGACCAAAAGACGTTGGAGGGTTTTGATGCCGTAGCCACGGAATAGAAGATAGCCAAAAAATAAAATTCGGCGCATCAGACGGCGAATGGAGGAATAAGTTATTTTGTTGCCGGGGGAAGGAAGCATCATCGGAGGAGGGCTGCTTTTAGCTCGTCGTTTCAGGATCGCTGTTGACGGGGACCAGCGTAATGGAGAACTTGTCGGTTGTTCAACCTTGGTGGAATAAGGTCTATCTGCCACTATGAGCCATGACCTGTAGCAAGACGAGAATTCATGATGAAATCAAAGCTCGGACATGCGAAGACCAGAGAGAAGATCAAGATTGTTTCCCTTCTTCCGCTGGCTCTCGCCCATGATAGCAGGTCAATGAAGATTTCAGGTTTCTTTTCCCGTGCCGGATTCGACTCTGAAGTCTATCAGCATTTTTCAAGCCCCGAAAATATCAATCTTCCTAAAGGGGTTACTGTGAATACGCTTTGGCCCGTACCATTTAATCTATTTCGTTCAATTACGTCCTCTGGGTGGCGTGTGGATGATGATCTCGATTTTCAATATGAGGGCCACCCTTTACGGAGAGCGCGCCTAACGACGTTGATAAAAGAAATTCTACATTTTTTCTTGTTTGTTGGATATTACCTACTCTTTAGGCCTTTTGTCGGCTTGTTTCAGAGGCCGCGAGCAGACGTTATTTACTTGCATGAATTTCGTTTGTTTCCCCTGGCGCTAGTCTGGCGGATGCTCACCGGGGCAACCATTGTTTATGATGCTCATGATTATTACCCTGGTGTTCGTGACCCGAAGAGCCTCTCTGTTTTTTGGAAAAGGTTGTTTTTACCGACTCTTGTCGGGTTGGAGGCTGTCTGTGTTTCCTTTGCAGACACTGTCGTGACAACTAGCAGCGGTATTGCTGAATTAATGCGGGACAGGTTTGGCAAAAAGCCCCTCGTCGTTCGCAACTGTCATGATGAAAGCGGGGACGTAGCCTTGCATTCTGACCTTCGCAAACGATTCGGTGTCGATGAGGGCTCTTTCGTCGTCACTGTCATTGGGCACCGAAAACCAGCCCAGCATTTGGCGGCTATGTTGTCTGCCATCCGGCAATTAAATAAAGATGGCATGCCAACACATCTGGTGTTGCTGGGGCGAGGATATGGCGGGGTCCTCGATCAGGCGTCCAAGCTAGGGATTGACCGTTTTGTTCATTCTTCCGGCCCTGTTCCCTCTGGTGAGATCGTCCCTTTGCTGCGCCAATCGAATGCTGTGGCATTGCCCTACGTGCCACGGAACAGTCATTACAACAATGCTCTTCCCAACGGTTTTTTTCAATCCGTTGCTGCGGGTACGCCTATCATGTATCCACATTTGGAACGACTTGAGGAGGTCGTAGGAGACTCAAAAATAGGACTGCGCTTTGATCCCTTGGATATGGCCGATACTGCTTCGGCTATAAGAAGCATGAGATCCGATCATATTCTTCTATCCAACTGTAGGGACAATATGAAAGCACTCGCCCGAGAACTCAATTGGGAGGAGGAGGCCAAACCACTTGGCCTCCTTGTTGAGAGGATTCTTTCAAGACGAAACAATGTCGACGAGTTTTGATGCTAAGCGATGGAGGTGCGTCCGGGTGTCGACTTCCCCTCGGCTTACGCCCGAAGAGTAAAGGAAGTCGGTTCTTTCTTAAGCTCCTCCAGGTATTTCCGTCCCCATGCGACCATGTCCCTTGCCCCCTCACTCAGGCTGATTTCCGGTTTCCACCCGAGGTCTTGCCGAATTCGGGTGCTGTCGAGCCAATATTGAGCATCTTCGCCCGTTCGGCCCGGTGTGATTTCGCATAGCTCATCAAGAGACATGCCCAGTTCATCGGCTACATACTCGACCAGTTGGCGAATGGAAACAGGTTCATCCGGTCCTGCATTGTAGGTGATCCCAAAAGGCGCCTTGTCGATGATCATATGGATCGCTCGTGCCAGATCAGTCGCGTGGATGTAAGACTTCTTGACCATTCCACCGCCCTCGAGCGGCATTTTTTCACCGGTAAGACCGCACAGCACGGCTCGTGGAAGGACCCGATACATAAGTTGGCCAGGGCCGTAAGCATTGGAGGGTCTAATGATGTTCATTGGAAATTGTTTGACTTTCCACAGGGTGTCCAGGTGCAGGTCCGTTGCCATTTTAGAGACGGCATAGGGACTGGTAGGATCCAGGGGTGTTTCTTCGGTCGCGGGTTCACTGACTGATCCATATAATTCCGAGGTGCCGATCTGCAGAAAACGTTCCAAGTAATCTCGCTTCATTAAATCTTCGCACATCCTGGCAACGGCAACGAGATTGGATTCATAATAACGGTAGGACTTTTCCCATGATGTCGCATAGGCAAGGGCGGCAAAATTGATAATGATTTCAGGACTTTCCCGGTCAAAAAGCTCAAAGAGACGGTCTTGCTCGAAGACGATATGAATTTGATGATATTCAAATCGTGAATCACCCTTCCCGACGTCGAGGGTGAACGCAGATGAGGGAATGCGGTTCCTTCCCACACAAATCACCTTGCGGGGGTTGGCGTGATCAAGAAGATACTTTGCCGTATGAATAGCAAACACTCCGGCCCCGCCCAGGAGAATATATGTTTTGTTCGTCATGTTAGTGCCTCGTCGAATTCATTGTCAGTTATGGCCGATCGCCATTGATGCGCCGTAGGCTCCATCAGGCATGGTTTGTGATGCCAGAGCGTGAGAGCTGGAAGCTACCCCCAGTGAGTTTTGATACACCATTTGGCCGGAATGTAAAGGTGCTGAGGATCGCTGAGCCGAACGAACATATGACAGAGTTTGATGGCATGGGAGCCAAGGACTCGGCACTAAAGAAATGTCGTGACAAACATTAGAGAACGGGTATTTATTGCAGCATTCAAATGTGGGGCAAGATGTTTACAAGATGGGTAAAACCATAATCTTCCCGATGTCTGCGGTTTATACGAGGTGTGTGTTTTGAACCAGAAGATCAGTTCTCTTTCAATTCAGGTGTTTGCTGATGGGGCTGACTTGGCGCAAATGCAAATGCTGAGAAAGAATCCTCTGATTAAAGGCTTTACGACCAATCCGACTCTAATGAAGGCCGCCGGGGTGGATGATTATGAGAGCTTTGCCAGGGAAGTTCTTGATGAAATTACGGACGTTCCGGTTTCATTCGAAGTGCTGGCTGACGATTTTCCGACAATGGAAGCGCAGGCCAGGAGAATCGCCAGCTGGGGAGGGAACGTTTACGTAAAAATTCCCGTCAGCAACTCCGAAGGCGTTTCATCGGCTCCGCTTGTCGGCAGGCTCTCTCGTGACGGCGTCAAGGTCAACGTAACGGCCGTCTTTACCATGGACCAGGTGAAGGAGATGGCCTCCGTACTTTATCCCGATGTCGCGGCCAATGTATCTGTGTTTGCGGGTAGGATAGCGGATACGGGCAGGGATCCGGTCCCCATGATGAGGGAAGCCGTGGAAACCTTGGCCAAGTTGCCAAAGGTTGAAGTTATTTGGGCCTCTCCGCGAGAGGTCCTGAACATTTTCCATGCGGAAGAAGCCGGCTGCCATATTATCACCGTTACTGGTGACTTGCTAAAAAAGGTAGATGGAATTGGAAAGGATCTTGGGCAGTTCTCTCAGGAGACGGTGACCATGTTCCTTAACGATGCTGTAGCGGCGCAATATTCGATCAAGGTATAGGGCGATCCGAGTTTCGCGTCGTGTCTCAAGCCCTCGCATACGCTGAATTAGGAGAAAGCCAAATGGACCGGCTTTACGATAGTGTCTTGGTGACCGGCGGGGCCGGGTATTGTGGGAGCGTGCTCGTCCCGGATTTGCTCCGCGACGGCTACCGCGTGGTTGTCTATGACATCATGTATTACGGCGGCGACCATCTGCCGAAAGACCACCCCAACCTGACGGTCGTCGAAGGAGACATCCGGGATACGGACCATTTGGCGAAATCCATGGAAGGGGTGGAGGCGGTCCTGAATTTGGCCTGTATTTCCAATGACGCCAGCTTCGAGCTTGACGAAAACCTATCGACCTCGGTCAACCTGAATGCCTTCGAGCCCATGGTGGTGGCGGCGAAAAAGGCGGGCGTGAAGCGTTTCATTTATGCGTCCTCCAGTTCCGTCTACGGGGTCAGTGACGAGCCCGATGTGACCGAAGACCATCCCTTGGTTCCCTTGACCCTGTACAACAAGTACAAGGGGATGTGCGAACCGCAATTGTTCGATCATACGGACGACGACTTTACCGGCGTCGTTTTCCGCCCGGCGACTGTTTGCGGTTACGGCCCCCGTCAGCGGCTTGACGTGTCGGTCAACATCCTCACCAATCACGCCATCAACAAGGGGGCGATCACGGTCTTCGGCGGCGACCAGCTTCGGCCCAACCTTCACATTCAGGATTATTCGGATTGTTGCCAACTGCTGTTGAAGGCACCCAGGGAAAAGGTCGCCAACGAGCGCTTTAACGTGGGCTTTCAGAACATGAGCATCATGGACATCGCCAAAACGGTGAAGGCCGTGGTCGAACGCCTGTTCCCGGAGAAAGGGGAAATCCCGATCAAGGTCACCTCCTCGGACGATCCGCGCTCCTATCACATCAATTCCGACAAGATCGACCGGGTGCTGGGGTTCAAGCCCAGGCATTCCATCGAGGACGCCGTTGAAGGCCTTTGCGCGGCGTTCAAGGAAGGGAAGTTGCCGAATAGTTTCGACGACGACACCTATTACAACGTCCGGACCATGAAGGCGCTGGGGGCCAAATGATGTCTTCTCCGGTATCCGTGGTGACGGGTGGGGCCGGGTTCATCGGCAGCCATATGGTCGACCTCCTGCTCGAGCAGGGTCACCGGGTTCATGTCGTCGATAATCTGGTCGGCGGGCACAAAAAGAATCTGGCCCACCTGGACGGCAACGACAAGCTTCAGTGCCATTGGGATGACATCAACGAGTTGCAACCCGGTCACGCCGCCTTTCGGGACGCCGATTATGTCTTTCACTTCGCCGGAATCGGTGACATCGTGCCGTCGATCGAGCGCCCCATCGAGTATATGGAGACGAACATTCAAGGCACGGTGAAGGTCCTGGAATGCGCAAGAGAGGCGGGCGTCGAGCGTTTTGTTTATGCGGCCTCGTCGTCCTGTTACGGCCTGGCCGCAACCCCGACGGCGGAAACCCATCCTATACAGCCGCAGTATCCCTACGCCTTGAGCAAATACATGGGCGAGCAGGCTGCCTTTCATTGGCGCGACGTGTACGGCCTGCCCGTGACCTCTCTCCGCATCTTCAATGCTTACGGTCCCCGTGTCCGGACAACCGGAGCTTATGGGGCGGTGTTTGGCGTCTTTTTCAGGCAGAAGCTGGCGGGCAAGCCCTTCACCGTCGTTGGCGACGGGACCCAGACCCGGGATTTTCTTTTCGTCACCGATGTCGCCAGGGCCTTTTACTGCGCCGCCGTCGCCGAAGCGGACGGCGAGATCTTCAATCTCGGCGCGGGAAATCCTCAGTCCGTCAACCGCCTTGTCGAACTGTTGGGCGGAGACGTGATCCATGTACCGAAGCGTCCGGGGGAGCCAGATTGCACCCATGCGGATATCGGCAAACTGACCTCGGTCCTCGGGTGGGAGCCCCTGGTTTCGTTTGAGGACGGGGTGGCGAGGATGATGGAAGACATCGAATGCTGGCGGGACGCTCCCTTGTGGGAGCCCGACTCCATCGCCGAGGCGACCAAGACCTGGTTCAAATACCTTGGCGACGACAAGGGGGGTGCAGGGGAATGCTAGAAGAAGTTTCTGAGCGCTACAAAAATAAAATAAAATCTGCGCTGGAAATTAGAGAAACCATTGGGGACCGGCCAAGAGAGCGGAAGGCCATCATGTGCCATGGAGTCTTCGATGTCGTTCACCCCGGGCACATCAGGCATTTGTTATATGCAAAAAGCAAAGGCGAAATACTCATTGCCTCGCTGACAGCCGACAAACACATCGACAAAGGCCTCCATCGCCCTCATGTCCCACAGGATTTGCGGGCATTGAATTTGGCGACCTTCGATCTCGTTGATTATGTCCTAATAGATAATAACGCCACACCCCTTGAAAACCTGGAGATCATCCAACCCGATTTCTTCGCAAAAGGGTACGAGTATTCGGCCAAAGAAGACTTGCCCATCAAGACACAAGAAGAAATCACGGTAATAGAATCGTATGGTGGTGAAGTATTGTTCACCCCGGGCGACATCGTGTATTCCTCTACCAACTTGATTGATCTAGCCCCGCCACAAATAGGTCATGAAAAGCTATTGCTTGCCATGGAGAGGGGGGGCGTTTCGTTTGATATGCTCAGGGATGTCTTGCGGAAAATGTCAGGGAAGCGAGTGCATGTGGTTGGCGACACGATTGTCGATACGTATTCGCAGTGTGCGATGATCGGTGGTCAAACCAAAACCCCGACAATGAGCGTCCTGTTTCAAGGGAAGGTCGATTACGTTGGAGGCGCTGGAATTGTAGCCAAACATTTAAGGGCGGCGGGGGCGGAAGTCGTCTTTTCGACGGTCTTGGGCGAGGATGGCTATAAACAATTTGTATTGGATGATTTGCAGACGGCAGGCGTCGAATGTCGCGCCTATATCGATGACACCCGCCCGACAGTCAACAAGAATGCAATCGTTGCCGGTGGGTATCGGCTGTTGAAAATCGATACACTGGACAACAGCACAATCTCGGATCGGGCCTTGGAATTCATTGTCGATAATCTTGCGACGCTTGATGTTGATTCTGTGGTTTTCAGTGACTTTCGCCATGGCCTTTTTAATCGCCGAACGATCCCAACCTTGACTGAAAGCATTCCAAAGGAGGCCTACAAGGTTGCCGACAGCCAGGTTGCCAGCAGATGGGGCAATATCACGGATTTCGTCGGCTTTGATATGATAACGCCTAATGAACGGGAAGCGCGCTTCGCCTTGGCTGACCAAGATTCTGGACTTCGCCCCTTGGCTTCAGCCGTTTACGACATGGCGCAGTGTGGCGTTCTCATTTTGAAGCTTGGCGAACGGGGGGTATTGACCTGCACCAACGCCAATCATGAGGATCTCGATAGTTTTTTTGTCATAGATAGTTTCGTGGATCAGGTGGTTGATGCTGTCGGGGCGGGGGATGCGCTCCTGGCCTATTCGACAATGGGGATGTTGGCCTGTAACAATGCAGTAGCAGCGACGATACTTGGCTCTGTCGCCGCAGCGTGTGAATGCGAATTCGACGGCAATATACCAATCACGCCTGAGAATGTTCTCGAAAAAATTGACCGCGTGGAAAAAACAATCCGGTTCGAACAATAAAGCGTGCCATGAAAATCATTGTAGTGGGCTTGGGAGTACAGGGTTATAAGCGGCGGGATATCGCTAAGGAGGATTTCGTCGCTTCTGTCGATCCCATCAATCCCGAAGCAGATTACAGACGAATCGAAGACGTTCCACTTTCACACTACGAAAGTGCCCTTGTTTGCTTACCGGACAGTCCGAAGGTCGAAATTCTCAGTTATCTTTTTGAAAATGGAAAACACGCCTTGGTCGAGAAGCCGCTTTGGTCTTCTTCTATCGAGGAATTGGAGGAACTTCAGAGGCTTGCGAAGTCACGTAATCTTGTCTGTTACACAGCCTATAACCATCGTTTCGAGCCACATTTCGCTCGTATGCGGGACATGATTAGGTCAGGACGGCTTGGTGAAATCTATCGGTGTCGGATGTTTTACGGCAATGGGACCGCAAGGCTGGTTCGGGAATCGGAGTGGCGAGACCAGGGAGGGGGAGTGTTGCCCGACCTTGGAAGCCATCTATTGGATACCGCAATCGACTGGTTTGGAGCCTTAAATGAAGATTTCCATGTGATTGCCTCCAATACGTTTGAGAACAAAGCGCCGGATCACGTTGTTATCGGCTCCGAGAGCACCATTCCAAAACTAGAGTTGGAAATGTCGTTGCTCATGTGGCGAAATCATTTCACTTGCGACGTCTTTGCCGAAAAGGGATCCGCCCATATCGAATCATTGTGTAAGTGGGGCCCCTCGAAGTTCATTTTCCGCGAGCGTGTTTTGCCTTCCGGCAGGCCCCCCCAGAATGTCATTACCCTCGAGCAGAGCGACCCGACATGGCAGGCGGAATATGATTACTTTAAGAAGCTTTGCAAAGAACCGGCTCCTTGTGATTTATCCCGTGATATCTGGTTGCAGGAGATGTTGGGCACGCTAAGCAACGAAGCGATTGCAAAGGCTAAGGCATGACTCTTGTTGTCGGTTTTGTAGGAATGACTCATTTGGGGCTCAACTCAATGGCTGCGGCTGCTGAGAAAGGGTGTCATGTTGTCGGTTATGATCCTAACGGTCAGTTGATAGAGGCCTTGCGAGTCGGTGAGCTGCCGGTTGTCGAGCCGGATTTGCCGGCCGTGATTGAGCGTAATCGCCAGGCCATCCATTTTTCCTCCCGTCGGGAGGACCTGCAAGATTGTGACATCGTCTACATTGCGCCTGATGTGGCGACCAATGACGCTGGTGAGAGTGATTTGACAGAACTGAATGCCCTGCTCGAGACCGTTGGGCCACATATCACGCAGGATACGGTCATCGTGATTTTGAGTCAGGTCCCGCCGGGGTTTTCACGACTACGGTCGGGGCAAGGAAAAAGGCTTTATTATCAGGTGGAAACCCTCATTTTCGGGCGGGCCATGGAACGGGCGTTGTTCCCTGAACGCTTTATTATTGGGTGTCTGAACCCGGAGGCTCCCTTGCCCGAAAAATATAAGCAATTTCTCCAGTTTTACGATTGCCCAATTTTGCCCATGCGCTATGAAAGCGCCGAATTGGCGAAAATATCGATTAATTTTTGTCTTGTTTCACAAATCAGCGTCGCCAACACGTTGGCGGAAGTTTGCGAAACAATAGGCGCCGACTGGTCCGAGATTATTCCGGCTCTAAGGCTGGACGCTCGAATAGGGCCGAAAGCTTATATCAATCCTGGTTTGGGTATCGCGGGCGGTAACTTGGAACGGGACCTGGCAACGATTCTAACTCTGGGCGAAAAGCATAGTATACATACGGATGTGGTCAGTGCCTGGGTGTCGAGTAGCCGTTACCGTAAACTGTGGGCGTCTCGTATCTTGCAGGAAAAAGTGCTTCCGGGACTGGAAGCGCCTTGCATTTCAGTTTGGGGTATCGCGTACAAGGAAAATACCCATTCAATCAAGAATTCCCCATCAATCGCAACCATGACGGCGAATCCGGATATTGCCTTTCAGGCACATGACCCTGCCGTGCCGGACGCGGCCATTAAATTGGAGAATGTGTGCCGGTTCCAGTCTCCACTTTCCGCCATTGCCGATTCGGATTGCCTAATGATACTTACCCCATGGGACGACTATAAATTTCTTGAAGTCGAAGAAATTGCCAAAGTCATGCGGGGGCGTACAATTATCGATCCTTTTAGGGTCTTGAATCAATCCAATGCCGAGGATGCCGGGTTTGAGTATTATGCACTAGGACACGGCTCGATAATGGCGGAACAGAATGGGTAACCGTTGAATGCTGGTACACATGCACAAAGAGGAAACAGCCCCGAAAAGGGTCGTCGTCATGGGAGCGAATGGATTCGTCGGCGGTGCGGTTGTTAACAGACTGGCGGCGGATGGGGTTGATGTCGTGGGGTTGGGTCGATCAGAGGTGGACCTGCTCGCTGCGAATGCAACAGAAAAGCTTGTCGACTATCTCCGCCCAGGAGATTCTTTCGTTGCGGTATCTGCGAAGGCGCCGGCAAAAACTTCTGCTTTGCTCCTCGACAATCTCATCATGGCAAAGGCAATGGTGGAGGCACTGAAATTGCGTGGTGATGACATCAGCCACGTCGTCAATATTTCGTCGGATGCGGTCTACTCTGACACGCCAGCGCCCTTGACGGAATGCAGTGCAACCGCACCGGACAATTACCATGGCGTTATGCATTTAGCTCGCGAAATCAATTTCAAGAGTGAGTTGACCCAACCATTGGCCATGGTGAGACCCACTCTGATATACGGAGCCGATGATCCCCACAACGGGTATGGCCCTAACCAATTCAGGCGTCGTGCGGAAGCGGGCGAGGAGATCGTTTTGTTCGGGGAAGGGGAAGAACTGCGGGACCATGTGTTGATTAATGACGTGGCTGAGTTGGTTCGTTCCATTGTCCTTTATCGTTCCACGGGTGTGCTGAATGCGGTGACAGGTCAGATTGCCACTTTCCGCCAGATTGCCGAAATGGTTGTTTCTCTTTTTGATCAGCCAGTTCCAATCAAAGACTCCCCGCGAACGGGGCCTATGCCCCATAACGGTTATCGCGCTTTTGAGACTTCAGCGTGTCGGAAAGCTTTCCCCAAATTTCGTTTTACCCCCCTTGTCGAGGGTCTCGCCGCCGTTCACGGGCTGACGGACTGAGGAAACAGCCATGTGCTTAACGTCATGGGAATTATGGATGAGTTGTCTCCCTGATGTCATTTGAAGGGTCTAATGGTCGAACAGTTGTCATTGGTGGGTCCGGATTCATCGGTCGTCACGTGGTGTCCGGGTTTCGCCATTCGGGGCGGGAAGTGCTTTCTCTTTCATCAACCGATGTCGATTTACAACAAGACGGCGCCGTTGACACGCTGACGGACCTTATTAAGGAAACAGACGAGGTGGTTTTCCTTGCCGCCATAACGCCAGACAGGGGGAACGATATCGATTCGTTCCTGAAAAATTTGTCGATGTCCCAGTCATTTTTGTTGGCTTGTGAGCGTCGAAAACCCGCTTATGTCTGTTATGTGGGGACCGATGGCGGGTATGGTTTAGGAGAAGAGACAATAGACGAAAACACCGTTACCCGGCCAACGGATTGGTATTCCACATCACATTTGGTGCGCGAAGAACAATTTCGCTCTGCTCTTGAAGGCCGGTTGTCCATTGTGCGTCCTACAATCGTTTATGGACCGGGTGACCCACATGGCGGATATGGGCCCAATAAATTCGTGCGCGATGCAATCAAGAAGGGGATCATCCGTGTTAAGGGGAACGGAGAGGAAAGGCGAGATTTCCTTTATATATCCGATGCAGCCGAATTGATCGTCAGAGTTTGTCAGAACCGCTATCTCGGTTTGTTGAATTTAGCCAGTGGGCAATCCACAACGTTTTTACGTGTCGCTGAATACATTCGTGAAATCCTTGGTGAGGACTGTCGCTTGATGTGTCTAGAGAGAGACCGCCCGGTTACTCATCGATATTTCAATATCGATAATATCAAAGCCCTTTTTCCCGACTTCCAGCCAACCGTTCTGAGAGAGGGGATTAAGCACTACGTGGAATTTGAGGGTGGGATAAGTAATGGGTGAGTTTAACCTGCTGGAGCAATATCCAAAATCCGTACGCAACATCAAAACAAGAAAGGTTGGGCAGGACCATAATCGCCTTGCCGCTATGGAATTTGGCCGAGCCTATTTCGACGGTACCCGTGATGAAGGATACGGCGGTTACCATTATGATGGAAGATGGGTTCCCATCGCCAATAAAATAATCGAACGCTACGGTTTGAAAGCAGGTTCTCGTGTACTCGATGTGGGATGCGCCAAAGGCTATCTTCTTAAGGACCTAGTGGATGCATGCCCGGGCCTGGATGCGTGGGGACTGGATTTATCCAATTACGCCATCAGGAATGCTCATCCCGATGTACAAGGAAGAATCGCTCAGGGGAGCGCCTACCAATTGCCCTTTCCCAACGATTATTTCGATGCTGTTATTTGCATCAATGTCGTCCATAACCTGGAAATGGAACGGTGTAAGGAGGCAATTCGAGAGGTGGCCCGTGTTGCACGGGGAGCGAATAGTTATATTCAGGTTGATGGTTACAGAGATGAGAGTGAAAAGGAATTATTCCTCAACTGGGTGCTGACAGCGCTGACCCATGGGACCTTGGAATTCTGGAGAGAACTATTCTCGAGCACAGGATATCAAGGCGACTATTTTTGGACGATTTTAGAGATTGATCCAGAATATTTGATTGTCGACTAGATCAAGCTACATGTAACTGGAATCGATTAATTGCAGTTTGATCTAGTCGGGAATGAAACATGACGAGCGATCAAAAGCGGGGACGGAAATGAATCTGCAGAAAGTAATGTCTTTGTTTCCCAACAAGAAGGAAGCCCAGGCGGCGGCGGAGCTGTTTTATAGCGAGGTGCTGAGAGTACGTCTCGTTGAGGAAACTTTGGCGGAAAGGTATTCCGAACAGGAAATGAGATGCCCCATGCATCTGTCGACGGGGCAGGAGGCTGCTGCCGTCGGTGCTTGTCAGGCGTTGGAGAGAACTGACAAAATTTTCTCCACTCATCGAAGCCATGCCCATTATTTGGCTAAAGGGGGCGATCTCCGCTCCATGTTATCGGAGATTTACGGCAAGGCAAGCGGGTGTGCCGGGGGGCGTGGCGGGTCCATGCATTTGATGGATCCTGATGCTGGTGTAGAGGTGGCAATTCCAATCGTTGCAAGTTCCATCCCAATCGCTGCGGGTTACGCATTTGCCGAGAAACGCCGTGGGGGTAAAGGCATTTGTGTTTCCTTTTTCGGGGATGCTTGCGTCGAGGAGGGTGTGTTCCACGAAACGGCCAATTTTGCGGCCCAAGCCAAACTTCCCCTGTTGTTGTTATGTGAAAACAACCTTTATTCCGTATACACCCCGCTGCATGAACGCCAGCCGGAACGTCCTTTGTGCGATGTGGCGAAGGCTCATGGCATTCCCTCATGGGAGGCTGATGGCAATGACGTTTTTGCCTCCTATGCAACATGCCGGGAGGCCGTGACATATATCCGCGATGGAAATGGACCAGCCTTTGTCTCGCTCAACACCTATCGTTGGAGAGAGCATTGTGGACCTAATTTTGATAACCATGCCGGATATCGGACGCTGGAGGAATTTAATGACTGGCAGGAGCGCTGTCCGGTCAAGTTAATGGAAGAAATGTTTGACCGAGAGGGCGGCCTTTCAAAGGAGCGCCGTGAGGAAATCTCCGAAACTCTCAACGTGGAGATTTCCCAGGCTTTTGAATTCGCACGCTCGGCTCCGCTCCCGGAACTGAACGATGCGTCCCGATATGTGTATGCTGAGTGTTCGACATGAAGAACGAAAGACTAATGACGTATGGCCAGGCTGTCCGAGAGGGCTTGGCCGAGAGCATCAGGAATAACGAAGATGTTTTTCTAATGGGGGAGGGGATTGACGATCCCGTTTCTCTTTGGGGAACAACGGCGGGGATCGCCGATGAATTCGGGGCTAAGGCGGTCTTGGAAATGCCTGTCGCCGAGAACGGTCTGGCGGGTGTTGCCATAGGTGCCGCCATGGCAGGTCTTCGGCCTGTCATGAACTTTCAGCGTGTTGAATTCTTTCTGCTGGCTTTGGAACAACTATTCAATAACGCAGCTAAGGCTCATTATGTCAGCAATGGAATCCATAAAGTTCCCCTCGTGGTGCGCATGGTCATTGGACGGGGGTGGGGACAGGGGCCCGGCCATTCTCAAAGCCTTGAAGCGACCTTTGCCCACATTCCCGGGCTCAAGGTCGTCATGCCAACGTTTGCAGAGGATGCCAAGGGCTTATTGACTGGTGCCATTGCCGATGAAAACCCAGTGGTCGTCCTCGAACACCGCTGGCTGCACAATCTGAGCAGTCATGTTCCGGAAGGGTATTTCGAACTTCCTCTGGATGGCCCGCGAGCGATTCGAGAAGGAACCGATGTTACGGTGGTCGCGACCTCTCATATGACGCTGGAGGCCATGCGTGCAGCGGATGCATTGATGAAATTCGGCATTGATGTCGAGGTCATTGACCTTCGTGTCCTCCGTCCACTGAACTGTGAGCTGATTGCCCAATCCCTTATCCGCACGGGCCGGTTAATGACCATTGACACAGGATGGGTCAGCTATGGGATCGGTGCTGAAATCGTCGCGCGTATGTCATCGGCGGCATTCTCCAGTATGAAGGTTCCGCCGGTCAGAGTGGGGATGGGAGAACACCCAACTCCCAGCTCGCGTGGCCTGATTCATGGGTTTTACCCGGACGCGGTCAGCATCTCCCGGGAAATCGGGAAGATGGTTGATCTGGCCCCGCAAGAGATAGAAGCGGCTTGCCAGAAGTTGACGGAAGAACGCGCCGACCTGCCGATTGATGTGCCGGATCCCTTTTTTAAAGGGCCATTCTGACTTTGAAAATCATTGTAGGATAATGAGTTAGGAATTTAGGAAGAATGCAAGAAGTTCGTTACTCCCCTTTGGCGGAACAGTTTGCAAACGTCGATGATGTGTTTGATGAATTACGGCTCTTGGTGAAGAGCGGAGATTTTACCCTCGGTAAAGTTGTTGCCGAATTTGAGCAAATGTTCGCCGACTTGATAGGAACCCGGTTCGCGGTCGGCGTTGGCTCCGGTACGGACGCACTGAAGCTCCCGCTAAAGGGGCTGGGTATTCTTAGTGGCGACGAAGTCATTACGAATGCAAATACCTTTTATGCAACGGTTGGAGCCATCTGTGAGGTGGGGGCCTCTCCCGTGTTTGTTGATTGTGATGACAGTTTCTGTATGGATGTCGGTCAGTTGGAGGCGGCTATCACGCCACGGACCAAGGCGATAATGCCGGCTCATATATCGGGCTCGGTGACGGATATGAAGGCGGTGAATGAAATTGCAGAACGCCATAATATTCCAGTCGTTGAAGACGCATGCCAAAGTCTCTTGGGAGAATCGCGAGGGCGTAAGGCGGGAACGTGGGGGGCCGCGGCGGGTTTTTCCGTTCACCCTCTGAAAATCATCAATGTCTGGGGGGACGGGGGCATCGTCGTGACCGATGATCCGGAATTGGATCGACGGTTAAGGATGTTGAGAAATCATGGATTGAGGAATCGCGATGAAATGGAAATCCTCGGCTACAATAGCCGACTGGATTCCGTGCAGGCGGTTGTGGGTAAATGGATTATTCCTCAAACGGAGGAGATCGTTACGCAGCGCATCAAAAATGCGCGGTTCTATGACGAGGCCTTTAAGAACGTTCAAGGCCTTCGTGTCCCCCCTCGTCGTCAGGATGACCGTGATGTATATTTGTTATATATGCTGTTTGCCGAACAGCGTGACGGTCTGTATGAGCACTGTCTCAGCCACGGGATCGAGGCGAAAGTTCATTATCCGTTACCAATATACCTGCAGGACGCCTTGAGTTCCCTCGGTCATGAAGAAGGCGATTTCCCGGTCGCCGACCGGCATGCGAAAGAGGTGATCAGTCTGCCGGTCGATCAACATTTGACAGAGGGTCAACTGTCACGGGTCGTTGAGGTTGTCACAAGCTATTATTTAAAGGGTTGATCATGAGCGATTTTAAAATTTCCTGGGTTGATCTACAGCAACGCTACCAAGAGGAACGGGAAGAGATACTTGACTGCATTGACCGGGCCTTAACCAAAGGGCACGTGATCATGACGCCCGAACTGGATGATTGTGAGCAAAAGGTCGCAAGCTATAGCGGCGCGAAGCACTGCATTGGTTTGAATTCAGGAACCGATGCGTTGATGATGGCCCTGATGGCGACTGGGATTGGCCGAGGTGATGAAGTTATTACGACCCCGATTTCCTTTGTTGCCACTTCGGGGGCCATTGCGCATGTCGGAGCGACGCCCGTCTATGTCGATGTTTCCGACGACCAAAACATCAATCCGGAATTGATCGAAGAGAAAATCTCTGATCGGACAAAGGCCATCATGCCGGTTCATTGGTCGGGCCGAATAGCCGATATGGATGCGATCAACGAAATAGCCAACCGTAACGATTTGTTTGTCATCGAGGACTCCGCACAGTGTATGGGTGCACGCTACAAGGGGCGCCATGGCGGGACCCTTGGCAATGCGGGCGCCATTTCCGCCCACCCCTTGAAAAACTTAAATGCCCTGGGTGATGGCGGCTTTCTGCTGACGGACGATGACGCTATCAACGAGAAGGTGCGCCTGTATCGAAACCATGGCCTTGTTGACAGGGATACCTGTGCCGTTTACGGGGTCAATTCCCGTCTGGATGTCTTACACGCGGAAATTCTGAAGTATCGCCTTACCCGGTTGGATGACGTCGTCGCCAAGAGGCGTAAAAATGCCAACTTGTATCGTGAGCTCATCAGGGCGCCGCAAGTCTTCATTCCGCAATGTAAAGAATATGAAGAAAATGCTTTTGTTATATTCATTATTCAATGCGACGACCGCGACAGATTGCAAGACTATCTTGTGAAGCATAGTATTCAAGCGATGGTGTATTATGGAACTCCGCTGCACCTTCAACCGGCGGCCGAGAAGTTCGGATACAGAAAGGGTGACTTTCCGGTGGCGGAAAGGCAGTGTGAGCGTGTTCTGGCCCTACCTCATCATCAATATCTTTCCGAAGACCAGATCGGGTACGTGGCGGAACGAATCAACACGTTCTACGGTGTTTGAGGACCGATAATGAAGGACCCTGCCGAAGTCAGGCAATTCATGGACGAGATTGAGACTCGGGAATATTATTCCAGTGCCTTTTCTCCCGTCGGCGAATTTGGCGCCGCTCTGATGAGTTGGCCCACTTGGGTGTTTCTCGCCCTGAATGACATTAGGACAAAGTATCGCCGCACGGCACTCGGACCCTGGTGGCTGGTTATCGGGACGGGTACGGCGATGACGCTGATGGCCCTGGTCTGGAGCATCATTTTCCAACTGGATTGGCGAAATTATCTGCCATATATGATGATTGGGCTGATATCCTGGCAATGGTTCTCATCGTATGTAACGCAATCGTGTGAGGTATTGGGCAGCGAATTTTCAGGACTCCTCGTCGCCATGCCCACGCCTCCAGCCGTTCATTTGCTTAGGTTCGTCATGCGTGGCTTTTTCTTGTTCTTGCATTATTTGCCGGTCTGGCTTCTTGCCGCACTCGTAACGGGAATATGGCCAACGCTTTATTCTCTGCTCTATGTTCCTGTCGCAATAAGCATGATTCTGATTTCCGGGCTGGCGATTTCAACCATTTTCGGCTTCATGGGCTGTCGTTACCGTGATCTTCATCCTGCCGTAAGTGCAATCATGACGCCGATGATGATGCTGACTCCTGTTATTTGGCATCCGGATATGTTGGGGGAGTACGGGGAAATAGCCCTTTATAATCCCTTTACCCATTATTTGACCCTCTTGCGTGACCCACTGCTGGGCAAGGTTCCCGAAAACGAGGTTTTTTTCGCCGTAACGGGTATGACGATCCTACTCTCTCTGCTGGCTGTGTGGTTTTACCGCCGCTACAGAACGTCGCTGACACTTTGGGTGTGATGCCGTGAGCGAGCCCTATCTTCAAGCCGATTCCGTATCGCTGAATTTTCCTATTTTCAGGGGTGACCGGCGTTCCCTCAAAGGAATGATCGGCAGCCTTAACCGCCAGTCACGGATCAACACGGCGGATGCTGACAACTCCTTTGTCGAAGGGATAAAGAATATCAGTCTGTCTTTGAATGGCGGGGACAGGCTGGCGCTGATTGGCTCGAATGGGGCGGGAAAGACATCCTTGCTTAAGGTGTTGGCCGGGATTTACTTTCCAACCGATGGAGAAGTTCGGCGTTTCGGAACGGTGAGAACCTTATTGGGGGTGGGCATGGGGCTGGATCATGACGCCTCGGGTCTGGAAAATATTTACATTTCCCATTATCTCTACGGTCTTCGCAATAATCAAATCAGCCAGCTTGTTGATGAAATCGTTGATTTCTGCGAATTGGAGGAGTTTATCACCATGCCGGTGCGGACCTATTCGGCCGGCATGCGGACGAGACTGGCGTTCGCCATTTCCACGTCATACGTTCCTGATATTCTACTGATTGACGAGGTCTTCGGGGCGGGAGACAAGAGCTTTTTTGAGAAATCCCTGAGGCGGATGGAAAAGCTGATGAAGGAATCGAAAATTCTGGTTTTTGCATCGCATAACGAGTCACTGTTGAAAACTTTCTGCAATATGGGGATGTTGATGGTTAACGGTGGCCAGGTTATGATTGGGAAACTCGATGATGCTCTTGAAGCATACGATGTCCTCACCAATAAGGAAAAAAGCACGTGAATAGCCCGGTTAGCTTTGCCGACTACACGGGGATGGCGGCTGATTACGCCATGTATCGTCCAGGGTATTCTTCTTTGGTCAGGGACGCCATTCTCGGATTAATGAAGGAAAGTCCGGACAGCATTGATTTTCTTGATATTGGCTCCGGGACCGGAATTTGGACTCGAGTGATGGCCACCACCGGTTGCCGTTCAACCGGCGTGGAGCCTAACGATGATATGCGTTCTGAAGCCGTAAAGTCGTCTGCAGGGATAGAGTGGCGAAAAGGAAGTGCGGAGAAAACCGGGATGGCAAGCCATTCCTTCGATCTTGTGACGATGGCTTCGTCATTTCATTGGACTGACTTTGAACAGGCAACAAGAGAAATCCACAGGGTTCTCCGCCCCGGCGGTTGTTTTGCGGCATTGTGGAACCCAAGGTACATTGAGGCCAATCCGTTGCTAGTCGAAATTGAAGAATACCTTCATCAATTGGTTCCAGAGTTGAATCGAGTTTCTTCAGGGCGGTCTGACTTCTGCGATGCATTGCCACATACGTTGCCGGCAACAGGATTGTTCGAGAATGTTCTGCAATTGCAAGCAATACACGTTGAAAGAATGGATGCGGATCGCTACATCGGAATATGGCGTTCAGTGAATGACGTTCAAATGCAGGCGGGGCCAGAACGCTTCGATATGTTTATTAGCTATCTGGAACAACGCTTGTTAAATGAGCGGGTGATTGAGGCCCCATACCTGACCCGATGCTGGGTCGCCCAGCGTACCAATGGTGCATGATGTATCCTAGTCGTGAGTAGATTATGGGTTTGTGAGGCCTAAACTGATTTAGTAGGGACACCTGAAGTTGAAGAAAATACTGCTGATCAAGCCGCCCTATGCCTTCATGCCTCTGGGAATCGGATATGTTCTCTCCGTCATTGAGCAATGCGGAATAGACGTTGATTTTTGGGATACCTATCGACCTGAATACCCAAAAGAGTATTATTTTAATCGGTTGAAGAACGGGGATTACTTTGCCTGTGCTACGGGCGGCTTTGTTTATAACATACGTTTTTTCGTCGAAATCGTAAAAGCCTGTAAGCAGGTCGCACCTGATGTCCCGTTTGTCCTTGGTGGTAACATTACCCGCAACATGAAGGACGAACTATTATTCGAATATGTGAATCCTGATTATTTGTATCATGGAGAGGTTGAGGCTTCTTTTGCCGAAATGCTCGCTTA
>CAYFOJ010000015.1:0-67959 GCA_964344645.1 uncultured Thalassospiraceae bacterium
CTAAAGGAATCCATCTTTCCTAACCTTTCGTTAGCAATTTATGATTCCGCCCTGGATTGGGTTGATCTTTTGCTGTTTTCAATGGCAATGTCCTTTTGGCTCCCCTTCATTGGTCTCGGGGTGTGGGCTCTTTACCCACGGCTTCACCTATTCCGGCCATCCCGTGTGCTGCACCGCCGGGCTTAAGAGCATCGAGATCATGGAACGGGAAGACCTGTGCGGCCATATTCGCAAGGTCGGCCCCTATCTGGAAAAGCGCCTCGCCACCCTGGCCGACCTGCCCATCGTCGGCGACGTCCGCGGCAGCCACTTCATGATGTGCGTGGAAAACCTGACCAACAAGGAAACCAAGGAACTGTTCCCGGCCGAGGTCAAGGTCGGCAACCGCATCGCCGCGGCCTGCCAGAAGCGGGAATTCTTGGTCAGGCCGGTGGGGCATCTCAACGTTTTGTCGCCGCCTCTGGTCCTGACCGAGGAACAGATCGACTTTATGGCCGAGACCCTGCGCGAGGCGATCGTCGAAGTGGCCGACGACCTGAACCGGGAAGGGTACGCCATTTCTTGAGCCCAACGGGACAATTGCGCTGAACGACGACCTTACGGCGTGAAGAGGGCGGCCAGGTGGCGGGTGTCCAGGCCTCGGCAGGTCAGGCCCCGGGGCTTGACCGTGGGGACGTCCTCTCCCGCCACCAGGGCGTTGACCACAGCCTCTTCGATGGATTCCACCGCCGCCAGGTAGAGGGGGTCGGCCAGTTCGCCGTTCAACTCCCGCCTCTCTATGAGGGCCGCGTCCCGTTGCGGCATGGGCCGGGGATCGTCGACGGAGAAGGCGAGGAAAATATCGCCGGAATTGTTGCCGCCGGGGCTGCCGCCGCGGCCGATGCCGATGGCGGCGCGCTTCGCCATTTGCCGAAGCGACAGGGCGGACAGGGGGGCGTCGGTGGCCAGGATGACGATGATCGATCCGGTTTCCTGTTCCAGCAGGCGGCCTTCCGGCATCAGGGCGCCGACGGGTTTCCCCAGGATGTTGAGCCAGGGCCGAATACCGTGGTTGGCCTGCACGAGGGCGCCGACGGTGTAGCTTTCCCCGGCGATGGCGGTGCGACGGGATGAAGTTCCTGTGCCGCCCTTGAATTCATAGCAGATCATGCCGTTGCCGCCGCCGGTGGAGCCTTCGGCGACGGCGCCGGTGTCGGCACCGTTCAGGGCCTCCAGGGCGTCTTCCGCCGTTACGTGCTGGGCGTTGATGTCGTTGAGGACACCGTCATAGGTCTCCGCCACCACCGGCATGGCCCAGGCATGCTCTGCGTCGAAGTATCCGGCGTGGCGCTCGATCATCCAGCCGGTGACGGCGTGATGGACCATGCCGACGGAATGGGTGTTGGTGATGCACACGGGGCCGGTGAAGTAGCCGGCGTCGTTGATCCAATGGGTGCCGGTCATCTCGCCGTTGCCGTTCAGCGCGTAATGGCCGGCCCTGACCGGCATGGGCTCTTCCTCATGCAGCCGGGGGATGATGGCCGTCACCCCGGTGCGCATGTCCCGGGACGGGTCGGTCAGGGTCTTGAAGCCGACGGCGACGCCGTCGACATCGGTGATGGCGTTCAAGGGGCCGGGGTCGCCGGGGAAGGGAAGTCCCAATTCCCGGGCCCGGCTCATGAGTGCCCGCCCAGCGCCTGGATCAGGGCGTTCAGGTTATGCTCGAACATGGCCTCATAACTGGTCGCCGGGCCGCCCCGCTCGGATAGCGCGTCGGAAAACAGCCGTCCGCCGATCTCGATCCCGGTTTCACGGGCAATCTGGCGAACCAGGGCCGGGCTGGTGATGTTCTCGACGAACAGCGCACCGGCGTTGACGGTCTTCAGATGATCGATCAGCGCGGCCAGGTCCCTGGCCGAGGGCTCTGCTTCCGTGTCGATCCCGACCGGGGCCAGGAACGTCAGGCCGTAGGCATCCGCCAGATAGCCGAAGGCGTCGTGGGCGGTGACCACCGTGCGCCGGTCGGCGGGAAGTTTCTTCAGTTCGCCGAGGGCCCGCTCGTGCAAGGCCTTCAGCCTGTCGGTGTAAGCCCTGGCGTTGGTCCTGTAGGCCTCGGCGTTTTGCGGGTCGGCCTCGGCCATGGCGTCGGCGATGTTGGCGACATAGACGATGCCGTTGGGAAGGGCGTTCCAGGCATGGGGGTCGACCTTGCCGTCGATCTTCAGCGGCGTCAGACCTTCCGTGGCGATGAAGACCCGGCCCTTGCCGCCGGAGGTTTCGATCAGGGTTCGCGACCAGGTTTCAAATCCCAAACCGTTGACGAAAATCACATCGGCCCCGGCCACGGCCTTGGCGTCCCCGGCGTTGGGGGTGTAGACGTGGGCGTCCGCATCCGGACCGACGATGGCCGTGACCTCGGCCAGGCCGCCGGTCACCTGGCGGACCATGTCGCCAAGGATGGAGAAGCTGGCGACCACCCTGGGCCCGTTCTGCGCCGCCGCCGGCAGGGAGGCGAGGGTCAGGGCCGCGATCAGCAGGCATTTAGCGAATTTCTTCATGGGCTTCGTTTCCGTCGTTGGGGGCGCGTTTGCGAAATGGGTTGAGGTGCAATCCGGCGTGGAATCCCTGCGGGGCGAGGGCCAGGCTGAGGATGAAAAACACGGCCGCCACCAGGACGATGGCCGGGCCCGACGGCACGTCCGGCAGGTAGAAGGAGACGATCAGCCCGGCCCAGCAGCTCGACAGGGCGAACAGAAAGGTCACCGTCAGGTAGCCGGTGATGGTCGAAGTCCAATAGCGCGCCGCGGTGGCGGGCAGGATCATCAACCCGACCGCCATCAGGGTGCCGAGGGCCTTGAACGCGCCCAACAGATTGAGCACGACGAGGAACATGAACCATTGGGTGACAAGGCCCGGGCGCCTCGATTGGCTTTCATGAAAAACCGGGTCGATGGTGTTGGTGATCAGCGGCCTGAGGATCAGCGCGAAACTGACCAACGTGACCGTCGCCGTGGCGCCGATCAGGATCAGGGTTTCGTCGTCGATGCCCAGGATCGATCCAAACAGGAAGCTTTTCAGGGGCACCGCCGAACCGGCGGCCGACAGGATGAAAATCCCCAGTGCCAGGGCGATCAGATAAAGGGAGGCGAGGCTCGCATCCTCGCGGATGATCGTCAGGCGGGCGAGCAGGCTGGTCAACGCCGCGACCACGATCCCGGCCGTCAGGCCGCCGATGATCATCGAGGCCACCGACAGGCCCGCGACGACGAAGGCAATGACGATTCCGGGCACGATGGCGTGAGCCATGGCCTCGCCGGCAAGGGACAGCCGCCTGAGGACCAGGAACGCGCCCACCGGCGCGACGGAAAAGCTCAGCACCGTCGTCGCCGTCAGCGCCCGGGTCATGAAGGCGTAGTCGAGCCATTCAAACATGGGGAGCCTCCGTTTGCCGGTACATGTCCTCGATCCATGCCGCCTGACTGGGCGACAGATATCCGTGATCGATGAGGCCTGCCGGGGTCAGGGTCTCCCTCGGCCCGCCGAAGCGGGCGCCGCCGTTACCGAGCAGAAGGGACGAGGTGCAATGCTGCAGGACCGCCGAAAGATCGTGCAGCACCAGGATCACCGTCCGGCCTTCCGCAGCCCAGCCGTCGATCAGGGCCAGCAAGGCCGCTTCCGTCGTCTGGTCGATGGCGGTGAAGGGCTCGTCCAGGAGGATCAGCGGCGCGTCCTGAACCATGGTGCGGGCGAACAGGGCCCGCTGCAACTGTCCCGCCGACAGTTTGTGCAGCGGCATGTCGGCGATTCCGGCCGTGCCGGTGCGCTCCAGGGCGGCCTCGATGCGGCTCCGGCATCGGCCGTCGATCCGGCCCAGGAACCCCAGCCCGGGCCAGGCGCCCATCGCCGCCAGATCCCTGACCCTGATGGGAAAACGGCTGTCGAATTCGGTTCGCTGTCCCAGATAGGCGATGGTTCCCGGCCGTCCGTCGGGCCAGTCGAGGGTGCCCGAAAGTGGCGGCAGGGCGCCCAGCAGGGTTTTCATCAGCGTCGATTTGCCGGACCCGTTGTGGCCGACGACGGCGAGAACGTCGCCACGGGCGAGCTCGAAGCGGACATCCCGGACGACGGCTGTGTCCCGGTAGCCGAGGGTGAGCCCGTCGGCGCGAAGCAACAGGGTCTTGGTCATGAGCCAGGTGCGCGCTTAGGCGCCGAAGGTCGCGACGATGATGGTCCACAATCCGGCGCAGGCGACACCGACGGCGATCAGGTGGTGCAACGTGCTGACGGAGGTAAGGTTGAATTCGGCGCGGCTTTCGACCGCGGCATTTTGCGAAGGCATAATCGTATCTCCCATTGGGACACCCGCCCAACTAAAGGGTTTCGTTATGCCTGGCAGGTAATCTGGCTTACAGTTGCCGGGAGCGATACGCTCCCTCCTGAACACAGTTGCGGGTACAGCCCCGGTTTTGCTCCCTGATGGGTACGGCTCACCGGGTTCCCATTTAAGCCTTCGGCCTTCGGCGTCGGAACACCAAGCGTTTCGTCCATAGCAGCGACGGGACCATGCCGTCAAGCACTGGATTGATGAGAGAGCGGGTTGTTTCGAGGGAAAAAGGGCAAGGGGTTCAGGACTGCTCCCGTTCATTCATAGGCAAGCATCAACCGATTCGATAGCGGCGTTCCTGCAAATTGATCATCGCGAGGCGCATCGCTAAAGCGGTATCGAAAATCAGGGGCATGTCCCGGTTGGAAGAGAAACAGTATGCGATGATGTTTGAGGCTTCGCCGATGCCTCCGGCTAAAGGGCTTGGGCGTCGTTCAGAGAAGGGGTCAAGGGCGGGCCAGTTCGTTCCAAATGGCGTAGTTGGCGCGAAATTCTCTCAACGACTCGTAAACCCGGCGGAATTTGGCGTCGGCGGCGGCCTGTTCGGCGGCGACCTGACGCCATGCCGTCTCGAGGCGGTCGATCACGGCCGCGGGCAGGCGCTGGAGGGTGGTTCCCCGTTTCGTCAGTTCCTTCAGGGCCCGGTATTGGGCCGCCTCGCTCTCGGCCAGTCCGTGGCGGACGTTGTCGCCGCAGGCGGCGGTGATTTGCGACCGTTTCGCCTTGCCCAGCGAGTCCCATTTTTCCTTGTTGATGAGCAGTTCGTAAAAGCTGGCCGGGCGGCTCCAGCCGGGGAAATAATAGTGGCCGGCAAGCTGGTGTAGGCCCAGTTTCAGGTCGATGGCGGGCAGGGAGAACTCGGCGGCGTCGATGGCGCCGCTTTCCAGGGCGAAGAAGACGTCGGCGTCGTCGAGGCCGTGCGTGCGCATGCCGAGTGTCTCAAGCACCCGCGCGCCCAGGCCCGACGCCCGGATGTTCAGGCCCTTGAGGTCGTCCGTGTTGTTGAACGGTCGCTTGAACCAGCCTGTCGGCATGGGGCCGATGAGGCCGCAGGGGATGCCGTGAACGCCCAACGGGTGATAGAGATCGTCCCAAAAGCCAAGGCCGCCGCCGGAATAGGTCCAGGCGAGGTATTCCCGTGGCGGCGGGCCGAAGGGGAGGGAGGACAACAGATGAAGGGCCGGCTCCCGTTCGCTCCACATGGCGGGGGAGGAGAAGGCGGCGTCGACGGTCCCGGAGGCCACGGCCTCGAACAGGTCCGGGGCGGGGACCAGGGTTCCCGGCTCGAAAAGGCGCAGTTCCATGCCGCCGTCGGAAATCCGCCAGAGCCGGCGGCCGAGCCGTGTCGCCAGGTCCCCGAGGACGGGCAGGCTGGACGGGAAGGCGCTGGCCATGCGCCAGCGGGTGACCGGGCGTTCCGGGGCCGCAGGGGCCAGGGTGGCGGCGGGCGCGGCTTCGGCGAGCGGGGCGGTGGGGCGGACAGGGGGAGCGTCTGCCGGGGTTTGCCCGGCAGTGTTCAGGCGCGGTGCGATCACCGTGGTTCCGACCATGACGCCGATCACGCTGCCGATGACGATGCCGACAATGATGCTGCGCATGAATTGGCCTCATCCGCTGAAAAAAACAGGGCACCATGATAACCACAAAAGAAAATCCCCGGCAACGTTTCCGCTGCCGGGGATTAACTGGTTGGCTTGAGGGATTATCGCCGTTTACGCGTCTTGTTGCTGTAAATGACGAGTTTGCCGCTCTTGCCGGTAAACATTCCGCTTTGTGTAGGATCCTTCTTGGCCGGCCTGGGCGTTACACACCCGGTGATGATAAGCGATGATATCACCAACAGAACCGGAAAGACCCTGACAAACATCCTCATGTTTACCCGATATTTGGCAGTTCAGCCGCCTTAGAAGACAACCTTGATACCGACCCAGCCGGAGTTGATGTCTTCGTAGGTGGTGCCGGACACGCTGTAGGACTGCTGCGAAACACCGCCGTAGACCGTGGTGCCGTAATCGGCCAGACTCTGGCTGACGTTGATGCCAATGACCTGGTACTCACTGGTGTTGCTGACGCTGTAGTCCTGGTCCATGAACTGAATGTTGACGCCCGTGGCGCCGAGATCGCTGACGTCGGTCATGTCGTAACCCAGTTCGGCGAAGAAGATTTCAACGTCGTTAGTCGCCGCAGCTTTCTTTTCGTTTTCACCGTAACCGATGGCGGCGTTCAGGCCACTGGCCAGTTCGCCGGCCACGCTGACATGCCACTGGCTATCGTTGGTGGTGCTATTGCCCGAGGTGGCGGCGTAGGCGCCCTGGATGTCAACGGCGGTGCCGTCGAAGTCGGCGCCGTAGCTGGCGAAGAATTCGGCCTGTTCGTTGGCACTACCGGTCGAGCCACCGCGGATGCTGGCGGAGAAGTCAAAACCGTTCATGTCGGGTGAGTCATATTTGATGACGTTGCCACGACCGGTGGAGGTACCCGCCAGGTAGCCGGTCACGGTGGTGAGGCCGGTTTCCTCAGCACCGGCGTTAGCAGCGGCGGCGTTGGTGGTGGAGACGAAGCCAGCGCTGGAAACGGGAGAACCGCTGTAGTTCATGGTGCCGTACCAGGCGGCGCCGGACTTGCTGTTCTGGCCGACGCCGGCGTCGGCGGAACCGCTGGTGTGACCAACGGTCAGGGTGCCGGCGGAGTTGTTGATGGAAATGTAGGAATGACGCAGGCTGATGCTGGAAGCGGCCTGAGCGTTGGCGTCGGTGTTACCGGTACCGGAAGCGCCCAGTTCCGTCTTCGCGGAAATGGTCATGTCGTCGGATTTGGCGCTGGCGTCGAAACGGAAACGCGAACCGGAGGTGCCGTTGTCCTTGGCGGAAATGGTGGTGGCTTGACCGTTGTCGACGATACCGACGACACGGTTGACATGGCCGCTAAAGGAAGCGGACTTTTCGACTTCACCGGCGGAAGCGGTGGACATGGCGACACCGGCCATTCCCAGGGCGGCGGTGCTCATCATCATTAAACGAAACTTACTCATTGGAATTCCCTTCTCTCATAAGAGTGTTTGATTAGCGGTACAATACCTCGGGAAGCGGTCCGGATGACCTATTGTATTTATGGCACACCTTCTAGGCTCCCTACTAAGGAGTTAATCTATAGGCGCGGCGCGCGATTCGTCAAACCGTTGTTGCATAATTGGTGCAACCTTCATGGGGGGAAGTGGCAAAAATAACACACTTTCCGGGGGCGTGGCATCAGTGTCCGTCAAGCGCCCTGAACAAGGGGATCAAGTGGTCCCGATAGTGTTCCCACAGCTTGACCGAATCCCGGTAAATGGGCTGCCTGACCTGAGAGACGCTGACGGTCCTGACGCGGCGTTCGGTTTTGTGGAACGCCAAGCAGGCCGGGTCGAAGGGGAGGCCGCATGCTTCCAGAAGGTTCCTGATCTGCGGCTCGGGATCGGACACCATGTCTTCGTACCGAAGTTCGTGAACATAGCCCGGCAGGACTTCCCGCCAATGCTCCATCATCGCAAAATAAAAAGTATAATAGGCGCCCAATTCCTTCAGGTCATAGGCATAGGGATGCTTGCCGATGAAAATGTTTTTGAAGATGGAAAGGCATGTATCGACGGGATCACGTCGGCAGTGGATGATTTTGGCGTTGGGCAAGGCCAATTTGATGAGGCCTATATATAGGAAATTGTGAGGGAGTTTATCCGTGATGTGCGCAACACCTTCGGCAGGATCCGGCAATTGTTTCAGGTAGTCATTTCCGATTTGTCTGAAATCCTCGGGACTCAGGGAGTCGAAGCCGGCAGTCTCTGTCTTGAGCCGCTCGTAGGCCATCGTAATCGCCATTAATTCTCCCGCCCCAGAGACCATGGGGTGGGAGGCCAAAATCTGTTCAACCAGGCTGGTGCCGGAACGGGGCATGCCGAGTATGAAGATCGGTGTTGTCGAGGGATTTCCCGCACCGGCGAATTGCTTCAGAAAGGCCGGGACGAACATTTCCGCAATCTGCTCGAAATGGGCTTTGTCTTTCTCGATTGAATAAGAATATGACTGCCTTTTCAGTTGGTTCGCCGATAACAAAAAATCAAAGGCCTTGTCATAGTCCTTCAGGTCCTCGAAGGCTTTGCCGAGCCCGAAACCCATAAGCATTTTGTCTTTTTCATCGAGGCCTTCTTCTTGAAAGCGTTCCTCCATCGTCTTGATGTCTTCGCCATAATCGGTCTGCTTGTTCGCCTGCATCAGAAGATGAAAGGCGTCGGCGAAGGTGGGGTCGATGCGCAGAACCTGGTGATACGAGGCAGTGGCGGCGTCCAATTGGCCCTGTTCCACGAGAAGATTGGCAAGGTTGAAATGGGCGTTGGGATCGCTTCCGTCCAGCTCGATGGCTCGCCGGAGAAAATCAATCGCTTCATCCATTTGTTCCAGGTCGGCGAGGACGGAAGCGGCGTTGACCAGGGCCTCCGCATAATCGGACCGTAGCTCCAGGGCCTCCCGATAGGCCGACAAGGCGTCCTCCAGTCTGCCCAAAGCCGCCAGGGCGTTACCGCGGTTATTATGAGCCGCCGGGTATTGTGAGTCGGCTTGCAGGGCCTGGTCAAATGCTTCCAGGGCCTCTTCGAACCGGCTTCCCTTGGCCAGGGCCGACCCAAGATTGAAATGGGCCTTGGCGGAATGGGGCGCCAGATCGAGAACATAACGATAAGCGGCAATGGCTTCGTCCGTTTGATCTTGCACCAGATGGATGCCGGCCATGTTTTCATGCGCTTCGACATACCCCGGATGATGTTTTATGGCCTTGCGATAAGCGGCGAGAGCTTCTTCCATCAGCCCTTTCGCATATTTCACATTACCGACATTATAATGAACTTCGGCAAAGTCCGGCTTTAGAGAAAGGGCTTTTCGAAACGCTTTCAGCGCCTCGTCGTCACGTTCCAGAGTGGCGAGGATGATGCCCAGATTACGATGAAATTCGGCCACTTTCGGGCGTTTTTTTATCGCTTTTGCAATGAACGGTATGGCTTGTTCGGGCTGGCCGGCCTGAAAGGCGACCATTCCCAACAGGTTGTTGGCGTCCGGATGACTGGGTTTATGCCTGAGAATTTCCCTGTAGAGGGATTCGGCGGCCTGAAGGTTGCCCGAGTTGTGGTTGTCAACGGCTTGCCGTAGCAGCGAGTCAAGGTTTACTGACATGAGTGGCGAACCTGTTTGGTGGAATACAGATATATGTGTCCCCACTGTGTCAGTGTGGGGCCTGGAGCCACGGGTACCAGATACGGTTCTCCGTTGCCATGAGTATTTGCCTTCATCATTGCTTTCCGCCGGCGGGGTCATCGTCATTTGCGGCAGGTTTCTTTTCCCTCGCTCCCGCCCCCTCCTCCTCATCGAACAGGATTCGGTTGGCGGCACCTTCCATGTCTTCGAACTGGCCGGATTTCAGGGACCACAGGAAGGCGGCCAGGGCGGCGATGCCGAGCACCAGGGCGATGGGGATCAGATAGAGCAGAATATCCACGGCCTTTCCTTTCTTATCTCGTTATCTCGCCAGCCGGAGCGCGTTGACGATGACCACCAGGGACGACGACGACATGGCGACGGCGGCCAGCAGCGGCGAGACGTGGCCCGTGACCGCCAAGGGGATGGTCAGGGCATTATACAGGAAAGAAAAGCCGATGTTCTGTTTGACAAGCACGCCGGCCCGCCGCGCCGTCTCCAGGGCCTCGACGACCGGGCCCAGGCGGTCGCCCTGAAAGACGATGTCGGCGGCGTTCTGGGTGATGTCGGCGGCGCTGGACGGCGACAGGGACACCGCCGCCGCGGCCAGGGCGGGGGCGTCGTTGAGGCCGTCGCCGACCATCAGCGGGGTGTGACCTTGCCGTTTCAGCTCTTCCAGCCGGGCCACCTTGTCGGCGGGCAGGGCCCGGGACCGCCAGCGTTCCATGGCCGAGGCCCGGGCGATGCGGGCGACCACGGTTTCCCGGTCGCCGGACAGCAGTTCCGGCTCGAGGCCCAGCCGTTTCAGGGCGGCCACGGTTTCCCCGGCGTCGGGCCTGAGGGCGTCGGTAAAGCGGAAGCGGTGCGGTTCGTGTCCGGGCCGGGCCAGCCACAGTTCCGGCTCGCCGCCGTCCGAGGGGGACGGCGCGCCGCACCAATCCCCCCGGCCGAGGCGGATTTCGCCTTCTTCGGTATCGAGGACGAGCCCGCGCCCGGGAATTTCCGCCACTCCGGCGGCGGCGGCGACGGGTCCGGCGGCGGCGGTCAGGGCCCGGGACAGGGGATGGCGACTGCTGGCGGCCAGGGAGGCGGCCAGGGTCAGGGCCCCGCCGTGCTCTTCCGGATCGAGCAATTGGGGGCGGCCGATGGTCAGGGTGCCGGTCTTGTCGAACACCACCCGGTCGGCCAGGGCGAGGCGTTCCAGGGCGGAGCCGGACTTCAACAGGATGCCGCGCTTGAACAGGCGTCCGCTGGCGACCACCTGCACCGTCGGCACGGCCAGCGCCAGGGCGCAGGGGCAGGTGATGATCAGCACCGCGACGGCATGGAGCAACGCCTGTTGCCAGCCGACATCGGTGAACAGCAGCCAGCCCGTGAAGGTTAGCAGGGCCATCAGATGGACCACCGGGGCGTAAAGCCGGGCGACCCGGTCGGCCAGGGTGACGTAGCGGGATTTCGCCTGCTCCGCATCCTCCATCAGGCGGACGATGGAGGCCAGCAGGGTGTCTTCGCCCGCCGCCGTCACGCTGAGCCGCAAGGGGCCGGAGATGTTCAGGGCCCCGGCCTCGACCCTGTCTCCGGGGGCGACGGCGACGGGCAGGGTCTCGCCGCTGATCAGGGAACGGTCGACCTCGCTTTCCCCCTCGACGACGCGGCCGTCGACGGCGATTCGCTCGCCGACGGCGGCCAGCACGGTCATGCCCGGGCGCACGTCGGCGGGCGGCACGACGGTGGGCTTGCCGTCCTCGCCGATGACGGTCGCCGCGGATGCGGACAGCGACAGCAGATGTTCGCCCACGGCCCGCGCCCGGCCCCGGGCCCGCTGGTCCAGATAGCGGCCGACGAGCAGGAAGAAGAGCAGGGTGAGAACGGAATCGAAATAGACATGCTCGCCGCCCCGGATGGTCTCGAACAGGCTCATTCCGGCGGTCAGGATCAGCGCCAGGGAAATGGGGACGTCCATGTTCATGCGCCCGAGCCTGAGCACGGCGAGGGCGGAAAGGAAGAAGTGCTGCCCGGCGTAAGCGGTGGTCGGCAGGGCGATCAGGGCCGAAAGCCAGTGCAGCAGGCTTCGGGTGGAGGGTCCCATGTCGTCGCCACTGGCCGACCAGATGGAGACCGACAGCAGCATGACGTTGCCGGCGGCGAAACCGGCGACGGCCATGGTCCTGAGCAGGAAGTTCTGCCGTTCGGCGGTCTCTTGCTCCAGCAGGGCCGGGTCGTAGGGGGCGAGACGGTAGCCGAGCGAGGCGATTTGCCCGACCAGCCGGTCCGCGTCCACCTCGCCGGTGCGCCAACTGACGGCGAGGCGCCGGGTTGTCATGTTGAGACGGGCCGAGACCACGCCGGGCGAACGGGTCAGCACGGTTTCGATCAGCCAGACGCAGGCGGCGCAGTGCAGGCCGCCGACCATCAGGTGCAGGGTCGAGACGCCGTCCGCGCCCTCGTCGACGTAGGCGGCGTAATCGCGAGGCAGGTCCATGGCGTCGGGACGGGGCGCCGCTTCGTCCGGGTCGAGGGTACGGCGGCGGTAGTAGGCCTCCAGCCCCATCCCCTGCACCAGTTCGTAGGCGGCCCGACAGCCCTGGCAACAAAAGGCGTCACCGACGGGGTCGTCGGCGGGGACCTCGAGGCCGCAGTGCCGGCACCCGGTCATCTGTCAGGGGGTCTCGATTCGTTCGACGTGCTGGAAGTGGTCGTCCCCGCGCCAGGCGAGAATGCGGAAATCCCACTGCCCTTTCAGCGGCAGGGAAAAGTCGCCTTCGTAGACGCCGCCGCCGGCCGGCGTCGCGATGAAGGTCCGGTCGTAACCGTCATGGGTCGGCCTGGAGGCGGCGATGCGCACGTCCAGGCCGTTCACCGCCGCGCCGCTTCCGTCGTTGAAACGAACCCGGAAAACGCCGGAAAGCCCGTCGCCGGACGCGAATTCCGTCGTCAGGCGCGGGGCCCAGCCCAGGGCCTGCTGGCGTTCGGCTCCGGCGAGATTGTCGTTGTAGGCGAGGCCCTTGACGTAATGCTGTTCCGTCTCCAGGCCGGTCCAGGTGCCGAGGGCGAAATAGACGAGAAACCCATTAGCGATCAGCGCCGTGGAAAAGGCGGCGATGAGGATCCACAACGGTTTTTTGCTCGATGGGTTTTCTCCGGCCATGGATGTATCCATTACTTTTTCGGTCCGTAGAAGAACGAATGCTGCTCCGTGTCCTCGCCGTTGCCCATATCGGTCAACACGAACTCCATATCCGTGACTTCCTGCTTCAGCTTATCAGCCGGAGCACGGACAAAGACACGAAAAGTTCCAACCGCATCGGACTTGACGTTGAGGAACACGTGGGACGCGCCTTTCTTTTCGACGCCGATGACCGTGAGCGACGCGCCCGGCACCCGTCCGGTCCGAAGATGGAAAACCCGGTCGCGCTGTTCCATGTTGAGGATCTTGAAGGTGTAGCCGTTGCGGATGTTGCCGTCGGACAGGGTAACGAACAGGGGCGAGCGGTCGCGCTGGATGTTGACCTCCACATTGGGGCGGGTGGCCAGGCCGTAGACCATGGCGACCATGACCAGGACCAGGATGGCGCCGTAGATGATGGTTCGGGGGCGGACCAGGCGCTTGCTGGTGGGGCGTCCCTCGGCGCGGGCGTTGTTGTTGGCGATGGAGTCGTAGGCGATCAGATTTTTCGGCCTGCCCAGCTTGGTCATGATGGAATTGCAGGCGTCGATGCAAAGGGCGCAGCCGATGCACTGCATCTGCTGGCCGTTGCGGATGTCGATGCCGGTCGGACAGACGTTGACGCACAGATTGCAGTCGACGCAGTCGCCGAGATTGCCGCTGTCCTTTTCCTTCGCCTTGCCGCGTGGTTCGCCGCGCCAGTCCTCGTAGGTGATGATCAGGGAATCCTCGTCGAACATGGCCCCCTGGAAACGGGGCCAGGGGCACATGTAGGTGCAAACCTGCTCCCGGGCGTGCCCGGCGAGCAGATAGGTGGTGACGGTGAACAGGGCGGTGAAGCCGTACACCGTCGTCCCCGCCTCGCCGGTGACGAATTCCATGGCCAGGGTCGGGGCGTCGACGAAATACATGATCCAGGCGCCCCCCGTGACCAGGGAAATCAGCATCCAGATACTGTGCTTGACGGTGCGCAGCCACAGCTTGTTCAGGCTCATGGGCGCGGCGTCCATGCGCATGCGCTTGATGCGGTCGCCTTCGACCCAGCGTTCGACCAGCATGAACAGGTCGGTCCAGATGGTCTGCGGGCAGGCGAAGCCGCACCACACCCGCCCGGCCAGGGCGGTGACCAGAAACAGGCCGATGGCGCCGATGATCAGCAGGCCGGTCAGGTAATAGATTTCCTGCGGCCAGATTTCGATCTCGAAGAAGAACAGCCGCCGCCCGGCGACATCCGCGAGAATCGCCTGGTCGGGCATTTCCGGGCCCCGGTCCCAGCGCAGCCAGGGCAGGCCGTAATAGATGCCGAGCAGCACGGCCAGGGCGGACCATTTGAGGCTCCGAAAAGTGCCGGAAATGCGTTTCGGGTGAATCTTCACCCGGCTGGCGTAAAGCGGGCCTTCGTCCGCCGGGCCCGTCTGTTGTGTCTGATTTGCGTTCATATCCATCTTGGTCGATTGCCCCGGACAAGAGGAGGGGATTGCGACGTTTGCCGCAATCCCCCCTCCTGTGATGATTATTTGGTCCGGCTTAAGCCGGTTCGTTATTGGCCGCCGCCCAGCGAGTGAACGTACAGGCTGACCTGCTTGATTTCAACATCGCTGAGACGATCCACCCAGGCCGGCATGACGCCGTGCTTGGGATTGCCGATCTGGGCCGCGACGCCGTCTGCGCCGGTACTGTACAGCCACAGGCTGTCGGCCAGGTTCGGGCCGCCGACTTCCGTGCTGCCGGTGCCGTCCTCGCTGTGACAGTCGACGCACTGTTCGGCGAAAATCGCCGCGCCGTTGGCGTTGGCCGGTCCGCCGGAAAGCGACAGCACGTGCGCCGCCACATCGGCGATCTGGTCTTTTTCCAGCAACTCGTCGCCCAGGAACGCGGGCATGGAGCTGTCACGGGAGTCGTCGTGGTCGGTGCGGATGCCGTAATTGACCGTGGCGTAGATGTCTTCGCGGGTGCCGCCCCAGATCCAGTCGTCGTCGGCCAGCACCGGATATCCGGGCGCACCGGCGCCGTCCGTGCCGTGGCAGGGGGCGCAGTTTTCGGCGAAGATGATCTTGCCGCCGGACATGGCGTAGTTGAGAAGCTGGGTGTCCCCGCCGATCTCATCAACGGTCATGGCCGAGAACTTCGACGTCCAGGCGGAACGGCTTTCCTTCAGGGCCGCCAGATCGGCGTCCAGGGCCGCGCGGGAGGAATAATTCCAAACGCCCTTGGTGTAGCCCGAAAGGGTCGGCCAGGCCGGGTAGACGACCCAGTAGCCGAGAGAGAAGACAATGGTGGCGTAATACAGATAGAGCCACCATTTCGGCATCGGCGTGTTGAGTTCCTTGATGCCGTCCCATTCATGGCCGGTGGTTTCCTGGCCAGAGATCGGGTCTTTTTCCACGTTAGCCATGATTAAGCTCCGTTTGCTTCGTCTTTGAAGATGATCTTGGCGTCTTCTTCAAAACGTTTCTTGTTTCGGGGCAGAAAGGCCCACAACACGATGGCGCTGAACAACACCACCATCCAGACAACCCAGGTTGAACGGGCGATTTCGTAAAGGGTTTCCAATGACATGGTTGCCTCCTCTAACGCCGGTTCAGTTCGGGTTTGTAGGTGGTGAAGTCGACCATCTTGCCCAGGACCTGCATGTAGGCGATGATGGCGTCCAACTCGGTGATCTTGTCCGGGTTGCCGTCAAAATCGCCGATGGCGGCTTTCGGGTAGCGGGCCAGGAAGGCATCCACGTCGCCTTCCTCGCCGTTTGCCTGGACGGCCACGTCGGCGAGCGCGTTCTTGATCTGCTCGTCGGTGTAGGGAACGCCGACGATGCGCAGGGTCGCCAGATGCTCGTCCATGTTCAGGTAGCCGAGCTCCCTGTCGGCCATGAAACCGTATCCGGGCATGATCGATTCCGGCACGACGCTGCGCGGATCGATCATGTGCGCCACGTGCCAGTCGTTGGAGTACTTGCCGCCGACCCGGGCCAGATCGGGCCCGGTCCGCTTGGAACCCCACTGGAAGGGATGGTCGTACATGCTTTCCGCCGCCAGCGAGTAGTGGCCGTAGCGTTCCGCCTCGTCCCGGAAGGGACGGATCATCTGGCTGTGGCAAAGGTAGCAGCCCTCGCGCAGATAGATGTTGCGGCCGGCCTGTTCCAGCGGCGAATAGGGCCGCACGCCGTCGACCTTTTCGATGGTGCTTTCCACCGTGTAAAGGGGGACGATCTGCACCAGGCCGCCGATGGCGACGGTGACCAGGATGGCGACGGTCAGGAGGACGACGTTGACTTCGAGAATTTTATGCATTGTCTTTCTCCTGCCCCTAGTTGCCGGCCGCTGCCGCGGCCCCGCCGATGGGGGCTTCGTTGCGGGTATCGCCCTTGATGGTCTTGTACAGGTTGAAGACCATCAGAATGGAGCCGATGAGGAACAGCAAGCCGCCCAGGCCACGAATGACATAGTACGGATGCATGGCTTCCACCGTTTCGATGAACGAGTACTGCAGGAAGCCCAGTTCGTCATAGGTCCGCCACATCAGGCCTTGCATGATGCCGGACACCCACATGGACGAGATGTAGAGCACGATGCCGATGGTGGCGATCCAGAAGTGGGTGTTGACCAGGCGCAGCGAATACAGACGCTCGCGGCCCCACAGTTTCGGCACCAGGTAGTAAAGCGCGCCGAAGGTGATGAAGGCGTTCCAGCCCAAAGCGCCGGAATGCACGTGGCCGACGGTCCAGTCCGTGTAGTGACTGAGCGAGTTGACGGCCTTGATGGACATCAGCGGCCCTTCGAAGGTGCTCATGCCGTAGAAACCGACCGAGGTGACCAGGAAGCGCAGGATCGGGTCCGTGCGCAGCTTGTCCCAGGCGCCCGACAGGGTCATGAAGCCGTTGATCATTCCGCCCCAGGACGGCATCCACAGCATCACCGAGAAGGTCATGCCCAGGGTCTGCGTCCAGTCGGGCAGCGCCGTGTAGTGCAGGTGGTGCGGTCCGGCCCAGATGTAGAGGAAGGTGATGGACCAGAAGTGAACCACCGACAGGCGATAGGAATACACCGGGCGTTCCGCCTGTTTCGGGATGAAATAGTACATGATGCCCAGGAAGCCTGCGGTCAGGAAGAAGCCGACGGCGTTATGGCCGTACCACCACTGGGTCATGGCGTCCTGAACGCCGCTCCACAGAATGTAGCTCTTCGCCCCCGTCCACGAAACCGGAACCGCCAGGTTGTTGACGATGTGCAGCATGGCGACGGTGACGATGAAGGCGAGCAGAAACCAGTTGGCGACGTAGATGTGCTTTTCCTTGCGGATCCAGATGGTGCCGGCGAAAGAGACCAGATAGAGCACCCAGACCACGGTCAGCCACAGATCGATGAACCATTCCGGTTCGGCGTATTCCTTGCTTTGGGAATAGCCGAGCACGTAGCTGAGGGCGGCCATGACGATGAACGCCTGATAGCCCCAGAAAATCACATGCGCCAGTCCGTCGCCGCCGAACAGTTGAACGCGGCTGGTGCGCTGGACGATGTACAGCGACGAGGCGAACAGGATGTTGCCGCCGAAAGCGAAGATGACAGCGGACGTGTGAACCGGGCGCAGTCGCCCGAAGGACGTCCATTCCAGATCCAGATTCAGGGCCGGAAAGGCGAGCTGAAAAGCAATCAGGACACCGGCGGCAAAGCCGACGACACCCCAGAAAATGGTGGCGATGACAAACTTGCGGATGGCCTCGTCGTTATAGACGGGGACGGGTGCGGAAGTCATCGGACCGGCATGATCGGTCATTTTTTGGCTCCGTTTCTCTTCAAATGGTTCGCCGAAACCGTCCCGTCATGGCGCATCGCCAAGACGTTCGGGGCCGACTCCGGCTCGGTGGGAATGTGGAGGACTGTTTCTGTCAAGTCGCTACCGTTATCTACATGTCGAGTGCGTAAATCAGTCCAGGCCAAGTTTCAAGCCGTATTTCAACATTTCCTAATGTAACCGGAAACGCGATACAGTTATCATAGAAAAGGGGAATTTGAAACGATAATTACCGGACATTTTGTGTGGGTAAAAAAGACTGTATATTTCAGAGGATTAGAGGCCCTCATCCGGCGGAATATTTATATTTTTCCTTCCACGCCGCAATGGAATATCATCCTGTCCCTCGAAGCCGACACGGGCGCCCGCCGTCCGTTGACGGAACAAACCAGGAGAACGCGCGGTGTTGAACGACGATGAAAAGCAGGAGCACCTGAACGCCATCCGCGAAGGGGTGCGCGCCCTGTGCAAAGGCTATGACGAGGACTACTGGCTCCGTCTCGACCGGACACAGAGCTATCCGACGGATTTTGTCCGCGAATTGACCGAAAGCGGCTATCTGACGGCCCTGATTCCGGAGGCCTACGGCGGCACCGGGCTTGGGGTGCTGGAGGCCGCGGCCATCCTCGAGGAGGTTTCCCGCTCCGGCGGCCATCCCGGCGCCTGCCATGCGCAGATGTACGTCATGGGCGCGGTTCTGCGCCATGGCAGCGAAGAGCAAAAGCAACTTTACTTGCCCCCCATCGCCAGCGGCGAATTGCGCCTGCAGTCCTTCGGCGTCACCGAACCGACCACCGGCACGGACACCACCAACCTGAAAACCACGGCGACGAAGGACGGCGACGGCTATCGCATCAACGGCCAGAAGGTCTGGATCAGCCGGGTCGAGCATTCCGATCTGATGGTTCTGCTGGCCCGCACCACCCCGCGCGAGCAATGCGCCCGCAAGACCGACGGCCTGTCCGCCTTTATCGTCGATTTGCGGGACGCCGTCGGCCAGGGCCTGACGGTTCGGCCCATCGAGGCGATGATCAATCATCATGCCTGCGAACTGTTCTTCGACGACCTGCGGGTGCCGGCGGAAAACCTGCTGGGCGAGGAGGGCAAGGGCTTCCGGGTCATTCTCGACGGCATGAACGCGGAAAGGATTTTGATCGCCGGGGAATGCATCGGCGACGGCCGCTATTTCATCGACAAGGCCTGCGGCTATGCGCGGGAACGCACCGTCTTCAACCGCCCCATCGGTCAGAATCAGGGGATTCAGTTTCCTCTCGCCCGCTGCCACGCGGAAATCGAAGCGGCGGCGCTGATGGTGGAAAAGGCGGCCACGCTTTATGACGCCGGTCTGCCCTGCGGGGCCGAGGCCAACATGGCGAAGATGCTGGCGTCCGAGGCGAGCTGGCGGGCCGGCGACGCCTGCATGCAGACCCACGGCGGTTTCGCCTTCGCCAAGGAATACCACATCGAGCGGAAATTCCGGGAAACCCGGCTCTATCAGATCGCCCCCATCTCCACCAACCTGATTCTCAGCTACATCGCCGAACATGTCCTCGACCTGCCGAGGAGCTTCTGATGAAGCCGTTGCAGGGGGTCCTGGTGATTGCGGTGGAGCAGGCGGTTGCGGTGCCGCTGTGCACGGCGCGGCTGGCCGATGCCGGGGCACGGGTGATCAAGATCGAACGGCCGGAAGGGGATTTCGCCCGCGGTTACGACCGGGCCGCAAACGGCGACAGCTCCTATTTCGTCTGGACCAACCAGGGCAAGGAGTCGGTGGTTCTCGACTTCAAGACCCCGGAGGGGGCGGCGCAACTGGAACGGCTGATCGCCAAGGCCGACGTGCTGGTCCAGAATCTCGCCCCGGGGGCCATGGAACGGGCCGGTTTCGGGTCCGAGGCCCTGCGCGAGCGCCATCCCCGCCTGATCACCTGCGACCTGACCGGCTACGGCGACAGCGAGGCCATGCGGGGCATGAAGGCCTATGACTTCCTCGTCCAGGCGGAAAGCGGCATGGTCAACATCTCCGGCGGCCCCGGGGAAATGGGACGGATCGGCGTTTCCATTTGCGACATCGGCGCCGGTGTCACCGCCCACGGGGCGATTGTCGAGGCCCTGTTGCTGCGCGAGAGGACCGGGCGGGGGGCGGGGCTGGCCTTGTCTTTGTTCGACGTCGCCGCCGAATGGATGACGGTGCCCCTGATTCATCAAGATCATGGCGACGGCGGCCCGACCCGGCAGGGATTGCGCCACCCCTCCATCGCTCCTTACGGGGCCTATGAAACCGGCGACGGATCGCAAACCATCGTCTCCATTCAGAACGAGCGGGAGTGGCGGCGTTTCTGCGCCGAGGTCCTGAACCTGCCCGGCCTGGCGGAAGACCCGCGCTTTGCCTCCAACAACGCCCGGGTCGGCAACCGCGACGCCATGGACGAGGAGATTCTCGCCGTCACCCGATCCCTGACGGCGGAAGAGTTCCGAACCCGTCTGCTCAGGGCCGCCATCGCCTTTGGCGGCCTGAACAGCCTTGAAGAGGTGTCCCGCCATCCCGCCCTGCGCCGTCGCACCGTCACCACCTCGGCGGGCCGGAGCCTGGACATTCCCGCCCCGCCCGTGCGCTGGTCCGGCGAGGAGGGCGGCCAAGCCGCCAAGGCCCCCGCCGTCGGCGAACAGACGGAGGCGGTCTTGGCCGAACTGGACGAGGACGGGGCATGAGCCGTCCCGACCTTAAGCAATGGATCGGCCGGGGCGAGGAGGCGCGGGACCTGATCGACGCCAGGCCCATGCGGCTGATGCAATGCCTGCTCGACCGGCCGCCCTCGGCCGAACCCGGCTGCGCCCTGCCGCCCCTGTGGCACTGGCTCTATTTCTCGCCGGAGGCGCCGCAAGGGGACATCGGCCCCGACGGCCATCCCAGGCGGGGCGGGTTCCTGCCGCCGGTGGACTTGCCCCGGCGCATGTGGGCGGGGGGGCGCTTTCGTTTCCTCAAGCCGTTGCGAATCGGTGAGCAGGCGGAGAAACTCTCGGTCATCAAGACGGTGTCGGAAAAACTGGGGCGGTCCGGCGCCCTTTGCTTCGTCACCGTCGGCCACCAATTCCGTGTCGGCGGCGACTTGCGTCTGACGGAAGAGCACGACATCGTCTACCGGGACAACCCGGAACCCGGAGCGCCGCCGCCGTCCCCGCCACAGGCCCCCGGCGATGCGCAGTGGACCCGGCGCATCGAACCGGACCCGGTGATGCTGTTTCGTTATTCGGCCCTTACCTTCAACGGCCATCGCATCCATTACGACCGCGCCTATTGCCGCGAGGTGGAGGGCTATCCCGGCCTGATCTTCCACGGTCCCCTGACGGCGACCCTGCTGCTCGACCTGGTTCTGGAGAACCTGCCCGGGGTTTGGATCTCCGAATTTTCCTTCCGCGCGGTCAGCCCCCTGTTCGATACCGCTCCCTTCACCATCGCCGGCCGCCGCGAGGATGACCGCGTCCAGTTGTGGGCGGCGAACCCGGACGGCGGTTTGGCCATGACCGGCCAGGCGGTGCTGGCTCCGGCCGATGGCGCCTGATTCCAACGTGGCGGGGGTCCTTCAAAACCGGGTTGAACTCGCGGTCCTGATCCAGGCCTATGCCGTCAGCCTGTTCTACCGCAGCCTGATCGCCGCCATCGCGCCGGAAATCGCGCTGGATCTTTCCTTGGGGGAAACCGCCCTGGGAACCCTCGCCTCGGCCTTCTATGTGGGGTTCGCGCTGGCGCAAATTCCCACCGGCATGATGCTGGACCGCCATGGTCCCCGGCTGACGATTTCCCTGTTCACGGGGATCGCCGTCTGCGGCGGAGCCGTCTTCGCAGGTGCCAACGGTTTCGGAATGGCCCTCGCCGGACAGGTGATGCTGGGCGTCGGCTGCGCGCCGATTTTCACCGGCGCCATGGTCGTCGTCGGCAAAAAATACGCCGACAGGGACTTCGCCTTCATCACGGCGCTGATTATCGCCGTCGGCAGCCTGGGAGACATGGCGAGCACGGCCCCGCTTTCGTTTTTGTCGGAGGCCTTCGGATGGCGGGGGGCGCTGGCCGTCTTCGTCGGCTTGACGGCCCTCTCGATGGTCCTCTCGTATCTGGCCCTCGCCGACAGCGCCACCCCCGACGCCGCAAGGGAGCGCTCCTTCGCCGAGATGATCCTGGGCATGGTCAACGTCTGCCGTATCCGTCAGCTCTGGCCCATCATCCCGATTTCGCTGCTGGGCTATGCGGTGCTGATGACGGTCCGGGGGCTGTGGGCGGGGCCGTTTCTGAATGATCTCTACGATCTATCCACCAGCGAACGGGGCATGGGGCTCCTCGGCATGTCCGTCGCCATGGCGGTGGGAACCTTTGTTTACGGCGTGGTGGACAAGCGGGTCGACAACCGAAAACGCATCGTCGCCGGCGGCAGCATCATGGTTTCCCTGGCGCTTGCGGGGGCAGCGGTCGCCGCCGGGCAATCGGGCGGGGTGCCGTTTGCCCTCGCCGCCTTCGCCTTGGTCGGTTTTTTCGGCTTCACCTATCCCGTCCTGATGGGCCATTGCCGCCGTTTCCTGGGCGACGCGGTGCTCGGCCGGGGCATGGCCGTGCTGACCCTGGTCAACTTCGCCGGCGTCGCCCTGCTGCAGTCGACCACCGGCGCGCTGATGGAGAGCAACCTGGGCTCGATGACGCCGGTCGAAGCCTATGCCCTGCTGTTCGGGCTCCTCTCGCTCCTGCTGCTGGTCAGCACTCTTGTCTACTCACGAAGCGACAATTGGCCGGGGGAGGGTCACCGGGGGTCCTGATTCCCGCCGTCGATCCGGTAGCTGCCCATGTCCAGGTCGCCGCGCCAGGCCCAGGTTGTCAGGATGGGGCGGTCATGGGTTGTCATGGCATGCGCCATGTTGGAGGGATGGTGGATCGCCTCGCCGGGGGTGGGCCGAAAGGGCTCTTTGCGGTCGATGGACCAGTCCGCCCAGCCGCTTAGCAGAATGTAGAATTCTTCCGCCTGGTGCCAATGGGGCGGATAATGCCGGTGGCCGCGCTGCAGGTAAAACCCCATGCGGATTTCATCCGTCGGCCACAGGCAGTCCGGTCCCGCCATCTCGACGAAGGCGTAGGCGTTCTTGAACGTATCCGGCATGAAGTCGTCCCGGGACCTCCAGAGCCATCCCCGATGGTTTTCAGCCACCAGATCAAGGACGGTCTTAAGGGCGGGAGACGCCTTCGGCGCTTTCAGGGTTTGATCGAGTTCCGCCTCCATTGACGGCTCAAGGGGACGGGCGGCAACGGAACGAGGTTCCCCGCATGCCGACAGGGCATCGGCGACCCAATCCTGTCCGGCGGCCCGCCAAACGGCGGCGAGAGCATGTTTGAAATCCATCGGCAATCCTCTTCATTGGACATTACGCACGGCCTTTCGCCGCGTCCATTATCTTTTTGAAGAGGCAATCCCGCTTCTCAACGCGGCTTCCTGGTCTTGCGTCATGCCGAGGCGCTTTCCCTCGTGGATGGAGAATTCCAGGGGCGCGCCCAGGTTCAGGCGGTAGGCGGCCCACATGGCGCCGATTAGTTCCGCCTTGGCGGCGTAGACCAGCAGCGGGGCGTTGCCGGGATCGAGGACGATCTCGCTGAATTGCGTCACCTGACCGGCGCTCGGCGCGCCGCCCGTGAAAAGGATGTTGAAATAGCGCATGCCCGCGTCCCGGGTTTCCGCTTCGTGCCGCTTGGCCTCGGCGGGCTTGGTGCCGATATCAATGACCGCGCGAAAGCCGAATATGCTTAAGTCCCTGATCCGGTCGAGAGGCTGGCCGAACGTCGCCAGTAGATAAGGCACGGCGCGGCCCGGGTCCGGCACGGCGATGCCGTATCCCATGCGTCCGGGCAGTTTCATGTTGGCGAGGGACAGGACCTGTTCAACCGGTGTCCCGTCGGGCCCCGTCAGCGCCGTTTCCCGGCGGCTGGTCATTTCGCTGTCGCCCCACCAGCCGCAGGCGGCGGCGCCGTCGGCGAACAGAAACAACAGCAGGAAACAGAAACAGAAGACCGGCGCGCTTGGCATCACGCCGTCAGCCTGCCGCTTTCCTCCAAACCTTGCAGCATCCGGCCGAGGTTTTCCCCCTCGAACCGGATAAACCCCCTGGTGACGTCGGCAAACTGTTTGTAGAAGTCGTGCGTCGCCGCCTCGCCGACCCGCTCGCAGAAACGGCAGACCCACTGCGACAGATGCTCTTCGTAGAAGCGGTTTTCGATCTTCAGAATATTGCCGGCCAGGTCGTCCGCACCGTCCGCCCAGGCCTCGGCTTCCTTTTCCAGCAGCCTTTGCATGAATTCGAATTCGGCGGTGATGTGGTCGGGCATGCCGGGGAAGTCGTCGCGAACGGCGACACCGGCCCCCTCCATGAATTTCTTCACGGCGACGGTCCTCTCGCCCCAAAGCGCGTTCGCTTCCCCGAAACGGGGATCGACGTGCATGGATTCATTGGGAGAAATATGAGAACCCGGCCCGATGAACAGTCGTGTGTATTCAAGGGCCAGGTCCTCGACGAGTTTAGCCCGGGGAGTTTCCTTCAGCACGGCGCCCAGGGAGAGACCAAGCGCATTCAGGGCCGTGGCGATATCCGGCTCCCCAAGCCCGGACAGGAAAGACTCGGACGGCTCCTGCCGATAGACGTCGGCCAACAGGCCATACACATTGGCGCGTGCTGCGGCCATTTCGGCCATGTCGGTTCCGGAAGTCGCCATCTTCGTCTTTCCTTGTCCTGTCTTGTTGTTAGGCCTTGGAGACCTGAACCACGGTATCCATCCAGCGCTGGGTCCCGCTAATGGGATCGGAGCTGTTGGGAATGACCGCATTCGGGTGAACGCCGTGTTTCTTCCACGTCATGTTCTTGGCGTCTGGATCGGCGGAACCGCCGCCGTCAAACGGGTTGCTCTTGCCCGAGCCGTAGATGCCCGAATGCTGACGCCCGAAGTGGTGGGAAATGGCGATCACGCCGGGGACGATGCCTTCGGTGACATAAGCCGTGGTGGTGATTTCGCCGACATGGCTTTTCACCTTGATGGCATCGCCGTCCTTGATGCCGCGTTCGGCGGCGGTCTTGGTGTTGATCCAACCCGGGTTGTCGTGCTTGATCTCGGCCAGCCATTTGCAATGGGTGGTCCGGGAGTGCGAATGCACGGCGACCTTGTAGGTGGTCAGGATCATATCGTCCTTGCCCATGGCGACGTGCTCCGGCGCCGGGGTATAGGTCGGGAAGGCGGGGAACCCCTTGTCCTTGAAGTTGTCGGAATAGAAATCCAACAGCCCGGACTTGGTGAACTTGGTGTTCGGCGCGTATGCCGACAACGCCTTGCCTTCGATGTTCTGGGCGACATAGGCACTCTTGGCGCCCTTGGTCTCCAGATACTTGGCGTCGCTTCCGACGCCGGCCTTCTTGTGGTTCCAGTAGACGCCGGTGTCCTTGTCCAGGATCACGCCGTCGCCGCTGACATCCACTTCCCTGGCGTAGAAGCCGAAGTTGCCCTTGTCGTTGGGGTCGTGCCAGACGCCCTCTTTGACCATGTAGTCGAAGCCGCCGGCTTCCTTGACCCCGGGGGTCATCTCGCATGACTGGCGGACATAGTCTTTCTTGTCCTTCCAGGCCAGTTCGAAGCCGAGGCGCTTGGCCAGTTCCGGCCAGACGTCGCCCTGACAGCGGGCCTCGCCCAGGGGCTTGACCAGGGGCTGGCGGATATAGAACTCGGCGATCTGGTTGCCGGAAACCATGTCCTCCCAGTCCCACCGTTCCAGATAGGTGACATCGGGCAGGATGATGTCGGCGTACTGGGACGACTCGTCGTAGGTGATGGTCGTGGTGATAAGGAACGGCATGATGCTTTCGTCCTGCATGATCGACGACCACTCCTTGTTGTCGCCGTTGATGAAGGCCGGGTTGTAGCAGCTCCACCAGTAGACCTTGGGCCGACCGGCGTGGCCGTCCTTGATCACCGGTCCCACCTGATGCGACACGTGATGGGTCGGGAACGCCGCCTCGCCGGGGAAACCGTCCTTGACGTGCAGGGACTTGTGCACCTTGGCTTTCGGAGTCGAGGGCGCTTTCCAGCCCGCGCCGACGCCCATGACGCGCCCGCCCGGCGTATCCAGGTTGTTGGTGATGGCGGCCAGCAGCATGGCGGCCCGTTCCTGGTCGGCGCCGTGATAATGCATCACCGTGCCGCGATAGGTGACCAGGCAGGCGGCTTTCGCCTTGGCGAAGCCACGGGCGATTTCCTTGATCTTGGCCGCCGGGACGCCGCTCTTGCTTTCGGCGAATTCAGGGGTGAACTTGGCGACCTCCTTCTTGATCGCCGCCACCTTCTGGTCCGTCGTCGCATGATAGTCGGGCGTGACGCGCATGTACTTGAAGTGGTCCGTGCGGTGCAGGCCCTCGTTCATGATGACGTTAATCATGGCCAGCATGACCAGGCCGTCGTGGCCGGGCTTGATGGGCACCCACTCCGTCGACTTGGCCGCCGTGTTCGACAGCCTGACGTCGAAGGTGTAAAGCGGCACCCCACGGTCGACCATGGCCCGGATCAGGCGTTGCGACGTCGGGATGTGGTTGGTGTGGGTTTCGAACTGGTTGGAGCCGAAATTGACGACGAAGTCGGTCCGGTCGTAGTCCCAGTTGTCGTACATGCCGCCCCACAGGCTTTCCTGGCCGACCCACTTGGCCGCTTCGCAGACCGAAGTGTGGTTGCCGATGGTGCCGGAGCCGAAGGCCCCCATGAAGTCGTACATGGTCGCCGCCTGGGACGCCTTGTGGCGGCCGTACTGATACATGAACAGTTCCGGCGTTCCGGCGTCGCGCAGGGGTTTCAGTTTGGCGGCGATGGTGCCCAGCGCTTCGTCCCAGGAAATCCGCTTCCACTTGTGCTCGCCCCGTTTGCCGACCCGCTTCATGGGATGCAGGATGCGGTCGGGGAAGTAGACCTGGTTGATACCCGCCTGACCCTTGGCGCACAGCTTGCCGAGGGTGCGGATGGAACCGGGATGGCCTTCCAGCTTTTTCAGCCGGCCGTCCTCCACGTAACCCATCATGGAGTCACGGGTGACGCACTGCCAGCAGGCGGTGGGGATGGCCTGGCGTTCCTTGCCGGTGACCGGCGAAAAGTCCCGGCCTCCGTTCTTGAAGGTGACGTTGCCCCCCAGGGCTTTCGCCTGCCGGGGATTGCTGACGCCCGTCGCCAGGACGGCTCCGCTGGCGCCGGCAAGAGTCATGAAGTTACGACGATTCAACTTTTTCATTTTCATCTTCCTTAATCTGGTTTCCGGCGCTTCAGGGGATCAGGTCCACGTAGTGGTCGAGCTTGCCCTTTTCCCGCTTGGTGTAGAGGGTCTCCAGCATGTTGTCCGGATCGATGTAGAAGACATGCGGCACGGTTCCTTCCTCCGGCAGCAGGACGTTCTTGGCCAGGTTGTGTTCCTTGACCAGTTTGGCGACGTCGCTGTTGGGATCGTTCAGGTCGCCGAAGATGCGGGCGCGTCCCTGACAGGTGTTGACGCAGGACGGATCGATGCCGTTGGCCACCCGCTCCTTGCACATGTCGCACTTGTCGGCGGCTTGCTTGGACGGGTCTTTTCCGGCTTTGACAAACGGGTTGAAGGACCGCACGCCGTAGGGGCAACCATCAATGCATTTTCCGCAACCGACGCAGAGTTCCGAATCGATCAGCACCAGGCCGTCGGGGCGTTTGTAGGTGGCGCCGCCGCGATAGCGGATTTTCTTGCCGTCGGCGGTCTTGAAGGTCATGCGCTTGCCGGGATATTCCGGGCAGACCTTGACGCAGGGCGGAACGCCGTCCTCCTTGTTGCCTTCGCAGTGATTGCACATGATCGGCAGGAACCCCTTCTTGGTGTTGGGGAATTCGCCGACGGTCTTTTCCTGAACCACGGTCCGGAAACGGCCGAGGGAAACGTCGTTCTCGGCCTTGCAGGCGACCGTGCAGGCCCGGCAGCCGATGCATTTTCTCAGGTCCATGACCATGGCCCAGCGCGGCGCCGTGGCCGCCGCCTCGGCGACTTCCGGCCCCGTGGCCATGGCCGCCGCCGCTCCGGCGACGGATACCCCGGCCCCCTTCAGCATGTCGCGGCGACCGATTTTCGGCGTATCAATCTTGTTCATTGCTTGCCACTCCTTTTCATCAAGCCTTCCTCCGTTGTTGTCTCGTGTTTGTTGTTTCAAACCGGAAGTCTGCGCTTCCGTTCACTCATCCGCCGTCACTCAGCAGGTCGATGGTGTCCTCGAAATTGACGAATGCCTCGTCCAGGATGGTGATGGCGTATTTCTTGTTGTGGACGCCGTTGCCGATGCGGACGATTTCAAGAAATTCGTGACCGGCCTTGATCATCTCCTCGGCCCGGGCCAGGGTGGCCGGGTCGGTCCCGGCCAGTTTCGCCGCCTCCAGCGCCTCCAGGGCTTCCAGCTCAAGCTCTTCCGCGCCCTTGACCTCGTCGCCGACCTGACGGCGCCAGTCGGCCAGCATCTTCTTGTGCTCCGGCGTATGGCAGGCGGCGCAGGTTTCCGGCGCGCCGGTGCGCACGGCGTGGCCCTTGTTCAGGTCCTTCTTCAGATGGCAGCCCATGCAGTTGGTGTTGACCTTGAACATCAGGTGCGGGGTGGCGCGAATGCCCTCCGTCACCGGAATGCCGGCAAGCAGCATTTTCTGATACTTGTGCTGGTTCTGGTGGCACAGTGTGCAGTCCTCGCGCACGAAATCGAGATGATCTGTGCGGTTGCGGTGTTCGATGACGCTGTGGCAATCGAAGCAGTCGGCCCGCGCCTGGGAAATGTGCTCGCCGTGCATCAGCTTGCCGTCCTGGGCCTTCGACAGCAGGGCGTTGCTGCGGTTGTGGCAGGTCAGGCAGCCGTTGGCGACCACGTTGCCGGTGTTGACCTCGCCGTGTCCCTTGACCACTTCGAAATGGCAGCCTTCGCAGGCGACCCCGGCTTCCTTGATGGTCTGGTGGGTGATCGCCTTGACCTTGGAATCGTCGGCGCTCAACTGTCCCTGCAGGGAGCGGGTCGGGACCGTGTGGCAGGTCTCGCATTTCGAGGCACCCTGGTTGAAGTCGATGGCCGGACGCTTGGTGAAGCTGATCTTCTCGACGGCGCCGTCGCCGATGGTCACTTCCTCCATGACCGCCTGTTCCAGGGTCGGTTTTTCCAGCTTCAGATGGCACAGGAAACAGATGTCCTTGGGCACCTCGAAGTGTTTCTCCTCCGTGACCTTGAAATGGCAGGTCTCACAGGTCAGGGTTTCTCCTTCGAGGGCCTTGTCGCCGAAATGGGGCTTGTGCTTGAAGCGGACCTTCTCGGTGAATTTGATTTCCGTGTCCTGGAACTCGGCCTTGGCGTGGCAGCCGGAGCGCAGGCAGGATTCGTCGCGCACCACGGGACGGATGGGCAGGGGGGCGTTCTTGTTGTACAGGTGCGCGCTCAAATGCCGCAGGCCCCGGTATTTTTCCTTCAGGGAGTTCTCCTCGCCGGGCAGGACGTGACAATCGACACAGGTGGCCTCGTGCCCATCTTCGTTGTTGCCGGCATGGTGTTTCGAGGTCTTCCAGGACTCGTATTGTTCCGACATGGCGTGGCAACTGCCGCCACAGAACTCGGGCTGCTTGGTATAGGTCGCCTGGGCGTAGAGCCCGCCAAGCAGGACCACGGCCACGGCAGCCAGAACGACGGCGAGGATTAAACCTTTTCTTGTTTTCAAGCCCGACTCCCCGTTTCGCGGCGGCCCGTCGGCAACTCAAGACGGACCGCCGCGCCCTTTCCCTTATGAGGCCCTAACTGCACATTCCGTGCCAATTACGGCAACTCGTTGGAGTCGTGGGGGAAAGCGATTGTTATCCACAGGCCGATGGTTTGCGGGGCGGGAAAAGGGTTACCGCCGGGTAACACCCATGGGATTCCGGTAACCGGCTAGAAAAAATGACGCCGACCAATGGGTTAAGGAATAATTCGGCAAATGGGATGTTACCGTACGGTAACAATTAAGGGAGTGCTTATTTGCTCATCATGATTTTATAGTTTGAATTATTTTATGTTCTCATATCAGATGTTATGAATATTAAGAAAATCCCCGGCGGGCGATGTACAACAATTCAAAACATTTGCTATAATTCCCATTGTCGATAACGGTTTCCTCTGTGGGGCGGAGAACTTGTCATGCTACGGTCAGGAACGGCGCGCCTGTTGGCGCTCACCGCGTTTCTATTGTGTGTCCCCCCGCCCGCGAGCGCCGGGCATAAGGAAGTCAGCGAAGCAAGCAAGGCGATTCGTTTCGGCCTGACGGCGGTGGTGCTGCGGGAAAACGTCAGGTTTCTCGACCGCTGGGCTTATTACCTGAGCCGGAAAATGGGCCAGCCGGTGGAATTCGTCCGCCGCCGGTCCTATCGGGAGATCATGGACATGCTGGAGTCCGGCAGTCTGGATTTCGCCTGGATTTGCGGCTTTCCCTACGTACAAAAACGGGACCCGGAATTCGTCAAGCTGGTTTCGGTTCCGGTCTACAAGGGGGAGCCGTTCTACCGTTCCTTCATCATCGTCCACAAGGACAGTCCCTACCAGTCCCTCGACGACCTGGAGGGCAAGACCTTCGCCTACTCGGACCCGGACTCCAATTCCGGCTATCTTTATCCGCAATTTCTGCTGGCCGGGAAGGGGACCAGCAAGGAAGCCTATTTCCGCCAGACCTTCTTCACCTTCAATCACGCCGAAACCGTCGAGGCGGTGGCCGAACAGTTCGCCGACGGCGGGGCGGTGGATTCCTACATTTGGGAATACCTGAAGGAGTTCCGGCCCGCCCTCGCGGACAGGACCCGGGTAATCAACCAGTCGCCGCTGTTCGGGTTTCCCCCGCTGGTGTCCCGGGTCGGCGTTGACCTGGAAACCGTCTGGCACATGGAAAAGGTCTTCAAGGACATGGACGAGGACCCGGAAGGCCGGCAATTCCTCGACGGGCTGAAGTTGGACGGGTTCGGCGATGCCCGGCCCGGGATGTTCGACAATATCCGCCACATGGCCGTCCTCACCCGGGGGGCGCGGCGGGAATGAGGCTGTTCAACCTCTCTTCCCAGGGGCTGTCGGTCAAGCTGGCCCTGACCATCACGGCGGTGGTCGCCGGCGTCGCCTTCACCATCGGCATCGTCATCGTCTCCATGGACTGGCAGCGCTTCGACCGGGAACTGGAAAACAAATCCCTGTTGCTGGCCCACTCCGTCGCCGTCACGGCGGCGGACGACATTCTCAGGAACGACCACTGGTCCCTGTTCAAGAGCCTGAAACAGATGGCCCGCAAGGGCCCCGGAGAGTTGCGGGAAACGACCATCCTGACGGCCATGATCATCGACCCGAAGGGGCTGGTCCTCGCCCATCTGCATCCCGATCAGAACCCCCTAGGGCTGCCACTCAGGCTGGACGATTCCATGGAGGAGGCGCTGTTGGCGGCGGTGCGCAAGCTGCGCGTTCCGGGCATCGTCAGCAGCGGTTTCGGCAGCCAGGATTTCCTCGAGGGGGTGTCACCCATCTATTCCGACGAGAAGTTGCTGGGCTATGTCCGCGTCCGCCTGTCCTACCGGGAACTGTACCACAAGGCGCAGCGCTCGGCCCTGGTCATTCTCGGGCTCACCGTCGCCCTGGTCGTGCTTGGCAGCCTGCTCGGGGCGGCGATTTCCCGGAAAATCACCAGGCCCCTGACGGCCATGGCCAACGGCATGGAGGCCGCCGGGCGCGGCGATCTGGTCGGTATTGATCCCATTCCCGCCGGCAACGACGACGAACTCGGCGTGCTGGCCCGCGCCTTCAACAAAATGGCCAAGGAGATGGCGGAAAAGAAATCCCTCGAGGAACAGATCGCCGTCAGTGAAAAGCTGGTCGCCCTGGGACGGATCAGCGCCGGCGTCGCGCACGAGGTCAACAACCCGCTGGCCGGGATGATGAACTGCATCGACACCCTGAAGAAGCATCCCGACGATCCGGTGCTGGTGGAACGCTATCTGCCCCTGCTCGACAAGGGATTGAACCGGATCAAGAACATCGTCGAAAGCCTGCTCATCGAGCTGCGCACGGAAGAGGCACACGACATGGACACGCCGACCTCTCTCGACGACCTCAGGGAAATCGTCGAGTCGGAAATCTGCGACCGGGACATCGACTTCGTTTGGGAAAACCATCTCGGCGAAGACGTGGTCGTCAACCGGCGCCGGGTCCAGCAGATCGTCCTCAACCTGCTGAAGAATTCGGTGCAGGCCCTGCAGGACAAGGGCACGGTGGCCTTCAGGACCTTCCGCGACGGCAACTGCGTCGTCCTCGAAGTGGCCGATGACGGTCCCGGCATTCCGGCCGAGCACCGCAAACAGCTTTTCGATCCGTTTTTCTCGACCAAGAAAAACGGAACCGGCCTGGGGCTGTGGATCGTCTACCGCCTGGTCGAAAGCATGCGCGGCGTCATCGAGGTCGAGAGCGAACCGGGGCGGGGCACCCTGTTCCTGGTCACCTTGCCGACCCTGGAAGCGGAGGCCGGGCCATGATGGCGGATACGGACGCCCTTTCCCCGGATCTGAACGTGCTCATCGTCGAGGACGACGAGATCATGCGGCTCTCCCTGGAGGACCGGTTGCGGCTGGAGGGCATTCCCGCCTTCGTCGCCTGTGACCTGGCCGGGGCGCGCCGACGGCTAGAACAGGGCGACGTGGACATGGTGGTCACCGACGTGCGCCTGCCCGACGGCTCCGGGGCCGACCTGTTTTACGACATCTCCCGCCATTATCCCGGCATTCCCGTGATCCTGATGACCGCCTATGGGGACGTTTCCGACGCCGTCGCCCTGGTCAAGGCCGGGGCCCTGGATTATCTGGCCAAGCCCTTCGACCTGCAGGACTTCATCGAGAAGATCCAGCGCAACCTGTCGCGCATTGAGGTTCAGAATCTGTCGTCCGGTTCCCTCGATCTGGATGCGCAGACCTTCCGTCCGGGGAGCGGACTGCTGGGGAAAAGCCGCTCCATGCGCCGCATCGAGCGCCTCGTCGCCCGCCTCGCCGGGGTCGACAGTTCGGTGCTCATCACCGGCGAGTCCGGGGTCGGCAAGGAGGTCGTCGCCTCCCTGCTGCATCACAATTCCCGGCGCGCCGACAAGCCGTTCGTCCGGGTCAACTGCGCCGCCCTGCCGCAGGGGCTGATCGAAAGCGAACTGTTCGGCCATGAAAAAGGCGCCTTCACCGGGGCGGTGCAGCGCCATGTCGGGCGCTTCGAGCAGGCCCACACGGGCTCGATCTTCCTCGACGAGATCGCCGAAATCCCCCCGGAAACCCAGGTCAAGCTGCTCCGGGTCCTGCAGGAGCAGGTGGTCGACCGGGTCGGCGGCAAGGAACCGGTTCCCCTGGACGTGCGCATCATCGCCGCCACCCAGGTGGACCTGGACGAAGCCGTCAGGGACGGGCGTTTCCGCTCCGATTTGTATTGGCGTCTGAATGTCATCAACGTCCACATTCCCCCCCTGAAGGACCGCCGGGAGGATATCCTCTTCCTCGCCCGCATGTTCGTGGAACGTCACGCCAGGGAGATGGGGGTCCCCCACAAACGCCTGTCGGCGGAGGCCGAGGCGCATCTGATGACCATGTCGTTTCCCGGCAACGTCAGGGAATTGCGCAACGTGCTGGAACGGGCCGTCGCCCTCAGCGACGCGCCGCGCATTCTCGCCCATGACCTGATGCCCCTAGAGGACGACTCCGCCGACGCCCAGAGCGCCCATACCCTGAAACAATCGGTGGAAAGCGCCGAACGCCAGGCCATCGGACAAGCCCTGATACAAACCGGCTGGGCCATCGGCCAGGCGGCGGAAGACCTGGGCATTTCCCGCAAAAGCCTGTGGGAAAAAATGAAGCGCTACGGGATCGAAAAAAAATAAACTCGCGGCCAAACGTGGCATAATCAGGGACCGGTGATTTCCGTTGGGAGGGACAAGGCATGGCGGTGGCGGAGGGGGATTTCGATTACATCCTGGTGGGTGGCGGCGCGGCGGGCTGCGTGCTGGCCCGCCGGTTGACCGAGAACCCGGCCAACCGCGTCTTGCTGCTGGAGGCCGGGTCCGCCGGGCAGAGCCGCTGGGTGGATATCCCCGCCGGCTTCGCCAAGCTGCTCGCCGACTCCCGCCACAACTGGAAACTCCAATCCATCCCCGAGGAAAATACCCTGGAACGGGTCATCGCCATCCCCAAGGGCAAGGGGGTGGGCGGGTCGACCCTGACCAACGGCATGATCTACGTGCGCGGCCAGCCCGACGACTTCAACACCTGGGCGCAATTGGGCGCGACGGGTTGGTCCTGGCCCGAGGTCGAGCCGTTTTTCCGCAAGGTGGAAGGCTTTGACGGCGAGGGGGAGGGGCGCGGCCGGGACGGCCTGCTTTCCATAACCACGGTGACCGAACGCCCGGCCATCGCCGAGGCCTTCATCGAGGCGGGAGTGGCCGCCGGTCACAAACGTCCGGTGGACTACAACGGGCCGGAGCAGGACGGCTTCGGCTACTATCAGGTCAATCAACGGGGCGGCAGGCGGGTCAGCGCGGCCAAGGCCTACCTGCAGCCCGTGCTCGACCGCCCTAATCTGGCGGTGGTGACCTCCGCCCATGCCAAGCGAATCCTGATCGAAGAGGGGCGGGCCGCCGGGGTCGTCGCCCTGGTGGAAGGCGGGGAAACCACCTTTCGTGCGCGGGGAGAGGTGATCATCACCGCCGGGGCGGCCCACAGCCCGCAATTGTTGGAGTTGTCGGGCATCGGCGACCCCCGGGTGCTGGGGGAATTCGGTATCGACACCCTGCATGCCCTTCCCGGCGTCGGCGCCAACTATATGGATCACTACTGCACGCGCATGAGTTGGCGGGTCAAACAGCCCGTGACCCTCAACGAACAGACCCGGGGGCTCGGCCTTGCCAAGTCCGTCCTCGCATACGCCCTGACCAGGAAAGGCATCCTCACCTATGGCACCGGCCTGGCCTACGGCTTCATGCGCACGAGGGAGGGCCTGGCCGGGCCGGACGTGCAACTGTTCTTCATGCACGCCAGCTATGCCAATGCGGCGGAGCGCATCCTCGACAACGAACCGGGCATGACCGTCGGCGTCACCCAACTGCGTCCGTCCTCGCGGGGCTCCATACACATCGCTTCGGCGGACCCACGGGTCAAACCGGCGATCCGGCCCAATTTCCTCGGCACGGAAGAGGACAGGACCTGCATGGTCGAGGGCATGAAATTGACCCGGCAGGTCATGGAACAGGGGCCGCTGGATTCCTACCGGGCTTTCGAACTCGCCCCGGGAGAGGACTGCCGAAGCGATGAGGACTGGCTCCACTTCGCCCGGGAAAACGGCCAGACCATCTATCACGTCTGCGGCACCTGCCGCATGGGCCGGGGTCCTGAAGCGGTGGTCGACCCGGAACTGAGGGTGCACGGCCTTCGCGGTCTGCGGGTGGTGGACGCCTCGGTGATGCCGTCCATCGTTTCCGGCAACACCCAGGCGGCGGTCTATGTCATCGCCGAGAAGGCGGCCGACCTCATCGCCCGTGACCGCCGGACGCACTGAGCCGGGCAACGCCGATATCAGCTATAACGTTCGGGGCATTTCCACTGGCCTTCGTTGTAGCGGTCCCCGTGGGCCCAGCCGACCGGCAGGGTGTCCTCGATGGCCGCAAGGTCCGACTGGCTCAGCCTCAGTTCGGCGCCCCGGGCCAGCTCCTTCAAATGCTCGACGGAGCGGGTGCCCGGTATGGGCAGGACATGGGCGCCCCGGCTCAACAGCCAGGCCATGGCCAGCGAGGAGGCCTTTTCCCCCATGTCCGCCGCCAGCTCGCGGAAACCGGCGGCGGCCTGAACATTGAAGCCCAAATTCGGTTCCATGAAGCGGGGGTTGTTTTTCAGGAATGGAATGTCTTCCACCGTCTCGCGGCTGTGAGGGGTGTCGGTCAGCAGGCTCCTGCCGACGGGACAAAAGGCGACCAGGGTGGCCCCCAATTGTTCCGTCCGCTGAACTAGGCCCAGTTCCGGGTAGCGGGTGGACAGGGAATATTCCGACTGCACGGCGCCGACCGGGTGAACGGCGGCGGCCCTGGCGAGGGACGTCGGGGCGATCTCGGAAAAACCGATCTGCCCGACCTTCCCCGACTTGACGAAACCGGCCATGGTTTCGGTGACCTCTTCAATGGGCCTCTCGTGTTCGCGGCGGTGGACGTAGAACAGTTCCACCCGTTCCACGCCCAACCGCTTGAGGGATTGATCGAGCGCCTCGGTCAGGTGTTCGGGGCTGTTGTCGAAATAGTTCTTGCCGCCTTCCCCGATGCGGATGCCGGCCTTGGTGGCGATGGTGAACAGGGAGTCGGCCTGCTTGCCCTGTTTGGCCAGGAACGACCCGATGCGCTCTTCCGAAACGCCTGTCCCGTATATGTTGGAAGTGTCGATATGATCGATGCCCAAGTCCAGGGCCGCCTTCAGGACGGCATGGGAGCGGTCCGTGTCGGTGGGTCCGTAGAAATCGGAAAAGGACATGGCGCCGATCCCGATCGCGGACACGGTGGTTCCATTGCTTCCAAGTTTTCGCTGTTCCAAAAAGACCTCCTCGCCGTCGGCTGTGATGGGCATAAAAGACGGATCGCCGATCCCGCTGGAGTTTCAGATGATGCAACCGGCGTCGTTTTCCAAGTTATAATTTATCCCGTGCCAGGGCACGTCTTTTCGCCGTTCGAAAGGAAGTGGAAAACCGTCCGGACGGAGCGTTGAATGAGACATGGCGGCCAAAGTATAACCGTTGACGGGTCCTGTTCCGAGCGCCCAAGGCGCCCCCCGGGGGTGCGGGTTTTTGGGGTGGGTGGACCAGCGATTGAAGGAGAACAAGCGATGAAGATTTTGATGGATTTGACTGTCGTCCCCCAGTTGGAGGGGTCGCTGTCGCCCTACGTGGCGGCCTGTCATAGGATTTTGGATGCGCGGGGCATCAAAAACACCCTGCACGCCTACGGCACGAATATCGAAGGCGAATGGGAAGACGTCATGGCCGCGGTCAAGGCGTGCCACGAGGAACTGCACAAAATGGGCGCGCCCAGGGTCAGCTCGATCATCAAGATGGCCACGCGCAGCGATAGGGACCAAAGCCTGGAGGACAAAGTCGCGAGCGTTGAGGCGAAAATGGCCGGGTAGGGTCAACGTATTGATGGCCGGGCCCGGGCGGCGAACCTACCGAAAAAAGTTGCGAAGCAAGGAGCAAAAGGAAAAACAGAGGGCGTTTAGACTGCGCCGGTATGGACCTTGAAAAAATTGGTCGGAGTGAGAGGATTTGAACCTCCGGCCCCCGCCTCCCGAAGACGGTGCTCTACCAGGCTGAGCTACACTCCGACCGGTGCTGCGCGCCGCCATCCTAGGCGGTCGCGTGCCTGATGGGGCGGTTTATACTCTGCTAATCGCGTCAGGGCAAGCCGGGTTTCGAGGCGCGGCTCAATAAGGTCGTTCGATGCAGAAATCAATCAGGCTGACCATGGCGTCCTTGGTCTCGCCGTCGGGGAAAATGCCCAGGGAATCCCGCGCCATGGCGCCGTAATGGCGGGCTCTATCGACGGCGTCGTCGAGGGCGCCGTGTGTCTCCATCAGGCCGAGGGCGCGGTGCAGGTCGTCGTCGTTTTGCTGCAGCTCGCCCAGGGTGCGCCGCCAGAAGGCCCTTTCCTCGTCGTCTCCGCGCCGGTAGGCGAGAATCACCGGCAGGGTGATCTTGCCTTCCCGGAAGTCGTCGCCCACGGTCTTGCCGAGGGTCGCCTGCTTGGCGGAATAATCGAGGACGTCGTCGATAAGCTGGAAGGCGACGCCCAGGTTCATGCCGAAGGCCTCCAGCGCCTCTTCCTCGATCTTTGGCCGGTCGGCGACCACGGCGCCCAGGCGGCAGGCGGCGGCGAAAAGCTGTGCCGTCTTCGCCTTGATGACGTCGAGATAGGCGCTTTCGCCGGTTTCCGTGTCGTTGGCGGTGAGCAGTTGCATGACCTCGCCTTCCGCCAGGCGGGCCGAGGCGGAGGCGAGAATTCCCATCACCTTGACCGAACCGTCCTCGACCATCAATTCGAAGGAGCGGCTGAAAAGAAAATCGCCGACCAGGACGCTGGCCTGATTGCCCCACACCGCGTTGGCGGTTTCCATGCCCCGGCGCAAGGCGCTTTCATCGACCACGTCGTCGTGCAACAGGGTGGCGGTGTGAATGAATTCGATGCAGGTGGCCAGCGTCACGTGGCGCTCGCCGTGATAGCCGCACAGCTTGGCCGAGGCCAGGGTCAGCATGGGCCGCAGCCGCTTGCCGCCGGCGGAGATGACATGCCCGGCCAATTGCGGGATCAGCGCCACGGGGCTTTCCATGCGGCTCAGGATCTGCTGATTGACCCGTTTCATGTCGTCGGCGACGATGGCCGTCAGTTGATCGAAGGACGGCTTCTTGTCCCGTTTTCCGTCCAGTTCGACGACGATACCCACTTGACCGATCTCCCAGGATGTTGGCTAGTCTTGCAAAGCTGTGGCAGCATAGAAACCGCCCCATGGGGCGGTCAAGCCGAGAAACCCTAAAAGAGTTAAGCAAATGTCCAGCCAGGGCGAATTGACGCCAATCAATGAAGACGCGCTTCTCGACGGCAGGGTGAGACTGCTGCAGGGGCGGGGGGGCTATCGGGCCGCCGTCGACCCGGTCCTGCTGGCCGCCGCCGTTGCCGCGAAATCCAGGGAAAGCGTGCTCGATCTTGGCTGCGGCGTCGGCGCGGCGTCCCTGTGCCTGGCCGCCCGGATGGCGGGGGTTCTGGTGCGTGGCATCGACATTCAGGCCCCCCTGGTCGATCTGGCGGCGCGCAACGCCGCCTTGAACAACCGCCAAGAATCGGTCTCGTTCCATGCCGGTGACTTGCTGAACCCGCCGACGGACATGGGCGAGGGCGCCTTCGATCACGTCATGGCCAACCCGCCCTATCTGCGCGCCGGGTCCGGCAATCCGCCGCCGGACCCGGCCAAGGCGGCGGCGAATGTGGAAGGGGCGGCGGACCTGCCCGCCTGGGTCGGCGCGGCGGCGCGGGCGGTGCGCCGGAAGGGAAGCGTCACCTTCATCCACCGCGCCGACCGTATCGGCGATCTGCTGGCCGCCTGTCACGGCCTGCTCGGAGAACTGGTCGTCTTTCCCATTTGGCCGGCCCGGGACAAGGCGGCGAAGCGGGTCATCGTCCGGGGGCGGAAGGGGGTCGCCGGACCGGCCCGCATCAGCCCCGGCCTGGTCCTGCATGGCGGCGACGGGGCCTATACCCCCCGGGCCGCCGCAGTGTTGCGCGACGCCGCGGCCTTGCCGCTGGACGGAACACTGACATAAAAGGGGAACATCATGAGTCGATCCGACCACAAATTCCGTTCGTTATTGAAGCGGCTGCCTTTCAAGCGGTTCCGCAATCCGCCGCCGGTGGTCGCGGTGGTGCGTTTGAGCGGCGTCATCGGGGGTGGAGGCATGATGCGCGGCGGCCTGACCCTGTCCGACCTGGAACCGGTCCTTGAAAAGGCCTTCGGCCTCTATGGGCTCGCATGTGTCGCCCTGGCGGTCAATTCACCGGGAGGCTCGCCCGTGCAGTCGTCCCTGATCGCCGGACGCATCCGCGCCCTGGCGGCGGAAAAGGAGGTCAAGGTGATCGCCTTCGCTGAGGATTTGGCCGCTTCCGGCGGCTACTGGCTGGCCTGCGCCGGCGATGAAATCTGGGCCGATGAGTCCTCCATCGTCGGTTCCATCGGCGTCATCCACGCCGGATTCGGATTTCCCGAGTTGCTGGAGCGCTTCGGCGTCGAGAGGCGGCTGCACACATCGGGCAAACGCAAGGGCATGCTCGATCCGTTCAGCCCGGAAAAGCGGGACGACGTGCGGCACTTGAAGACGGTGCAGGAGGACATTCACGAGACCTTCCGGGAGTGGGTTCGGGGGCGCCGCTCCGAAAGGCTCAAGGCCGACGAGGCGGACCTGTTCAGCGGCGCCTGGTGGACGGGCCGTCAGGCCCTGGAAAAGGGGTTGATCGACGGCCTCGGCAACGTGCACGGCCTAATGCGCGAGCGCTATGGGGAAGACGTCAAGCTGGTGCCCGTGCAGGCCGCCCGGCCCTGGTGGCGGCGTTTCGCGCCCGGCCGGGGCGAGGCCTGGGCCGCGGGGGCGCTGTCGGCGGCGGAAGAGCGGCTGATGTGGAGCCGTTTCGGCCTCTAACCCCTTCCCGCCTTTCCTTGCCAAGGTCCGGGGCACTCTGTACAAAGGCTCTCATGTTTGGATTCTCTCTGACAAAACTGCTGTTTACCCTGGCCGCCATCGTCATCGTCTGGAACGGCTTCAAGTGGTATAACAGGATGCAGGAAAAGAAGCTCGCCGAGGGTGGTCGCGAGCCGCGCCGCGCGGAACGGCGGGGAGCGTCCCCGGCGGCGTCGGGCGGCGGCGCGTCCGGCGATGCGGAAGAGATGGTCAAATGCCCGGTCTGCGAGACCTACGTCTCGTCGTCGAGCGCCGTTTCCTGCGGCCGCAACGGTTGCCCCTATCCGGGGTGAGCCGATTCGCGAAACCTCGCCTTGACTGGCTATCGGGCGGGGATTATCGTCGCTGCACTGCAACATAATCGGGACCGTCCGCAATGTCCGGCGCTAGAAATTTCCAGTCGATGATCCTCGACCTTCAGGCCTTCTGGGCCGACAGGGGCTGCGTCATTCTGCAGCCCTACGACATGGAGGTGGGGGCAGGAACCTTCCACCCGGCGACGACGCTGCGCGCCCTCGGCCCGGAACCCTGGAAGGCCGCTTACGTACAGCCTTCCCGGCGGCCGACGGACGGGCGCTACGGCGAAAACCCCAACCGTCTTCAGCATTACTATCAGTTTCAGGTTTTGTGGAAGCCCTCGCCGCCGAACAGCCAGGAACTGTATCTGGACAGCTTGGCCGCCATCGGCATCGATTCCGCCCGCCACGACATCCGCTTTGTCGAGGACGACTGGGAAAGTCCGACACTGGGGGCCTGGGGCCTGGGGTGGGAGGTCTGGTGCGACGGCATGGAGGTCAGCCAGTTCACCTATTTTCAGCAGGTCGGCGGCATTGAATGCAACCCGGTCTCCCTGGAACTGACCTACGGCCTGGAACGCCTGGCCATGTACATCCAAGGGGTCGAAAACGTCTATCATCTGGACTGGAACGGAGAGATGACCTACGGCGACGTCTATCTGCGCAACGAACAGGAACAGTCGGCCTTCAATTTCGAGGTGTCCGACACCGACGTCCTGTTCCGCCAGTTCGGCGACGCGGAAAAGCAATGCGCGACCATCCTCGGCCTCGAGCGTCCTCTCGCCCTTCCGGCCTACGAGCAGTGCATCAAGGCCTCGCATTTGTTCAATCTGCTCGATGCCCGGGGGGTCATTTCGGTGACCGAACGGGCCGCCTATATCGGCCGCGTCCGCGCCCTGGCCAAGGGCTGCGCCGAAGCCTGGATCGCCGGCTCGGCGAAGGGAGGCGACGATGCCTGATCTGCTGCTGGAACTGTTTTCCGAGGAAATTCCCGCCCGCATGCAAAAGCGGGCGGCGGATGACTTGCGGCGTTTCGTTTGCGACGGGCTGAAAAAGGCCGGGCTGGACTTTTCCACAGCCGACGCCTATGCGACGCCCCGCCGCCTGGCCCTGAACGTCAGCGGCCTGCCTGAGAAGCAACCGGACGTGAAGGACGAGCGCAAGGGGCCTCAGGTCGGCGCGCCGGAACAGGCCCTCAACGGCTTCCTCGGGTCTCTCGGCGGCCTTGGCCTGGAAGACTGCGAACAGCGTGAGGTGAAGGGCAAGACCTTCTACTTCGCCGTCATCGACAAGCCGGGCCGGGCCACCGCCCAGGTGTTGCAAGACGTCGTCGGCGAGGCCCTGACGGCCATGGCCGGCTCCTGGCCCAAGTCCATGCGGTGGGGCAGCCATGCCGTGCGCTGGGCGAGGCCGCTGCATTCCATTCTCTGCCTGCTCGATGGCGAGGTCGTGCCCGTGGAGCTGGGCCCCGTGCGCGCCGATGATCAGGTTCGCGGCCATCGGTTCCTGGCCCCGGACGCGGTTTCGGTTCGCGACTTCGCGGACTACAAGGCGAAGCTGCTGGACAACAAGGTGATGCTGGACGCCGCCGAACGGCGGGAGAAGATCCGTCTCGACGCCGCCGCCCTGGCCGAGGCCGAAGGGCTGAGCGTTCGGGAAGACCCCGGCCTGCTCGACGAGGTCGCCGGTCTGGTGGAATGGCCGGTGACCCTGATCGGGGCCATCGACGAGGACTTCATGGCCGTGCCGCCGGAAGTCCTGATCGCCGCCATGCGGGGGCATCAGAAGTATTTTTCCACCGTCGACGGGGACGGCAAACTGGCGGCTCGCTTTATCGTCGTCTCCAACATGGAGTCCGGCGACGGCGGCAAGGCCATCGTCGCCGGCAATGAAAGGGTGTTGCGGGCCCGCCTGTCCGACACCAAGTTCTTCTGGGATCAGGACCGCCGCCAGGGCCTGGAAAGCCGCCTGCCGAAACTGGCCGGGGTGGTGTTCCACGCCCGCCTGGGATCGGTGCTGGAGAAGGTCGAGCGCCTGCGGGCCCTGGCCGGGGCGCTGTCGAGCCACATTCCCGGGGGCGACGAGACGGCCGCCGAGCGGGCGGCGAAGCTGTGCAAGGCCGATCTGGTCACCGGCATGGTCGGCGAACTGCCGGAACTGCAGGGCCTGATGGGACGCTACTACGCCCTGGAGACGGGCGAGGACCCGGCGGTGGCCGACGCCATCGCCGATCACTATTCCCCGGCCGGTCCCGGCGACCGTTGCCCGTCGAAACCGGCCAGCATCGCCGTCGCCCTGGCCGACAAGATCGACACCCTGGTCGGTTTTTTCGCCATCGACGAGAAACCGACCGGTTCCAAGGATCCGTTCGCCCTGCGCCGGGCCGCCCTGGGGGTGATCCGGCTGATCATGGAAAACAATCTGCGGCTGTCGTTGGGCAAGGTGTTCGCCGAGGCGGCGGCGGAATACATGGGCCAGGACAATGCAGACGTTCAGGCGGGCATGGCGGCGCAAGGGGATGTCGCCACCGGCCTCGATGCCTGGCACATGCCGGAACTGCTGGCCTTCTTCGCCGACCGCCTGAAGGTTCATCTGAAAGAACAGGGGGTCCGCCACGACCTGATCGATGCCGTCTTCGCCCTTGGCGAGGACGATCTGGTGCGGGTGCTGGCGCGGGTCGAGGCCCTGGGCGGCTTCCTGGCCGGCGATGACGGGGCCAACCTGCTGGTGGCCTATAAGCGGGCGGCCAATATCCTCCGCATCGAGGAAAAGAAGGACGGCTGCTCCTACGACCGGGAACCGGACGAAGATCACACCCCTGAACAGGACGAGGAAGCAACCCTGCTGGCCGCCCTCAAGGACGTGGCGGCGGCGGTGGACGGGCATCTGGCCGGCGAAGACTTCATCGCCGCCATGTCGGAAATGGCCAAGCTGCGCCAGCCCCTGGACGCCTTTTTCGACCGGGTGACGGTGAACAGCGACAAGGCGGAAACACGGGCCTACCGCCTTTGCCTGCTGGCGAAAATCCGCTCCGTCATGGGGGCGGTGGCGGACTTTTCCAAGGTCGAGGGCTAAGGGGGCGAGCGATGACGCAACATGTCTATTCCTTCGGAGACGGCAAGGCCGACGGCCATTCGGGGATGAGGAACCTGCTGGGCGGCAAGGGGGCCAACCTGGCGGAGATGAGCGCCCTCGGCCTGCCGGTGCCGCCGGGGTTCACCCTGACCACCGACGTCTGCACCCACTACACCACCCACGACAACGCCTACCCCGACGGCCTGAAAGAGCAGGTCGAGGCCGCCCTGGCCCGGGTCGAGGCGATCATGGGTTTGACTTTCGGAGAGCCGGGCAAGGCTTTGCTGGTTTCGGTCCGCTCCGGCGCCCGCGCCTCCATGCCGGGGATGATGGACACGGTCCTCAATCTGGGTCTCAACGACGAGACGGTGGAGGGCCTGGCCGAGGCCTCCGGCGACAGGCGCTTCGCCTACGACAGCTACCGCCGCTTCCTGCAGATGTACGGCGACGTGGTCCTGGGCGTCGAACATCACATGTTCGAGGACCTGCTGGAAGACCACAAGCACCGGCGCGGGGTTTATCTGGACACGGAATTGCACGCCGACGACTGGTGCGGGCTGGTCGACGAGTACAAGGCCATGATCGAGAAGGAACTGGGATATCCCTTTCCCCAGGACCCTCATGAACAGCTCTGGGGGGCCATCGACGCGGTTTTCGGCTCGTGGATGAACCGGCGCGCCAAGACCTACCGCCAACTGCACGATATCCCCGAGGAATGGGGAACGGCGGTCAACGTCCAGGCCATGGTGTTCGGCAACATGGGCGAAGACTGCGCCACCGGCGTCGCCTTTACCCGCGATCCCGCCAACGGCGACAACGCCTACTATGGGGAATACCTGATCAACGCCCAGGGCGAGGACGTGGTCGCCGGGATCCGCACCCCCCAGCCCCTGACCATCGCCGGCAAGCATGACAACGACAGCGAACACCTGGCCATGGAAGAGGTGATGCCGGACACCTTCGCCGAGTTGGTCGAGGTGCGGCGGCGGCTGGAAGCCCATTACCAGGACATGCAGGACATGGAATTCACGGTCCAGAAAGGCCGCCTGTGGATGCTGCAGACCCGCACCGGCAAGCGGACGACCAAGGCGTCCATGAAAATCGCCGTCGACATGGTCGCCGAGGGCCTGATCGACAAGGCCGAGGCGATCCGCCGCATCGATCCGGGGCAACTGGATCAAATCCTCCACCCGACCCTTGACCCGGACGCCGAAAGGCAGATTCTCGGCGTCGGACTGCCGGCGTCCCCCGGCGCCGCGTCGGGCCGGGTGGTGTTCAATTCGGACGACGCGGAAAGCTGGTCGGAACGGGGCGAGAAGGTCATCCTGGTGCGGGTCGAAACCTCGCCCGAGGATATCGGCGGCATGCATGTGGCCAAGGGCATCGTCACCACCCGGGGGGGCATGACCTCCCACGCCGCCGTGGTCGCCCGGGGCATGGGAACGCCCTGCGTTTCCGGCGTCGGCTCCCTGGTCATCGACTACGCCGAGAAAACCCTCACGGCGCAGGGGACGGTCATCAAGGAGGGCGAGGTGATCACCATCGACGGCGCCTCCGGTGAAGTGATGAAAGGGGCGGTGCCGACCATCCAGCCGGAATTTTCCGGCGATTTCGCCCAGTTGATGCAATGGGTCGACGAAACCCGCGTGCTCGGCGTGCGCGCCAACGCCGAAACCCCCGGCGACGCCAGGACGGCGCGGGAGTTCGGCGCCGAGGGGATCGGCCTGTGCCGCACCGAGCACATGTTCTTCGATGCGGAGCGGATCATTCACGTGCGCGAGATGATCGTCGCCGACAGCGAGGCCCGCCGCCGCGCCGCCCTCGACAAGCTGCTGCCCTACCAGCGTCAGGACTTCGTCGACCTGTTCACCATCATGGACGGCCTGCCGGTGACCATCCGGCTGCTTGACCCGCCCCTGCATGAATTCCTGCCGCACGGCGAGGACGACATGGCCAACGTGGCCGAGGCGGCGGGGATTTCCGTCGCCGACGTGCGCGCCCGGGCGGCCCAGTTGCATGAATTCAACCCCATGCTGGGCCATCGCGGCTGCCGTCTCGGCATCACCTATCCGGAAATCTACGAGATGCAGGCCCGGGCGATTTTCGAAGCCGCCGCAGAGGTCGCCGCTTCGGGCCTCGGCGTCATGCCGGAGGTGATGATCCCGCTCATCGCCGTGAAGCCGGAGCTGGATGTTCTCAAGGCCCTTGTCGACGAGACCGCCGCCACGGTCATCGGCGAAACGGGCCGCGACATTCCCTATACGGTCGGCACCATGATCGAATTGCCACGGGCGGCGCTTCGCGCCGGGGAGATTGCCGAAACGGCGGAATTCTTCAGCTTCGGCACCAACGACCTGACCCAGACGGCGCTCGGCCTGTCCCGCGACGACGCCGGGTCATTCATCCAGGTTTACCGGGAAAAGGGGGTGATGGAAAACGATCCCTTCGTTTCCATCGACCGGGAAGGGGTCGGCGAACTGGTCCGCCTGGCCGCCGAACGGGGCCGGGCGGCCCGGCCCGGCATGAAGCTCGGCATCTGCGGCGAGCACGGCGGCGATGCGGCGTCGGTTCGCTTTTTCCACGAGACCGGCCTGGATTACGTTTCCTGTTCCCCCTACCGGGTGCCGATCGCGCGGCTGGCGGCGGCGCAGGCGGCCCTGGGCGTCAAGGCCAAGGACAACGCCTGACCCTCACGCATCCTCGCGCTCGGCCAGTTCGCGGAGACCCTCAAGGGCCAGCTCCTGGACCTCTTCGTTAAGGGGCGTGCTCTGGTAGACCGCGTAGACGGGACGGTGGCTCATCGGCGCGCCCTCGACCAGAAACAGCGCACCCTCGGCAACCAAGGGGTTGACGACGCGAAGGGGAAAGAACCCGGCCCCGCCCTGCTTGAGAATGTATTGCAGCCCCAGGGCGCCCAGCCCGACGCTGACCGACGGGGTCTCCATTTCCGGAAAATACTCCCCGTGGTCGGCGCGAAAGACGTCGCCCCAATCGACGAACACGTAATCCTCGCGCCACCGCTCCGACATGTTGCGGGGCGAGGTGGCGACCATGACCAGGGTTTCATCCATCAGCTTTTCGATGGTCAGCCCCGGGGTCTGCCGCGGCTGGTACATGACGCCGATGTCGAGCAGGCCGTCCTGAAGCTGCTGCATCTGGCTGGGTGAATAATCCGCCTCGATGCGCAGGGCCACATCCGGCGCGGATCGACGCATCCAGGGAATCCAGTCGAGGACCAGACGTTCCCAAAGGCTCACCTGCGCCCCCAGGCCGAGGACCGCCTGATAGCCGCTGCGCAGGGTCACCGCCTGATGCGCCTGCTGCCAGAGCCGCTGCATGCCGAGCGCGTATTCCCGGAATTGCTGCCCCGCCGCCGTCAGGTCCACACCGGCGTGGGAGCGGACGAACAAGGGCTGGTTGAAGTCCTCCTCCAGGGTCTTGATGCGGGCGCTGACGGTCGATTGGGTGACGTTGAGGGCGTTCGCCGCGCGGTTGAAATTGCCGGTCTTGGCGATTTCGAGAAAGGTCCGGATATGGTCCAGTTTCAAGGTGTCCTCCCGACAATCAGGTTATCGAAAAATTCGATTAATCCATGCAAAAAATATCGTTTTTCAAATCAAAACAAAAGGACCAAATTGCCTGAAAAGGACACCGGGCCGGCGCGGCCGTGAACAGGGGAGAAACCGCGATGAGCACCGCCACGAATTACACCATCGCCGACGAATGGGTCGATACGCCCGTCCTCGGGGTCACCCTGATCGTTGTCGGAATGTCCATGTTTTCCGTTCAGGACGTGGCCATCCGTTTGATGAGCGACAGCCTGTCGGCCGTGCAGATCATGTTCATCCGGGGGGCGCTGGCGTTTCTTCCCATGGCCGCGATGGTGGTCTTCCGTGGCGGCTTCTCCGCCTTTCGCACCCGCCATCCGTTCCTTCTGACTCTGCGCTCCGCCCTGATGGTCAGCAGTTATGTGCTTTATTACCTGGCCATGGCGGCGGTGCCCATTGCCGACGTCACGGCGATTTTCTTCGTCGCCCCGCTGGTGACGACGGCGCTGTCGATCTTTTTCCTGAAGGAAAGCGTCGGTCCCCGCCGTTGGGCGGCGGTCGGCATCGGTTTCGTCGGCGTGTTGGTGATCGTGCAGCCAGGAGGCGACACCCTGGACCCGGCGGCCCTCTTCGTGTTGGGTTCGTCGGCGGCCTATGCGGGCAGTCTGATCATCACCCGCCGGGTCGGGCGCACGCAAAGCGGGGCCAGCCTGGCGTTTTTCGGCATGCTCGGCTTCATCGTCATCAGCGGCATCGGCGGGCTCGCCTTCGGCGACGGATCGCTCGCCGGAAACGGCCATCCCAGCCTGGAATTCCTGTTCCGGGCCTGGGTCATGCCCACCCCCCATGAATGGTTGCTGCTGGTGGCCTGCGCCTTTATCGCGTCGTGCGGATTCTACTGCCTGTCGCAGGGCTACCGGGTCGCCCCGGCCAGCGTCGTCGCCCCCTTCGAATATATCGCCATGCCCCTAGCAGTGATCTGGGGCTTCACGGTGTGGAACGAAGTTCCGGCGGCAACCACCTTCCTCGGCATCGCCCTGATCATCGGCAGTGGCCTGTATGTCCTGCACCGGGAACATGTCCGTTCCCGCAGGATCAACTCGGGCCGGGGCATCCGCCTCAGGCTTTAGAAATAAAGTCGTCCACGGTACGGACGATCAGCGGCGCCAGGGTGGGGGTGATGACATGCCCCATGCCGTCGATCACCGATAGCGCCGCGCCGGGGATGCCCTCGGCGATCCCCCGCCCCGCCTCCGGCGGGATCAGGGCGTCGTCGGCGCCGTGGATGACCAGGCAGGGCAGGTCGATGGCGCGGAGCATCTCGCGGCGGTCTTCACAGGATAGGATGGCCAGGACCTGACGGTTGATGCCGTCCGCGTCCAGGCCCCGGTCCCAGGCCCGTCCCGCCTGCTCACGGACCTCCTCCTCGCTCATGGGGAAGCCGGGACTGCCCCAATTCCGGTCGCTTTCGACCCAACTGTCCTGGTGTTCCTCGCGGGTCTCGAGGGTGGCCAGCAGCCCCTTCATGGTTTCCGGCTCGAGCCTGCCTGCGCTCGACATGACGATGGTCGCCGAATGCAGGCGCGGTTGATGGCGGGCGGCGAGAATCTGGGCGATCAGGCCGCCCATGGAAATGCCGAAAATATGCGCCCTGTCCATGCCCAGGGCGTCCATCAGTCCGGTCACGTCCAGGGCCATGTCGTCCAGGCCGTAGGCCGGGGGCGGGGTCTCGCCTGCGTCGATCATGGCGGCGATGTCGCCGGCCCGGTCGGGGACGCCGTCCGCCGGGCAGCGCTGGGACAGGCCCACGTCCCGGTTGTCGAAAATCACCGTGCGATAGCCGCGGGCGGCGAAACCCTCGTACAGTTGCCGGGGCCAATGCACCATCTGGCTGCCGAGACCCCGGATCAGGATCAAGGGTTCACCGGCCTTCGGTCCGTATTCCTCGTAGGCGATGGTGAGTCCGTTGGCGGTCAGTTTCATGGGGCCTCCCGTGTCATGAAGATGGTCCATTCCGGCAGGCCGTAATCATCGACCAGGGTGAGATTGGGCGACAGGGTCGCGCAGAAGTCCATGAATTCCGCCGCGTCCGCGTAGTAGAGGCTGTCTCCCCCGGGGAACTGCCTTTTGTCCAGCAAATTGAAGGCGAGGCTTTTTCGGGACATGGCCCAGAGGCTCCTCAGGGACGATTTGACGTAGGCCGCCCAGGGGCCCGTGGCGGTCTGCAGCTTGAGATTGAAGGTGCCGGAAACCAGGGTGTAGTCGGCGGGCACGTCAATATCCGTCGCCTTTTTGAAGGTGGCGCGGGGGTCGTCGATGCGCCGCCGCGCCGCGTCGATCATCTCCCCGTTCATGTCGTAGCCCGTGTAGGTGAAATCACCCAGGGACTTAAGCGAGGCAAGGAAATCGAACAGGGCGCCGTAACCGCAACCGAAGTCGTTGATGCCGACGGGATGTCCCGGGCGGCCGGGAGGCAATATGCCCGCCAGCACCTCGAAGCTTCCGTTCTGGCTTTGCTCGCTCTTCCACAACACCCCCTTGGGCGTTTCGCCGTGGGTCTGAAGGCTGCGGGTGTAGATCCTGCTGACCTTGGACAGCGACGGGATCGCGTCCTCTTGCTTGCCGAACAGCCTCATTGGGCCTGCGGAAATTCCGCCCAATCGGGCTTGACCGGGTGGACGAGGGTTTCACCGGCCCGAAGGCCCTGGCCGTTGGCGCTGACGGCCTCGAACTGTTCGAGGCGGATCAGCGCCAGCCCGCGTTCTCCCCGCCCGGAGCGCATTTCTCCGGCCTCGCGACCGTCCAGCAGCAGGGGGGTTCCGGGTTCGGGAAGGGGGCCTTCCACCCGCACCGGCATCAACCGTTTCTTGACCAGGCCTCGGTAGTGGGTGCGGGCGGTCAGTTCCTGACCCATGTAACAGCCCTTGTTCCAATCGACGCCGTTCAGTTCCTTGAAGCCGTTTTCCAGCAGGATGGCCTTGTCCACGACCATGTCCCGGCTGCCGTCGGGCAGGCCCAGGGTCAGGCGCAGGGCTTCGTAGTCGTCGGCCGTGCCCGTGGAGAAACCGGCCTGTTGCAGGGCTTCCGCCGCCCCGTCGCGGGGAATGATGCAACGCCCGCCCATGGCCGCCAGCCGGGGGTCGATACAGGCGACGCCACCCAGGAACGGCCCGGCGGCGCCCGCTTCGTCCTTCAGCCCCAAGGCGTCGGCGATTTCGTCCCCCGTCAGGGCGGCGACGGCGAAATCGGCGGTGACGTCGGCGAGCTTCACCTTGGAGCGGAGTTTGTACAGGCTCAGCTTGCGTTTCAGGTCGTCCAGGCGGTCCGCCTCGCAATCGACAAGCAGCCGCCCGCCGAAATCCATGATGAAGAAGTCGTGCAGGAACTTGCCCTGCGGCGTCAACATCGCCGAGTAAAGGGCCCGATCCGGCCCCGCATGGGTGACGTCATTGGAAACGAGGCCCTGCAGAAAGTCGATGCGGTCGTCGCCCGAGACCTCCAGAAGACCCCGGTTTTCCAGTAGGATGTGCATGCAGGAGGACATAATGTTGCGTTCACCCCGTTAGTTGATGCTCTGTCTCTAGATTTGGTACATTTTTGCCGCATTGACAAGGGGTGAGCGCTTTGCAAGCGGCACGGGGGCACGTATAACAGCGGCCATGAGAATTCTCTTCATCACATCGACCCGCGTCGGCGACGCCATTCTTTCCACCGGCCTGCTGGAGCACCTGATCCACCGGCACCCCGGGGCCCGGGTGACGGTGGCCTGCGGCGGCGCGGCGGCGTCCCTGTTCGAGGGGGTCCCGGGCCTGGAAAGAATCATCGTCCTCGACAAGATGGTGTTCTCCCTGCATTGGCTGCGGCTGTGGGTCCTCTGCCTCTGGCGCTTCTGGGGCGTGGTGGTGGATCTTCGCAATTCCCCCATGTATTACGTCCTCGCCTCACGGCGGCGCTGGCGCATAGGGCGCTCGCAACCGGGGCAGCACCGGGTCCGGCAACTGGCGGCGGTGATGGACCTGCCCGACCCGCCCCCTGCGCCCAGGGTCTGGTTGCCCGAGGACGTTCGGGCCCGGGCCGAGCACCTGGTCGGCGACGGCGCGCCGGTGATCGCCATTGGGCCGACGGCCAACTGGCGGGCGAAAACCTGGCGGGCGGAATATTTCCTCGAGTTGATCGAACGCCTGAGCGGTCCCGACGGCATCATTCCCGGGGCCCGCATCGCCCTGTTCGGGCGCGATGACGAACGCCCGGGGGCGATGTCCCTTATCGAGGCCGTGCCCGAGGAGCGGCGCATCGACCTGATCGGCCATCTTGATCTGCTGGAGGCCTTCGCCTGCCTCAAGCGCTGCGATTTCTACGTCGGCAACGATTCCGGCCTGATGCATCTGGCCGCCGCCTCTGGGATTCCCACCCTGGGCCTGTTCGGTCCCAGCCCGCGGGAACTTTACGCCCCCTGGGGGCCGCTGTGTGCCGTCGCCGCCACGAAAATTCCCTATCAGGAGATATTCCCCGAGAACTTCGACCACTGGGCCTCCGACAGCCTGATGGACAGCCTCAGTGTCGACGAGGCGGAGCGGGTGGCCCGTGAATTGTGGAGTCGGGCGCATGGGGGCTGACGGGGATGCGGCGGTGAACCTTTCCATCCTCGTCGTCGCTCACAACGAGGAACACCGTCTCGACGAATGCCTGAAGCGTCTGTCGTTCGGGGACGAACTGGTCGTCGTCCTCGACAAGTGCACGGACGGTTCGAAAGCCGTCGCCGAACGCTATACGGACCGCCTGCTCGAAGGGGCATGGGACGTGGAATGCGAACGCCGCAACACCGGCATCGACTATTGCCGTGGACAATGGATCCTGGAAGTCGATGCGGATGAATGGGTGAACCCGGCCCTGGCCGAGGAAATTCTCGCCCGGACGGAAACGGGCGATGGGGATATCTTTGACATTCCCGTCCACAATTATGTCGGCGGCCACTGGGTTCAACATGGCTGGGGCGGCAATTTCGGCAAGAACGGCTATCCCGGACTGTTCCGCAAAGGGGTCAAGACCTGGGGGCCGGGGCGTCCCCATCCCGATTTGAAGGTCACCGGCCGCCAGGGCCCGCCCTTGCGGAACGCCCTTATCCATCACATCGACGACGGCGTTTCCGACATGATCCGCCGCTTCGACCGCTACACCACCGCCCGGGCCAGGGAGTTGCTGGAGCGGGGCGAGGTGGGCTCGACCGCCAACATGGTGCGGAAAATCTTTTCCCGCTTCTGGAAATGCTACGTCGTGCGAAAAGGATACCGGGAAAGCGGCTACGGCCTGCTGATCGGCATTCTCGCCGCCACCTATCCCCTGGTCTCTCACCTGAAGGCGCGGCTTGAGGAAGCGGGGCACGCGCCATGACCGACATCGTGCTCAGCGCCCTGATCTCCGTGCACAACGAAGAAGCCCAGTTGGCGGACTGTCTGGAACGCCTGGACTTCGCCGACGAAATCGTCGTCCTGCTGGACAAGTGCAGCGACGGCTCCCGGGCTGTCGCCGAGAAATTCACCGATCAAATTCACGAAGGGGCCTGGGCCCTCGAGGGGGACCGGCGCAACGCAGGGATAGCCCTATGCAACGGCCGCTGGGTCTTCGAGATCGACGCCGACGAGCGGGTGCCCGGGGCCCTGGCCGGGGAACTTCGCCGCACGGTGGAGACCACCACCTGGGACTGGCACGAAATCCCCGTCGACAATTACATCGGCGGGCGTCTCGTCCGCTGGGGCTGGGGGGCTTCCTTCGGCAAGGCCGCCTATCCGGGACTGTTCCGAAAGGGGGTCAAGAGCTGGGGCGCGCAGCGGGTGCATCCGTCCCTGGCCTGGTCGGGAAAAAAGGGGCCGATGCTGGTCAACCGGCTGGATCATTACGTGGACCGCAACATTTCCGACATGATCAAGCGGCTCGACAACTATTCCACGGCGCGGGCCCGCGACCTGCGCGACCGGGGTGAAACCTGGGGCTCCACGGCCAACAACGTGCGCCGGCTTTTCTCCCGCTTCTTTAAGTGCTATGTCCTGAGAAAGGGTTACAGGGAAGGCGGTTACGGATTGTTGATCGCCCTGTTCGCGGGTCTCTATCCCCTGATTTCCCACCTGAAAGCGAAACTGGAGGACGACTGAGTGGCGCGGATCGTATTCGCCGATGACGGCATCGAGTTCGATGGCCGCACGCCGGAAAAGCAGCCCCTGGGCGGAGTTGAATCCTCGGTCGTCAATCTGATGCAGGAACTGGCCGCGCGCGGCCACGAAGTCCTGGTCCGCAACATGTGCGCCGCCCCGTTGGTTCATAAAGGGGTCGACTGGGCGCCTCTGCATACGGACGTGCCCTACGGCAACATGCCGGGGGAGGCCGACCTTTACATCGCCAACCGGGGCGACAGGCTGATCGACCTGATGCCCAACGCCCGGCGGACGGTGTTCTGGACCCATAATCCGGCCGGGTACCTTCTGAAATGGCGTTATCTCAGGAAGCTGTGGCGGGTCCGTCCGGCCATTGTCTTCATCGGCGACTATCACGCCACCACCTACCCGAAGTGGGCGCCGGGGGGCGAGCGGAAGGTGATCCCTTACGGCATTCCGGAGTCGTTCCGGACGGCGGAGCCGGCGGCGGACATCCCCGCCCCGAGGGCCGTCTTCACCTCCAACCCGCTGCGCTCCCTCGACTGGCTCTTGGGGCAATGGGAGCATCACATCCAGCCCCGGGTGCCGGGGGCGGAACTGCATGTGTTTTCCGGCGCGGCGACCTATGGCTCCGTCGGCGACGCCAAGGCGCAGGCCATGGAACAGGTTCTTGAGCAGGCGCGCTCCCTGGCCCATAAGGGCGTCGTGCTGCGTGGTCCCGTGCCCAAGGCCCAGTTGGTGGAGGAGTTCCGTGAGGCGCGGGTCCTGCTTTACCGGGGCGATTTGAACGAAACCTTCTGCCTTGCCGTCGGCGAGGCCCAGGCCATGGGCGTGCCCGGCGTGGTGGAGGATCTGGGCTCGGTCTCGGAACGGGTCATCGACGGCGAGACGGGCTTCGTCGCCGATAGCGAAATAGGCTTCTCCTCGGCGGCCTGCCGGTTGCTTTCCGACGACGCCCTGTGGCAGAAGCAGCATCGGGCGGCGCTGGAAAAACAGCGGCGCTGGGGCTGGGCGGAAGCGGCCCGGGAATTCGAAAAACTGATCCCTTAACGTGGTACGTCGCACGAGGATCAAGGCGGAAAGAGTCGAGTAGTCAGGAATGCGTGTCTTACAAGTCATGGCAGGGGCCGAGTTCGGAGGGGCCGAGGCCTTTTTCACCCGCCTCGTGGTGGCGCTTCGCCGCGCCGGGCTGCATCAGCGGGTGGTGATCAGGAAAAACCCGCACCGCGCCGCCATCCTCAGGAACGGCGGCATCGAGCCGGTCGAACTGCCCTTCGGCGGCCGCCTGGACATTTCCACCCGGCTCGCCCTGCGCCGGGAGATCGCCTCCTTCGATCCGCATATCGTCCTGACCTGGATGAACAGGGCGACCCAGATGTGCCCGAAAGGTGATTTCATCCATCTTGCCCGCCTCGGCGGCTATTACGACCTGAAGTACTATCGCCAGTGCGATCATCTGATCGGCAACACGGAAGACATCGTCGGCTATCTGACCAACAACGGCTGGCCCGAGGACAGGGCCCACTACCTGCCCAATTTCGTCAGCGCCGAAACCGCCGCCCCCTTGGCCCGGGAGGACTATTATACCCCCAGGGACGCGCCCCTGCTGCTGGCCCTGGGCCGACTGCACGAAAACAAGGCCTTCGATGTTCTGCTCGACGCCCTGGCCCGGGTCCCCGACGCCTATCTGTGGTTGGCCGGGGAGGGTCCGAAGCGGGCGGAACTGGAGGCACAGGCGGAGAGGCTGGGGATCAAGCCGAGGCTCCGGTTGCTGGGCTGGCGCGATGACATCGCCGCCCTGCTCGCCACCTGCGACTTGTTCGTCTGCCCCTCCCGCCACGAGCCGCTCGGCAACGTGGTGGTCGAGTCCTGGGCCCAGTCGAAACCGGTGGTGGCCGCCGACAGCCTGGGGCCGGGGGTGCTGATCAAGCAGAACGAGAACGGCATTCTGGTCCCCATCAACGACAGCGCCTCTCTCGCCCATGCCATTCAGCAGGTGTTGGGGGACGACAGCCTGCGCGGGCGGATCGCCCGTCAGGGGCGCGAGACCTATGAGCAGCGCTTTACAGAGGAGATGGTCGTCGGCCAGTATCTTTCCTTTTTCGAAAGCCTCCTCGAAACCGAATAGGGACTCGTATGTGCGGAATCGCCGGGATCATGACTTCGGACGGAACGGCCCCCGATGACGCCGTTCTCGACGCCCTGTCGAACGCCCTGGCCCATCGTGGCCCCGATGGCGGGGGACGGCACGTTTGCGGACCCGTCGGCCTGGTTCAGACCCGCCTCGCCATCATCGACCTGGAAACCGGCGACCAGCCGCTTTACCTCAAGGACGGCGGCGGCGGGGTTCGCGCCGCCCTTGTCGGCAATGGAGAGGTCTACAACTACATCGAACTGAAGGCCGCCATGGCCGATGCCGACTTCGCCACCGGGTCCGACTGCGAACCGCCCCTGCATCTCTATCTTCGCCATGGGGTGGACTTCGCCGAGGCGCTGCGCGGCATGTACGCCTTCGCCCTCCACGACGTGCCCGCCGGCCGCCTCGTCCTCGCCCGCGACCCCTTCGGCATCAAGCCTCTTTACTATGCCGAGACCGCGTCGGGACTGATCTTCGCCTCCGAGCCGCAGGCGATCCTGAAAACCGGCCTGGTGCGCCCGGGGCTAAACGGCAAACGGCGGGACGAGTTGCTGGCCTTGCAGTTCACCACCGGGCGGGAAACCGCATTCAGGGGCATCGAGCGGGTCCTGCCCGGGGAAACCCTGGTCGTCGAACATGGGCGCATCGTCTCCCGCAGCCGCCGGGCGGCCCTCGGTTCCGGTCCCAGGCGGGCCCTCGACGAGGAACAGGCGGCCTATCAACTGGACGAGGTCCTCAACGACAGCGTCGGCATCCATCAGCGGTCCGACGTTCCCTACGGCATGTTCTTTTCCGGCGGCATCGATTCGTCCGTGCTGCTGGCGATGATGGCGCGTCTCAACGAACAGCCGGTGAAGGCCCTGACCGCCGGGTTTTCCGGCACCGGCGTTCCTGACGAACGGGAACACGCCAGGGCCGTCGCCGGGTCCCTGGGGGCCGATCATGTGGAGGTGGAGTTCTCGGAAGAGGATTTCCTCACCCTGCTGCCGGCCATTGCCGCCGCCATGGACGACCCGACCGCCGATTACGCCATCCTGCCGACCTACAAGCTGGCCGCCCGCGCCCGGGAAGAGGGGCTCAAAGTGGTTCTATCCGGCGAGGGCGGGGACGAGCTTTTCGGCGGGTACGGACGCTACCGCCACGCCGCCCGCCCCTGGCCCCTGACCCGGGCCATGCGGCGCACTGCCATCCTGCAGGGGTTGGGGGTCTTGCTGCGGGAACCGGAGGGCTGGCGCGACGGCATCGCGGCGGCGGAGCGGGAGGCGGCCCATGGCGAGCGGTCGGCGCTGCAGGTCGCCCAGGCCGTCGATTGCGCCGACTGGCTGCCCGCCGACCTGCTGACCAAGCTCGACCGCTGCCTGATGGCCCATGGCGTCGAGGGGCGGGTGCCCTTTCTCGACCCCCGGGTCGCCGACTTCGCCTACCGGCTGCCGGATCATCTGAAGGTGCACAACAAGAAAGGCAAGTGGCTGCTTCGGCGCTGGCTGCAGACGGCCCTTCCCGTCGCCCGCCCGTTCGAGGCCAAGCGGGGCTTTACCGTTCCCGTCGGCGAATGGATCGCCCGTCATGGCGGGACCCTGGGCCCTCTGGTCGCGGCCCAGCCCGGCATTGCCGAGGTCTGCCGCCCGGGGGCCGTCGAGACGCTGTTTTCAGACACCGGGAAGCGTCAGGGAAAGGCCCAATGGACGCTATTGTTCTATGCCTTGTGGCATCAGGTCCATATTCTCGGCATGCCGCACCGGGGGGACGTTTTCCATGTCCTGTCGCAAGCGTGACGGGTCTTGAAATCGGCCTTCCTTGGCACGGGTAACTTCCCTTATAAAGGTTGAATGAACAGCATTCACACCCTGACCATCCCCCGTCCCGACGACTGGCACGTGCATCTTCGCGACGGCGACATGCTGAAGGCCGTCGCCGGTTACACGGCGCGGCAATTCGGGCGCGCCATCGTCATGCCCAATCTGGTTCCCCCGGTGGTCACGCCGGAAGACGCCGCCGCCTACCGGGACCGGATTCTTGCCGCCGTCGGAACGGACACGGGCTTCCGGCCGCTGATGGCCTGTTATCTGACCGACCGGACCGAGCCCGAGGATATCCGGCGCGGTTTTACCGATAAGGTGTTCAGCGCCGTCAAACTGTATCCGGCGGGGGCGACCACCAATTCCGCCAGCGGCGTCACCGCCATGGGGCATGTGTCGAAGGTCCTGGAAACCATGCAGGATATCGGCATGCCCTTGCTGGTGCATGGCGAGGTGACGGACCCTGACATCGACATCTTCGACCGCGAGGCGGTGTTCATCGACCGGGTGCTAGACCCCATGCTGCGGGATTTCCCGGCCCTGAAAGTGGTCTTCGAGCATATCACCACCTCTCAGGCGGTCGCCTTCGTCCGTTCGCAGGGGCCACGCCTGGGGGCGACGATCACCGCCCATCATCTGTTGATCGACAGGAACGACATGTTCCGGGGCGGCATCCGCCCCCATTACTATTGCCTGCCCGTGGCCAAGCGGCAGGGCCACCGCCTGGCCCTGCTGGAAGCGGCCACGTCCGGCGAGGCCTGTTTCTTCCTCGGCACCGATAGCGCCCCCCATGCGGTGGCGGCGAAGGAATCCGCCTGCGGCTGCGCCGGCATTTTCACCGCGCCGGTGGCCATGGAACTCTACGCCCAGGCCTTCGACCGGGCGGGGGCCCTGGACCGGCTGGAGGCCTTCGCGTCCCGCAACGGGCCCGCCTTCTACGGCTTGCCGGTCAACGACGACAGCGTGACCCTGGTTCGGCGGGACTGGCGGGTGGAGAGTGAAATCGGCGTCGAAACCTTCATGGCGGGCGAGACCCTGAACTGGAAAATGGTGAATGACGATGGCGAAGACGGTTGAACGTATTCCCCTGGCCTCGCCGTCGCCGGGCACCCGGCGGGCGTTGAAGGTCCACCGCTACGGCGCCCCCGGGGCCGGGCCGAAGGCGTATTTTCAGGCCGCGCTGCATGCGGACGAATATCCGGGACTGCTGGTCGCCAACCATCTGATCGGCCTGCTCGACACGGCGGAGGAGGCCGGGGAGATTCACGGCGAGATTATCGTCGTCCCCTTCGCCAATCCCGTCGGCCTGGGCCAGAACGTGAACGGCCAGCATCTGGGGCGCTTCGAGCTGTCCGGCGGCGGCAACTTCAACCGCGCCTGGCCGGACCTGAGCGAAACCGTCCACGGGGCGGTGAAGGACCGGCTCGGGCCCGATGAAGGCGAAAACGTCCGCATCATCCGGGAGGCCCTGAGCGCCGCCGTCGTCGATCTTGAGGTACGGACGGAACTGGATGGGCTACGGAAGGCCTTGTTCGGGCTGTCGGTGACGGCGGACATGGTTTTCGACCTGCACTGCGACAACGAAGCCCTGATGCATCTCTACACCTCCGTTCGCCACCGTGAGCTGGCCGTGGAACTGGCCCGGGACCTGGGAGCGCCGGTGGTTCTGCTGGAAAAGGACCCGGGAGGGCGGCCGTTCGACGAATCCAACGCCGGGGTCTGGTGGAAGTTGGCGGAAATGGCCGGTCCGTCCCATCCCGTCCCCGCCGCCTGTTTCGGGGTCACCGTGGAATTACGGGGCCGGAACGACGTTTTCGACTCCCTCGCGGCGGCGGACGCCCTGGCCCTGTTCCGCTTTCTCCAGCGCCGGGGGGTGGTCTCGGGGGACCCGGGGCCCTTGCCCGAGGCCCTGGGGGAGCCGACGCCGCTGGAGGGAACCGACGTCCTGCGCGCCCCGTCGGGCGGTCTGCTTGCCTACCTGAAGCATCCCGGCGACCTTGTGGAGGCGGGGGACGTGATCGCCGAACTGATCGATCTCGACGCCGATGACCCGGCGCGGGCGAGGACGCCGGTGGTCAGCGCCGCCAGTGGCCTGTTCTTCGCCCGCATGAACGAGAAGCTGGTCCGCCCCGGGGCCGAGATCGCCAAAGTGGCCGGCACGGAGCCCTTGCGCCATCGCAAGGCGGGGGCCCTGCTCGAGGGCTGAGCGAAAAGAGCTTGCTTTCCCGCACCGCTGCCCGTACACCGACCCTGTGAATACCGACGCCGTTCGGTGGATTTCGGCGGAACGACCCCGTTTCCTTTCTGTTTTCCCCCTCGTATCTGCGCTGCAATCACACCACCGGGACACGGTGTGCCGGGGGAACATAATGACCAAAGAATATGGATTCACTGACCATGACTATCGGTACCGTTAAATTCTTCAATCAAACCAAAGGCTTCGGCTTTATCGTTCCGGACGACGGCTCGAAGGACGTGTTCGTTCACATCTCCGCCGTGGAACAGTCGGGCATGAGCACCCTGTCGGAAGGCCAGAAGGTGAACTTCGAGGTCCAGGCCGAGGCTCGCGGTCCCAAGGCGGTCAACCTGCAGGAAGCCTGAGCGCTTTTCCTCTTTCCTACTTTACAGATCCCGCAGGACCGAAAGGTCGTGCCATCCGACCCGGGTGTGCGGCGCGTCCGCCCCGGCGAAGGGGTCTGTGCCATGGGCATCGACGGTGCCGCCGATGCTTTTGTAGAAGGCCAGGGCCTTGACGTTGTCGTCGTAGGCCCACAGGCAGACGGAGGCAATGCCCCGTTCCGTCAGGTCGGCCGCCGCCCTGGCCAAGAGCCGTTTGCCGATCCCCAGGCCCCGCGCCGCCGCCGCCACGTGTAGGTTTTCGATCAAGGCCCCGTATCCGGGCTCGTCGCCCTTTTCCAGGGCGATGAAGCCGTCGAGGCGCCGCCCCGGACCGACGGCGACCCAGGCCACGGCTCCCTCCGCCGGATGGGAGAAAAAGCGTGCCCAGGCGGCGCGGCGCTCTTCTTCGATGTCGCCGTCCAGATAGCTGTCGGGCAGGGTGCCCCGGTAGGTGTCGCGCCAATTGGCGACGTGAAGCTCGGCGATGGCGGCGGCGTCCCCGGGCCCGGCGCGGCGGATTTTCGGCGGGTTCGGCTGAAAGCGCCGGTAGGGCAGGGAGGAAATGTCGGACGGGGCGGGGCCCCGGGTTTCCGTCTCGACAATGGCGTCGAAGCAGCCGCCGAAGGCGGCGCGGAAATGGTTCTTCGCCTTCGCATAGACCAGGGGAAAGGCCGACGGGTCCAGGCCGTGCAGCCGGAAATAGCCGGGGTCGTTGACCGGAACATTCTCGGAGGTGACGATGATCCGAATTTCCCCGACCCGGATCACGGCGGTGGGGCCCAGGTCCACGGCCAGGCCCTTCTCCATGGGGCCCTGGTTGACGAAGCGTCCGTCGGTCACGGTTTCCACCGTGCCCGTGGCTTGAACGGGCGCGCCGAAATGGGGGCTCAGGCGGGCGCCGAAGGAACATTCCAGCCCGGCCCCGGGCCCCGACGCCCAGGCCCGCTCAACCAAGTCCGGATCCCGGAAGAAGGCGAAGACGGCGGGGATGTGGGGGGCCAGGTCGAGCGCCGCCCGCAACAGGTCCGGCGTGTCCCCCGCGCCGCCGGAAAAGACGTTGTCCGAAGGTTCCAGGATGGCCATGCGGGTTCCGTCGCGCCGGGACAGGAAGGATTGAAGAACGCTCGACGGCTCCGGCAGGCGGGTGTCAAACGCCGGGGCCCGGCGGGCGAATTCCGACGCCAACTCCCGCAGGGCCGCGTCCGCCCCGCCGTCGCCGTCTTCATGACAGAGGGAGACCCCGGCCCCCGTGTGCGGGCCGTCGGCATAGGGGAAGCCGCCGAAGGCGCTGACATCGTAAAACCCGTGCGCCGCCTCGGCCTCGGCGGCAAGGGCGGCCATCTCCCCCATGGGGCCGTTCGCTGTGCGCATGTTGAAGCTGGTCGGTGCGAAACCGGCGGGGCGAATCAGGCTCCGGGGGCGGATTTCCCCGTCCATGGCCCGCCGCAACAGGGTCAGGGCCTTCATTCCCGTTTCGTACATGTCCACATGGGGGTGGGTTTTGTAGCCGACGACGATGTCGGCGTCGTGGGCGATGTCCGGGTCTAAATTGGCGTGCAGATCGAACGAGGCGGCGATGACGGCGGAAGGCGCCCGGGCGCGGACGGCCTGGAGCAGGCGGGTTTCGCAGCCGTCGCCGTCGGCGGCCACCGTCGCCCCGTGCAGGGAGGCATAGACCCCGTCCCAGTGCCGCCCTTGCAGTCCTTCGGCGATCCTGTCCATGAAATCCGGAAACAGCCCGGCCTCGACCGGTCCCCCCGGGTAGGCGGCCGCGCAGGACAGGAAATGCCCGTCGATGTCCGGGTGTTCCTCGAGAAAATCAACCGCCGCCCCCGTTTCCAGCCCCTTGCCCCGGTAGAAGTCCCGCGCCGCCGGGCCGGAAAGCCATTCCCGGCGTTGGAAATCCGCACGGCGGGCGGGGACGGGGGAAAAGCTGTTCCCTTCGTACCAGAACCGCAGGATGGCGATGGTCTTCATGCCGTCAATGAGGGGTGATGGCCGGGCCGGATTCGGCAACGGCGTCGGTCTCGCGCTGGCGCAAGTGGGCGCTCCAGCGATGCTCCACCCGCTTGAAGACATGCAGAATGCCGTAGGTGACGCACAGATAGAGCAGCGCCGCCGTGATGTAGATTTCGTAGATATCGAAGGTGCGCGCGGCGATGACCCGGGCGACCCCGGTCAGGTCCATCAGCGTGATGATGGAAACCAGGGATGTGGCCTGGAACAGGAACACCACCTCGTTGCTATAGGCCTGGATGCCGAGGCGAAAGGCCTTGGGCAGGATAATCCGCCGGTAGAGCAGGCCGCCGCGCATGCCGCAAGCGCGGGCGGCCTCGACCTCGCCCACGGGAACGGCGCCGATGGCCCCGCGCAGGATTTCCGCCGTGTAGCCCGCCGTGTTCAGGGCCAGGGCGAAGATGGCGCAGAAATAGGCCTCGCGCAGGAACACCCACAGGCCCAGACTGTCCAGCCCCTCGCGGAACTGGCCGCTGCCGTAGTAGATGAGGAACAACTGCACCAGCAGGGGCGTGCCGCGAAAGAAAAAGATGTAGCCGTAGGCGGGCATCCACAAGAGCGGGTTCTTCGACAGCCGCGCCAGGGCGATGGGGATGGCCAGGACGAAGCCGATGATCAGGCTCAGAAGCGTCAGTTCAACGGTCAGGACCATGCCGTCGAGCATGGCCGGGAGGCTGTCTATGATGACCTGATAATCCATGCCGTCTAGCTCCTCTGCGCGCCACGGTTGGACCAGGTTTCCAGGCGTTGCTGCAAGAGCGTGGAAACGATGGTGATGCCGAGGAAAATCAGGGCGATGGCGAAAAAGAAGGTAAACGGCTGGCGGGTCGAGCCAGCGGCGATCTGGGCGTTTCGCACCAGTTCCGGCAACTGGATGACGGAAATCAGCGCCGTCGCCTTGATCAGCACCATCCACACGTTGCCGAGACCGGGCAGGGCGAAGCGCAGAACCTGCGGCAGCAGCACCCGGCGGACCACCTGCGGGCGGGTCATGCCGATGGCGTGGGCGGCCTCAAGCTGGCCCTTGGGCACGGCCAGCACCGCGCCGCGAAAGACCTCGGTGGCGAAAGCGCCGTAGATAAAGCCGATGGTGGCAACGCCGGCGATAAAGCTGTTGATGTCGATGATGATGTCATGGCCGAAGGAGGCGGCGACGTTCTGGATCAGGGTCGGGGTGCCGTAGTAGACGATCAGGATCAGGATCAATTCGGGAACGCCGCGAATGACCGTGGTGTAGGTGTTGGCCGCCCCCCGGGCGACCCCCGACGCCGACAGCTTGCCCCAGGCCCCTAGCAGCCCCATCAGGACGGCGACGGCGAGGGCGGCGAAGCCCACCGAGAGGGTCATCTGCAGGCCGTCCCACAGCATCCAGCCGTAGCCTTTGAGGTCGAGCATGACGGGCGGTCACTCCTGAAACAAAACCGCGCCCGCGGCGGTCGGCCACGGGCGCGGTGTCTGGTCAACCCATGGGACGCTTAGTCTCCATAGACGTCGAAGTCGAAGTACTTGTCGTTGATCTTCTTGTAGGTTCCGTTCTCGCGGATGGTCTTGATGGCGGCGTTGATGGCTTCGCGCAGTTCGGTCTCGCCCTTGCGGATGCCGATGCCGGCCCCCTCGCCGAACCATTTCGGATCGGTGAAATTGGGGCCGACGAAGGCGTAATCCTTGCCGTTGTCGGTCTTCAGGAAGCTCTCGTCGACGACCACGGAATCGGCGATGCCGAGGTCGATGCGCCCGGAGGTCAGATCGAGGAAGGCTTCCTCCTGGGTGGCGTAGGACTTGACGGTGACCACGTCGCCGAAATTGTCGCGCAGGAAGTTTTCATGAATGGTCGCGCGCTGAACGCCGACGGTCTTGCCCTTCAGGCCTTCCTTGCTGATTTGGTAGCCCGAGCCCTTCTTGGCGAAAAACTTGGCCGGGGTGCTGTAATACTTGATGGAGAAGTCGATCTTTTCCATGCGTTCCGGGGTGATCGACATGGAGGCGAGGATGGTGTCGTACTTCTTCGCCAGCAGGCCGGGGATGATGCCGTCCCAGTCCTGGGTCACCCAGGTGCATTCCAGGTTGGCGGTTTCGCAGATGGCGTTGCCGATGTCGATGTCGAAGCCCTGCAACTGGCCCTTGTCGTCTGTGTAGTTGAACGGGGGGTAGGCGCCCTCGGTGCCCATGCGGACTTTCATCCCGGCGTCGGCGGACGTGGTGGCGAGGCCAAACAGGGCGACGCCGATGGCGGCGGACAAGATGGTTTTCATTATTCATTCCTCCCTGGAAGTGTGAATGGGGTCGCATTCGTAGTTAATAGAATTGTATGACACCCTGCTCGCCGGAGTCACGCCTTATCAAAGATTCGAAGAGAGGAATTGGCGGAACCGCTCCGTCGACGGGTTGGCGAAAATCTCCTTCGGATCCCCCTGTTCCTCGATGCGGCCCTGGTGCAGGAAGACCGTGTGGGACGATACCTCGCGGGCGAATCCCACTTCATGGGTGACCACGATCATGGTCGCGCCGTCGTCGGCCAGGTCCCGGATCACCTTCAGCACCTCGCCGACCAGCTCCGGGTCCAGGGACGACGTCGGTTCGTCGAACAGCATGACGTCCGGTTGCATGGCCAGCGCCCGGGCGATGGCGGCCCGCTGCTGCTGGCCGCCGGAAGTATGGGCGGGGTAATAGTCGCGCCGCTCGTACATGCCCACCTTGTGCAGGATGGCCTCGGCCCTTTCCACCGCTTCCGCCTTCGGCACCTTCAGCACGTGCACCGGGGCCTCGATGACGTTTTCCAGAATGGTCATGTGGGACCACAGGTTGAAGCCCTGGAAGACCATGCCCAGCTTGGTGCGGATGCGGGCCACCTGTTTCATGTCCGCCGGTTCCGCCTCGCCCTTTTTCGTCTGCCTCATGGCGATGATCTCGCCGTTGACGGCGACCTGCCCGGCGTTGGGGATTTCCAGCAGGTTGAGGCAGCGAAGAAAGGTGCTCTTGCCGGACCCGGACGACCCCAGCATGGAAATCACGTCGCCCTTGTGGGCCTGCAGGGACACGCCTTTCAGAACCTCGACCGCGCCGAAGCTCTTGTGGATGTCCGTGACCTCGATGGCGGCAGCAACCAAAACCCGTTTCCTTCCTTTACAGCCAGCAGGAACAGTCAATGCCCGACGGGCCCTCCTGTCAAGGCCGGGGGTTGAATTATCATGGCGGCCGAGTGCTCTTGCTTTTTCTAGACGATCGGTCTAATAAGGCCGTCATGAGTGATTTGCAAGCACCGCCACGCCGCCGCGGCCGCCCCCCGAAAACCGATGGCTCGCAGTTTCAGACCCGCGAGCGTCTGGTTCGCCGGGGCATTGAAATCCTGACAGAAAAGGGCTTCGCCAGCACCGGCATCGACGAGGTGCTGAAGGCCGCGGGGGTGCCGAAGGGGTCCTTTTATCATTACTTTTCCAGCAAGGACGACTTCGGGCGGGCGGTGATCGAAGGCTATGCCGCCTATTTCTCGAAAAAACTGGACCGCTGGCTGCTCGACCGGACCCGCCCGCCGCTGGATAGGCTCCGCGACTTCGTCGAGGACGGAAAACAGGGCCTGCGTCGCTTCGATTTCCGTCGCGGCTGCCTGATCGGCAACATGGGCCAGGAACTGGGCGGCACCCATGAAGCCTTTCGCGGCGTCCTGGAGGCGGTGTTCATGGATTGGCAGGACCGGGTCGAGGCCTGCCTGAAGGAAGCCGTCGAAAGAGGGGACCTGTCCCCCGGGGCCGACTGCGCCCGCCTCGCCGCCTTCTTCTGGATCGGCTGGGAGGGCGCCGTGCTGCGCGCCAAGCTGGTCCGCGACACCGGGCCGGTCGATCTGTTCGCCGATAGTTTTTTCGCCGCCCTGCCCGTCAACCCATAACATCGAGGACAAGACACCATGAGCCATCCCATCAGCCGTTATCCGGTCCCGGAGATCGAGGACCTGCCCGACGACATCAGGGAAAAGATTTTGGCCGTGCAGGAAAAGGCCGGGTTCGTGCCCAACGTCTTTCTCGCCCTGGCCCACCGCCCGGCGGAATTCCGCGCCTTCTTCGCCTACCATGACGCCCTGATGGAAAAGGAAAGCGGGCTTTCCAAGGCCGACATGGAAATGATCGTCACCGCCACGTCGGGGGCCAACAACTGCCAGTATTGCGTTGTCGCCCACGGAGCCATCCTGCGCATCCGGGCGAAAAATTCCCTCATCGCCGATCAGGTCGCCATCAATTACCGCAAGGCCGACATCACGCCCCGCCAGCGGGCCATGCTCGACTTCGCCATGAAGGTCAGCCTCGACGCCGCCACCATCGGCGACGGGGATTTCGAGACCCTGCGCGACCATGATTTCTCCGACGAAGACATCTGGGACATCGCCGGCATCACCGCCTTTTTCGGCCTGTCCAACCGGATGGCCAATTTCACCTCCATGCGGCCCAACGACGAATTTTACAGCATGGGCCGCTAACCCCAATCTCAAGGACCCCCATCATGACCGACGACAATCAGTTCACCGCCATCCTGCTGCAACAGCAAGAAGACGCCGTCAGCGCCTCCATCGAGACCCTTCCCGACGACCGCCTGCCGGAAGGCGACGTCACCGTGGCCGTTAAGTATTCGACCCTGAACTACAAGGACGGCCTGATTCTCAAGGGCCTCGGCAAATTGGTCCGCGACTATCCCCATGTTCCCGGAATCGATTGCGCCGGCACGGTGGTGGCCTCCGGCTCCCCCGACTACAAGCCCGGCGACGACGTCATCATGACCGGCTGGCGCTTCGGCGAGACCCATTGGGGCGGCTTGTGCACCAAGACCCGGGTCAAGGCCGACTGGCTGGTGCCGCTGCCCGAAGGCATGAGCCTGGAGCAGTCCATGGCCATCGGCACGGCGGGCCTGACCGCCATGCTGGCGGTGATGGCCCTGGAGGAGCACGGCCTGAAACCCGAGAACAAGGGCGAGGTCCTGATCACCGGGGCCGCCGGCGGCGTCGGTTCCATCGCCACCTGCCTGCTCGCCGATCTGGGTTACCGGGTGGCGGCGTCCACCGGGCGGCCGGAAACGGCGGCCTACCTGAAGGAACTGGGGGCGACGACCATTGTCGAGCGGGCCGAATTGGCGGAAGCGCCGCGCGGTCCGCTGGCCTCGGAACGGTGGTCGGGCATCGTCGATAACGTCGGCGGCGACCAACTGGGCAATATCCTCGCCTCCCTGGCTTATTGGGGCAGTTGCGCCTCCGTCGGCAACGCGGGGGGCGTCAAGTTCTCCTCGACGGTGATCCCCTTCCTGCTGCGCGGCATCAACCTGCTCGGCATCGATTCCAATACCTGCCCGAAGGAACGGCGGGTGACGGCCTGGGGCCGGCTGGCCCGGGAACTGGACGCGGGCAAGCTGGAAAGCATGGTCAACCGGGTCGGACTTGCCGACGTCATCGGCCTGGGCGGCAAAATCCTCCAGGGTCAGGTGCGGGGACGGACCGTGGTCGATGTCAACGCCTGAGGGCTAACCCCTTGAAACAACAGGCCCCCGCCCGCTGATCGCCGGGCGGGGGCCTTTTTTTCGATTCTGGCCCTCGATTTGCATTGTTACCGTCAGGACCGACCCTGCCGGGAGAATGACGATGTTGAAACGGGTGTTTATTTTATCGGGCGCGGCGCTGCTGGCCGCCTGCTCAAACTTGACGGAGTATGAGCGCCAGGTGGCGGACTGGGAGCCCATCTACTGCTACAAGTCCATCGGCGCCGTGCAGTGCTACAAGGAGCCCAAGCACAGCGATTCCCGCCGCCTGGTCAATTTCTACGGCCCGCCGCCCAGAAGCTACGACACGCCGGACGAGCCGGAACTGAGCGACACCCGGCCACCGCCGATGATCGACACCTGGGTCAAGGACCCGGAACCGGCGCCCCAAGCGGCCGTGCGGACGGTCGCCAGCGTGACGCCTGCCACCCCGTCCGCCGCCCCGGCGGAGGAGAAAGAGCTCTCCTTCATGGACGGCCTGATGCGCACCCTGTTCGGCAAGCCGGCCCTGGCCAACAAGCCGCCCGTCCTGCCAGAAAGCGCCCCCGCATCCACCACGCCGCCGGCGCAAACCGGGACCCTGTAACCCGGACCGCTAGGGAGAGGCGAAAAAAACGGCCAGAAAGACAAACCTACCCGCTTGACACCCCTCCGCCTTTCGCCCTATATCCCTCACTCCCCACCGCCCCGACCGGGACGGCGCACCATGGGGCGGAGTAGCTCAGCTGGTTAGAGCAGCGGAATCATAATCCGCGTGTCGGGGGTTCGAGTCCCTCCTCCGCTACCAATTAAGGCCTTGGAAACATTGTGTTTTCTGAGGCCTTTATTTTTTTTCCGGTTTTGTAGTTTTGCGGATAGTCCGCGTGTATATGTCGGCCCTGCATCTTGCATCGGTGTAGCGCGACATTTGGTTCTGGAGTCAGCGTCATTTGGTTTTGGAGCAAAAA
>CAYFOJ010000016.1:0-61793 GCA_964344645.1 uncultured Thalassospiraceae bacterium
TAAAGGAATCCATCTTTCCTAACCTTTCGTTAGCAATTTATGATTCCGCCCTGATGTTTTTCGCCCCTTCCCTTGCTTTGCCGGCGAACCCTACTTATTTTAGCCCTCCATCATTTCTGGCCCTCCCACACATTTCAGGATCAACGCCACGCCATGTCCGCCCACCATCACTCGAAAGCCCTTATCCTCGGCTCCGGCCCCGCCGGTTACACCGCCGCCATTTACGCCGCCCGCGCCAGCCTGGAGCCGATTCTGGTCAAGGGGCTGCAGCCGGGCGGTCAGTTGACCATCACCACCGAGGTGGAAAACTACCCCGGATTCGCCGACGCCGTGCAGGGGCCCGACCTGATGCTGGCCATGCAGGCGCAGGCCGAACACGTGGGCGCGACCCTGTACGACGACACCATCATCGAGGCCGACCTGTCCCGCCGCCCGTTCACCCTGAAGGGGGATTCGGGCACGGTCTACACCGGCGACACGCTGATCATCTGCACCGGCGCCTCGGCCCGCTGGCTGGGATTGGACTCGGAGGAAAAGTACATGGGCTTCGGCGTTTCCGCCTGCGCCACCTGTGACGGGTTCTTCTTCCGCGGCAAGCAGGTCGCCGTCATCGGCGGCGGCAACACCGCCGTCGAGGAGGCCATCTATCTGACCAATCATGCCGACAAGGTGACCCTGATCCACCGCCGCGACGAACTGCGCTCGGAAAAGATCCTGCAGCAACGCGCCATGGCCAACCCGAAAATCGAAATCCTTTGGGACAGCGTCCTGGAAGAGGTCCTGGGCCAGGACAACCCGCCCGGCGTCACCGGCGTCCGGGTCAGGAACGTCAAGACCGACGAGACCTCGGAACTGGCCCTGGACGGGGTGTTCATCGCCATCGGCCACAGCCCCAACACGGAGCTGTTCGAAGGCCAGTTGGAGATGGACGGCGACAAGTACATCGTCACCACCCCGGGTACGACACGGACCAGCGTTCCCGGCGTCTTCGCCGCCGGAGACGTGCAAGACAAGATCTACCGCCAGGCCGTCACCGCCGCCGGAACCGGCTGCATGAGCGCGCTTGAAGTGGAAAAATTCATCGCCGAACACGGTCCCCACACGGACTGACCGCAACCTTCGAGGCCGACATGGATTGGGACAAGCTCCGCGTTTTTCACGCCGTCGCCGAAGCCGGCAGCTTCACCCATGCCGGTGAAACCCTGAACCTGTCCCAATCCGCCGTCAGCCGCCAGATCAGCGGCCTCGAGGAAAGCCTCAAGGTATCCCTGTTCCACCGGCACGCCCGCGGGCTTATCCTCACCGAACAGGGCGACCTGCTCTACCGCACGGCGCACGACATCTTCAGCAAGCTGGCCATCGCCGAACAGCGCCTCGTCGATAGCAAGATCAGCCCGGAAGGGCCGTTAAAAATCACCACCACGGTGGCCTTCGGGTCGGTCTGGCTGACGTCGCGCATGGCCGAGTTCCTGCAGCTCTATCCCGGCATCGACGTGTCGCTGATCCTGTCCGACGTCGACCTGGACCTGTCCATGCGCGAGGCCGACGTCGCCATCCGCATGGCCCCGCCGACCCAGGGGGATTTGATCCAACGGCAATTGATGCACATGCCGTACAAGATCTTCGCCTCCGGGCAGTATCTGAAGGACCACGGCATCCCCCTCAAGGCCACGGACCTGGACAATCACAAACTGGTCGTCTACGGCGAGGACGCCCGGCCGCCCGTGGATCAGGTCAATTGGCTGCTGGAAGCGGGCCTGAGGAAGGGACAGGCGCCGCGCCGCGCCGCCCTCAGGGTGAACAGCATCTACGGCATCTTCCGGGCCGTCGAAGGGGGGCTCGGCATCGGCGCCCTGCCCGATTACATGCAGCGGGAATCCACAGGCCTGGTCGAGGTGCTGCCGCAGATGGGCGGCCCCTATATCGACGCCTATTTCGTCTATCCGGAAGAACTGAGGAACATGAAACGAATCGCCGTTTTCCGGGATTACCTCATTCGCCGCATCGCCGAAGACGGCCTCAACCAGACCTGATCACGTCTAACTATCTGTTTTACAAGAACTTTTCAGCCATGCAATTAACGCATGGCTGAAATGAGAAATTATGCATGGCGCCCGCGTCGGGGTATCCGTATATTCCAATCATGCAATGTTGCAGCGCAGCATTCGCACAGAGATTTGGGCTCCCTGCCCAATCTGAAGGGACCACCCATGTGGCCCCTTGCGTCTCTCCCAGACGTGAAGCCTCCCTGTTAGACTCGCCGGACCTTTTTTAAGGTCCGGCTTTTTTTTGGGTGTTAGCGCCGTCCGCCGGTGAAGGAAAGGCCGATATGCCGGGTGGCATAGACGTCGCAGACCACCGCGGGCCGTCCGTCGCGCATGACGTGACGGGTCAGCAGCCGTTCATAGGGCAGCCAGAATTTCTCATGCCCCTCGATATCCACCAGGGTCCAGACATGCTGGTACAGGGGGTCTCCGGTCTCCATGGTCTTGATGATGCCGGGCCCGATGGCGTCTACGAATTGCTGGGTTTCCTCGCCGCTGGCGGCGAGCGCACTGGTGCCGATGGACAGGTTGATCCACTGCCGCCCGAGAATCCTGACAATGGACGAATCCCCGCCGATCCACGAATAGACCAGATTGCGGCCCCCGTTGTCGGGACAGTAGATCAGGGTGTGGGGGAGAATTTTCGCCAAATCGTTCTGATCGGCCTTGCGAAAATCCCCGGTGCTGCGGTCCCAGGTCTGGAAACCGTGGCGGATACGGGCGTTGGCGAAAAACACGTCGGCGATGGAACATTCGCTGATCAGGGTGTCGTGCAGCACCTGAACGGAGCCGCAGGCCTCGATTTCCTCGATTCTTTCCGCCGCCGAGAGGGTGTCGCCGAGGATTTCGAATTCCCAGCCACGGTGATAGAAGCTGAGACGGGTCTGGATGTCCCGGTTCAGGTCCGAGAGGATGGATTTTGCCGTTTCCAGGCTTTTCGCGTGGACCTTGTCGTTGTCCCAGGAGACCTCCACCAGTGCGGGGGCGAGGTCCAGCTTGACCTGACCCAGGTGATGGAAAAAATAGCTCTCGGTGGATGGGCTCAGCGACTCATCAAAATGCTCTTGGCCCTCTTCATCGATCCACCAAATACCCGATTCCAGGAACGAATATTTGCCAATCTCGGTCTGCGATCCCATGGACAGTTGCCCCATACACGACACTCTCTCGATTTAAGCGCACTATCGGGGTCTCCGTCCAAGATTTTTTTCTTTCGGGGGCGATGAAAAAAAAATCGTCGCGGCATGACGAAAAGGCTGGACATACATTAGAAAATCGTTATATAAGATAATCATGATGAATTCGATGTCGACGTTCCCATAGCCGAGACATCGTTTTGGGGACCGGGGGTTTCTTCTCCCCCCTGGAACAACCGGACCCCACGTCTGTTTCAGACGTTAAGCCTCCCTGTTGAACTTGCCGGACCCCTCGGGGTCCGGCATTTTTTTTATTCCGCCCGGCCGGCGACCACCTGATCGGCCTGCTTGCCGATCAGTTCCTGGAGATGGTCGAAGCGCCAGTTGAAGGTGCCGACGCCCAGCGTCATGGAGCGCAGTTCGACGATCAGGTCGTGCATTTCCGATTGCGGCAACTGCACGGTGACCTGATCCCAGCCCTTCCAGCCGTCCTTGGCGTCGAAGCCGAGGATCTGCCCGCGCCGACCGCTGACCAGGCGCTGGATCTTCGAAGTGAAATCGTTGGGCACGGAAATATCCACCTGGCAGATGGGTTCCAGCAGCACCGGCCCGCAATTGGGCATGGCTTCCCGCATGCCCAGTTGCGCCGCCGCCTTGAAGGCCATGTCGGAGCTGTCGACGGCATGGAACTGGCCGTCGGTCAGGGTGACGGCGATGTCGACCACGGGAAAGCCCAGCGGGCCCCGCTTGAGATACTCCTTGACCCCGTTCTCGACGGCGGGAATGTACTGCTTGGGAACGACGCCGCCGGTGATGGTGTCGCTGAAATTGAACCCGCTTCCCCGCGTCAGGGGTTTGATTTCCAGATGCACGTCGCCGAACTGGCCATGGCCGCCGCTTTGCTTTTTGTGGCGGGCGTGATGGGTGACGGATTTCTGGATGGTCTCCTTATAGGGCACTTCCGGACGGCTGGAGGTGACGGCCATGTTGAAGCGGTTCTTCATCCGGTCGATGGCGATAAGCAGGTGCATTTCCCCCTGCCCCCAGAGCAGCAATTCGCCGCTGTCCTGATTCTGTTCGACGGCAAGGGACGGGTCCTCTTCCTCCAGCTTGGCCAGGACCCCCGACAGCTTGACCTCGTCGGAGCGGTTTTCCGCATGGATGGCGAGGGCGAAAAGCGGCGAGACGGGCTTCGGCCAGAAGTCGGCGACAGCGGCATCCTTCTCGGTTAGGGAAGCCCCGGTGGTGGCGCCGTCGAGCCGGCCGAAGGCGGCCACCTCGCCGGCTTCGGCGGCGGCCTGTTTGTTCTGCTTCTGCCCCATCAGGCCGTAGACGCCGCTGACCCGCTCGCCGCCCAGGTCGGCGCCATCCTTGACGGCGCCGCTGAAAACCCGGCCCAGGGACAGCTTGCCCGCGTGCCCGGCATACAGCGTCTTGAACACCTGAACCGTCGCCTGGCCGCCGTCCAGACCCAAACGGCCGGCGGTGTGTTCCGCGTCCGGGGCCTCGTGGCGCAAGGCCTTGAGCAGGCGGGTGATGCCGTTGTCGTGTTCGGCGGACCCGAAGAACACCGGCACGATGCTGTCTTCCTGGAAATCCCGGGTCAGGTTCTCGTAAATCTCGTCCGTGGACGGGACGATGTCCTCGAGCAGTTCCTCCAGCAAGTGGTCGTCGAAGTCGGCCAGGGTTTCCAGCATTTCCGCCCGGGCGTCGTGTTCCCGGTCCTGCGCCCCGTCGGGAAGCTGCATCAGGTCCGACGGCTTGCCTTCCTGCCAGCGGAAGGCGCGCTCGCTGACCAGGTCCACATGGCCGGTGACGGTCTCCCCCTCGCGCAGGGGAATTTCCCTGAGCACCAGCGGCCGGTCCGAGACCGCCTGCAAACATTCCAGGGTCGCCTTCACCCCGACCGAGGCGCTGTCCATTTTGTTGATGAACAGGATGTGGGGAATCCGGTGGTCGTCGAGAAACTTGAGCAGCGGGGCGATGGTCAGGGCCTTTTCCAGCTCCGGTTCGCAGACGACGATGGCGCAGTCGGCGACCATCAGGGCGTTTTGCGTCTCCTGGATCAGTTCGACGGAACCGGGGCAGTCGATGAAGGACCACTTCTCGCCGATGTATTCCCCGTTGGCGACGCTGAGTTCCGTGCTCATGGAACGGGCCTTGGCCTCCGCCGAGCCGTCGCCGACGCCGTAGCCTTCCTTGGCGTTGCCCTTTCGGGTGATGACGCCGCAGGCGGACAGAATGCTTTCCAGCAAAGCCGTCTTGCCGCTCAGGTAAGGGCCGACGATTGCGGCCACGCGGGGGCCCGATGGTGTTTTGGTCACGACTCTGTCTCCCCAGATCTATGATTGGAACCGTTCAAATCCCGGCAAAATACTCTCTTCGAAGGTTAGGACCCCCGCCCGGAGAGTCCAAGAAAAAAAGGAGGGCCGAGGCCCTCCTTGTGAAAAAACCCTTGCAGGAAGTCCTACGAGAGGGCGGCGCAGGCCCGCTGAATGCGCAGGCAGGCTTCTTTCAGCAGTTCCGTCGAGGTGGCGTAGGAAATGCGGAAATAGGGCGACAGGCCGAAGGCCGCGCCCTGCACGGCGGCGACCCCCTCGCTTTCCAGCAGATAGGTGACGAAGTCCCCGTCGGTTTCGATGGTCTTGCCGTCGGGGGTGGTCTTGCCGATGACCCCGGCACAGGACGGATAGACGTAGAACGCCCCGTCCGGCTTGGCGCAGGTCAGCCCCTCCGTCTCGTTCAACATGGAAACGACCAGATCCCGGCGCTCGACGAAGACGGCGTTGTTCTCCTTGATGAAATCATGCGGGCCGTTCAGCGCCGCCACGGCGGCGGCCTGGCTGACGGAAGCCGTGTGGGTGGTGCTTTGCGACTGAATCTTGTTCATGGCCTTGATGATCTCGTCCGGACCGGCGGCGTAGCCGACGCGCCAGCCGGTCATGCAATAGGCCTTGGACACGCCGTTCAGGGTCAGGGTGCGGTTGATCAGGGCCGGTTCCACCTGGGCCGGGGTGACGAATTCGAAATCGTCGTAGACAAGATGCTCGTACATGTCGTCGGTCATCACCCAGACATGCTCGTGGCGCAGCAGGACATCGGTCAGGGCCTTCATGTCGTCGCGGCTGTAGCCGGCGCCGGTCGGGTTGGAGGGCGAGTTCAGGATCAGCCATTTCGTCTTCGGCGTGATCGCCGCCTCCAGGGCCTGCGCCGTCAGCCTGAAGCCGGTTTCGGCGGGGCAGTCGACAATCACCGGCTCGCCTTCCGCCAGCATGGTGATGTCCGGATAGGAGACCCAGTAAGGGGCCGGGATGATGACCTCGTCGCCCGGGTCCAGGGTCGCCATCAGGGCGTTGTAGATGTTCTGCTTGCCGCCGCAGCCGACGGAAATCTGCTCCGGGGTGTAGTCGAGCCCGTTGTCCCGTTTCAGCTTCTCGACAATGGCCTGACGCAGTTCCGGGGTGCCGGCGACCGCGGTGTAGCGGGTTTCCCCCCGGTCCAGCGCCGCCTTGGCGGCCTCGATGATGTGGGCCGGGGTGTCGAAATCCGGCTCACCGGCGCCGAGGCCGATGACATCCTTGCCGGCGGCCTTCAGTTCGCGGGCCTTGGCGGAAACGGCGATGGTCGGACTGGGCTGAATGCGTGAAAGACGGGAGGCTATGAAGGGCATGATCTGTTCCGTTCAACATAACGATTGAAATCCGGCGGCAATCTACGCCCTCGCCCCGTGTTAGGCAACAAGGAACACGGGCCGGGTTGTTCTTCAGCGGTGAGGGAAATTCAGGATGACGCCGGAAGGGGTTTTGGGGAAAGGGGGCGGGAGTAAAACCCCTTCCGGAGACTTCTGAGAGAGACTTGCGGTCCGTTCAGTCGTCCAACGTCTATCCTTGAGCCGATAATCCTATACCTAAGTGGAGTAGTCAAGTATTTTTTTGATAATTTTTCTTAGAGTCATTCCATATTATTTTTTGACGCAATCACAAGGCCGGACGCACCAATTCAGCTATCCGTATTTGTAAAAAACTGGTTTGCAGAGCCTTCAAACGACCAAAGTCACCGGCACAGACTTTCCGGTGTTGTCACTTCCAAGGTTGGCGAGTGAGTTATGATCATAATCTTGGGAATCTGGAACATGACAGCCTGAAAGGCAACCGCCCCAAAGCTGCACACTCTCTTATAATATCGACAAAGAATCAGGGGAGAATTTACAGCAGCCTGACCAACTCATACTTGCCACGCGACTTAAAGCATGACATCAACAAGCACTGAATATATCAAAAGTTAGTTTTTGTTACGTCACCATTCAACAAAAAGTTCATTAAGCAATAATTGGTGAGCATCCCCATCCAAATCCTCCAGCGAAGACAAAATCAATACACTGGTCTATCAACTGTTTGATCTGACCGCCGAAGAGATCAAACGGCTTGAAGCCAATCTTTAGGAAAGTGGAAAACCATGCCTGATCGACATATCTTCCGCATGACCTACTATAGAAACGTTGAACAGTTTCTCAAAGACGGAGCGGTCTTTGCGAAAAATCACCAACCTATGCAACTTTGTTACCGAACGTCTTATGGCGATATCGTCCAGCGTAGAGCTACTACGGCCTTTCAAACACCGTGTGGAGGCGTTGTGAATGATTTTGTGCCATTCTACTTTTCGCCAGTTACCGCAATGGCCGGTGCAATTCACATGGGGCATGTATCTTTAATCGATCCCAATGATGTTAATCTTGGGGTCGCAAGTATGGACGACATTGTTTTCCTCGTTTGCCGCACCAAAAACGTTTCAAAAGCAGGCTTGGCGTTTTGGTTCACTAACGTAGCCTGCAATTCTTTGGCCCTTAAGCCAATTTACGAGAGTGATTTATCGAAATTGGCCTCGCATATTGACTGGTCGTTATTTGATGAAAACCCGAAGATGGCACATATCCCGGAGATTGGATATTCAGGTGTATGTAAATGGTTCAAGGATTTTGACAATCCCATACGTTACAGAAACCGCAAAGCGATGCGCATGGCGGAATTTATGGTGAAAGATCCATTGCCACTAAATTTTGTTGATTGCATAATCACCAAGCATCAACACATAAAGCAACAAATCGACACTTGGATGCACGCTTACGGCCAAAATATCCCGGTCTATGTCAAAAAAGGGTGTTATTTTTAGCGATGTCTATTTCATACAAACAAGGCGACATGTTCTCTGAACAAGCCGACGCGATTGTTAACACTGTCAATTGTGTAGGTGTTATGGGAAAGGGTGTTGCGCTGGAATTCAAACGTCGCTGGCCTGAAAATTTCAAACAGTACAAAAAGCTTTGTGCTGCCGAAAAACTTACTCCGGGGCATATGTTTGTTTTTGATACTGGCGATATGCTCTCTGTTGCCAAGCCGCGATATTTAATAAACTTTCCGACAAAGCAGCATTGGCGAGCAAAATCGAAAATTTCTTTTATCGAAGACGGTTTGGATGATTTTGTCGAGCAGATAAAGAAATACGGCATCAAATCTGTCGCACTGCCGCCACTGGGTTGCGGCAATGGAGGTCTGCCTTGGAAAGATGTCAAAGCCCTAATCGAAGAAAAGTTGTCTTCCGTTGGTGGCGTTGAATTTATTGTATACACCCCGAAAGAGCCGCAAACCGAACCGGAATACAATAATGTGCCAGCCACCATGACGTTTGAACGTGCGATGATGGTTAAGACTGTCGGTGAATTTGAAAAATATTTTGGCGGGCGCCTGACTCGGATTTCTTTGCAAAAAGTTGTTTATTTCTTGCAGGCCATGGGTGTGCAATACAATTTGGCTTTTTCGCGCAACATGCACGGGCCTTATTCCGAAAAACTCAAAGATGCTTTTAAGAAAATGGAAGCGCTTAATTATATCAAGGGATACAGCGGGGATACGCCGGAAATTTATGTGCCTTCCGGTGCTTTCGCAAAAGCTGACAGCTTTTTGGCTCAAGACAACACTTTGGACCACCAGGACATTATCCATCGCCTTTCCTTGCTAATTGAAGGCTATGAAAGCCCCTATGGAATGGAGTTGCTTGCCAGTGTGCATTACCTGGTCAATTCTGAAGGGGCAGAGACAGTCGATAGCGTTGTAGAATCGATCAAGGAATGGAACCACCATAAATACAGTGAGTTCTCTTCCGAGGCCATTGAAACGGCTTTTGAGCGGTTGCGGGGCGATGGTCTAATTTCTTGATATAATCTCCCATCCGGGACTCGCCTGAGCCCCCCCGGATATTGTATCGTCCGGCATGAGCAGCGCCCTTCCCGAACCCGTGTTTATTCCCGAGAAACGCCCCGCCGTCAGCGGCGGCGAGCCGTTCAGGCTGGTCTCGGACTTCACCCCGTCGGGCGATCAGCCCGACGCCATCGCCGAGTTGTGCCGGGGCCTCGAGCAGGGCGAGCGCGATCAGGTGCTGCTCGGCGTCACCGGCTCGGGCAAGACCTTCACCATCGCCCACACGGTCCAGGCCCTGCAACGCCCGACCCTGGTGCTGGCCCCCAACAAGACCCTGGCGGCGCAGCTATACGGCGAGATGAAGGGCTTCTTTCCGGACAACGCGGTGGAATATTTCGTGTCCTACTACGACTACTATCAGCCCGAGGCCTACGTGCCGCGCTCGGACACCTACATCGAGAAGGACGCCTCCATCAACGAGCAGATCGACCGCATGCGCCATGCCGCCACCCGCGCCCTGCTGGAACGCTCCGACGTCATCATCGTCGCCTCGGTGTCCTGCATCTACGGCATCGGCGCCGTCGAGACCTATGCGGAGATGACCGTCAAGCTGCGCACGGGTCAGCAGGTTGACCGCAATCTGCTGCTGAAGAAATTCGTCGAGTTGCAGTACCGGCGCAACGACACAGACTTTTCCCGTGGCGCCTTCCGGGTGCGGGGCGACAGCGTCGAGCTGTTTCCCTCCCATCAGGAAGACCGGGCCTGGCGGCTGTCCCTGTTCGGCGACGAGTTGGAGGCGATCTGGGAGATCGACCCCCTGAGCGGCGAGAAAATCGCCGCCCTGGACGAGATCGTGGTCTACCCGTCGAGCCATTACGTGACGCCGCGCCCGACCCTGATGCAGGCGATCCCCCGCATCAAGGCGGAACTGAAGGAACGGGTCGAACAACTCACCGGCGAGGGCAAGCTGATCGAGGCCCAACGCATTCAAGAACGCACCACCTTCGACCTGGAGATGCTGGAAACCACCGGCTTTTGCAGCGGCATCGAGAACTATTCCCGCTACCTGACCGGCCGCAACCCGGGGGACCCGCCGCCGACCCTGTTCGAATACCTGCCGGAAAACGCCGTCATCGTGATCGATGAAAGCCATGTCACCGTGCCCCAGATCGGCGGCATGTACCGGGGCGACTACAACCGTAAATCGACCCTGGCCGAATACGGCTTCCGGCTGCCGAGCTGCATCGACAACCGACCGCTCAAGTTCGAGGAATGGGACGCCATGCGGCCGCAGTCCATCTTCGTTTCCGCCACCCCCGGACCGTGGGAGCTGGAACGGACCGGCGGCGTCTTCGTCGAGCAACTGGTGCGCCCGACGGGGCTGATCGACCCCCTGTGCGTGGTCCGCCCGGTGGAATCCCAGGTCGACGACCTGCTCAAGGAAGCCCGCGACTGCGCCGCCCGGGCGGAGCGGGTTCTGGTCACCACCCTGACCAAGCGCATGGCCGAGGACCTGACCGAATACCTGCACGATCACGGTGTGCGGGTGCGCTACATGCATTCCGATATCGACACCCTGGAGCGTATCGAGATCATCCGCGACCTGCGCCTGGGCGCCTTCGACGTGCTGGTCGGCATCAACCTGCTGCGCGAGGGCCTGGACATTCCCGAATGCGCCCTGGTCGCCATCCTCGACGCCGACAAGGAGGGCTTCCTGCGTTCCAAGACCTCGCTGGTGCAGACCATCGGCCGGGCCGCCCGCCATGTTGACGGGCGGGTCATTCTCTATGCGGACAAAATCACCGAATCCCTCGACTACGCCATCGGCGAGACCAACCGGCGGCGGGAGAAGCAGCAGGCCTACAACGCCGCCAACGGCATCACGCCGGAAAGCATCCGCTCGCACATCACCGACGTTCTCGGCAGCGTCTATGAGGACGACTACGTCACCGTGGACACGGGGGTGTCGGGCGACAAGCATCTGGTCGGGCACAACTTGAGGAGCCATATCGCCGCGCTGGAGGAGCGCATGAAGGCCGCCGCCGCCGACCTGGAGTTCGAAGAGGCCGCCCGCCTGCGCGACGAGGTCCGCCGCCTGGAGGCGAGCGAACTGGGCCTGGACAAGGCCGGCGTCGCCCCCACCGCCGCCGCCCGGGGCGGCTGGGACAAAAAGGCCAGGGGCAAGGAAAAAGGAAAGCGCAAAGGGGGCGGGCGGCGCTGAGAGGCCGTCTATTCGTCTTCCTTGCCCCGGGCGAGACCGGTGGCGGGAAACTGTATCGCCGCCGTGGTGCCCTTGCCGATGGCGCTTTCGATGTTGAGAATGCCACCCATGGCGCGGACCAGCCGTACCGTCAGGGGCAGCCCGAGGCCGCTGCCTTCCTGTTTCCTGACATAGGCGTCCTGATCGGCCCGCCCGTAGGGCTGCCGCGCCGCCTCCAGTGTTGCGGGGTCCATGCCGATACCGGTGTCGGCGATGGTGAACGTGATCGCCCCGTCCTCGTTGCGGCCCGCCGACAGGGTGATGCGTCCACCCTTCTGGGTGAACTTGACCGCATTGCCGGCCAGGTTGAGGATGGCCTGCCGCAAGCGCAGGGGGTCGGACAGGAATCGCAGGTCGCCGTCGATGCTGACATCCACGGCAATCCCCTTTTTCTCCGCCATGGCGGCGATGGTTTCACTGACCGAACGCAGCACCTCGCCGCCGTCGGCCTCCTCCGGATTGACGGCGAGAAGGCCGGAATCCTCCGCCGAAATATCGAGAATCCCGGCAACCAGTTCCAGCATGTGCCGGCCGGCCTTGGCGATCCGCGTGGCATAGTTCTTGTATTCCGGGCTCAATTGTCCGAGGTGCTCGCCTTCCATCATCTCCGAAAAACCGATGATGCCGTTGAGCGGCGTACGCAGTTCGTGGCTCATGTTGGCGAAGAAGTCCGACTTCGCCCGGTTCGCCGCCTCGACCTGTTCCTTTTCCACCAGCAACTCGGCGACGTGCAACTCAATCTGTTCCTCGCGGCGGTTCCTGGCGTGGCTGTAAAGGGCGGCCAGCAGGGTCAGCAGCAGACCCGCCGTCAACGCCGCCCATTGCTGCCACGCGCCCCTCTCCATCATCAACGCCGTGCCCGGGCGGAAGGTCGCCGACCAAATCCGGCCCGGCAACCGCAGTAGGATGCGGTGGCTGAAGAGGTCCCGCTGCGCCTGTGTAGCGGCGGCGGGGACGACCGCCCGCTGGGTCTGCTCCCCGGCCGCATGGGTATACAGGAGGGCCTGTTCCGGCGCGACGCCCATGTCCTCGATCAGGATATCGAGGCCCGAGGGCGGCAACTTGTCCAACCCCTGCTCCACCAGGTCGCCGATACGGAACACGCCGAGGGAAAACCCGGCCAGGTTGTCCCGGCGTTGTTTCAAGGTGTCGTGGGGAAACCCGTTACGGTAAACTGGCCGGAACAACAGAAAACCGAACTGCCGGCCCTGTTCCTGAACCAGGGTTATGCGGCTGGTGGCCAGCATCTTGCCCTCGTCGCGGGCCTGGCGAAGGGTCTTCAAACGTTGTTCATTCGACCCCAGGTCGAAGCCGATGGCCGCCTCGTTGCCCGCGCGGGGACGGACGAAATAGACGGGGAAAAATTCGTCGCGTTCCGTCGCCGGGGCCATTTTCCCCTGGCTCATGCGTTCAGTGATACGGAAGTCCGCCAGTCCGTCCCGCCGCGCCGCCTGCTCATAGGCGTCCCTTTCCGCCGCCGACACCCGGGGAACCCATTCCAAGGCCTGAATGCCCCAGTTCCGCGACAAGGGCGAATCGGTGAACGCCTTGAATCCCTCCCGGGTCAGTTCCGGCGAGGCCGCGTACAGGCTGCCGATGGCATCCACCACCTCGGTGCTTTTGTCGATGGCCGCCTGCCTGGATGGCGGCGGCATTGCTCATGGCCCGGCGCGCCACATCGGCGCGGAAGGCCCTGTCCACCTGAGAGGATGTCCACTGGAAAGCCACGACCGAGGCCACAGCTCCGATCAGGACGACGATGATGACCGAGCGCCGGAATCTAGACATGGCCCACACGTCCTTGCCGGCGTTGAGGGTAAGGTTGGATTTCGAAACTCCCTTGCTTTGCCCTCAAGACTAGTCCCGAACCTTTACGGTTCACGAATCCTACGGCTTTCCCGCCGAAAACGCAATGAAATCTGGCCGGTCGGTCAAAATTTCATCGCCACTTCACCGTTCGCTGGAAATAAAAAAGCCCCCGGGCAATAACCCGGGGGCTTTTCAAAAGCTTTGCGGAGCCATGTCCGGCTGATCAGCCCTTCGCCTCCGCGGCGACTGCCATGGCTTCGGCAGCGACGACCTCGTCCGTGTCCAGGCCGTCGACGTGATCCTTGTCGGCGGACTGGGCGGCGCGGGCCGCTTGCAGGCGCTCGGCGGCGGCGGCCTTGTCGATGTCGGTGGCCATCATCGCCTCTTCCGCCAGGATCGTACAGCGGCTGTCCGTGACCTCGGCGAAGCCACCCTCGACGAAGATCCGGGCGGTGACCTTGTCACCTTCGTAGACATCGACGGTGCCCGCCCTGACCGTGGACAGCATGGGGGCGTGTCCCGGCAGAACGCCGAAGTCGCCCTCGCCGCCAGGCACCACGGCCATGTCGGCGCTTTCGCTGAACAGCAGCTTGGCCGGGGTGACGATTTCCAGTTCGATCTTGTCTTCCGCCATGGGGCGTTCCTACTCTCTCGACTGTTCGGATCAGGCCGCTTCGGCGGCCATCTTCTTGGCTTTTTCGACCGCCGCTTCGATGGTCGAAACCATGTAGAAGGCCGCTTCCGGCAGGTGGTCGTATTCGCCTTCGACGATGCCCTTGAAGCCCTTGACGGTGTCTTCCAGGTTGACGAACACGCCCGGCGTGCCGGTGAACACCTCGGCAACGTGGAAGGGCTGGCTGAGGAAGCGCTGAATCTTACGCGCCCGGGCAACCGTCAGCTTGTCGTCTTCCGACAGTTCGTCCATGCCGAGAATGGCGATGATGTCCTGCAGGGACTTATAGGTCTGCAGCACGCGCTGAACTTCACGCGCCGTCTGGTAGTGCTCGTCGCCGACGACGCGGGGCTCGAGCACGCGGGACGTGGAGTCGAGCGGGTCAACCGCCGGGTAGATGCCGAGCTCGGCGATCTGGCGGCTCAACACCGTGGTCGCGTCCAGGTGGGCGAACGAAGTGGCGGGCGCCGGGTCGGTCAAGTCGTCGGCAGGGACGTAAATGGCCTGCACCGAGGTGATCGAACCCTTGGTGGTCGAGGTGATGCGTTCCTGCAGGGCGCCCATGTCGGTGGCCAGCGTCGGCTGGTAACCCACGGCGGACGGGATACGGCCCAGCAGGGCGGACACTTCGGAACCGGCCTGGGTGAAGCGGAAGATGTTGTCCATGAAGAACAGCACGTCCTGGCCTTCCTCGTCGCGGAAGTATTCGGCCATGGACAGACCGGAAAGCGCGACGCGGGCGCGGGCTCCCGGAGGCTCGTTCATCTGGCCGTAGACCAGGGCCGCCTTGGAGGAATCGTTTTCCAGGTTGATGACGCCGGACTCGATCATTTCATGATACAGGTCGTTGCCCTCGCGGGTGCGTTCGCCGACACCGGCGAACACCGAATAACCGCCGTGGCCCTTGGCGATGTTGTTGATCAGTTCCATGATCAGAACCGTCTTGCCGACACCGGCGCCGCCGAACAGGCCGATCTTGCCGCCCTTGGCGTAAGGGGCCAGCAGGTCGACGACCTTAATGCCGGTGACGAGAATTTCCGTTTCCGTCGACTGTTCGATGAACTCGGGGGCCGCACGGTGAATGGGATAGTTCATCTTGGTGTTGATCGGGCCGCGCTCATCAACCGGCTCGCCGATCACGTTGACGATACGACCGAGCGTTTCCGGGCCGACCGGGACCGAGATCGCCTCGCCGGTATCGACCACTTCCTGACCGCGGACGAGGCCGTCGGTGGTGTCCATGGCGATGGTGCGGACGGTCGATTCTCCCAGGTGCTGGGCGACTTCCAGGACCAGACGGATGCCGCCGTTGTCCACTTCCAGCGCGTTCAGGATGTTGGGCAGGTCGCCTTCGAAACGCACGTCGACGACGGCGCCGGTGACCTGGGTAATGCTTCCAACGTTATTCTTGCTCATGGCTCAGGCTCCTAAAATGCCTTCAATGTCTTCGTTCAATACAGTTTCCGGGCCGCCCCTAAAGGGCTTCGGCGCCGGAGATGATTTCAATCAGCTCGCTGGTAATGGCGGCTTGACGGGTCCGGTTGTAGGTAATCGTCAAATCGTCCAGCATGTCGCCGGCGTTGCGGGTGGCGTTATCCATGGCGCTCATCCGCGCCCCGTGTTCGGAGGCGTTGCTTTCCAGCAGCGCCCGGAAGATCTGCACCGACAGGTTCCTGGGCAACAGGTCGTCGAGGATTTCCTCTTCCGAGGGCTCCATCAAATACATCGCGTTCTGGGACTTGTCCGCGCCCGCATCCTGTTCGTCCGATTCGGGCACGGGGAAAGGAATCACCTGCTGAACCGTGACCTCTTGGCTGATGGCCGAGACGAAGCGGTTATAGACAATCGTGCAAACGTCGAATTCCTCCGCATCGAAGCGCTCGACCAGATTGTTCGCCACATCGCGGGCGGTGGAAAATTCGACGCCGGTTTTGGTCAGCCCCTCGACCGTATCGATAATATCATTGGGGAATTCCCGGTTCAGTCCGTCACGGCCCTTGCGGCCCAGGCACAACAGCTTGACGCTCTTGCCCTTGGATTGCAGGTCGAGCAACATTTTGCGGGATTCGCGAATAATCGAGCCGTTAAAGCCGCCGCACAAGCCACGGTCCGCCGTAATGGCGACGATCAGGTGCTTTTCATCCGCACCGCTGCCGGAAAGCAGCTTCGGCGCGCCGTCCATGGTCGACAGGCTGGAGGTCAGCTCCCCCAGCATGCGTTCCATGCGTTCCGCGTAAGGCCGGCCTTCTTCGGCCGCCGTCTGGGCACGCCTGAGCTTGGACGCCGCCACCATTTTCATGGCCGACGTGATCTTCCGCGTCGAGGTGACGCTGGTGATCCGGATTCTCAGGTCCTTGAGATTAGCCATTTGAAGTCAGTCCACTTCCATTGACAGCAATTAAGCGTAAGCCTTGGTGAATTTGTCGAGGAAGGCCTTCAGTTTTTCCGCGGTTTCGTCACTCAGATCCTTGCTGTTGCGGATTTCGGCCAGAATGTCCTGGCCGTTGGCGCGGATGTCGTCCATCAGGGACTGCTCGTAAGCGGTGACCTGGTTGACCTCGATCCCGTCGGCAAAGCCGTTGACGCCAGCGAAAATGGCGACCACCTGTTCTTCGACGGGGTAAGGCTTGAACTGGCCCTGCTTGAGGATTTCCGTCAGCCGGGCGCCACGGGCCAACAGGCGCTGGGTCGAGGCGTCCAGGTCGGAGGCGAACTGGGCGAAGGCGGCCATTTCACGATACTGGGCCAGTTCCAGCTTGATCGAGCCGGAAACCTTCTTCATGGCCTTGACCTGGGCGGCGGAACCGACGCGGGAGACCGAGATACCGACGTTCACAGCCGGGCGGATGCCCTGATAGAACAGTTCCGTTTCCAGGAAGATCTGACCGTCGGTGATGGAAATCACGTTGGTCGGGATGTAGGCGGAAACGTCCGACGCCTGGGTTTCGACCACCGGCAGGGCAGTCAGGGAACCGGCGCCCTGTTCGTCGTTCATCTTGGCGGCGCGTTCCAGCAGGCGCGAGTGCAGGTAGAAAACGTCGCCCGGATAGGCTTCACGTCCCGGCGGGCGGCGAAGCAGCAGGGACATCTGACGATAGGCGACGGCCTGCTTGGACAGATCGTCATAAGCGATAACGGCGTGCATGCCGTTGTCGCGGAAGTATTCGCCCATGGTGCAGCCGGTGTAGGGGGCCAGGAACTGCAGCGGCGCCGGGTCCGACGCGGTGGCGGCGACGACGATGGAATATTCCAGGGCGCCGTATTCCTCCAGGACCTTGACGATCTGCGCCACGGTGGAACGCTTCTGGCCGACGGCGACGTAAATGCAGAACAGCTTTTCGCTGTCGTCCTTGGCGGCGTCGTTGATGGACTTCTGGTTGATGATGGTGTCCATGATGATGGCGGTCTTGCCGGTCTGGCGGTCGCCGATCACCAGTTCGCGCTGGCCGCGTCCGATGGGGATCAGGCTGTCGATGGACTTGAGGCCGGTCTGCATGGGCTCATGCACGGATTTACGCGGGATGATGCCCGGCGCCTTGACCTCCACGCGGGAGCGTTCCGCCCCTTCGATCGGCCCCTTGCCGTCGATGGGGTTGCCGAGACCGTCAACGACGCGGCCCAACAGGCTCTTGCCCGTCGGCACGTCGACGATGGCGCCGGTCCGCTTCACCGTGTCGCCTTCCTTAATCGCCCGGTCGTCGCCGAAAATAACGATACCGACGTTGTCGTTTTCCAGGTTCAGCGCCATGCCCTTGATGCCGCCGGGGAATTCAACCATTTCACCGGCCTGAACGTTGTCCAGCCCGTAGACGCGGGCGATGCCGTCACCGACGGAGAGAACCTGTCCGACCTCGGCGACTTCCGCCTCGGTGCCGAAATTGCTGATTTGATCTTTGAGAATTGCGGAGATTTCCGCGGCCCGGATTTCCATTATCCAACCCCTATCATGGCTAGCCGTAGTTGTTGCAGCTTGGTGCGAAGTGAACTGTCGACCATACGCGAGCCGACCTTGACGACAAGGCCGCCAAGCAACTCGGGATCGACGGATGCGTCGATGGTGACCTTGGTGCCGATCGCCTTTTTCAGGGAATCGCCAAGATCGGAAATTTGTTTCTCGGAAAGCGCCGCGGCGGAAACCACTTCCGCCGTCGCTTCGCCCCGGTGGGCGCTGAGAAGCTCGCGGAACGCGGCGATAATCGCCGGCAACACGAAGAGCCGGCGGTTATCGGCGACGACGCCGATAAAGTTGACGGTCAGATCGTTGAAGCCGGCCTTCTCGGCGATCGCCGACATGGTCTTGCTCTGATCGTCCCTTGAAATGACCGGCGAGCCCAAAAGCCTGCGCAGGTCCTCGCTTTCGCCGATCATGGCGTTGAGCGAATCGAGATCGCCGGTGACAGCGTCGAGCTGCCTGCCGGCTTCGGCCAAGTCAAAAAGGGCGGAGGCGTAACGTCCTGCCAGCCCGCTGGCGCCTGATTTGTCGGAAGACAACTGGGAAAGCCCCTGAATCCTAGAGTCGAAATAGCGTCATCGGAAACGCCTGGGATCGAGCGGCCCAAACGCCCCGTGAACGGCCTGTTATCTATCATACTCATTTCGGCCTTGCAAGCGCACATATTGCACGTGCGAAAAGGCGAAAAACGGCGGAATTCCGGGATTTATAAGCAACTTCTACATTACGGAAAACAAGATCGGGGGATAGTTTTCCCCGCTTTTGCCGGAAAACGGCTCATAAAAAACTGTAGGGGTCGATGTCCACCTGGATGCGCACGGCGCCGGAAACCCGCACTTTCCCTAGCCATTCGGTGATCAGGCGCTGCATGTCCACGTCTTTTGGCGCACGCACAAGAAAACGGTGACGGTGGCGTCCCCGCACCATGGCCAGGGGGGCCGGGGCGGGCCCCAGAACGAGGACATTTTCATAACCGGGGGCGCTGCGGGCCAGTTGCCCCGCCGCCCGTTCCACCGCGCCGCCGTCGGGCCCCGACACGATGAGCGCCGCCAGGCGCGAGAACGGCGGCATGGAGGCTTCTTCGCGGGCCCGGGTTTCGATGTCCAGGAAGCGTTCCCGGTCGCCGGAGCCGAGGGCCTGCATCACCGGATGTTCCGGCATGTAGGTTTGCAGCGCCACCCGCCCGGGCCGTTCCGCCCGTCCCGCCCGTCCGGCCACCTGATAGAGAAGCTGGAAGGTTTTTTCCGCCGCCCTGAGGTCGCCGCCGCCCAGCCCCAGGTCCGCATCGACCACCCCGACCAGGGTGAGCAGCGGGAAATGATAGCCCTTGGCGACAATCTGGGTGCCGATGATCAGGTCCACCTCATGACGTTCCATGCGCCGCACCAGGTCCGCCGCCGCCGTGGGTCCGGTCATGACGTCGCTGGCGGCGATTTCAAAACGGATGTCCGGGAACAGCTCCGCCACCTCCTCGGCCAGGCGCTCGACGCCGGGCCCGCAGGCGGCCAGGGTGTGGTTTTCGCATTCCGGGCACTGCTCGGGCATGGCCGTCCCATGGCCGCAGTGGTGACACTGCATCCGTCCCGCGCCGCGCCGGTGGCTGACCAGCCAGGCGGTGCAGTTGGGGCACTGGAAGCGGTGGCCGCAGGTCCGGCACAGGGTCAGCGGCGCATAGCCCCGGCGGTTCAGGAACAGCATCGCCTGTTCACCGGCGGCGAAGGTTTCCTTCAGCCCCTCGGTCAATTGCGGCGACAGCCAGTGGGCGCCGGACGGCGCCTGCCGCCGCATGTCGATCAGGGACACCTCGGGCAGTTCCGCCCCGCCGTGGCGCGTGGGCAGGTGGATCATCCGGTAGCGCCCGGCGCGGGCGTTGGCGACGGTCTCAAGGGACGGGGTGGCGGACGCCAGCACGATGGGAATGTCCGTCAACCGCGCCCGCACCACCGCCATATCGCGGGCGTTGTAGATCACCCCTTCCTCCTGCTTGAAGGCGCTTTCGTGTTCCTCGTCGACGACGATCAGGGCGAGGTCGGCGAAGGGCAGGAACAGGGCCGAACGGGCGCCGACCACCACCGAAGCCCGGCCTTCCGCCACGTCCCGCCAGGTGTCCCGCCGCCGGGCCGGGGTCAGGTCGGAATGCCATTCGGCGGGGCGGGCGCCGAAGCGGGCCTGGAAGCGGTCCAGCCATTGCGCCCCGAGGGCGATTTCCGGCAGCAGGACCAGCACCTGCCGTCCCTGCTTCAGGGCTTCGGCGACGGCTTGGAAGTAGACTTCCGTCTTGCCGGAACCGGGCACCCCGTCGAGCAGGCTGACGGCGAACCCGCCCTGCCCGACGGCGGCGGCGAGACGCTCGGCGGCGTCAGCCTGTCCGTCCGAAAGCCTCGGGCCGGGATGGCCACCGTCGGGCCGGGGCTCGTCCCGGCGCGGCGTCATCTCCACCTTCAGCAGAACCCCGGCCTTGACCAGCCCTTGCACGACGCCGGGGCCGACGGCGGCCTCGCGGGCCAGTTCCGGGCCCGGCAGGGGCGGGCCGCCTTCCTGTAACAGGTCGATCACCCGCCGCCGCGCCGGCGTCTCCTTGAAGGCCGGCCGGTCGGGGTTGAGGGCGTGGGCGGTGACCGGCTTCGGCGCCTCCAGGGCGTCGGGGACGCTCATCGCCATCTTCAGCACCGCGCCGGGCGGCGACACCGTATAGGCGGCGACCCAATCGACGAATCGCCGGGCCGCGGCGCTCATGGGTGGGGCCGGAAGGCGTTCGAGGACGTCGCGCACCTTATCCTCGCCGACACCGCCCGACGGCGCCCGGCCCCAGACGACACCATTAACCCGCCGCCGCCCCAGGGGCACGCGGACGAAATCCCCGTCGTGCAGGACCTGCCCCTCGCCGACCCGGTAATCGTAGGCGGCGGGCAGGGGCACGGCGGGCAGCACGCGGACGCGGGCGCCGGGACGATGAGGGGATTTGGCAGGAGACTCGGCCATGGGGTACACTCTACGCGAATCCGCAAACCCACCGCAACGGAACGACAGCGCCATGAGCCGACAAGACAACGAACCCGGCATCCCCGCCGCCAGCGGCCTCAGCGACGAACAGGTCAGCGGCTTTCTCGCCGACAACCCCGACTTCCTGGCCCGCAACCCGGAGCTCCTGAAGTCCATGACCGCCCCGTCCCGCTGGAGCGGCGACCGGGTCGCCGACATCCAGCAATTCATGCTCGAACAATTGCGGGGCGAAATCGACAATCTGCGCGACTGCGCCCAGGACGTTATCGAGACCAGCCGCAGCAACATGTCGGTGCAGACCCGCACCCACACCGCCGTGCTGGCCCTGCTGAGCGCCACCGACATGGAGCAACTGGGCCGGGTCATCGCCGAGGACCTGCCCTTGCTGCTGGATATCGACGTCGCCGTCATCGGCTTTGAAACCGACCCGGACGCGGCTTTCAAATGGGCCTCGCCCGCCATCCGGCGGTTTTTCCCCGGCGACGTGGAACACTTTATCGGCCCCGACGACAACGTGGTCCTGAAGCGCGAGGTGAACGACGACGGCGACATTTTCGGCGAAGGGGCGGGGCTGGTGCATTCCGCCGCCCTCGCCCGCCTCAGGCCCGGACCGCGCACGCCCCAGGGGCTTATGGCCCTGGGCTCTCGGGGCGTCGCCTTCTATCCCGGACAGGGAACGGAGCTGATCGGCTTCCTCGCCCGGGTCATGGAACGGTGCATCGACCGATGGCTGGCGGACTGATCCCCTTTCACGCCGAACCCGCCGTGCTGCGCGCCATCGAGGACTGGCGCTCCTGGCTGCAACACGAAAAGCGCTGTTCCCCCCATACCCTGGACGGCTACGGGCGGGACCTGTCCTCGTTCCTCGCCTTCGCCTGCGACCATCTCGGCTTCCGCGCCGGGCTGCGCGACCTGGAACAATTGCGGCTGGCCGACTTCCGCAGCTATCTGGCCAAACGCACCGGCGACGGATTGTCCCGCGCCTCCATGGCCCGCAGCCTCGCGACCATCCGCAATTTCTACCGCTTCCTCGACCGGGCCGGACTGGCCCACAACGCCGCCATCAACGCCATCCGCGGCCCGCGCCTGCCCAAGTCCATCCCCAAGGCCCTGGCCGCCGACGAAGCCCTGGAGGTCGTCGACCGCATCGACGGGCAGTCCGAGGAACCGTGGGTCGGCAAACGGGACGTCGCCCTGGCGGCCCTGCTCTATGGCGGCGGCCTGCGCATCGGCGAGGCCCTGGCGCTCAACCGGGGCGACCGCCACGCCATCAGGCCCGGCGGCACGCTGCGGGTCACCGGCAAGGGCGGCAAACAGCGGCTGGTTCCCATCCTCGACGCGGTCGCCGCCGCCGTCGAGGACTATGCCGCCCATTGCCCCTACATGATCGGCGACGACGGCCCCTTGTTCATCGGTATCCGGGGCCGGCGCCTGAACCCGGGGGTGTTCCAAAAGCAGATACGCCATCTGCGCCGCGCCATGGGCCTGCCGGAAACCGCCACCCCGCACGCCCTGCGCCACAGCTTCGCCACCCACCTGCTGCACGGCGGCGGCGATCTTCGCACCATTCAGGAACTGCTCGGCCATGCCTCCCTGTCGACGACCCAGCGCTACACGGCGGTCGACGAGGCGCGCCTCAACGCCGTCTACCGAGACGCCCACCCCAGGGCGCGGAAAGCGGGTTCATCGCCGTCCGGACAGGCGGGCGACGGCGACCGGCCCGAGGGCGACGACGCAGCCGGTGACCACGAAGGCCAACCCCCAGGACGATAGGCCGGAGACGGCGTCTCCCGCATCCAGCACCACGCCGAAGATCAACGGCCCGAGGAACGCGCCGGAAAAACCGATGCAGGAGTGAACCGCCATGGTCGCGCCCAGGTGGTTTTTCGGCGCCGAGACCACGGCTCCGGCGGTGATCGAAGCGGAATCGGCGGTCACCGTCACCCCATAGACGGCAAAAGCGACGATGATCAGCCAGAAAGGAGCGACCCCGGCGAGGAAGCCGACGGCGCACGACAACAGCGCCGACAGGGCCATGACGAGGGTGATGACCCGGTTGCGGCCATAGCGGTTCGACAGCTCGTTGCCGATGACGCTGGCCGGCAGGCCGAGCACGGTGACCCAGGTGGCGATAGCGGTGGCGCTCCAGAAATCCGCCCCCGCGCCGCCGAAGCCCTGGGCGAAGACAAGGTAGGCGACCATCCACGAACGCAGATTGAACAGTTCGAAATTATGGGCGGCGTAGGCGAGGACGTAACCCATGGCCGGGCGGCAGGTGAGAACCGGGCGGAAGTCCAGCAGGTGGGTCTCCGGCCTGACCGGCGGCCGGGGGGCGTCCCGGGGCAACAGCGGGGCGCTGAGCAGAATCGCCAGCAGCGGCCCCAGGGTGGCCGCCGCCGCCGCCCAGCGCCAGCCGGCGAGGGCGGTGATCTCGCCGGCCATCATGAACGACAGCGCCGCGCCGATGCTGAAGCTGGCCGTATAAAAGGCGATGGCCCGGGTCTTGGCGGGTCCCTCGATTTCATCGCTGAGGATTTTCAGGCCCGGCATGTAGGTCCCGGCCAGCCCGACGCCGATCAGTCCCCGGAACAGCAGGCCGGTCCAGAAGCCGTCCGCCAGCAGGGCGAAGCCGCCACAAGCGGCGGCGGACAGCGCCATGGACAGGAAATACACCCGCTTCGCCGGAATCCGGTCGGTCAGGCTGGCCAGCACCGGCACCGCCAGCACATAGCCGCCATACAGAATCCCGTTGATCCATCCCGCCTGGGTGTGGCTCAGGGACCATTCCGCCATGAACCCGGGCAGCAGGGCGGGAAAGGTGGAAAAGCCGGTCATGCCGAGGACCTCGGCCAGGCACATGACCAGGCTCAGGCGCAGGGGCGAAATCCTCACCGATGCTCTAATCCCTGATCCAGCGCCAGGCGGCGTCCCGCTGATCGAGGTCGAAAAACCGGACCTCGCCGCTCATCAGCAGGTTGGCCACGGCGGCGGCCATCTTCTCCCAGGCGGCGTCGCCGACCAGGGCCATTTTTTCGTAATGGTGCCAATGGGTCATGCCGAAGGTGAAGTCGTCCCAGGCGGCGTACAGGTCCCAGCCGTCGAAGTCTTGCATGTCCACCAGCAGGCGGATCTTGCCGTGGGCGTCGATGCGTTCCTCGATGCGCGGCATGAACGATTTGTAATCGGCGTCGGTCAGCCGTCCGCTGGCGCGCACGCCGACGATCTTGCCGTCACTGTCCGGCAGAAGTTCAAACATCGGGAGACCCTCCGTAGCTTGCGGTCCCCGATAGTTTAGCACTTACATGTGGATCGCGCGACCATCAACGGCAAGGGCCGCTTCCTTCACCGCTTCCGCCAGTCCGGGATGGGCGTGGCAGGTGCGGGCGATGTCTTCCGCCGAACCGCCGAATTCCATCACCGAGACCGCCTCGGCGATCAGGTCGCCCGCCGCCGGGCCGACGATGTGAACGCCGAGAACCCGGTCGGTGGCGGCGTCGGCCAGCACCTTGACGAAGCCCTCGCTGTCGGCGTTGGCCCGGGCCCGGGAATTGGCGCTGAAGGGAAACTTGCCGGACCTGTACGCGACGCCGGATTCCTTCAGGGCCTCCTCGGTCTTGCCGACGGAGGCAACCTCCGGCCAGGTGTAGACGACGCCCGGAATGGCGTCGTAATTGACATGACCGGACTGCCCGGCCAGGTGTTCGGCCACGGCGACGCCTTCTTCCTCGGCCTTGTGGGCGAGCATGGCCCCGCCGATGACGTCGCCGATGGCGTAGATGCCCTTGACGTTGGTCTGCAGATCGCCGTCGACGGCGATGAAGCCCCGCTCGTCCATGGCGACGCCGGCCTTGTCCAGGCCGAGGCCGTCGCTGTAGGGCCGCCGTCCGATGGCGACAAGGACCACGTCCGCCTTGACGGTTTCCGCCTCGCCGCCGTCACGGGGCTCGACGCTCAGGCTGACGCCCGACTTCGACGCCTTGGCCCCCGTCACCTTGGACTTGAGCTTGAATTTCATGCCCTGCTTTTTCAGGGTCCGGGTCATCTGCTTGACCACCTCGCCGTCCATTCCGGGCAGGATGTTGTCGAGGAATTCGATGACCGTAACCTCGGCCCCCAGACGCCGCCAGACCGATCCCAGTTCCAGCCCGATGACGCCGCCGCCGACCACGACCATGGATTTGGGCGTCTTGTTGAGGGACAGGGCGCCGGTGGAACTGACAATGCGTTTCTCGTCGATCTCGACCCCGGGCAGGGGAGCCACGTCGGAGCCGGTGGCGATGATGATGTTCTTCGTCTTCAGGGTCTGCCGCTCGCCGTCGGCGGCCTCGACCTCGACGGTATCCGCCGACGCGATGACCCCGGCGCCGACGATGTAGTCGACCTTGTTCTTCTTGAACAGGAACTCGATACCCTTGGTCAGGTCCCCGACCACCTTGTCCTTGCGGGCCATCATGGTTTTCAGATCGACGGAAAGCTTGCCGGTCCTGATGCCGTGGGCGGCGAATTCATGGGCCGCCGCCTCGTAATGATGGGACGACTGCAACAGCGCCTTCGACGGGATGCAGCCGACGTTGAGGCAGGTTCCGCCCAGGGTGCCGCGCTTTTCCACGCAGGCGGTCTTCAAACCCAGTTGCGCGGCGCGGATGGCGGCGACATATCCGCCCGGTCCTCCGCCGACGACGACGACGTCATAGGTATCGCTCATGTCCGTTTCTCTCTCAGGTGTCCAGCATGATCCGTTGCGGGTCTTCGATGCAGTCCTTGACCCGGACCAGGAACGACACCGCCTCGCGGCCGTCGACGATGCGGTGGTCGTAGGACAGGGCCAGATACATCATCGGCCGGGCGGCGATGGAGCCGTCGGGCATGACCATGGGGCGCTGTTGGATCTTGTGCATGCCGAGGATGCCCGACTGGGGCGGGTTGAGGATCGGCGTCGATTGCAGGGAGCCGAAAATGCCGCCGTTGGTGATGGTGAAGGAGCCGCCCTGCATCTCTTCCATGGTCAGCTTGCCGTCCCGGGCGCGGCCGCCGAAGTCGCCGATGCGGGATTCGATTTCGGCGAAGGTGGCGGCGTCCGCATCGCGCAGCACCGGCACCACCAGCCCCATCGGCGAGCCGACGGCGACGCCGATGTCGTAGTAGTTCTTGTAGATGATGTCGTCGCCGCTGATCTCGGCGTTGATGGCCGGGTATTCCCTGAGGGCGACGACGCAGGCCTTGACGAACAGGGACATGAAACCGACCTTGACGCCGTGTTTCTTCTCGAAGATGTCCTTGTACTTGGCGCGCAGGGCCATCACTTCCGTCATGTCCACCTCGTTGAAGGTGGTCAGCATGGCGGCCGTGTTCTGGGCCTCCTTGAGGCGGCTCGCCACCATCTTGCGCAGCCGGGTCATGCGGACCTTCTCTTCGCGGGGTCCCGCCGGGCGGGACGGATAGCTGGCCGGGGCGGCGGCGGGGGCCGCCGCCTGAGGCGCGGGCGCGGGCGCGGGGGTGGCTTCTTCCAGATAGGACAGCACGTCGGCCTTGACCAGGCGGCCGTCCTTGCCGGTGGCGGGGATCGCCGCCGGGTCGAGATCGTTTTCCTCGACCAACTTGCGCACGGCGGGCGAAAGCGGCTGAGCCTCGACCGCCGCCGGAGACGGGGCCGCCGGGGCGGCGGCGGGGGCCGGGGCTTCGGCCTTCGCGGCGGGCGCGCCGGCGCCTTCCTCCAGGGTGCCGAGCAGGGCGCCGACCTCGACTTCCGAACCCTCGGCGGCGGCAATCGCGCTCAGGGTGCCGGCGGCGGGGGCGTTGACTTCCAGCGTCACCTTGTCGGTTTCAAGCTCGACCAGGGGTTCGTCGGCGGCGACCGCGTCGCCGAGGGCCTTCATCCACTTGGAAACGGTCGCCTCGGTCACGGACTCGCCCAGGGTCGGTACTGTTATTTCCGTCGCCATCACATCCTCGATATCTGAAGTTTCAAATCATGTTTCATTGTCAGTAGCCGCCCCGTTCGAAGGGTTGCGGCAAGTCTTCCCGGGCCCCATGCAGGCAACGCTCGACGATTTCGTCCTGTTCCTGCTTGTGGACCTTGGCGAAACCGGTCGCCGGAGACGCCGCCGCCTTGCGCCCGACATACAGCGGGCGTTTATCCTTGCCGTCCAGGTCACAGGCCAGGGACAGCAGGCGGGGGTGGACGAAGGTCCAGGAGCCCATGTTGGCCGGCTCTTCCTGGGCCCAGATGACGTCCGCGTTGGGATAACGGTTGAGCTGCTGGAACAGGGATGTCCGGGGCCAGGGATAGAGTTGCTCGACGCGAACTATGGCGATGTCGTCGATACCGGCGTCGCGCCGCGCCTGCAGCAGGTCGTAATAGACCTTGCCCGAGCACAAAATGACCCGGCGCACGTTCTTGTCCAGAACCAGGTTGTCGGTTTCCGGCAGCACGCGGCGGAAGCGGGTGTCGGGGCCCATCTCGCCCAGGTTGGAAACCACCAGCTTGTGACGCAGCAGGGACTTCGGCGACATCACCACCAGGGGCTTGCGGAAATTGCGCCGCATCTGGCGGCGCAGGGCATGGAAGTAGTTGGCCGGGGTGGTGATGTTGACCACCTGCATGTTGTCTTCGGCGCACAGTTGCAGATAGCGCTCCAGGCGGGCCGAGGAGTGTTCCGGCCCCTGCCCCTCGAAACCGTGCGGCAGCAACATGCAGACGCCTGACATGCGCAGCCACTTCGATTCGCCCGAGGCGATGAACTGGTCGATGATCACCTGGGCGCCGTTGGCGAAGTCGCCGAACTGGGCCTCCCACAACACCAGGGTGTGCGGGTCGGCCAGGGAATAGCCGTATTCGAAACCGAGGACGCCGGCTTCCGAAAGCGGGCTGTCCATGACCTCGAACTGGGCCTGGTCGCCACGGATTTCGCTCAACGGGAAATAGCGGTTTTCGTTCTTCTGATCGATCAGGACGCAATGGCGGTGCGAGAAGGTGCCACGGCCGGAATCCTGGCCCGACAGGCGAACCCCGGTGCCTTCCACCAGCAGGGTGCCGAAGGCCAGCGCCTCCGCCGTCGCCCAATCGACGCCCTGGCCGGTTTCGATCATCTTCCGTTTGGCGTCGAGCTGACGGATGATTTTCTTGTTCAGTTCGAAATTGTCCGGATTGCGGGAAATCGACAGGCCGACCTCTTTCAAAAGATCCATGGAGACCGAGGTGTCGTCGTCCTGGAACTCCTCCTCGCCACTCAACTGCACCAGCCCTTTCCATTTCCCTTCCAGCCAGTCGGCCTTGTTGGGTTTGTAGGACTCGGCGGCCTTGAAATCCTTTTCCAGGTCGTCGTCGAAGGCCTGCATGATCTGCCGCGCCTCGCCTTCGGCCAGAACCCCTTCGTGTTCAAGCTGCCGGGCGTAGATATCGCGGGTGGTCGGATGCTTCTTGATCGCCTGGTACATGATCGGCTGGGTAAACATGGGCTCGTCGCCCTCGTTGTGGCCGTGGCGGCGATAGCAGAACATGTCGATGACCACGTCGCGGTTGAATTCATGGCAGAATTCGGCGGCGATGCGGGCGACGTGAACGACCGCCTCCGGGTCGTCGCCGTTGACGTGGAAGATGGGGGCCTGAATGCCCTTGGCGATATCCGACGGATAGGGCGACGATCGGGATTTCGTCGGCGCCGTGGTGAAGCCGATCTGGTTGTTGACGATGAAATGCACGGTGCCGCCGGTGCGGTAGCCCTTCAGTTGCGACAGGTCGAGGGCTTCCGGGACCAGCCCCTGCCCGGCGAAGGCGGCGTCGCCGTGCATCAGCAGGCCCATGATGGTCTTGCGGTCCTCGTCGCCGGCCTGGGTCTGTTTCGCCCGCACCTTGCCCAGCACCACCGTGTTCACCGCCTCCAGATGGGACGGGTTGGCGGTCAGGGACAGGTGAACCGTGTGGCCGTCGAAGACCCGGTCGGCGGACGTGCCGAGGTGATACTTGACGTCGCCCGAGCCCATGATGTCGTCGGGCTTCGACGCCAGGCCCATGAATTCGGCGAACATGGCCATGTAGGGCTTGTTCATGATCGAGGCGAGGACGTTGAGGCGGCCCCGGTGCGGCATGCCGAGGACGATCTCCTTCACCCCCAATTGGCTGCTGCGCTTGAGGATCTGTTCAAGCGCCGCGATCAGGCTTTCGCCGCCGTCCAGGCCGAAGCGCTTGGTGCCGGTGTATTTCTTGTCCAGGAACTGCTCGAACCCTTCCGCCTCGACCAGCCGCTGATAAATGAAGCGCTTGCCCTTGTAGGTGAATTCCGTGTGGTTGTGGGCGCCTTCGATGCGACGCTGAATCCAGGACCGTTCGTCGGGCTCCTGCATGTGCATGAATTCGACGCCGATGGAACTGCAATAGGTTTCACGCAGGACCTTGAGGATTTCCCGTGGCGTCGCCGTTTCCAGTCCGAGCACGTTGTTGATGAAGATGGGCCGGTCCATGTCGGCCTCGTGAAAGCCGTAGGACTTGGGGTCGAGCTCCGGATGCAGGGCCTTGCCTTCCAGCCCGAGGGGATCGAAATTGGCGATCAGATGGCCGCGTACCCGGTAGACCCGGATCATCATCAGGGCGCTGATGGAATCGAGCGTCGCCTGACGGATTTTCTCCGCATCGGCGCGACCGCCCAGTCCCCGGGCCATGGTCGGCAGCCCGGCGCCCATCAGTTCGGCGGCGCTCCCTTCCGCGGAGGCCGCAACCTCTTCCGCCGCCATGCCGCCGTTGCGGCCAATGACGCCGGTGTCCGAGGGCGCCCAACTGGCGCCGCCGAAATCCTCCAGGACCTCCTTCAGATCGTCGGCCAGATCGGTGAAGAAACGCGCCCAGGTCTCGTCGACGGAAGACGGATTTTCAAGATAACGAGCGTACAGTTCCGCGACATAGGTCGCGTTGGTGCCTGACAGAAAACTGTCCAGTGACGAAGCCATTGTTCTCTTTCAGGCGGGTCGACGCCGACCCGCCTCCCCTCCTGTTAGATGTCAGCCCCCCAAAGCCTGGACCATGGTCGAGCCGATGGACGCCGGCGAGTCGGCGACGTGGATACCGGCGCTCTTCATGGCCTCGACCTTGTCGCCGGCGGTTCCCTTGCCGCCGGAGATAATGGCCCCCGCATGGCCCATGCGGCGGCCCGGAGGCGCGGTCATGCCGGCGATGAAGCCGACCACCGGTTTCTTGACCTTCGACTGTTTCAGGAACTCGGCGGCTTCTTCTTCAGCCGTGCCGCCGATTTCGCCGATCATGACGATGGATTCGGTTTCCGGATCGCCCAGGAACATGTCCAGGCAGTCGACGAAGTTGGTGCCGTTGACCGGGTCGCCGCCGATGCCGATGCAGGTGGTCTGACCCAGACCCGCCGCCGTGGTCTGCGCCACCGCTTCATAGGTCAGGGTGCCGGAACGGGACACGATGCCGACGTTGCCACGGGTGTGAATATGGCCCGGCATGATGCCGATCTTGCATTCACCCGGCGTGATGACGCCCGGGCAGTTGGGGCCGACGAGGCGGGTGTCGGTGCCTTCCAGGGCGCGCTTCACCTTGACCATGTCGAGCACCGGGATGCCTTCGGTGATGCACACCACCAGGGGAATTTCCGCGTCGATGGCCTCGACGATGGCGTCGCCCGCGAACGGCGGCGGAACGTAGATCACCGATGCGGTGGCGCCGGTCTTGCGGGCGGCGTCGGCGACCGTGTCGAACACGGGCAGGTCCAGGTGGGTGGTGCCGCCCTTGCCCGGCGTCACGCCGCCGACCATCTGCGTGCCGTAGGCAATGGCCTGTTCGGAATGGAACGTGCCCTGGGCCCCGGTGAAGCCCTGACAAATGACTTTGGTGTTGGAATCAACGAGTACGGCCATTGGCTTTAGGCCTCCTTCACGGCTTTGACGACTTTCTCCGCCGCATCGGCGAGGTCGTCGGCGGAAACGATGGGCAGGCCGGATTCTCCGAGAATCTTCTTGCCCAGTTCAACGTTGGTGCCTTCCAGGCGAACCACCAGGGGCACGTTGAGGCTGACCTCGCGGGCCGCCGCCACCACGCCCTCGGCGATGACGTCGCAACGCATGATGCCGCCGAAGATGTTGACCAGGATGCCCTCCACGTTGGCGTCCGACAGGATCAGCTTGAAGGCCGTGGTCACCCGTTCCTTGGTGGCGCCGCCGCCGACGTCCAGGAAGTTGGCCGGGTCGCCGCCGTAAAGCTTGATGATGTCCATGGTCGACATGGCAAGGCCCGCGCCGTTGACCATGCAGCCGATGTTGCCGTCCAGCTTGATGTAGTTGAGTTCGTGGCGGGCCGCTTCCAGTTCCGCCGGGTCTTCCTCGTCTTCGTCGCGCAGTTCCTCGATATCCTTGTGGCGGAACAGCGCGTTGTCGTCGAAGTTCATCTTGGCGTCGAGCGCGATGACCTCGCCGCCGCCGGTGACCACCAGCGGGTTGATTTCCATCAGGCTGGCGTCCAGTTTGACGAAGGCGTCGTAGAGGGCCAGCATGAACTTGGTCGCCGCCCCCACCTGCTTGCCTTCAAGGCCCAGGCCGAAGGCCAGTTGCCGGGCGTGGAAGGGCAGCATGCCGGTGGCCGGGTCGATGGCCACCTTGAGAAGTTTCTCCGGCGTCGCCTCGGCCACCTCCTCGATTTCCATGCCGCCTTCCGTCGACGCCATCAGGGTGATGCGGGAGGTCGCCCGGTCGATCAGCATGGACAGGTACAATTCGCGGGCGATGTCGCAGCCCTCTTCGATGTAGACCCGCTTGACTTCCTTGCCCGCCGGTCCCGTCTGCTTGGTGACCAGAACGTGGCCCAGCATGTCGCCGACGCTATCCTTGACCTCGTCAATGGATTTAACGACGCGGACACCGCCTTGCCCGTCCGGCGCATCGGCGAAGCGTCCGGCGCCGCGGCCACCGGCGTGAATTTGCGACTTCACCACCCAGACCGGTCCGCCCAGATCCTTGGCGACGTTTTCCGCCTCGGGCGGGGTGTAGGCGACGCCGCCCCGGGGCACGGCGACCCCGAACTTGGCCAGCAACTGCTTGGCCTGATATTCATGAATATTCATGGTTACAAATAACTTCCCTGGTTTGATGGACTGGACGGGTTATTTTTTCTTGGCGGGCGCCTTCTTCTTCGCCGGAGCCTTCTTGGCGGCGGCTTTCTTGGCCGGAGCCTTCTTCGCGGCGGCCTCGTTAGCGGCCTTTCTCTTCAAGCCCTTGATCGTCTTGATCAGTCCCTCGACGGCCTTCACCGACTTCATGAAGCCCGCCTTTTCCTTGCGGTCGAGCTTGATTTCGACGATCCGCTCCACGCCCTTGGCGCCGATCACCACGGGGACGCCCACGTACAGGTTCTTGACCCCGTACTGGCCCTTCAGATAGGCGGCGCAGGGCAGCACCCGCTTTTTGTCCTTGAGGTAGGATTCCGCCATCTGGATGGCGGCGCTGGCCGGAGCATAGAAAGCGGAGCCGGTTTTCAGCAGGCCGACGATCTCGGCGCCACCGTCACGGGTGCGCTGGACGATCTCGTCGATGCGCTTCTGGGTCGTCCATTTCATGTCGACCAGGTCCGGCAGGGGCACCCCGCCGACGGTGGAATAGCGCGGCAGGGGCACCATGGTGTCGCCGTGACCGCCGAGGACGAAGGTGGAGACGTCCTCGACGGAGACGTTGAATTCCTCGGCCAGGAAATAGCTGAAGCGGGCCGAGTCGAGGACGCCGGCCATGCCGACCACCTTGTTATGCGGCAGGCCCGAGGCCTCGCGCAGGACCCAGACCATGGCGTCGAGCGGGTTGGTGACGCAGATGACGAAGGCGTCGGGGCAGTATTTCTTGATGCCGGCGCCAACGGATTCCATGACCGAGGTGTTGATCCCCAGCAGGTCGTCGCGGCTCATGCCCGGCTTGCGGGGAACCCCGGCGGTGACGATGACCACGTCCGCGCCCTTGATGCCGGAATAGCGCGACGCGCCGGAAATGGCGCAGTCGGTGTCTTCGATGGGCGACGATTCGGCCAGGTCGAGAGCCTTGCCCTGGGGCACGCCGTCGACGATGTCGAAGAGGACCACGTCCCCCAATTCCTTCAACGCCGCCAGATGCGCCAGCGTTCCACCAATGTTTCCGGCGCCGATCAGGGCGATTTTATTGCGTGCCATTCATCCGTCCTTTAATCATTTGGTCCCAATTCAAGATGCGCCACGATTTATACTGCAGCGCAACATAGCGGGTTTTCTAACGCGAAATCCCCCCAAGGGCAAGCGCAACCTACCTGAAAGGGTTGCCGCGGACTGCAATCGTCATTCCGACTGAAGGTCCAGGCCGATATCCACGGCCCCCGACGACTGGGTGATGCGGCCGACGGAGATGTAATCGACGCCGGTTTCGGCGATTCCCCGGATGGTTTTCAGGTTGACCCCGCCCGACGCCTCAAGGGGAACCCGCCCGGCGGTCATGGCGACCGCCTGGCGCAACGCTTCATTGCTCATATTGTCGAGGAGGATTCTGTCGGCCCCCGCCTCGATGGCCTCCGTCACCTGCTCCAGGGTGTCGCATTCGACCTGGATGCCCTTCAGCCCCGCCTGCCGGGCCAGGGTCACCGCCCGGGCGACACCGCCGGCGACGGCGACATGGTTGTCCTTGATCAACACGCCGTCATCCAGGCGCTTGCGGTGATTGGTCGCGCCCCCTTGAGTGGTGGCGTACTTGGACAGGGTCCTGAGGCCGGGGATGGTCTTGCGGGTGTCGAGGAGAACCGCCTTGGTGCCGGCGATGGCGTCGACGTAGCGGCGGGTTTCCGTGGCGATGCCGGAAAGAAACTGAACGATGTTCAACGCCGTCCGCTCGGCGGTCAGCAGGCCCCGGGCCGGGCCTTCCATGAGCATCATCCCGTCACCGGCGGCGACCCTGTCGCCGTCGGCGACCAGACATTGGATTTCCGCTTCCGGGACCAGGCGCTGGAACACCCGTTCGGCGATGGCGAGACCGGCGACGACGATGTCCTCCCGGGACGCCATGACCAGGGACAGCCGCGCCTCTTCGCCCATGGTGGCGGCGGAGGTCAGGTCGCCCTTGCCGATGTCTTCTTCCAGGGCGGAGTCGATCAGGCGTTCGATGATGGCGGGATCAAGCGTCGTCACGGAGGCTATTCCGCCGCCCGGGGGGTCGAGCCGGCCGGTTTCGGCGACATGTCCAGCATCTTCTGGATCGGCGCCAGGGCGCGAAGACGAAGGTCCTCGTCCATTTCCACCCGGGGCGCATTGTTGACCAGGGCCAGATACAGCTTCTCCAGGGTGTTCAGGGCCATGTACGGGCAATGGGTGCAGGGGCAGGCGCCCACGTCCCGGGCCTCGCTGACGCCGGGGGCGGCGATGAAGGTCTTGCCCGGGTTGTCCTTTTCCATCTGGTGGATGATGTGCGGTTCGGTGGCGATAATGAAGGTCCCGGCGTCGTCATCGGCGACGAAGTTGAGAATGCCCTTGGTCGAGCCGACGTAATCGGCCAGGGCGAGGATGGTGTCGGGGCATTCCGGATGGGCGGCGACCTTGGCGTCCGGGTGTTCCGCCTTCAACTGCAACAGGTGCTCTTCGGAAAATTCCTCGTGTACGATGCAGCTTCCCGGCCACAGCACCATGTCGCGGCCGGTCTTGCGGATCAGGAAGTTGCCGAGATGCCGGTCCGGGGCGAACAGGATCGGCGTGTCGTCGGGAATTTGCCGGACGATGGCCTCGGCGTTGGACGAGGTGACGATGATGTCCGACTGCGCCTTCACGTCGGCGGAGCAATTGATATAGGTCAGCGACACATGACCGGGATGGTCTTCCCGCCAGCGCCGGAATTCTTCCGCCCCGCAGGCATCCTCGAGCGAGCAGCCGGCATCGGCATCGGGCAGCAGCACGGTGCGGGTGGGGTTGACGATCTTGGCCACCTCGCTCATGAAGCGCACGCCGCAAAAGACGATGACGTCGGCGTCGGTCTCGGCGGCCTTGCGCGACAAATCGAGGGAGTCGCCCACGTGGTCGGCCAGGTCCTGGATCTCGAAATCCTGATAGTAGTGGGCCAGGATGACGGCGTTTTTCTCGCGCCGCAGCCGCTCGATCTCGGCCTTCAGGTCAAGGCCGGAGGGAAGGGCCTGAACGGCGTCCGCTTCGGGCAGAATGACGGTATCGGTCAACGGCGGTCTCCACAGAATGAATTATTCACCCCTGATGTAATGGTGAAAGCGGGTTTCGGCAAGGGGGAAGGAACTACCGGCGGCGGTTGATGGCGCGCAGCAGCAGCGCCGCGCCGCACCCGGCGAGCACATGCAACAGGCCGTGGGTCGGCAGGGCGCCGTTCGCCCACATGCCGCCGTCGAACCAGATCCACAGCGCCGCCACCGGCAGCAGGACGAGAAACGCCGGATAGAGTGTTGAAAGCCGCTTCACCGTCCGCCTCCTTCCAAATCGTCCAGAATCCATGCAAACGCCTGCTTCGAGATCTTGTGCCGGGCGTGGCTGCCGTCGATCCCGACGGAGAACCGCCCGCCCAGGCTTTCGGCCACGGCGGCCACCGGGGGCTCGAACAGCTCGGCCGTCCGGTTGTTCCAACAGCACCGGTCATAGCGGTTATAGATATGCATCTGCCGGCGCGGCCCCCTTTCATCGCCGGCGCTTGCGAGGACGAACAGGTCGTAGTAATTGGCGACGTCCATCACTTCGCCGATGCGTGAAATCTCGGGACCGGAAGCGGGGGTATCGCGAAACGCCAGGGGATAGGGAGAGGCGACGATAAAGCTGGATCGGATGCGCGGGTCCAGCGCCGCCGCCATGGCCGCCGCCCAGCCGCCGGCGGAAAAGCCGATCATGGAAACCCGTTCCGGCTTGATGCGGGCGGAAAGGTGGTCCAGCACCGCCATCACCGGCGTTAGCACCCAGCGCGCCGTTTCCGGGCCCGGCTCCGGCAGAGGGCCGGAAAGGTCCCTCCTGATGTTGTCGCCGTAACCGGGAAGATTGAAGGCGGCGACCGTATAGCCCCGCCCTATCAGTTGTTCCAGGTAGCGGTATTGCTGGTGATGGGTGCCGGCGTATCCATGGTGATAGAGCACGGCCTCGCCATTGCTTTCGGCCGGGACGAAAAGCGCCGCCACGGCCCGGTAGTCCGCTTCCACGGGGATTTCCAGCCGCAGCAGGCGGGACAGGTTGTCGAAGCGGCGATAATCGTCGAGCCCGCATTCCAGAGTCGCGAAGAAAATCGCTTCCTTCCCTTCCAGCGGACAATCGGCGGGGCCCTCTTCGGACAGCAGGTCCCGCACCGCGTCCACGGGCGGCGACGGGTTCCGGCCTCCCCACACGGCCCGCGCCAACCCGCGCCGCCTGTCCGCGATGTCGGCCTTGTCCCGGACGGTGATCAGATCGTCCACCGGCACCTGTTGAAAGCGGGGATGAACGTCTTCGTAGAGATACGGGCTATCCGCCACCAGCCGCTTGACCAGGACCCGGCTCGGGTCCCAGTAATAGAGGAAGGCGGCGAGCCCCCAGAGCGCCGCCAACAACTCGGCCGTTTTCAGCAATCGGGACACGCGCCCTCCCCCGGCTTCCGCCGCTCAGGCCGCCCGGGCCTTGCCCAGGTACTCCTCCGACTGCATTTCCATCAGCCGGGAAACGGTGCGCTCGAATTCGAAGGCGCCGTCCCCTTGCGGGTAAAGCGCCGCCGGTTCGGCGTCGGCGGAACAGATCAGCACCGTGCCGCTTTCATATAGCGCGTCGATAAGGGTGACGAAACGCTTCGCCTCGTTGCGGTTTTCCGGGCCCATTTTCGGAATGCCGTTGACGATCAGGGTGTGGAAGTTTTCCGCCAGGGCCAGATAGTCCGCCGGTCCCAGGGCGGCCCCGCAGAGCGCCTGAAAACCGATTTGCGCCACCCCGTCGGCGGCCTTGGGCAGGTCGAGCCTGCGGCCGTTGACGAAGACCGGGTCCGCCGCCTCGTCGGTATCGTTGGTCAGGCGCTCGAATAGCCGGTCCAGCTTGCCTTCCACCTCGCGGCTGTGGGGGGTCAGGTAGACCCCCGCCTTGCGGATGGTTTCCTGGCGGTAGTCGATGCGGCCGTCCAGCATCAGCAAGTCCAGCTTGTCCTCGAGCAGGTCGATGAAGGGCAGGAACAGGGCCCGCTGCAGGCCGTCCTTGTAAAGGTCCCCCGGCGGCCGGTTGGAGGTGGCGACGACGACGACGCCATTGTCGAACAGGGTCTCGAACAGGCGGCTCAGGATCATCGCATCGGCGATGTCGTGAACCTGAAACTCGTCGAAGCAGAGCAGGGTCGCCTCCTCCGCCAGACGCTTGGCGATGGGGACGATGGGGTCCTGGCCCCGCCCCTTCCACTTTCTGTATTCGTAAAGGCGGGTATGAACCTGCTGCATGAAGGCGTGAAAATGAACCCGGCGCTTGTTGCCGACAGGGGCGGTCTGGAAGAACAGGTCCATCAGCATGGACTTGCCGCGGCCGACGCCGCCGAACATGTAGAGTCCCTGGGGCGGCTGTTCCCGGCGGCGGGCGAGCCCGAAACGCGCCTTCCAGCCCTTCTGGCCGCTGGACGGTTCGTAGGCGGCGAGCGCGTGATGCAGGCTCTGCAGTTTTTCCACCGCCAGCGCCTGCGCCGGATCGCTCTTCAGCTCTCCGTCGCGGACTTTAATGCGGTAGTCTTGCAGTGGGCCTTCGGACATGGGAAAAATTTAAAGTTCGCGCCTGTGGCTGTCAAATGAGACCGCCGTGGGGCGGGAAGGCCTGTTCCATTTCGCGCCGGATGGTCCAGGCCAGGCCGGTCCGGTCCACGTCCACGTCGGCGAGGCGGATCGGCTGGCCGTTGGCGATATGGGTCTTGGTCACCGCGCCGGCGGCAAGACCCAGGGGCAGGTAGCCCTCGGCAAGGGATTTCTCCGCCCCCATCAGGGTGCCGTAGACCGTATAGCCGCCCTCGCCGTCCAGGGTTTCGCCGCTTTCCAGGCCCCGTTTCGCCGTCGCCACCACGTCGGCCCGGAATTCCTTCGCCGTCCCCGTCGCCTGCCCGGTCAGCCCGGCGGCGATGACGCTGATGCCCAACTCCAGGCCGATCAGATGGGACGGCCGGTACAGGGCCGCATAGCGTCCGCTGTCGTCGGTTTCCAGTCCGTATTCCCCGAAACAGCGCCTGACGTAATCGGACGGCCCCTCGAAGCAGACGAACACCCCCCAGCGCAGGTCCCTCTCCACCGGTTGGCCGTCCCGGTAGAGGGAGGAGACCACTTCCACCATGCCCGGTCCGGCGAGGCTGCCGCCGTCGGCCTTGGGACGCAGCACCCGGGCCAGTTCGTCGGCGCCGCAGGGCGGGAATTTGAGGCCGTCGTCCGGCGCCGTCAGGCCGCAGGCGTTGGCGACGGCGGCCATTTCGATGGCGGATTTGGTGCCGTCGAGAAACGAGTTGAACATCTGCGCGTTCATCCCGGCGGCCTCGGCCCGGGATTTCGAAAGGCCGTAATGGTCCCACACCGTGTCCGGAGTCGAGCCGTGATACTCGGGCAGGTATTTGGTTCCCTTGCCGGCGGCGACGACCCGCAGGCCGCAGGCCCTGGCCCAATCGACCTGTTCGGCGATCAGCGCCGGCTGGTCGCCGTAGGCCATGGAATAGACCACATCGGCCCCGGCGGCGCGGCGGGCCAGCAGGGGCCCGGCCAGGGCGTCGGCCTCGACGGTCACCATGACCACATGGCGGCCACGGTCAAAACAGGCCAGGGCGTGGCGAATGCCGGCTTCGGGATTGCCCGTCGCCTCGATCACCACTTCCAGGCCGCCGGCTGCGATCAGTTCCCCGGCGTCATCGGTGAGATAAGTCGAGCCCTCGGCCAGGGCCTTCGCCGGCGAGGCGGCGCCGAGGCGCTCCTTCGGCCAGCCCGCCTCGGCGAGGCGCCCACGGGCCTGTTCCACATCCAGGTCGGCGACGGCGAGAACATGCAGGCCGGGGGTGTGCAGGGCCTGGGCCAGGAACATGGCGCCGAACTTGCCCGCCCCGATCAGGCCGACGCGCAACGGCCTGTCTTGTTCGGCCCTGGCGAGTAGCTTGGCGTGCAGGTTCATGGGCGGCCCTTCCCGCGCCTACAGGCGTTTGACCATCGACTTCTTGATTTCGGCAATCGCCTTGCCTGGGTTCAGGCCCTTGGGGCAGGTGTTGGTGCAGTTCATGATGGTGTGGCAGCGATAGACCTTGAACGGATCGTCCAGGTCGTCCAGCCGTTCGCCGGTGGCCTCGTCCCGGCTGTCGGCGATCCAGCGATAGGCCTGCAACAGAACGGCCGGACCGAGATACCGCTCGCCGTTCCACCAATAGCTGGGGCAACTGGTCTGACAGCAGAAACACAGGATGCATTCCCACAGGCCGTCCAGACGGGCGCGCTCCTCGGGGCTTTGCAGCCGTTCCGTATCCGGCGGCGGCGTGTCGGCGTTGAGCCACGGCTTGATCGAGGTGTACTGGGCGTAGGGCACGGTCAGGTCCGGCACCAGGTCCTTGATCACCGGCATGTGGGGCAGCGGGTAGATCTTGACGTCGCCCTTGATGTCGGAAATGGCCTTGGTGCAGGCCAGGGTGTTGGCGCCGTCGATGTTGAAGGCGCACGACCCGCAGACCCCTTCCCGGCAGGAGCGCCGGAAGGTCAGGGTCGAATCCATTTCGTTTTTGATCTTGATCAGGGCGTCCAGGACCATCGGTCCGCATTTGTCCAGATCCACCTCGAAGGTATCCAGGCGCGGGTTGCCGCCGCCGTCGGGATCGAAGCGGTAGATCTTGAAATTCTTGATCCGACCGGCCCCCGCCGGGGCCTTGTGGGTCTGGCCCGGAACCACTTTCGAATTTGCGGGAAGATTGAATTCAACCATGATCAGTACACCCTCGCCGCCGGTTCAATGTAGTCCACGTCGTCGCTCAACGTCCAGGTATGGACCGGGCGATAGCCGAGCGTCACCTTGCCCTTGTCGTCGATCCAGGCCAGGGAATGCTTCATCCAGTTTTCGTCGTCCCGGTCGGGGAAGTCCTCGCGGGCGTGGGCGCCGCGGCTTTCCTTGCGGGCGAGGGCGGAATGGATGGTCGCCTGGGAACAGGCGAGCAGGTTTTCCAGCTCCAGGGCCTCGACCAGATCGGAATTCCAGATCATGGAGCGGTCCGCGACCTTGATCCGTCCGATGTCGCCGACGATAGCGTCCACCTTGTCGCGGCCCTCGGCCATGGTTTCCTCGGTGCGGAAGACGGCGGCGTCGCGCTGCATAGCCCGTTGCAGCTTGCCGCGAATCTCGCTCGTCATCATGTCGCCGTCGGCATGGCGCAGGGCGTCGAGACGGCCAATCGCCTTGTCCGTCTGGGCGGCGGAGGCCGCCTTCGGCGTCGCCCCGGGTTTCAGCAGGTCGACGGCCCGAAGGGCCGCGGCGCGGCCGAAGACGACGATATCGAGCAGGGAATTGGTGCCGAGCCGGTTGGCCCCGTGAACCGACGCCGAGGCGCATTCGCCGATGGCCATCAGCCCCGGCACCACCGCGTCCGGATCGTCCGCCGTCGGGCGCAGGGCCTCGCCGTGATAGTTGGTCGGGATGCCGCCCATGTTGTAGTGGACCGTCGGCAGCACCGGAATGGGGTCCTGGGTGGCGTCGACGCCGGTGAAGATTTCCGCCGATTCCGTGATCCCGGGAAGGCGTTCGAGAAGCAGGTCCTGACCCAGGTGCTCGAGATGCAGGAAGATATGGTCGGCCTCGTCCCCGACGCCCCGGCCTTCGCGGATTTCCACGGTCATGGCCCGGCTGACGACATCGCGGGACGCCAGGTCCTTGGCCGTCGGCGCGTAGCGTTCCATGAAGCGTTCGCCGGCGGAGTTGGTCAGATAACCGCCCTCGCCGCGCGCCCCTTCCGTGATCAGGCAGCCGGAACCGTACATGCCGGTGGGGTGGAACTGGACGAATTCGTGATCCTGCAGGGGCAGTCCGGCCCGCGCCACCATGGCGTTGCCGTCGCCGGTGCAGGTGTGGGCCGAGGTGCAGGAGAAATAGGCGCGCCCGTAACCGCCCGTCGCCAGCACCGTGGTTTGCGCCTGGAAGCGGTGCAGGGAGCCGTCGTCCAGGTTCCAGGCGAGCGCCCCGCAACAGGCGCCGTCGTCATCCATCAGCAGATCGATGACCACGTATTCGATGAAGAATTCCGCGCCCCGTTTCAGGGACTGCTGATAGAGCGTGTGCAGGATGGCGTGGCCGGTGCGGTCGGCGGCGGCGCAGGCCCGCTGCACCGGGGCCTCGCCGAAATTGCGCATGTGGCCGCCGAAGGGCCGCTGATAAATCTTGCCGTCTTCCGTGCGCGAAAACGGCACCCCGAAATGTTCCAGTTCGTAAACTGCCGGCACCGCCTCTCGGCACATGTATTCGATGGCGTCCTGATCGCCCAGCCAGTCGGAACCCTTGACCGTGTCGTACATGTGCCAGCGCCAGGTGTCCTCGGCCATGTTGCCCAGCGCCGCGCCGATGCCGCCCTGGGCGGCGACGGTGTGGCTGCGGGTGGGGAAAACCTTGGAGATGCAGGCGGTTTTCAGGCCGCCGTCGGACATGCCAAGGGTGGCGCGGAGACCGGCGCCGCCGGCGCCGATGACGAGGACGTCGTGACGGTGGTCGATGATTTCATAGGCTGACGTATCTGAAGACATGTTCGGCTAACTTCCGTAGGCGACGCGAAAAAGGGCGAGCAGGCAGGCGGCTCCGCCGAAGGCGGAAAAGCCCTTGACGGCAAGCAGGGCGACCAGCTTGCCGCCTTCGCCGTGGATGTAATCCTCGACGACCACCTGCATGCCCTGATTGATGTGAATGAACAGGGCGACGACACAAAGCGCCATCAACAGCATGTTGCCGGGCATCGCCAGCCAGGCGGCGAAGGCGGCGTGGTCGGCGCCGACAAGGCGGAGCACGGCGACCACGAACCACAGCATCAGGGGGGCAAGGGCAAGGGAACTAAGGCGCTGAGCCCACCAATGGCCGGTGCCGCCGTGTTTCGCCGGACCCAGACCGCGGGCCCGGGCGAGGGGTGTGCGCATGTCCATGCGGGGTCTCCTTTACAAGCCGCCGACGCCGGCGTAGGCGGCGATCCAGGTGAGGGCCGTCAGGACGACGGCGGCGATGACGACCAGGTAACCGGTGGACCGAAGGGTCGGCAGTTCGAACCCATAGCCGGCGTCCCAGAACAGGTGCCGGATACCGTTGCCGAAGTGGTAGAACAGGGCGAACGTCAGGCCGAACAGGACGAGGCGGCCAAACCAGGAGCCCATCACCGCCTGGGCGGTGGCGAAGGCGTCCGGCCCGTAGGCGGCGGCGCTGAGCCAATAGATCAACAGGATGGACCCGAAGGCCAGGGCGACCCCCGTCATCCTGTGCAGGATGGAGAGGACGGACGTGATCTGCGGATTATAGACCTGCAAATGAGGAGAAAGGGGCCTCGCGGCCTTGACCCCGGACGGCGTGTTTTCTGTCGGCATGAAAGAGTCCCGGTCCTTTGTCGCCTCGATCCCTGTCGAGACTTATTTATTAGGTTCCCAAACCGTTTAACCCACCCGTTCGGGCGAGTCAATGTTCGCAACTGCACAATAGACTTACCGCCCTCGAACCCGACGCGGAGCACCTTCGGTCAACACCACACCAAGCCATTGTTTTAAAACAATAATAATCTTTACATGTGAACAATACTGTGGAAAACCTGTGCGCCGATTGTGGGCAGGTGGAAGTTTTATGCACAGAAAAACGCCCGTGGGCCGGATATTGCGGTTGCGGCGGAAAAGGCTTTCCCCGACCATGTTCCCCGCATGTGAACGTGCGTGCCGAAGCCGGGCCGCCTGCTTGCAGGGGGCTGGCATCGCCGGGGAACCGTGGCGGTTCTCTGCCCAGGGTTCGTCAACGGCCCGAGGCGATGCGGCGTTCGGCCCGGGTTCCCGTGCCCGGAGCCTGGCCGGCTCCAATAAGAGGCGCCGAAGGCGCCGCCCACCGGGCGGCGCGGCCCGCGAGTTTCCCAGGATTCGCGTGCCCGGCGCCTCTTTTCTTTTCCTTCAGGCTCTAGCCGTGTTTCGGCATCAACACCGTGTAGTCGAAGTCGAGCACCACCGAGGGCGCATACTTGCCGTCTTCACCCTTGTCGGGGAAAGCCTCGCAGGATTGGTCCTTGCTGGCGACCGTGCGAAGGCGCAGGGCCCCGATGTCGTCGCGCCCGGCCACGTCGGATTTGCCCAGCACCTCGCTCCAGGCGTAGATGGTGTCGCCGGCGAAGGTGGGGGCGACGTGGCTGCCGGCGTTGATGGCGCAGATGCGGAAGGCGTTGGCGAGCCCGTTGAAGGACAGCGCCCGGGCCAGGGAGATGACATGGCCGCCGTAGACGATGCGGCGGGCGAAGCGTCCGTCCTTTTCCGTATGCTGATTGAAATGAACCTTGGCCGTGTTCTGATACAGCCGGGTGGCGATCATGTGATCGGATTCCTCGACCGTCATGCCGTCCACATGGTCGATTTTCTCACCCACCTCGTAATCGTCCCACAGCATGGGGCTGCCGGACAGCAGGGTGTCGAAACCGGCCATGTCGATTCCCTGCGGAATCACCAGGTCCTCGTCGGCGACGAAGGCGGGCAGGTCCGGCACCACTGTTTCCGGGGCCGGGGCGGAGGCGTCGCGCTTGCGCACCATGACCCAGCGGACGTAGTCGAGAACCGGTTCCTCACGCTGGTTGACGCAGACGGAATGAACGTAGACGACGCCGGTCGTGCCGTTGGAGTTTTCCTTCAGCCCGATCACCTTGGACGTGGAACGCAGGGTGTCGCCGGGATAGACGGGAACGCCGAAATGGCCCGCCGCGTAACCCAGGTTGGCGATGGCGTTAAGGGAAATGTCGGGCACGGTCTTTCCGAAGGCGACGTGGAAGGCGAGCATGTCGTCGATGGGCGCCCCCTCATAGCCCAGCGCCATGGCGAACATGTCCGACGAATGCACGGCGAAGCGGGTGCCGTAAAGGGCCGTGTAGAGGGCGGCGTCGCCCTCGCTCACCGTGCGCGGCGTCGCGTGGACGATCTCCTGACCAAGGGAAAAGTCCTCGAAATAGTTGCCGGGATTGGTCTTGTTGCTCATGTCTCGGGATTCCTTATTCGGCGGCGGCGGCGGCGATGGCGTCGGCCATGGCGACCAGCCGCCGGGCGTTTTCCACATGCAGGTTTTCGATCAGCTTGCCCTCGACGACGATCACCCCCTTGCCCTCTTTTTCCGCCTCGGCATGGGCGGCGATGATGGTGCGCGACCACGCCACCTCGTCCTCCGACGGGGCGAAGACCCGGTTGGCGGCGTCGATGGTCTTGGGATGGATCAGGGTCTTGCCGTCGAAGCCCAGTTCCAGGCCCTGTCGGCAGGAATATTCGAATCCCTCGTCGTCGGACAGATCCAGGTGAACCCCATCGACGACGGCGATTCCGGCGGCGCGGGCGGCCAGCAGGCATAGCCCCAGGCTGGTGATCATGGGCAGCCGTTCGCGAGTGTGGCTGGCGTGCAGGTCCTTGGCCAGATCCGACGTACCGAGCACGAAGCCGCCCATGCGCGGCGTCGAAAAGGCGATTTCCTCCGCGTGCAGCATGCCCAGCGGGGTTTCCATCATGCACCAGACGGCCATCTCGGCCGGGGCCCCGGCGGCGTCCATGATCTCCTCGGCCTGGCGCACCATGTCGGCGCTGTCGACCTTGGGCAGCAACAGGGCATGGGCCCCGGATATCGCCATGGCGGTGATGTCGTCCCGGCCCCACGGGGTGTCCAGGCCGTTGGTCCTGACGATGATCTCCCGGTGGCCGTAGCCGCCTTCGGCCAGGGCGGCGAGAATCTGCTCGCGTCCCTTTTCCTTGGCGTCGGGGGCGACGGCGTCCTCCAGGTCCAGAATCAGGCCGTCGGCGGCGAGGCTCCTCCCCTTTTCCAGGGCCCGGGCGTTGGAGCCGGGCATGTAAAGGATGCTGCGTCGGGGTCGCGCGCTGGTAGCCATGTCATTAACCTCGTCAAGGATCGGAATTGTGCAGTTGCGAGAAGCTACATCCTGAGGACGGCTTCTGGCAAGCCCTGACCCGTGCCGGCGACTACAGGTGCGATTTGACCAGTTCCTCGGCGATCTGAACCGTGTTCAGGGCCGCCCCCTTGCGCAGGTTATCGGCGACAACCCAGAGGTTGAGGCCATTGTCCACCGTCGAATCGCTGCGGATACGGCTGACGTAGACCGGGTCTTCGCCGGCGCATTCGACTGGGGTCACATAGCCCTCGTCGGCCCGGTGGTCGACGACGACGACGCCGGGGGCCGCTTTCAGGGCCTCGCGGGCCTCGTCGTCGGAAACGGGACGCGCGAACTCCAGGTTGACCGCCTCCGCATGGCCGATGAACACGGGCAGGCGGACGCAGGACGCGGTGACCTTGATCTTGGGGTCGAGGATTTTCTTCGTCTCGACGACCATTTTCCATTCTTCCTTGGTCTGCCCGTCGTCCATGAACTTGTCGATATGCGGAATGGCGTTGAAGGCGATCTGCTTGGTGAACACCTGCTGGTTGGACGACGCCGGTTCGTTGACGAAAATGCCCCGGGTCTGGTTGAACAGCTCGTCCATGGCCTCCTTGCCGCCGCCGGACACCGACTGGTAGGTGGCGACGACGACCCGCTTGATGCCGGCCAGGTCATGCAGCGGCTTCAGGGCCACCACCATCTGAATGGTCGAGCAGTTGGGGTTGGCGATGATGCCCTTTTTCTTATAGCCGGCGATGGCCTCCGGGTTGACCTCGGGCACCACCAGGGGAACGTCCGGGTCCATGCGGAAGTGGGACGTGTTGTCGATGACCACCGCGCCTGCGGCCGCCGCCTTGGGGCTGTATTCCGCCGACACCTTGGCGCCGGGGCTGGACAGCACGATATCGACGCCGTCGAAATCGAAGGTCGCCAGGTTCTGTACCTTGAGGACCTCGTCCTCGCCGTAGGAGATTTCCGCCCCCGCCGAACGCTCGGAAGCCAGCGCGATGACCTCGTCGGCGGGGAATTCCCGCTCGGCCAGAATGTTCAGCAGTTCCCGGCCCACGTTGCCCGTGGCGCCGACGACGGCGACTGTGTAACCCATGACTTCTTTCTCCTTGTCTCTTGCGGCCCCGAACGGACCCGCCAGAAAAGCGAAAGGCCCGCCGGACGATGCCGCGGGCCTGATTATTCGCGCACGAAACCGGCCCCGGCTAATCGCCAGTGGTGGTTTTCTTCACGGTTTTGGCCGTCTGCATGCGCATGATGAAATCCTCGAAAACGATGCAGTGTTCATAGCCCCAATCGTACGCCGACACAAGAGAAACCGTAACTTTTCATCCACTCCAAAACCTATATCAACCGGCACCTATTTATTGTATATGTTAAAGAATGTCATATCTATTATTCGTAGATGAAAGTGGTCATGATAGGGTGCGTTCACCTTATGAGGTCCTGGCCGGGGTATCAATTTCCGCCGGCAGTCTTTGGGAACTGGTGCTGGCCCTGCAAGAAACGGAACTAAAATACTTTGGCCGCCGTTACAGCCTGGGGACGAAAGAAATCAAGGGAACCCGGTTTCTCAAAACGAAAGTCTATCATCATGCACAACTGAATGCGGACATCGCCCCCGAAGAGCAGAGGGAATTGGCGAAAGCGGCGCTGGATAATGGCGAGAACGCCAACATTCGTCACCTCAAGGCACTGGCCTTGGCGAAACTCGGGTATGTGAGAGAAGCTTTCGAATTGTGTCGCCGATTTGGCTGCAGGGCCTTCGCAAGCATTGTCGAAACCGATGCCAAGGACACGGAATCAGACGGTTTGCGAAAGGATTACGCTTATCTGTTCGAACGTTTCTATTACTATCTCGAAGATTTGCCGGGCAATGAAACCGGCATCATCGTCTTCGATGAATTGGAAAAAACACAAAGCCACATTCTCATTGAACAGGCTCACCGCTATTTTCGGGACACGGCTACGGGACGTTTGCGGGCCAACAGGATATTACCTGATCCGTTTTTCGTTCATAGCGATCTGACAACCGGAGTTCAGATCGCCGATCTGATTGCTTATGTCATATCTTGGGGCTTCAGGACCTCGCAAATGAACAAACCGGCCCGCCCCGAGTTGGCCGAATTCGCCCAACAGATTGCCGATATGAGGTATCGTGCGGTCAGGAACCGGGACGGACGGTCCGATTTCACCATATGGAGTTTCGCCCATATCGACGACCTAAGGACTCGCCAGGAACGACTATAAAAACAAAAAGGCAATGCGCCCCTTGCGGGACACAAAGCCTCCGTAGGGAAATATATGGCGGTTTGGCTTCCTTGCCAAGCCATAACCTGCTTTGGCGTCACCCCGCCAGTTTGTCCATTTCCGCGACCACTGCTTCGCCCATGACCGTGGTCGAGACCTTGGCCATGCCGTCGGACATGATGTCGGCGGTGCGCAGGCCGCCGGAAAGCACGGTCTGCACCGCCTGTTCGATGATGTCCGCGTCCTCGCCCATGTCGAAGGAATAACGCAGGCACATGGCGAAGCTGAGGATGGTCGCCAGCGGGTTGGCCATGTCCTCGCCGGCGATGTCGGGGGCGGAGCCGTGCACCGGCTCGTACATGGCGCGCCTGCGCCCGCTTTCATCGGCCTCGCCCAGGCTGGCCGACGGCAGCATACCCAAGGATCCGGTCAACATGGCGGCGCAATCGCTCAGGATATCGCCGAACAGGTTGTCGGTGACGATGACGTCGAACTGCTTCGGATTGCGGACCAGTTGCATGGCGCAGTTGTCGGCGTACATGTGGTTCAGTTCCACGTCGGTGTAGTCCTTGTGGACGTTGCTCACCACCTCGCGCCAGAAGACGCCGGATTCCATGACGTTGGCCTTTTCCGTCGAGGTCACCCGGCCCTGGCGCTTGCGCGCCAGTTCGAAGCCCAGGCGGGCGATGCGCTCGATTTCCGCTTCCGTGTAGACCTGGGTGTCGAAACCGCGGCGGGTGCCGTCGGGCAGGGTTTCGATGCCCCGGGGCTGGCCGAAATAAACGCCCGCCGTCAACTCCCGCAGGATCAGGATGTCCAGCCCCTGGACGACCTCGGGCTTCAGGGTCGAGGCGCCGACCAGGGCGTCGAAGACGGTGGCCGGACGCAGGTTGGCGTACAGGTCCATTTCCTTGCGCAGGCGCAGCAGCCCGGCCTCGGGCCGGTGCTCGCGGGCGACGTTGTCCCACTTGGGGCCGCCGACGGCGCCCAGCATCACCGCGTCCACGTTCATGGCGTCGGCCATGGTCTCGTCGGTCAGGGCGCAGCCGTGGGCGTCATAACAGGCGCCGCCGACCAGGCCTTGGGAGATGTCAAAACTGACCGTGCGTTTCTTCGCCATCCAGTCGGTGACGCGGACGACCTGGGTCATCACTTCCGGGCCGATGCCGTCCCCGGCCAGAATCAGGAGTTTCTTGTTGGCGGACATCTTCAGTGCTCTTTCTTGTCAGTTGCGGTTTACATCCACGGCTGGGCGACGGCCCGTTTCGCTTCGAAGGCCTCGATCTTGTCGGCCTTCTCCAGGGTCAGGCCGATGTCGTCGAGGCCGTTGAGCAGGCAGTGCTTGCGGAAGGGGTCGATGTCGAAGGCGATCTCGCCGCCGTCCGGGCCGCTGATGACCTGGTTTTCCAGATCCACGGTCAGGGTCGCGTTGGCCCCCCGCCCGGCGTCGTCCATCAGCTTTTCCACGTCTTCGGCGGGCAGCTTGATGGGCAGGATGCCGTTCTTGAAGCAGTTGTTGTAGAAGATGTCGGCGAAGTCGGTAGAGATGACGCAACGGATGCCGAAGTCGAGAATCGCCCAGGGCGCGTGTTCGCGGGACGAGCCGCAGCCGAAATTGTCCCCGGCGACGAGGATCTGGGCCTCGCGGTAGGCCGGCTGGTTGAGGACGAAATCGGCGATCTCGTTGCCGTCGTCGTCGTAACGCATCTCGAAAAACAGGTTCTTGCCGAGACCCGTGCGCTTGATGGTCTTCAGGAACTGCTTGGGGATGATCATGTCCGTGTCGATGTTGATCAACGCCAGGGGGGCCGCGACGCCGGTCAGTTTGGTGAACTTATCCATGATTTCGATCCTTCCCTAATCCAGCTTGCGCACGTCGGTCAGTTTGCCGGTGACGGCGGCGGCGGCGGCCATTTCCGGGCCGACCAGATGGGTCCGCCCGCCGCGTCCCTGGCGGCCCTCGAAGTTGCGGTTGGAGGTGGATGCGCAGCGCTGGCCCGGCTCCAGTTTGTCGGCATTCATGGCCAGGCACATGGAGCAGCCCGCCTCGCGCCATTCAAAACCGGCTTCCGTGAAGATTTCGTCCAGGCCTTCCGCTTCCGCCTGTTCCTTGACCAGTCCGGAACCGGGCACGACCATGGCGCCGACCCCGTCGGCCACCTTGCGGCCCTTGGCGACGGCGGCGGCGGCGCGCAGGTCCTCGATGCGGCCGTTGGTGCAGGACCCGATGAAGACCCGGTCGATGGCGATGTCCTCGAGCGCCGTGCCCGCCTCGAGCCCCATGTAATCGAGGGCGCGGGCCATGGCGTTGCGCTTGGCCTCGTCGGCCTCGTCGGCGGGATTGGGCACCGCGCCGGTAATCGGCAGCACGTTTTCGGGGCTGGTGCCCCAGGTCACCTGCGGCACCAGCGAGGCGGCATCCAGGGTGACCTCCATGTCGTAGGTCGCCCCTTCGTCGCTGGAGAGCGTCTTCCAGTAATTGACGGCGGCCTCCCAGTTGCCGCCCTTGGGCGCCATGGGGCGGCCCTTCAGGTATTCATAAGTGGTCTCGTCGGGGGCGATCAGACCGGCCCGGGCGCCGGCCTCGATGGTCATGTTGCAGACCGTCATGCGGCCTTCCATGCTCATCGCCTTGATGGCGTCGCCGGTGTATTCGACCACATAACCGGTGCCGCCGGCGGTGCCGATCTTGCCGATCATGGCGAGCACCAGATCCTTCGGCGAGACGCCCACGGGCAAATCGCCGGTGACGTTGAAACGCATGTTTTTCGCCGGCTTCTGCAGCAGGGTCTGGGTCGCCAGCACGTGTTCCACCTCGGACGTGCCGATGCCGAAGGCGAGCGCCCCGAAGGCCCCGTGGGTGGCGGTGTGGCTGTCACCGCAGACGATGGTCATGCCGGGCAGGGTGAAGCCCTGTTCAGGGCCGACGATGTGGACGACGCCCTGGCGGATGTCGTCCATGGCCAGGTAGGGCACCTTGAAGGCCTCGCAGTTGGCCTCCAGGGTTTCCACCTGAACGCGGGATTCCTCGTCGGCGATGCCCTTGGAGCGGTCCGTCGTCGGCACGTTATGATCGGCGACGGCCAGGGTCGCCTCTGGATGGCGCACGGCGCGCCCGGCGTTGGCCAGGCCTTCGAAGGCCTGCGGGCTGGTCACCTCGTGGACCAGGTGGCGGTCGATGTAGATTAGCGCCGTGCCGTCGTCCTGAACGTCGACGACGTGGCTTTCCCAGATTTTATCGAACAGCGTTTTAGGCATCGCTAAGGGGCTTCCCGTTCTTGCTTTGACAACAGGTGCGCGGCCCCGCCCGGCCTGCCGCCGCGACGAAGCCGCCCGCATGTCCTCGCCGGACCCGAAACCCGGGCCCGACAGACGTCATGATCAGTCTTCCGACTTGGCGGCGGCTTTCTTCTTGCCCTTCTTGGAGCGGGCCGTGCCTTCGGCGCGGGCCTTCGCCTTGGCGGCGGCGGCTTCCGCCTTGGCCGCGGCGGTCAGCTTGCCGGAATAGCCGTCCACCTTTTCGGCGATACGGGCGGACTTGCCGGTGCGGCCGCGCAGATAGTACAGCTTGGCCCGGCGCACGTCGCCGCGGCGGACCACGTCGATGCCGGCGATGTTGGGGGAGTAGAGCGGGAACACGCGCTCGACGCCCTCGCCGGACGAGATCTTGCGGACCGTGAAGGACGAGTTGATCCCGTCGTTCTTGCGGCCGATGCAGACCCCTTCATAGGCCTGGACGCGCTCGCGGGTGCCTTCCACGACCTTGACGTTGACGCGGACCGTGTCGCCGGGGGCGAATTCCGGAACCGTGCGTTCGGCGGTCAGCTTGGCGAGCTGTTCGTTTTCAATTTCTTCAATCACGTTCATGGTTTTCTTCCTTCTATCTGGACAAAGACCCATGGGGGCCGTCCTTCGATCCTCTAATCCTCGTTTTCATGGCGCCGCCATAAATCCGGGCGGCGCTTTCTCGTCATCTCCTCGGACCGCGCCCGGCGCCAGTCCCTGATCTTTCCGTGATGCCCGGAGAGCAGAACTTCCGGCACCTTTCTGCCCCGCCATTCCTGGGGCCGCGTGTAGTGGGGATACTCCAGCAGTCCCCGCTCGAAACTTTCCTCTTCGCCCGACGCTTGCGATCCCATCACCCCCGGCAGCAGCCGGACGCAGGCGTCGATCATCGCAATCGCCGCGGGCTCGCCGCCCGAAAGCACGAAATCGCCGAGGCTGATCTCCTCGATTTCGTGCGCCTCCAGCACCCGCTCGTCGACGCCCTCGTAGCGTCCGCAGAGCAGCACCACGCCCGGCCCCGCCGCCAACTCCCGGACCCGCGCCTGGTCCAACCGGCGGCCCCTGGGCGAGAGATAGATCAACGGCCTGCCGGGAATTCCGCCCCGGCCCTCTTCTATCGCCGCGTCCACCACATCGGCCCGCATGACCATTCCCGGTCCGCCGCCGAAGGGGGTGTCGTCCACGGTGCGGTGTTTATCGCCCGCAAAGCGGCGAATGTCCACCGTTTCCAACGCCCAAAGGCCGTCTTTCAACCCCTGTCCCGCCAACGACAGGCCCAGGGAACCGGGAAACATTTCCTCGAACAGGGTCAGGACCGTCGCCGTCCACGGCACGCCGGGTTCCGTCCCCGTCATTTCTTCTCTCCGTCTCCATCCTCTCCGGTCCCGGCCGCTTCCGGCGGGGCCGGTTCCAGCAATCCCGGCGGCGGGTCGACAACGACCCTTCCCGTCGACAAATCCACCACCGGCACCACCGCCCGGGTGAACGGCACCATGACGATGCCCGCATCGCCGCCCGCCACCTCCAGGATCGTCCCGGCGCCGAAGTCGTGCACCTGCCTGACCGATCCCAGTTTGCCGCCGTCCGCCAGATCGGCCCGAAGGCCGATCAGGTCCGAGTAATAGAACTCGTCCTCCTCCGGCGCCGGCAGGGCCGACTTGGCGACATACAGCCGGGTCCCCTTCAGGGCCTCGGCGGCGTCTCGATCCTCGATCCCGCTCAGGCGGGCCAGCAACTGGCCCTTCACCTGCCCGGTGATCCGGACTGTATAGCTCCTCTCGCCGTTTTCCTCGAACACCTCGCCGTAAGAGGAGATGGCCTTCGGGTCGGCGGTGAAGCTCTTGATGCGGACCTCGCCGCGAAGGCCGCGCGCGCCGGTAATCGCCCCGACGCAGACAAGCTCTCCGGTCGCCTCCGGCATCAGCTTTCCGCGGCTTCCTCCGCAGGGGCGTCCTCGGCGGTCGCTTCTTCGGCGGGCGCTTCTTCCTCGGCGGGGGCGGCGGCGGCTTCGGCGGCGGCCTTGGCCGCTTCCTCGGCCTCGCGCAGGCGCTCCTGGGCCTTCGCCTTCGGCAGATGCTGCTTGGTCTGCTCGGGGACGGAGGGCTTGTCGCCCAGACCCGCGTCGGCCAGGAAGCGGGCGACCCGGTCCGTCGGACGGGCGCCGACGCCCATCCAATGCTTGATCCGCTCGTCCTGCAGGGTCAGGCGCTCCGGATGATCCTTGGCGACCATCGGGTTGTAGGTGCCGACGCGCTCGATGAAGCGGCCGTCGCGGGGGCTGCGGGAATCGGCGATAACGACGTGGTAGAAGGGACGCTTCTTGGCGCCGCCCCGGGCGAGTCTGATTTTCAAAGCCATGGTGACTACGGTTCCTTTTGTTTTAAGTCTTTGCTGTCGGTTTTAAGATCGGTTGGTTTTTCGATTAGCGTCTGGGCGGCAACATGCCGGGCGGCATCCCGGGCGGCATGCCGCCACCCATTCCGCCGAGCGCTCCGAGCATGCCTTTTTTGCCCATCTTGCCCATTTTCTTCATCATCGTGCCCATCTGCTTGTGCTGTTTGAGCAGACGGTTGACTTCCTGAACGGAGGTCCCGGAACCGGCGGCGATGCGCCGGCGGCGGGAGCCGTTCAACACTTTCGGCCTTTCCCTTTCGTAAGGGGTCATGGACGACAGGATCGCTTCCTGGCGGGCGATCAACTTGTCGTCGATCTTGGCGTCGGCGATTTGCTGTTTCATTTTCGACAGGCCGGGGATCATGCCCATCAGGCCGCCCACGTCCCCCATCTTGCGGACCTGCTTCAACTGGTCGGCCATGTCGTTCAGCGAGAACTGGCCCTTCAGCATCTTCTTGGCCAGCTTTTCGGCGTCTTCCTTTTCGATGTGGTCGGCGGCCTTTTCCACCAGGCCGACGATGTCGCCCTGTCCGAGGATGCGTCCGGCGATGCGCGAGGCCTGGAAGTTCTCCAACTCGTCCAGCTTTTCGCCGACGCCCATCAGCTTGATCGGCTTGCCGGTGACCGCCCGCATGGAAAGCGCCGCGCCGCCGCGGGCGTCGCCGTCGACCCGGGTCAGGACGATGCCGGTGACGCCGACTTTCTCGTCGAATTCCCGGGCCATGGTGACCGCGTCCTGACCGGTCATGGCGTCGGCGACGAGGAGGGTCTCGACCGGGTTGGTGGCGGCGCGAACCTGGGCCACCTCGGTCATCAGTTCCTGGTCGATATGCAGGCGCCCGGCGGTGTCGAGAATGACCACGTCGTAGGCTTCGCGGCGGGCGCTGTCCATGGCCCGCTTGGCGATGGCCAGCGGCTGTTCGCCCATGATCACCGGCAGGGTGGCGACCTCGGTCTGCTCGCCCAACACGGCCAACTGCTGTTGCGCCGCCGGGCGGTAGACGTCGAGGGACGCCATCAGGACCTTCTTCTTTTCCCTCTTCTTGATCTTCATCGCCAGCTTGGCGCTGGTGGTCGTCTTACCGGAACCCTGCAGGCCGACCATCAGGATGGCCACCGGCGGGTTGCCGGTCAGATTGACGCCGCTGCCTTCAAGGGCCTCCGGCCCGTCTTCCGCCTCGCCGCCCAGCATTTCGATGAGATGGTCGTTGACGATCTTGATGACCATCTGGCCCGGCGTCACCGAGCGGACGACCTCTTCGCCGATGGCCCGTTCCCGGACGGCGGCGATGAAGGTCTTGACCACGTCGAGGGCGACATCGGCCTCCAGCAGGGCGATGCGGATCTCGCGCAGGGCCTCTTCGACGTCCTCCTCGGAAAGCGCGCCGCGCTTCGTCAGGCCTTCGAAGATATCGCCCAGTTTGCCCGTCAGGCTATCAAACATCGTTTTTTCCGTCCGTTTCCGGCGTCAACATCAATCCAAACACGAATGCGCCAGTGCGCGAAACTCGCGGACTGGCGGCGCCCCATGAGGCGAAAAAGGTCATGGGCGTCGGTGTTGGGCGCGCAATCTATGGACAGTGGTGGGACAAGTCAAGCACCGGTTTCTCGTTTCGGCTTGGACAACGGGGCCGGCCATGATACTCCTATAGTGGTGGCCGTAAGGTAGTCACACTAATAAGTATTTTTACTTTTCGATCACCTCGCTTACTTTCGAACGGCCCGGAGCATGTCGGAAACCATGAAGAAACCCGTTGAAGCCCACATCGGCAAGCGGCTGCGCAAGCGCCGCCTCGAACTCGGCCTCAGTCTTGAAGACGTCGACGCCGAACTCGGCGCCCGGAAAGGCACCACGAAAGACCTGGAGGAAGGCAAGCGTTTCGTCGCCCCCAGCCACTTGCACGAACTAGGCCGGATATACAAAACCGATGTCTCGTTTTTCTTTCAGGGCACGGGCAAGGCCCTGCCCCGCAAGGACAGCCTGGCCGAAAACCCGGACGACGTCGCCGAGGTGCAGCGCCTGATCCACGCCTACTACGCCATCGACGACCCAGCCCTGCGCCGCCGAGTGGTCGAATTGTTGAAAGACGTCTCCCGGGACGAGGCCTTTCTGCCGCCGGACTGATTTCCCACCTTGACGCCCCGCCCGTTTCGGGACAAGCAGGGGGGATGGTGATGGCCCTTGACGACCTGACGCGGGCGCTCGCGCCCAGCGGCCTCATGCCCCTGGGGGCGTTCCGCCCGGAACCGGCGGACGATGTTCCCGGCGGCGAAGAGGCCCGCGCCGTGGTCCTCGTCGGCAATGCGGGCCCGGATATGTGGCGGGTGTTTTCCGCCGAGGGCCTGGACGGGGAACCGGACCCCCTGGACCGCTGGACCCGCCGGGTGCTGGACGACGCCGCCGGTGGACTCAGACAGCGTTTCCATGCCCGCTTGAGCGTTTTCTTTCCCTTCGACGGCCCGCCCTACCGACCCTTTCAGCGCTGGGCCATGCGGTCCGGAACGGCCCACGCCACCCCCATCGGCCCGTTGATTCACCCCGTCTACGGCACCTGGCACGCCTATCGGGGGGCGTTTGTCATCGAGACCCCCTTCGATGCCGGCCCGGCCGGGGAAAGCGCAAGCCCCTGCCTCGCTTGCCCCGACAAACCCTGCCTGAACAGTTGTCCCGTCTCGGCCTTCACGGAAGACGGCTACGACGTGCCCGCCTGCGCCGCCTGGCTGGACGAAAACCGGCAGGGAGACTGCATGACCCAGGGCTGCCGCGCCCGCCGCGCCTGCCCCGTCGGCCGGGATTACCATTACCAAGCGGACCACGCCCGCTTCCACATGCAAAGATTCCTCCAGGCGCACTCTTAAAACGGTGGACTTCCGCCGCCGGTGCGACATATTAACCCCGTTATGGACAGCATACCCTTCACCAAGATGCACGGCATCGGCAATGACTTCGTCATCATCGACCGCCGCCGCGACCCGCGCCCGCTGAGCCGGGACCGGGTCCGCGCCATCGCCGACCGGCGCACCGGAGTCGGTTGCGATCAGTTGATCCTGATCGAAAACCCCGTCGATGAACACGCCGACGCCTTCATGCGCATCTACAACACCGACGGCAGCGAGGCGGAAGCCTGCGGCAACGCCACCCGTTGCGTCGCCTCCATCCTGATGGCCGAGACGGCCCGTGAGCAGACGGTGATCGAAACCGTGGCCGGCCTGCTGGACGCGGAAGCGGCGGAAAACGGCCTGGTCGCCGTCGACATGGGCCCGGCGAACCTGGACTGGCGGGACATCCCTTTAAGCGAGGCCGCCGATACCCTGCATGTGGGCATCGGCTCCGGACCCCTGCAGGACCCGGCCGCGGTCAACATGGGCAACCCCCACGCGGTGTTTTTCGTCGACGACGCGGAAGCGGTCGACCTGGCTCTTCACGGCCCGGCGCTGGAACGCCACGCCATGTTCCCGGAATTCGCCAACATCGGCGTCGCCACGATCACCGGCGAGGACGTCATCCGGCTCAGGGTCTGGGAACGTGGCGTCGGCGAGACCCTGGCCTGCGGGTCCGGGGCCTGCGCCGCCGTCGTCGCCGCCAGCCGCCGGGGCCTCGGCGGGCGGCGGGCGTCGGTGAACCTGAACGGGGGAACCCTCGAAATCCACTGGCAACCCGACAACCGGGTGATGATGACCGGCCCGGTGGCGGTGTCCTTCAGCGGCGTCCTCGACGGCGCGCTGACGGCCTGAGGGCGGCCATCGTGTCCGAGCCCCGCATCGTCACCCTGGGTTGCCGCCTGAACAGCCTGGAATCGGAAATCATCCGCGATCAGGCGCTCCGGGCCGGGCACGGCGGCGCGGTCATCGTCAACACCTGCGCCGTCACCGCCGAGGCGGAACGCCAGGCGCGGCAGACCATCCGCCGCCTGAAACGGGACCACCCGGAGGACCGCATCATCGTCACCGGCTGCGCCGCGCAACTGAAACCGGAGACCTTCGCCGCCATGGACGAGGTCGACCGGGTCGTCGGCAACGGCGAGAAAATGGACCCGTCCCGCCTGTTCGCCGACGGGGACGAAGACGCCGCCGTCAGCGTCTCCAACATCATGTGCCCCCCGGACGACGAGACGGAGGCAACGCCGTTGATTTCCGGCTTCGAGGAGAGAACCCGCGCTTTCGTCCAGGTGCAGCAGGGCTGCGACCACCGCTGCACCTTCTGCATCATCCCCCATGTGCGCGGCCCCAACCGCAGCCTGGCCCCGGAACGCATCGTCGAACAGGTCCGCATGCTCGTCGGCAACGGTCACCGGGAAGTGGTGCTGACCGGCGTCGACGTTTCCTCCTACGGACAGGACAACGCAGACCTGCCCACCCTGGGGGGCTTGGCCCGGCGCATCCTGGAGCAAGTCCCTGAGCTGCGCCGCCTGCGCCTGACCTCCCTGGACCCGGCCGTTATCGACGACGAGGTCTTCCGCCTGCTGGCCGAGGAAGAGCGCTTCATGCCCCATCTTCACCTCAGCCTGCAGGCCGCCGACGACATGATCCTGAAAAGAATGAAGCGCCGCCACAGCCGTGACGATGCCCTGGCCCTGGCCGAACGCGCCCGCCGCGCCCGCCCCGACGTGGTCTTCGGGGCCGACCTGATCGCCGGTTTCCCGACGGAAACGGAGGAGCAGTTCGAAAACACCCGCCGCGCCGTCGGCGAAATGGGCCTGACCTACCTGCATGTGTTTCCCTATTCGCCGCGCCCGGGAACCCCGGCGGCGAAAATTCCCGCCCTCGACGGCGCCCTGGTCAAGGACCGGGCCCGGCGGCTGCGCCGGACCGGCGAGCGGGCCCTGGCCGATTATCTGAACGGGCGGCGGGGAGAGACGGTGGAGGTCCTGATCGAGCAGGGACGCCGGGGCCATTCCCGGCATTTCGCGCCGGTCGAGGTGACCTTCGACGCGCCCGCCGGAACCATCGTCCGGGCCCGGGTCATTGATATGGACGAAGAAAAGGGGCGGTTGATCGCCGAAGGACTCCCATGAACGAACACACCCACGGCAACCCGGAAAACGGCGGCGAGGAAAAAAGCGGCTGGATGAGCCGCCTGAAGAAGGGGCTCGGCCGCACCAAGGCCAAGCTGGCCGACCCCATCACCGCGACCTTCACCAAGCGCCGGCTCGACCAGCAGGCCATCGACGAGCTGGAGGAACTGCTCATCGCCGCCGACCTGGGCCTGGCCACGGCGGCCAAGGTGACGGCGGCGTTTTCCAGCACCCGCTTCAACAAGGAGGTGGAATCGGAAGAGGTCCTGTCCGCCCTCGCCGAAGAAATCGAAACCCTGCTCGAACCCGTCGCCAGGCCCTTCGCCGTCAACCGGGAGCTGAAGCCCCACGTGGTGCTGGTCTGCGGCGTCAACGGCAGCGGCAAGACCACCTCCATCGGCAAGCTGGCGACCCATCTCAAGGCCCAGGGGCTGAACGTCATGATGGCCGCCGCCGACACCTTCCGCGCCGCCGCCATCGAACAGTTGCAGGTGTGGGGCGAACGCACGGGGTCGCCGGTGATCACCGCCCCGCCGGGGGCCGACGCCGCCGGCCTCGCCTACGACGCCTTCAGCCAGGCCAAGGCCCGGGGCGCCGACGTGCTGCTCATCGACACCGCCGGGCGGCTGCAGAACAAGAAGGACCTGATGGCGGAACTGGAAAAGATCATCCGGGTGATCCGCAAGATCGACGAAACCGCCCCCCACGACTGCCTGCTGGTGCTGGACGCCACCGTCGGCCAGAACGCCCACTCACAGGTGGAGATTTTCAAGGAAATCGTCGATGTCAGCGGCCTGATGATGACCAAGCTGGACGGCACGGCGCGGGGCGGCGTGGTCGTCGCCCTGGCGGAGAAGTTCGGCCTGCCCGTTCACGCCATCGGCGTCGGCGAAACGGCGGAGGACATGCGCCCGTTCGAGGCCCGCGCCTTCGCCCGTTCCCTGATGGGGCTGGAGTGAGTCAGACCCGAATGTCGAGATAGTATCCAACCGGCACGTCGGGCCGGGGCGCGTTTTCCTGTCCCAGCACCTTGTTCAGTCGGTTCAGCGCCCGGCGCTCGTGGGGCGTTTCGTTGCTGTTGGTGACGGCGGCCCGGTTGCGCACCTCTTCCGCCCCGGAATACCCCCGCGGGCGTTCCTGGGTCAGGGCCATGGTGCGGGCCGATATGGTGGACAGGCTGTTCATGGCCCCACCATGACCGAAAATGGTTAACGGAATCTCTATCATCCATGATAGGAGTACCAACCCAATGGAGACGCCACAGACATGAACAGGGCCGCGAAACGCCGCCGGGGAAAGACAGAGCCGAACCCCGCCACCGCCCAGGCGCTGGAGCTGGCGCTACGGCACCACGGCGGCGGCGATCTGGCGCAGGCGGAAAGCATTTACCGGCAGGTGTTGCAAGGAGACGGCAAGAACCCCTTCGCCAATCATCTGCTGGGCGTCGTCCATCACCAGCAGGGCGACAACGAACGGGCCAGGAAACGCATCGCCAAGGCCCTGCGAGCCGCCCCCGGCTACGCCGACGCCCATGCCAACATGGGCCTGGTGCTGCAGGCCCTGGGCCGCTTTCGGGACGCCCTCGCCAGTTATCAAAAGGTGCTGGCCCTGCGGCCGGGGACCGCCGGGGACTACATCAACCTGGGCAATGTCCATCGAGACCTGGAAAGGCCCGAGGACGCCCTGACCGCCTACCGCCGGGCCCTGTCCCTGGACCCCGGCGCGCCGGACACCCTGAACAATCTGGGATTGCTGTACGGGGAAACGGGGCAGCCGGAAGACGCCGTCGCCTGTTTCCGCCAGGCCCTTGAGGCCAGGCCCGGATTTGTCGATGTGCTGCTCAATCTGGGCAACGTGTTGATGGAATGCGAAAACGGCGAGGAGGCCCTGTCCCGATACCGCGAGGCGCTGCGGATCGAACCCGATTCCCCCGCCGCCCATTTCAATCTCGCCAACGCCCTGAAGGAACTGGAGCGCATGGACGACGCCATCGGCCATTACCGGCAGGCGGTGACGCTGTCTCCCGGCTTCGCCGGCGCCCACAACAATCTGGGACTGGCCCTGCAGGAAGCGGGGAAGATCGAACAGGCCATGGACAGCTTCAGAAACGCCATCGCCGCCGACCCGGACCACGCCCCGGCCCACCGCCACCTGGCCCATATCAAGAAACACCGGAGCCACGATGCGGACATCCGGGCCATGGAAGACGCCCTCGCCCGCCCCGGCATCGGCGGCGAACAAAAAATGCATCTCTCCTTCGGCCTCGGCAAGGCCTTCGAGGACCTGCGGGACTATGACAAGGCCTTTCACTTTTTCCGCCAGGGCAATGACCTGAAATGGCGAGACGGCGGCCGGTTCATGGAACGGCAGACGGCCTTGTTCGACTCCCTCATGGATTTGTTTCAGCCGTCCTTCTTCGAGGCTCGGCGAGATTTCGGTTGCCCTGATGAAACGCCCATCTTCCTCCTCGGCCTGCCCCGTTCCGGCTCGACCCTGCTGGAACAGATCCTCGCCAGTCATCCCCGGGTGGCGGGCACGGGCGAGAAACCGACCCTGTCCCGGGCCATCGAAGAGGTCTTCGGCGACCCGTTGGAACCCGGGTTCACGGACACAATTAACGGGGCCGACGCCGAGGATTTCCGGCGGGCGGGCCTGGCTTACGCAAAAGCGCTGCGCGCGCCGGGACTGGACGCCCCCATCATCGCCGACAAGATGCTCGACAATTTCGTCCATGTCGGCCTGATCAAGCTGATGCTGCCCAAGGCCAAGGTGGTGCATTGCCGCCGCCGGGCCGAAGACCATTGCCTATCCATCTATAAATGTCATTTCGCCGGCGACAGCTATCCCTATTCCTACAGTCTGCAGGCATTGGCCGACTATCACGGCCTTTACAGGGAACTGATGGCGCACTGGGAGCGGGCCCTGCCGGGGTTCATGTTCGATGCGGGTTACGAAGACCTGATCGCCGACCAGGAAGGAAAAACGCGGGACCTGCTGGCCTTTTGCGGCCTGCCGTGGGACGACCGCTGCCTGGATTTCCACAACACCGAACGGACCGTGAAAACCGCCAGCGTCGAGCAGGTGCGAAAGCCCCTCTACGACAGTTCCGTCGCCGCCTGGAAACGATACGAACAGCACCTCGCCCCCCTGCTCGGCAGGCTGGGGAAGTAATTCCGGTGAGGTGGGGGGATTGGTGGAGCCGAGGGGAATCGAACCCCTGACCTCCACGTTGCGAACGTGGCGCTCTCCCGACTGAGCTACGGCCCCGGATGGAATGGGCGCGTTTATGGGGCCAGCGGGGGGGCGCTGTCAAGGCCCGGTTTCGGCCTTCCTGCCTCTTGCCACGCATACGCCGGGAGGTTAACGTGTGCCGACCCAATCGAGAGAGGATTCCCCAACGCCATGGATGTCATCGCCGGCCCCGTCCTGAAACTGATCCTGACCGTTATCGATCTTTATATCTGGATCGTCGTCGCCGGCGTCATCCTGAGTTGGCTGACCGCCTTCAACGTGGTCAACACCACCAACCGCTTCGTCTACATGGTCGGCGACTTCGTCCACCGGATCACCGAACCGGCGCTGGCGCCGATCCGCCGGGTGCTGCCGGTGATGGGCGGCTTCGACCTGACCCCGGTGGCGTTGATCCTGATCCTGATCCTGGTTCAGGACGTGCTGATCAGCCTGCTGATGAAAATGGGCTGAGGTTCCAAAACACGGATACAGCGGAAAAACCCC
>CAYFOJ010000017.1:0-61784 GCA_964344645.1 uncultured Thalassospiraceae bacterium
TACATCGTAGCCATAATAGAACCTCTCCCGGCTCTTAGCTACTTCAGCCCCTAAATCTATGGGTCGCCATTCATTCGGTGATCTCCCAGCCGGACAATCGCTTCAGCGACGCCCTGCGCGAGAACCTGTCCCGCCTGTCCCGCTACGTGGTCTCAACCAGCCACGGCCAGGGAACGGAAATGGGCGAGGCGGTGCTCGACACCCTGATCAACATCAACCTGCAGATTTCCGAGGGCCTGCTGGAAGGGGCGGAACGGGCGGAAACCGAAGATTAGCGAAGGCCGCGCTTTTCCAGATATTGCTGATGGTAATCTTCCGCCCGGTAAAAGCTTGAGGCCGGGGTGATTTCGGTGACGATGGGATCGCCGAAGGTCCCGGCGCGGGCATGGGCCTCCAGGGAGGCCCGCGCGGCGGCTTGCTGTTCCGGGTTGTGATGGAAGATGGCCGAGCGGTACTGGGTGCCCACGTCCAGACCCTGGCGGTTCAGGGTGGTTGGATTGTGGCAGGACCAGAACACCTCCAACAGGGCGTCGTAGCCGACCCGGTTTGGATCGAAGGTCACCTGGACCACTTCCGCATGGCCGCTGCGCCCGGAGCAGACGTCTTCGTAGGAGGGGTCGGCCAGGTCGCCGCCCAGGTATCCCACCGCCGTTTCCCGGACTCCGTCGACGGCCCGAAAGGCCGCCTCCACGCCCCAAAAACACCCGGCGCCGAATGTGGCTTTTTGCATCATTTTTCCGTCCTCGTCGGTTCGGTACGCTAGCGGATGATTATGTAATCACGGCGCCGGGCCGGGTCCAAGGAAAAAATCGTCGGCGGAAAAACCGTTCGGCTGCCGAATCGCATGCCGGGCGGGGGGCTCGAAATCAGGCTTCCGGCGGCGCGGTCCCGGGCCTGTCCGAGAGGCGCTGACGGACCCCCTCCCGGCCGCTGTTGGTCAAGCGCAACAAGTCCGATCAGGTGGCTGAGGAGGCCGCCGCATCGGCCCGACGGGCGGAGACGAGGAAATGCTTCCGGGGAATGAGTAAATTCGACAGTTCAATCATTGCAGAACCGTATAGCACTGTAAATAAACAAGATATCAAGCTGATTACGATATCAAAACGATAATATTTTGACCGTTCCACCGCCCTCGTCGAGGGGTGGGAGGGGGATCAGGGGACGATTCGCGGGGCCCTTTTCGAGAGGCGTCGGGACGCTTGCAGGGTTTGGCCACCGGCCTCCCCGCCGAGATTGTTCCGACCCTCCCCGCGATTGCAAAGAGGCCTCGCTGCACAATCAGAATAAATTTTCTCGAAGCCGGTCGAGGAGGAATTTTTCTCTCGTCCGTGGGCGGCCATGGTTGAAGAAAAAAGAATCGCAGGGAGTGAAATCGGGTCGGGAAGGAAGACTCACGACGTCACAAATACCCAATTAAATTACTCGGAAATAAAGCCGGCGACGAGACGAAACAATTTTCACCGGCCCGCCGCCGCCGCCCTCCCCCGGTGGAGAAAGGCGCACCGGTCGCCGCCGAGGCGCCGCCGGGAACCATGGCAACCGGGGTGAAAAAGCCTCGAAAAGTCCGCAGGGGTGTCGTGATCGGCCATTTCCGTTAACGAGAGGCGAAAAATAAATTGTTATATTTCAATAGACTACAGGGGGCATAAAGGGACTGTTAACCTTTTCGCCGGGAATGGTGAAATTAACAACATATGCAGTTGCGACCCGAATTTCGTCCTCGCGGTCCCCGTTTTCGCAGGTTTCCGGGGGTCTGGGACCCCAAGGAAACCATTCGTTAACCATAATCTGCTCCAATCGGCGGGTCTCATGGGATCACATAAGGACCTGCGACCATGTCCGCGAAGGTGTCGTTGAATACGAAACACTCCTATACCATTCCCTGTTCCAGCGCCTTTCGCGACGGGGTCATGGCCCTGGCCGCCAAGCGACGGGTCAATGTGGCCGACCTGGCCCGCTCCGTCGCCCTGGTGGTCTCCCGCGATGAAATCGACGCCTTCGACGACCCGGGCGGGCCGCCGGCGGGGGATCGGGAAACGGTGATCCTGAAATCCGGTACCGCCCAGGGCAAGCCCTGGCGGCGTAAACCCCGTCTGCAGGTGCGCATGGCCCCGGGCTACACGCCGGACCTGCTACGCCGGGCCCTGGCCATGGCGTTGGCCATCGACCGGGGCGAGATCGACATCAAGCTCAAGGGGGCGGGCGAGGAGGAAAAGCCCGTCGTCGACGAGAGCCTGGTCCGCAAGGCCCGGGAAGAAGTCGAGCGCCTGCGTTCCATCGTCTCGGTGCTGTCCTTCGAACCCCTGCCCCGGGGCATCCGCTCCCGGGACGACGCCCTGCACATCCTGGGCTTTCCGCCGGGCAGCCTGCCCGACGCCGCGTCCCTGAAAAGCCGCTTCCGCACCCTGGCCACCATCCATCACCCGGACAGCGGCCACGGCTGTCACGACCGCATGAGTCAGCTCAACGAGGCCATGGACCACCTCAAGCGCGGCGCCGCCTGAGAAAAGGGGACAGGCCATGAAAAAACCGCCCGGGGATGTCTCCTCCGGGCGGTTGATGTTCTGCTCTTGGCTGTGTCTTAGCGGCGTTCGCCGAACAGATGCAGCAGCATGATGAACAGGTTAATGAAGTCCAGATACAGGGTCAACGCGCCCATGATCGCCTTCTTGGCCATCACTTCCGAGCCGTCGGCTTCCAGATACAGGGATTTGATCTTCTGCGTGTCGTAGGCGGTCAGGCCGACGAAAACCAGAACCCCGACCACGGAGATGACGAAGTGCAGGGCGGAAGAGGCCAGGAAGATGTTGACGACGCTGGCGATGATGATGCCGATCAGGCCCATGAACAGGAAGGAGCCGAAGCCCGACAGGTCCCGTTTGGTGGTGTAGCCGTACAGGCTCATGCCGGCGAAGGTGGAGGCGGTGATGAAGAACACCCGGGCGATAGAGGTCCCCGTATAGACGACGAAGATGGAGGCCAGGGACAGGCCCATCAGGGTGGCGAAGACCCAGAACAGGGTTTGCGCCGTCGACGCCTGCAGATGGTTGATGCGGGCGCTCATGAAGAACACCAGTCCCAGCGGCGCCAGGGCGACGACCCAGAACAGGGGGGTGCCGAAAATCGCCTGCATGGCGGCTTCCGACTTGGTCAGCCCATAGGCAACGGCGCCGGTCAGGGCCAGGCCGGAAGCCATGTAATTGTAGACCTTGAGCATGTATTCGCGCAGGCCGACGTCGATCTCGGCGGCGGACGCCTGCGACGGGCTCATGGTCTGTGTGCTCAGGGTAAAGCGGTTGTTGGGGTCGGAAACCATAAAGTACCTCTTCATTCGGTTCGGTTAATCTGCCCTTAATATGGCAGGATCAGGGTTAAAATCAAGGGAAGCGGTGCGGTTCTACTCGTTGCGAAGATGCGCCGAGGCCTTTTCTCCCAGGGCTTTCCAGGTGCCGAAATAGCCGATGGCGACCGTGGCCAGAAGGCAGGAACCGATGGTCGCGGCGACGACGCCGGGCAGGAAAATCCACTGGGTCCGCATCAAGAAGACCATGACCGCCCAGGCGATCAGGGTGCCGACGGCGGCGGCGATGGTCCCGGTGGCGGCCCCGAGGATGCCGTATTCGAGGACGAAAACCCGAAGCAGCCGCCCCCGGGTGGCGCCGAGGACCTTGAAGACGACCGAATCGTAGACCCGGCGGCGCTGCCCGGCGGCGATGGTCCCGGCCAGCACCAGGGCGCCGGCGGCGAGCGTGATGAGGGAGGTTCCGCGCACCGCCTGGCCGATGCCCTGCAGGATGGTCGCCGCCGCCTCCAGGGCCTCGCGGACCCGGATCGAGGTGATGTTGGCGAAGCGTTCCGACACCGCGTCTTCCAACGCCTCCTCCGCTTCCCGTGGGGTCTCCACGGCGGCGATGTGGGTGTGCGGCGCGCCTTCAAGGGGGCCGGGGGCGAAGATGATGGCGAAATCGAAGCGCAGCGAGCGCCAGTCGATTTCCCTAAGCGACATGATCGTGCCCTCGATCTCCCGGCCCAGTACGTTCAGGGTCAGGGTGTCGCCGATGCCGATGCCGAAGCCCTGGGCGAGGGACCGGTCGAGGGAAATCGCCGGCGGCCCGGCATAATCTTCGGGCCACCAGTCGCCGGCGACGATTTTCGAGCCCTCGGTCGGTTTCGCCGACGAGGTCAGGGCCCTGTCGCCGTTGATGGCCCATTGGGCGTTGGCGGCCACATCGACCTTTTCCACTTCGACGCCGCCGATCTTGACGATGCGCCCGCGCAGGCTGGGCATGCGTTTGAAATTGCGGGTGCCGGGGATGGACGCGACGGTTTCGTCGAAGGCGTCGGCCTGATGGGGCTGAATGTCGATAAAGAAAAAGGCCGGGGCCTCGTCGGGCAGCCGCTCGTTGACCTGATGGCTCAGGTTGCCTTCGATCAGGGCGACGGCCACCAGCACGGAAAGGCCGAGGCCGAGAGAGAGAACGACGCCGTGGGCGTTGGCCCCGGGGCGGTGGATGTTGGCGATGGCGTGGCGCAGGCTGGCCGAGGCCGGTTTGCGCGTCTTCGCCGCCCAGGCCACCAACAGGGCCGCGCCCAGGCGAAGCAGGGTGACCGTGGCCAGCGCCCCGCCGACGAACCAGTAGGCGAAATTGCGGTCGCTGGCGCTGACGATGGTGAGCAGGGCCAGGGCAATGACGCCGAGGACGGCGGCCAGCCGGACGGCCCACGTCGGTTTCAGGCCCGAGGGCTGGACGCGGTCGCGGAACAGGGTCGCCGCCGGCACCTGCCGGGCCCGGCCCAGGGGCCACAGCGCGAAGGTGAACGTGGTCAGCAGCCCGAACAGGGCGGCCAGGGCCAGGGGGCCGGGGAAAAAGCCGATATCCGGGGCCACGGGCAGGCTGTCGGCGATCAGGGCCAGGCCCAGCACCGGCAGCACGCCGCCTAGGGCCAGGCCGATGGCGACGCCGAGCAGGCCGATGGCCATCACCTGCATCAGGTAGAGGCGGAAGATCAGGTCGCCCGGCGCGCCGACGCATTTATAGGTGGCGATGCTGGCGGTCTTGCCGTCGAGGAACCCGGCCACCGCGTTGGTGACGCCGATGCCGCCGACCAGCAGGGCGGTCAGGCCGACGAAGCTCAAAAACAGGGTCATCCGCTTGATGAAGCGGCGAATGCCGGGGGCGGATTCGTCGGGCGCGCGGACCCGCCAGCCGGTCTTGGGAAAGGCGTCCTCCAGGGCCGCCCGCCAGGCCCCGACACCGGTTTCGGCGGGCAGCAGCAGGCGGGTGTGGAAATGCACCTGCGAGCCGGGCTGGATCAGGCCGCTGGCGTCGACGGCGTCCATGGAGACCATCAGCCTGGGCCCGAAACTGAGCACGCTGGCGACCCGGTCGGGCTCGCCGGCGATGGTGGCGTTGAGGCGCAGCACCGCCCGGCCGACCTTGACCCGCTGGCCGATGGCGAGGCCCAGGCGCTTCAGCAGGTTGGCGTCGACGACGGCCCCGAAGGCGCCGTCGTCATCCCGGGCCATGGCCGATTGAAGGTCTATTTCCGGCACCAGGGCCATGCGTCCGCTCAGGGGATAGGCGTCGTCCACCCCCTTCAGTTCCACCAGCGAGCGGTGCCGGGCCCCTTCCGCCTGTCCGTCCATGGGGGCGGCCATGGCCCGCAGTTCGACGATTTTCGACAGCGCCGCCGAATGGGCGGTCAGATAGCGGTCCTGTTCCGGGCTGTTGGGGCGGTTGAGAAGGCGCAGGTCCACGTCGCCGCCGAGCAGGTTCTTCGCTTCGGCGTCAAGGCCGCCGGTGACCGAGGCGCTGATGGTGCCGACGGCGGCGATGGCGGCGACGCCGATGGCCAGGCAGGCGAGGAAGATGCGAAAGCCGGAAAGGCCCGCCCGCAGCTCCCGCCGCGCCAGCCGCCAGGCCAGGGCCCAAGACGACTCAGCCGTCATGGGAGATGTTACCGTCCAGCATGTGAATGGTGCGCGAGCAGCGCTCGGCCAGTTCCGGCTGGTGGGTGACCAGCATCATGGTCGTGTTGCAGCGTTCCTTCAGTCGAAACAGCAGGTCCATAACCAGGTGCCCGGTGTCGCCGTCCAGATTGCCCGTCGGTTCGTCGGCGAGCAGGATTGAGGGCTCCGGCGCGAAGGCCCGGGCCAGGGCCACCCGTTGCTGTTCGCCGCCGGAAAGCTGTCCCGGGTAATGGTCCAGGCGATGGCCGAGCCCGACCGCCTCGAGCTCCGCCCGGGCGCGGTCGAAGGCATCCTTGCGGCCGGCGAATTCCAGGGCCATGGCGGCGTTTTCCAGGGCGGTCATGGTCGGGGCGAGATGGAAATTCTGAAACACGATGCCCACATGCCGTTGGCGGAACAGGGCCAGTTGGTCCTCGCTCATGCCGCCCAGGGCCTGTCCGGCGACGGAGATATGGCCGCCGCTGACCCGCTCCAGACCGGCGATGACCATCAGCATGGAGGTCTTGCCGGACCCGCTGGGGCCGACGACGCCGACGGTTTCTCCGGTCTTGATGTTCAGGTCGATGCCGCGCAGGATATTGACCCGGCCCGCATTGCTGGTCAGGGTAAGCTCAACGTCGTTCAGGTGAATCGCCGAATCGGATTGTATTGTCATGTGGGTCCTTACTGTTTTCCGTCCTCGATATGGCCTCCCGGCGGTGCTTGTCAACGCATGGATGCTGACGGTGCTCTTCACATTTACTTTACCGGCCGGGGCCGCAGGTGAAACGGTCCGCATTCTCGCCCTCGGCGACAGCCTCACCGCCGGCCATGGCCTGCCCAGGGGAGAGGCCTTCCCGAGTCGGCTGGAACGGGCGCTGAGCGGCGGCGGACTGGAGGTACGCGTCGAAAACGCCGGTGTTTCCGGCGACACGTCGGCGGGCGGGCTCTCGCGCCTGCAGTGGGCGCTGGCCCCGGGGTTCGACGCGGTGATCGTCGAGCTGGGGGCCAACGACGGCCTGCGCGGGCTCGAGCCGGTGGAAACGGAAAGTAATCTCGATGCCATCCTCGGCGAGTTGAAACGGCGGAACCTGGCGGTGTTGCTGACCGGCATGCGGGCGCCGCCCAACCTGGGGCCCGAATACGGGCGGGAATTCGCCGACCTCTTCCCCCGCCTGGCGCGGAAGCACGGGGTGTCTCTCTATCCGTTCTTCCTCGACGGCGTCGCCGCCGTGCCGGACCTCAATCAGGACGACGCCATTCATCCCAACGCCGCCGGGGTGGGGGTGATCGTCGAGCGCATCGTCCCTTATGTCCGGCGGCTGATCGGGGCCGGATCGTGATTCGCCTGTTCGTCGCCCTGCCCCTGCCGGACTCGGTGCGCCGTCAACTGCAGATGATGGCCTCGGGCCTGGAGGGGGCACGCTGGACGAGCCCGGCCAACATGCACCTGACCCTGCGCTTCATCGGCGAGGTGGACGAGGTCCGCGCCGAGGACATCGACGACGCCCTGGGCGAAATCAGGGAACCGGCCTTCGAGATGGCCCTGTCCCGCATGGACACCTTCGGGCGCGGCCACATGGTGCACACCCTTTGGGCCGGGGTCCGGGCCGGGCCCGAACTGGGCCATTTGCAGGGCAAGGTGGAACGGGCCCTGGTCCGGGCCGGGTTGCCGCCGGAGCAACGGAAATTCACCCCCCACGTCACCCTGGCCCGGATCAAGAAAACGCCCGGGAACAAGCTCGCCGACTGGCTCGCCGCCCACGGCGGCCTGCAAACCCCGCCCTTCCCCGTCAACCGCTTCGCCCTCTACCGCAGCCACCAGGGACACAACGGCCCCCATTACGAAATCGTCGCCGATTATGGCTTGCGTCCGTTAAAGTGAAGGAATATCCAAGGGCTTGACCTTTCACCACTCTGTCCAGGCTTAGTCCTAAAAATAATTATATGTATGAACCGCCGGTACACAAACGAAACAAGCTGTTTACTTACTGGATTGAAATTGTAGGGACCTGCAATTTGCAATGCCCCACGTGTCCGTCAGGGAATTTTGTTGATTCCGAGTTTTCGGTTGGGCGCAATCCGACAGGCTTTATGGAATTGGCCCTGTTTCGAGAAATCCTTGAAAAAATCAAGTCCGATAATATTTCCGATCGCATTGAAATCCATCTTTACACTTGGGGGGAGCCTTTACTTCATCCTCAAGTGGCCGAATTCGTCGCCTTGACCAAGGAATTCGGCTTTTACTGTGGCCTTTCCAGTAATCTGAATTTGGACAAGAACCTCAAAGACGTTATCAAGGCCGGCCCCGATTTCATGCGGGTTTCCCTATCCGGGTACTATCAAGACAGTTACAAGATCACGCATAAGCAAGGGGATATCCGTATTGTCAAAAGCAACATGTACCGGTTGCGGCACATGCTCGATCAATATCGAAAACAAACCACCATCCAGGTGCTCTACCATATCTACAAGCATAACGCGGACCGCAATTTGTTAATGATATTGAAATTGTGCGAGGAACTCAAATTTGATCTGGACCCGGTTTGGGCCTTCTTCGCGCCGGTGGAAAAAAGCCTCGATTATCTTGAAGACAAACTTTCCGAGGCAGATAGGCAAACCATCGACATGCTTGCCGTGGATCCTGCGGAACTGACGGAAAGGCTGATCCCCTTGCGTGATCAGGATTGCAACACCCGAAAAACACAAATGATCATCAATGTCGATGGCTCTGTTCAGCTATGCTGCGCCACGTTTGACCGGGCGTCTGTCGTCGCGCAGAGTTTTGTTGAGTCGCCTCATATGGAACTTCAGCGTCTGCGCTACAACAATGACCTGTGCGGTCGGTGCATGGTGAACGGACAGCATGTCTATTTCACCTACGGCGGTGGCGAGATCATGGACGAAATGGGCGAGCGAAGCCTGAGAGAAAACGATTCCCTGTTTATCTTTCAGCAAACCTCGGAACCGCGCCTGCGGCTCAGGCACCCAAGCGAGGGGGAAATCGGGGCCATTTCCCTTCCCCAAACGCCTAAAGAGAAGCCGAACAGGGGCCTTCGCCGAATCATCAATCGATTGAGGGCGAACAAGTAAAATGTCCAACCACAATGATCTGACCATTGTCATCATTAATTATAATGCAAGGGCGGTTATTGAAAACGCACTGGCCCCGTTGGTGGACTCCTTCCCCCTTGTTATTATCGATAACGGCACCAGGGACGGGTCGCTGGCCTGGCTCGAGGGCAAATACCCGGACGCCACCTTCGTCAAAAATGATAGTAATTTGGGATTCGGAACGGCAATAAATCAGGGAATGGAGAAGGTCGAGACGGAATTCGCCCTACTCCTTAACCCCGACGCAGAAATAGATTTGCAGGCCGTACGAAGAATGCTCGACATCGCCGGAAATGACTCGGGAGTGGGCATAGTCGCGCCTTACCTGTTCAGCCCCAATCGAGGCCTGGATCTGTCCATCATGGGGCCGGGCGAATTCAACCATAGCCAGGCGAATTTAGTGCCCGAGGGTCACTTCTGCACCTGGTTCGCCACTGCGGCGGTTTGGGTTATTCGTGCTTCGGCCTTACGGGAAATCGGCGGCTTTGATGAGAACCTCTTTGTCTATGCCGAAGATTTGGATATTTGCCGCCGTCTTAGCGATGCCGGTTATTCGATTATCATCGCGCCGGAAGCACAAGGGACGCACCTGGTCAGCCACGCAACAAAGAAAACGGCCGCGCTACGGTGGAGAAAGGAATGGAATATCATATGGGGACATCTGTACCTGTTAAATAAATTCAAAAATGGCGTGGCGGCGAGAAAAGAGGCATGGCGCCTTGGAGCGCGTCACGCCCCCAAGGCTCTCTTTTATCTGATTGTCATTGATAGGAAGCGTTTCATGCGCGACCTCGCCATTACCAGTGCCGCCATTTCATATTTGTTGGGAAGAAAGCCTAAAAGATCCCGTTAATCACGTTTCATAAGTAGGGTTGATAAGTGCAGGTCATTGGGATATCACCAATCCTCCCATGAGGCTGCTGTACCCATGGGCACAGATGCACCACCTGGATCAATATCCATGTCAACCAAAGTCACGCTTCTCTATCCACCTCACCAGTCATGGCCCGGGGCATTGGTAAAGCCGAACGGTTCGCTGGCCTATCCCATGCTCGCCGGCGCCTTGTTGGAACATGACATTGAAGTACAGGTGGTTGATGCCACGGTCGGGACCGATAAAGAGGCGATAAAGGATGTCTTTTTTCACTCCACCAAGCTGCCTTCAGGCCTTTATCGTACGGGCCTAAGCGATGATAGGATTCTAGATGAGGTCGCCGATTCAACCATCATCGGCATGACATCCATATTCTCGGACCAGGAAACCATGGTCCTGAACACCGCTCGCCTTATCAAACAGGCCTATCCCGACAAGTTGATTGTTGCTGGTGGCGTGAATGCCCGCCACCGCATGGAGCACTTTTTCAGGGCCGGAGTCGATGTGGTATGCCTTTCCGAGGCGGAAAAGACCATTATCGACATTGTCCGCCGGTTCGAAAAGGGATCTCGGGACTTCAGCGATCTTGCCTCGCTTGCCTTCATTAAGGATGGCCGTACCGTTATCAATCCAACCGCTCATGACGATGTCGTTTACGATCTGGACGAATTGCCCATGCCGGCCTGGCATTTGATGCCGATGGAGCGTTATTGGGAGATCGGTCGGCCTCACGGTGGTTTCTATCTTGAGAACTACAAACCCGGGGAACTAAAATACGCATCCCTGATGACGTCACTAGGCTGTCCTTTCAAGTGTTCCTTCTGTCATGTGGCGGGCGAACTGGAAGGAAGCGTATCCGGGCCCATCGGCAGGTTCCGCATCAAGTCCGATGAGCGCGTCATGGCTGAAATCGCCCAGCTTAAGGAACTGGGCGTCAAACAGGTTTTTCTCGAAGACGACGCCCTGTTTGGCCGCCGAAATCGCGGCATGAACCTTTTTCGTAAAATCAGAGCGGAAAATCTGGATATTTTGGATGTGAACGGCATCAACATCATCCACCTTCTTCGCAAAGGCAAGCCTGACCCGGAAATCATCGACATTCTTGTCGAAGCAGGATTTAAGGAAATCGGCCTGCCCTTTGAAACCGCCAATCCCCGTATCATGCAAAAATATATCAGCAACAAGTGGGACCCGGTGAATTCAGACGTCATCGGCCTGATCAAGCTTTGCAAGGAAAAAGGACTGATGACGTCCGGCAATTACATGATCGGTTACCCGGATGAAACGGAAGAGGAAATCCAGAATACCATTAGCATGGCGAAAACCCATGTGGATGCCGGTTTGGATTCCGCCCATTTCATGTGCGTCATGCCCCTGCCTGGGGCGCCTTTTTTCGATATGGCCGTGGAAAATAATTACCTTCTGGACGACTTCGAAGTGGACAAAATGCAGTGGATGAAGGCCAACATGGTCAATACTACGGTTCCGCCCGAAAGACTGGAGGCCATCCGCGATCAGGCTTGGGAAGATGTCAATCCCGATAGCTTCAAGAACGCCAAGCGGAAAATGGTCTGGGGGGTGGACGGCGAAGAGGCTCCGTTCCGGGCTGGCCAAGCGGACGGCTAAAGGTCGCATTCGGCCTTGTCCCTCCGTCCCGCGAAATCAATGCTACTGTCGGCGGCTTTATTGGGTTATCAATCCCGTCTGCCGATATATACGGAGTCCATCTATGCACGTTCAAGAACTTGATATCCCCGCCGTTAGAGTCCTGACACCCAAAAAATTCGGCGACAATCGGGGTTTTTTTTCCGAGGTTTATAATAAGGAAACCCTGAGAGGAGTCGGCATAGACATTGACTTCGTTCAGGACAACCACTCTCTCTCAGCAGAAAAGGGCGTGGTTCGTGGTCTACATTTTCAGACACCGCCCTATGAACTGAACAAGCTGTTGCGGGTTGTCCGCGGATCGCTCTTTGACGTAGCTGTTGATTTACGGCGCAACTCGCCGACCTATGGAAGGCATGTCAGTTATACATTGTCCGCCGATTCTTGGAATCAGATCTTGGTGCCGGTCGGTTTCGCCCATGGGTTCATGACCCTTGAACCTGATACCGAGGTGATTTACAAGGTCAGCAATTATTATTCGCCGGAACACGACAAGGGGATTCTTTGGAATGATCCGGCGTTGGGCATCGACTGGCCGCTTCCCGAAAGCGCGGCGGTTTTGTCGGACAAGGATCAGAAGCAGCCGCTCCTTGCCGATCTTGAGTCACCTTTCGAATAAGAGGTTTATGTTATGACGCGTGTACTTGTGACGGGCGCGGGGGGCTATATCGGAACCATCCTGATACCCATGTTGCTGGACGAGGGGTATCACGTCCGCGCAACGGATAGGTTTTTTTTCGGGCGTCATCTGTTGCCGGATCATGACCGCCTGGAGGTAATCGTCGAGGACAGTCGAAAACTGACCCCGGAACATTTTCGAGATGTTGAATCCGTCATCGATTTGGTCGCCATATCCAACGACCCGTCCGGGGAACTGTTCCAAGAGGCGACAATGCAGATCAATCGGGATTCCCGGATACAGACTGCGCGCATGGCCAAGAACGCTGGCGCGAAGCGCTATATTCTGCCATCGTCATGCAGCATTTACGGCTTTCAGGAAGACGGCGTCATCGCCGATGAAAACAGTCCGACCAATCCCCTCACCACATACGCCCGCGGCAATGAAATGGCCGAGCAGGCGACATTGCCGATGGCGGATGAGAACTTCTGCGTTGTTGTCTTGCGTCAGGCGACCGTTTATGGCCTGTCGCCCCGCATGCGTTTCGATCTTGCCATCAATGGCATGACCTATGGCGCTTGGAAAACAGGGAAATTGCCCTTGATGCGTGATGGCTCGCAATGGCGGCCCATGGTTCATGTCCAGGATACGGCGCGAGCGCAAATGTTCATGCTTACCGCCGATATGGAAAAGGTGAACGGCCAGATTTTCAACGTCGGTTCGGAAGACAATAATTACCAAATCGGCCCGCTTGGTGAAATCGTAGCCGATTGCATCCCAAGGGATGTCGAAATCGATTGGTACGGGGATCCCGATCATAGGAGTTACCGGGTCAATTTTGACAAGATCGAAGCCCTTGGCTTTCGGGCGGAGAAGACCGCTCTTGAGGGAGTTCAGGAAATTTGCACGGCGCTGGAAGCGGGCGCCGTTGATAAGACAACCGAGACCATTACCCTCGATTGGTATAAAAAACTCGTCCACTGGCATCAGGTCATTCGTGAGGTCGAGATGTACGGAGGCATAGTCGATTTATGAGGGTCGTGCTGCTCGCCCCCAACGGCCAGCTTGGACACGACGTCCGCAGTGCTCATGAAAAGGCGGGGGGGCCGTTTGAGCTGATGACTCTGTCCCGTGACCGGCTTGATGTCGCCACGCCTGGGGCAATTGAGGAAACCCTTGGAGGGCTGAATTTCGATGCCCTAATCAACTGCACCAGCTATCACAAGACCGACGAGGTCGAGGATAACGCTTCTCAGGCCTTTGCCGTCAACACCCATGCAGTGAAAACAATGGCCAGGGTGTGTGCAGAAAGCAACGCCCGGTTCATCCATATCAGCACGGATTTTGTTTTTGGTGGAGATGTTGGGCGGGCTCACCCACTGGAGGAAAGTGCGCCAATGGCTCCGGTCAATGTCTACGGGGCGTCGAAAGCGATGGGTGAAACCCTAGCGGGACTAGCCTGGGACGATGTCGTCATCCTGAGGGTCGCATCCTTGTTCGGTGTTGCCGGGTCGAGCGGCAAGGGTGGTAATTTCGTCGAGACGATCATTCGGCTGGCCCGGGAAAAAGGTCAACTGAGCGTCGTCAACGACCAGATCATGTCGCCGACGGGGACCCACGACATCGCTGACGTCATCATCAAGATATTGACTGGGGGCTGCCCGCCCGGAGTATACCATGTGGTCAATTCCGGCCAGGCGAGTTGGTTTGATTTCGCTCGGGAAATCGTCAGGCTCACGGGAATCGATGCGACGGTGTCACCGTGTGACAGTTCACAATATCCGACACGGGCCGAGCGGCCACGCTACAGTGTCCTCGACAATCAAAAGATATCCGATCTGTTCGGTCCCATGCCGGATTGGCAGGATTCGCTTGAAGAGTACCTCATTTCCAAGGGGCATCTGACGGCGGGCGAAGGTTAGTCGTCCTTCAGGCGAAAGCGTCCAGAATAAAGTGCGTCGATACCGGGGGTGTTGGAATTGTAGGAAATATGCCCTTGCCCTATGTTGATTGATTCCAGGAACGGCAAAGCCGTCATTAGTCATGAACCATTCAGCATTTTGTAACGATCATCAATAAAACGATACGCCATGAGCCGAAAAGACGACAATACCGATTTTTATGAAGGTTCTGATCTTGAAGCCCTCGCCACATTGCACCGATACCAGAGATGGATCGTGGATAATTTCAGACCTTATCTACATGGGCAGGCAATAGAGTTTGGTGCGGGGATCGGAAACATATCTTCCCTGATACATCCGCATGTATCACAGCTTGACCTTGTTGAGCCCTCGCCCAATCTGGTCAAGGCCCTTCGTCAGCGGTTTAAAGAGGACGGCCACGTTTCAATCATCCCGAAATCCCTGGAAGAGAGCCTGGGAGAAATAGATGATGAGGCATACGATGTCGTTATGTTGGTCAATGTGCTGGAACATATCGAAAATGATCAACACGCGCTTGGCGAGCTGCATCGAATTCTTAAACCCGGCGGTCATCTGCTTCTATTCGTACCGGCTCTGAGGTTTCTATACAGTAAGCTTGATCGTCAGGTCGGTCATTTTCGCCGATATCATAAACCAGACTTGAATCAACGTGTTTCCGATGCAGGGTTGATCATTCTGCATTCCCAATATTTCGATATTCTCGGAGTGTTTCCGTGGTGGATATTGAACAAACTGATGGGTGCGACCGGCTTTAATCCGACGATGGCGAATGTCTATGATGCGGTTTTCGCGCCCCTATCCAGGGGAATCGAGCGGGTTATCACCCCTCCCTTTGGCAAAAATCTGCTTCAAATCTCACAACGCCCCCGGTCTTGAAACACGGCGACAGTGAAATAGCTGCTTTGGGCGAACCGTTTGAAGTTACGCTCAGTCTACGAGCCTGTATTTCACGATGCAATAAAGAGCCCGAACACCGTCCCGCCAACCAATTTTTTTGCCCTCTTGGTAGGTTCGGCCATAGTAACTGATGCCGACTTCGAAGATTTGCGGCACAGGCTGATACCTGCTGACTTTCGCCGTAATTTCCGGCTCGAATCCAAATCTGTTTTCTTTAATTGATATTGAGCGGATGATGTCTCCATTGAACACTTTGAAACAGGTTTCCACATCCGAAAGGTTCAAGTTCGTAAACATGTTTGAAAATAGAGTGATGATTTTGTTTCCAATATAGTGCCAGAAGTACAAAACACGATGACTTTGTCCTCCGCTGAAACGTGAGCCAAAGACCACATCGGCTTTTCCGGACAAGATGGGTTCGAGTAACTTCGGGTACTCTTTGGGGTCATATTCATGATCCGCATCTTGAATAATGACGATGTCGCCTGTGGATATCGCGATCCCAGACCTCAGGGCCGCACCCTTCCCCCTGTTTACACTGTGTGAGGTGACGATGACATCATCATTGCTTTCGGCCAAGTGTCTCACGATTTCATCGGAGCCATCTGAAGACCCGTCATCAACAATAATGATTTCTTTTTTCAGCCCAACGCTGTCGGCTTCGATTACCTTGTTAACCAAGGATTCGACCGTATCCCTCTCGTTGTAGCAAGGGATGATTATCGAAAGTTTCCTGTGTTCCATAATCAGATATAATCTCTCTTTATTTCATATAATTAGACGGATCAGGGAATGGAATTTCCCAAGTTGCATCGGCGGGCTGAGCCATTCCGGAGTCGGGGGCCGTAGCGTCAATGCTCCGTAATGCTACGGGAATTAGATCCAGCATCGCCTGGGGGAAACATTTTTCAATGAAAGCGGTATGAATAGGCAACAATTTGTTCCCGATGATTTCTGACAGCGAGTCCGCCATAGTCCATAGAGAGACCTTTCTATCGCCGAATACATTGATTACTGACGGCTTGTCAGGCTCGCTCAATAGACCAACAATCCGCGCGGCCAGCGGTTCTGCGAGTACGGGTCTGTATATTTGTCCAGGAAAAGGAAACGGATGAAAGGGGAGAGGGCGCAATAGATACTCTCTGAGTCTCTTGGCGTCGCCTCCCGCCATGGGGTCCCACGACCAGATGATTGATGGCCGGATAATCGTCACTGGATAATTCCTTAACGAGGTTTCGGCCATTCGTTTGCTAACGCTGTAGGAATCCTTGCGGCTGTTCAAGACGGTGTTGATAGAACTCATATGAATAAATCGCGAGTGAGGCCTGACTTTCTTCAATGCCTGAAATAGTTTCAGAGGCAAGTTCGTGTTGACGGCCGCTTCATAGCTGTTTCGAGGATTTCTAACGGCGGCTAAATTAACGATAGTTGTAAAATTGCCTTTGGAAACAGCCTCCTCCAAATATGCGGGTTCCAGGCCACCAGGAGAATGTTTGATGGTAATCGGTTGAAATTCGATTGCTTCACGTTCGAGAATGGAAGACAGCACTTGGCCAAAAAAACCGTTTGACCCAGTGATACCAACGCACATCACGAGAACCTTGCCGCAAGATATTTTATCATCCACCGCGGGCGGAGGTAATAATCCCGATAGGACCGGCTAAGCAATTTTCTGATCTCCCGCGGATTTAATAATTGATGCCGGTAAACCAAATCGTACTGGGTAAAATCTTCGTATTTATCGACAATGATCTTATCCTTGAAGTCGTCGAAGGCAGGGGTCCCCGGATATGGCGTAAAGACACTGATTTGTGCAAAGACCGTATTCAAGCGGCGGGCGTACTTCATCGTTTCCTTGAAGGATTCATGGGTGTCGCCCGGCATTCCAAGAATGTAAAAACAAGTGATTTTAATCCCCAGTTCCTCGAGCGCCCTGATTATCTTGATCTGCTTGTCATTTTCGACCCCGAAACGCTTTGATTGTTCGAGTGTTTGCTGACTGGTTGCCTCAATTCCCACTTTCATCATATCCAGGCCAACACCCTTCAGCCGTTGGGCCAACTCGTCGTCCAGGTTGTTCAGGTGGGTTTCGATGATAAACTTAAACTTATAGGGGCTTTTTTCCAGTTCTTCACAAATCTCAAGTGTATGTTTCCGGTTTATGGAAAAGACTGGATCGCGAAAAATAAAAAACGAAATACCTATCTTCTCCGCCCAATATTCCATCTCCTGAACTATTTTTTTGGGGTCACGCAGACGCACCTTGCGCCCCTGCTGGAGCGGATAGACACAATAATTGAAGCAGGAATACGGGCATCCCCTGGTGGCGGCGATTGGCAACATGGCTTCGCCTCCAAGCAGTCCAAATTTCGGCTGATTGGATTGTAATATCGTCTTCCAGGCCGGATATGGCAACTCATCAAGCGGCACGGAGTCTCCGGACGCCAGGATACCCGAAAACGACAGATTTCCCGGTTCGGGAAGCGGAGAATTCAAAAAATACATTTCCGGCTCTCCGGAAATGACGAATCCACCCTCCTCAAGGTAAGGAGAGGGGTTCGTGGTGGCGAATGGCCCCATCACGCCGACGGGGATGCCCTTGACCGTAACTTGCTTGAGGGCAGCAAGTTCCGTTTCATGAGCAACGATTGACGAGGTGATCAGGCACAAGTCGTAATGCCGGGAACTGTCAAAGTGTTTCGAGTAATCGACCTCGTGACCCTGAGCTTCCAAAACCCCCGCCACCTGGGCGGCATAAAGGGGCGGCCAATCCACCTCTCTCGCCATGACCCAAGTAATGGCCTTGCTGACGATGCCGTCACCGAATCGGTTAGCTGTACCGTATCCGCCAATGGTGTCCTTGGACACACGCCATGGACGGTTTGGATAGGGGTCAAGAATTAGGATTTTCACTTTGATTAGATCTTCACGATAATTGCCTAGGGAGCTGGCCCATTCGAGCCTGCTAACAGATATAAGGCGGCGAAGTGGAGTGCTGCAAGGAAGTTTTCGGCATTCCGTGCCCTAATCGGGTTGCCGTCGCCCGAAAGTTTTTGAATCATCGCGGGCGAAGCCGATCTCGGCATGCTGCGTGCTTTCGGACCGGGCACTAAATCCCATAGCGTCGTAGCGTTCGGTCGACGGAACCGACGTAGGAGCCGCCGAAGAGGCGGACGTGGACCAGCAGGGGGTAGAGGTTGTAGAGGTCCCGCCGTTCTTCGAAGAAGCCCGGCTGGATGGGACGGTGTTCCCGGTAGCGGGCGAAGAAGGCGTCGCCGAAGGTGGAAAACAGGGTGGTGAAGGCGAGTTCGATCTCCCGGTCGGCGAAATAGAGGGCCGGGTCGATGAAGCCGGTGATGCGCCCGCCCCGGGCCAGCACGTTGCCGCCCCACATGTCGCCGTGGATCAGCGACGGCCGGTCCGGTTCGCCGAGCCATTGATCGAGTCGCCCGCAAAGGGTCTCGACGCGGCCCATCAGGGCGGGGGGCAGGCGTCCGGCGTCCAGGCCCTGCCGGGCCATTTCCAGCAACCGGTGGCGGGCGAAGAAATCGATCCAGCGTTCGCATTTCGGATTGGGCTGGGGCAGGCCGCCGATGACGGTGTCGAAGGCGAAGCCGAAATCCTCGGCGTGGACGTCATGCAGGGCCGCCACCAGGTCGGCGGCGTGAACCTGCGCCGGGCCGTCGAGGGCGCCGCCCGATTCCAGCAGGGTCATCAGCAGCAGGCGGTCGTCGCCGTGCAGCACGTCCGGCACGGGCAGGGGGGAATGCTCGGCCAGATAACGCAGCATGCGGGCCTCCACGGCGAGCCCGCTTCCCGCGCCGCCGGTCTTGGCCACCAGCCGGGAGCCGTCTTCCAGGACGACCTCATGAACGTCGCCGACGCAGCCCCCGCCCATGGCCGACAGGGACCGCACCGCCTTGCCGGCGGCGGCGGCGATGGCGGCGGCCGTGTCCGGCACTACAGGTGCCGCCGGCGGATGTCATCGAGCAATCCCCGGGCGGCGTCCTCGATCAGGTCGAAGGCGGTCTCGAAGCCGTCGCCGCCGATGTAGTAGGGATCGGGGACGTTTCCGCCTTTGTTCGCCTCGCTGAAATCCAGCATCAGGTGGACCTTGTATTCCAGGCCCGGCGGGCTCAGGGCCAGCAGGTTGGCGCGGTTGTCCCGGTCCATGGCGATCAAATAGTCGAAGCGGTGGAAATCCTCGGGGCGCACCTGCCGCGCCCGCTGGCCTGAAAGGTCGATGCCGCGCCGCCGGGCCGTCGCCTGCGCCCGCCGGTCCGGCGGTTCGCCGATGTGATAGGCCCCCGTGCCGGCGGAATCGGCGCTGACCGCCTGGCCGAGCCCGGCCTTGTCGACCAGATCGCGAAAGATGCCCTCGCCGCTGGGCGAACGGCAGATGTTGCCGAGACAGACGAAAAGAACCGCAACCAAATTTCCAGCCTCCGGTGGTTATCGCGCTGGCATCAGAGTATCATGGCCGGACGGAAGCAATGCAAGGGCGGGAGCGACCATGGACGGCGATATCGTGGTTTTGACCGGGGCCGGCATTTCCAAGGAGTCGGGCCTGTCGACGTTTCGCGACGCCGACGGCGTCTGGGCCACGGTGCGCATCGAGGACGTGGCGACGCCGGAGGCCTTCGCCCGCGACCCGGAGGGGGTGCAGGCCTTCTACAACCAGCGCCGCGCCGGCCTGCTGTCGGGCGAGGTCGAACCCAACGACGCGCACAGGGCGCTGGCCCGTCTGGAAAGGGAATGGCCGGGCGACGTGTTGATCGTCACCCAGAACATTGACGACCTGCACGAGCGTGGCGGCAGCAGGAACGTCCTGCACATGCACGGGGAACTGCTCAAGGCCCGCTGCCAGCAGTGCGGCGAGATCGCCCCGCAGCGCCGGGACATCGCCGTCGATCATATCTGCGGTGATTGCGGGGCGCTGGGCAGTTGGCGGCCCCATGTGGTCTGGTTCGGCGAGATGCCCCTGGAAATGGAGCGGATTTACGCCGCGCTGGACGGCTGTTGCCTGTTCGTCTCCATCGGCACCTCGGGCAACGTCTACCCGGCGGCGGGATTCGTCGCCCACGTGGCGGCGCGGGGCCGGGCGCGGACCCTGGAACTGAACATGGAACCCAGCGAGGGGGCGAGCCTGTTCGCCGAGGCCCGCTACGGCCCGGCCAGTCGCCTGGTGCCGGAGGCGGTTGCGGACCTGCTGGCGGAACGATGACGGAGCTGTCGGCCCTGTTGGCCGAAATCCGCGCCTGCGAGCGCTGCCGGGACCGTTTCGGGCATCGGCCCCGGCCGGTGCTGCGGGCCGACCCCCGGGCCCGTCTGTTGATCGTCGGCCAGGCCCCGGGGACCCGGGTGCATGAAACCGGGGTGCCGTGGAACGATCCGTCCGGCGACCGGCTCCGGCAATGGCTGGATATGGACCGGGAGCGCTTTTACGACGGGCGGCGGATCGCCATCGCGCCGATGGGGTTCTGCTATCCGGGGCGGGACGGCAAGGGGGCCGACAAGCCGCCGAGCCCGGATTGCGCGCCTCTCTGGCATCCGCCCCTTCTCGACGCCCTGCCCCACATCGCCCTGACCCTGCTGGTCGGCTCCTACGCGCAGAAATACTATCTCGCCGGACGGCGGAAAAAGACCATGACGGAGACGGTCCGGGCCTGGCGCGACTACGCGCCCCGGTTCCTCGTTCTGCCCCATCCGAGCTGGCGCAACACGGTCTGGCTGAAGCGCAATCCCTGGTTCGAAAGCGAGTTGGTGCCGGAACTGCGCCGCCGTGTCGCCGCGGTGCTCGCTTAACCGGTCAGGCGCTTGCCCAGGCGCAGGCGCAGGGCGTTCAGCTTGATGAAGCCCTCGGCGTCGCGCTGGTCGTAGACGTCGTCTTCCTCGAAGGTGACCATGGCCTCGTCGTAGAGGCTCATGTCCGACTTGCGTCCGACGACGGCGACGGAGCCCTTGTAGAGCTTGACCCGGACCGTGCCGTTGACCACTTCCGAGGCCTTGTCGATGGCCGCCTGCATCATTTCCCGTTCAGGCGCGAACCAGAAGCCGTTGTAGATCAGCTCGGCGTAGCGAGGCATCATCTCGTCCTTCAGGTGGGCGGCGTTGCGGTCCAGCGTGATGCTCTCCATGCCGCGGCGGGCCTCCAGCAGGATGGTGCCGCCGGGGGTCTCGTAGACGCCCCGGGACTTCATGCCGACGAAACGGTTTTCGACGATGTCCTTGCGGCCGATGCCGTTGTCGCCGCCCAGTTTGTTGAGCCGGGTCAGCAACGCCGCCGGGCTCAGTTTCTCGCCGTCGATGGCGATGGGGTCGCCCTTGGCGAAGTCGATTTCGATGTAGGTGGGTGTGTCGGGCGCGTCCTCGGGAGAGACGGAGCGGGTGTAGATGTCTTCCGGCGCCTCCACCCAGGGGTCCTCCAGGGCCTTGCCCTCGCAGGAGATGTGCAGCAGGTTGGCGTCGGCGGAATAGGGCGGCTCGCCCTGTTTGTCCTTGGGCACGGGAATTTGATGCTTGCCCGCGTATTCGATCAGCTTGGTGCGGGAATTCAGGTCCCATTCCCGCCACGGCGCGATGATCTTGATGTCCGGGTTGAGGGCGTAATAACCGAGCTCGAAGCGGACCTGATCGTTGCCCTTGCCGGTGGCCCCGTGGGACACCGCGTCGGCGCCCACCTGGGCGGCGATTTCGATTTGCCGCTTGGCGATCAGCGGCCGGGCGATGGAGGTGCCGAGCAGGTAGCTGCCCTCGTAAAGGGCGTTGCCCCTAAACATGGGGAAGACATAGTCGCGGACGAATTCCTCGCGCAGGTCCTCGATGAAGATTTCCTTGATACCCATCATCTCGGCCTTGGCGCGGGCCGGTTCGACCTCCTCGCCCTGGCCCAGGTCGGCGGTGAAGGTGACGACTTCGCAGTCGTAGGTGTCCTGCAGCCAGCGCAGGATGACGGAGGTGTCGAGGCCGCCGGAGTAGGCGAGGACGACTTTTTTGATATCGGCGCTCATGAGCATTCAGCCTTATGATCAAGGGGGAAAATTCATCGGCGCGCAGTATAGGGAAATAGGCTTCCGGGGCAAGCCGTTAAGAGTCAGGCGGCAACCCATTCTTCCAGCAAGGGTTCCAGCATTTCGTAGGGACGGTAACCGACGCTGAGATAGGCGTACTGGTTGCCGCCGTCGGGCTCCGCCCCGTGGTCGATGGCGACCAGGGTGGGAAAGCCGGTGACGCCAAGATTGCGGGCGATGCGGAAGTCCTGCAGGGTCGCCTCACGGGCTTCGGCGGAAAGGAACAGGTCCGTAAATTCCGCCGCCTCCACCCCAAGGCCGACGGCGAGAGAGGCCAGCACCGAGGTGTCCGTGATGTCCTGATTATGGGCGTAGAAACTTTTATGCAGCAGTTCCAGGTAATTCAGGACCGAGCCCTCGTCCAGGCCGCGCATGGTGACCAGGGCCCGGCAGGCGGGTTCGGTGTCGTAGATGAAGTCCTCGCGCTTGAAGAAGTCGAAGTCGAAGGGCTGGCCGGTGGACTGGTGGACCTGTTGCCAATGATGGCGAATGGTTTCCTTGGCCGCGTCGTCCATGGCCTTGTCCGTGCCCGGGCGCAGGCCGCCGGCGACGGCGGTGATTTTCAGCCGTCCGCCGAAATCCCGGCGCAGGGCGGCCATGGCCGGGGCGAAGCCCCAACACCATGAACACATGGGGTCGGCGACGAAAACCAGTTCCTTCGGCGGTTGGGCGGCTTCGGTCATGGGCGGGGGGCGTCGGCGGCCCGCCAGCGGTTCTTCTCGAACGCCGGGTCCAGGGGCGTTTCGGCGAAGTGGTTGATGGTGTTGGAGAGGGTCTTCATGGCGACGGCCAACACCACCTCCAGGGCCTGCGCCCGGTCGTAGCCGACGGCCATCAGGGTCTCGATTTCCGTCTCGCCGATATGGCCCCGCCTGTCGACGACGCTGCGGGCGAAGGCGGCCAGGACCGCCAGCTTGGGGTCCGCTATGGCGCCGCCGCTACGGACGGCTTCGATGATCTCTTCATCCAGTCCCGCCTTGCGCGCCCCGCCGGTGTGGGCGGCGACACAGTATTCGCACCCGTTGGCGGCGCTGATGGCGAGCAGCAGCAGTTGCTGTTCCGCCGGGGTGAAATCCGTCGACGCCAACAGCCCGCCCAGGGCGGAATAGGCCTTCAGGACGGCGGGGGAGTCCGCCATCACGGCGAAGATATTCGGGATGAATCCGAAGCGTTCGGCGACCGCGGCCAACTCCGTGCGGGAGGCCTCCGGTGCGGTGTCAACGTCGTGCAGGATAAAGTTCATGACCAAGACTCCCTTGGAAGGCCAGTAATGGAACGTCTGTTCCAATATATTTGGGGCGGCCAAGGAGGCTGTCAACCTTTAAATGGAACGAATGTTCCAGTATCCGCGCTCAATCGAGCAGGGACAGGGCCGTCCCGGCGATGTCGCCGAGGGTGTCCTCTCCCGGGTTGGTCTTCGACAGCAGGATCAGGCCGTGGGCCAGGGCCTGCAGGGCGCGGGCGGCGGCGCGGGGGTCTCGCCCGCGGGCGATGTCACCGGCGTCCTGGCCGCGCCGGACCAGGGTGCAAAGGGCGTCCTCCAGCCGCCGGACGCCGTCTTTCAACCGCGCCGCCAGTTCGATGTCCCGCGCCGAAAGCTCGGCGATGCTGTTGATGATCAGGCAGCCCCGGTGGCCGCCCGGGGCCAGGGCCCGTTCCAGCAGGGAGGAAAAGAACAGTTCGATTTCCTCCCGGGGGGCGCCGTCGGCGGCGTTTTCCACCAGCCGCTGCGACGGGGCGTCCTGCTGATAGCGCCGCACGGAGGCCTCGAACAGGCCGGCCTTGTCGCCGAAGGCGCCGTAGAGCGAGCCCCGGTTGATGCCCATGGCATCAACCAGATCCTGAATGGAAGTGGCCTCGTAGCCCTTGCTCCAGAACACCTCCATGGCGCTGGTGACGACGGCGTCCGTATCGAATTGCTTGGTTCTCGCCATGCCCGCAGGCTACGCTTTTTGGAACGTTGGTTCAAGAATGAACCGGGGACGGGTGGTGCTCGTCCTCGATGCCCCTCTCCCGCCGCGCCTTCAGCCGCGACAGCCTGACCCGTTCGCTGGCCGATTTCAACTGGCCGCAGGCGGCGAGGATGTCGCGCCCCCGGGGCACCCGGATGGGGGCCGAATAACCGGCGTCGTTGAGGATTTCCGAGAACCGGTTCATCGCCGGGCCCGTGGAGCAGTCGAACCGCGCGCCGGGCCATTTGTTGAAGGGGATCAGGTTGAACTTGGCCGGGATGCCCTTGACCAGGCGGGCCAGTTGCCGGGCGTCGGCGGGCGAGTCGTTGACCCCCTTCAGCATGACGTATTCGAAGGTGATGCGCCGGGCGTTGTTGGAGCCGGGATACTCCCGGCACGCCTGCAGCAGCTCCTTCAAGGGATATTTCTTGTTGATGGGCATGATCACGTCGCGCAGTTCGTCGGTGACCGCATGCAGGCTGATGGCCAGGTTGACGCCCAGTTCCGCGCCGCAGCGCCGGATCATCGGCACCACGCCCGAGGTGGAAAGGGTGATGCGGCGCTTGGAAATGGAAATGCCTTCTCCGTCCATGATGATGCGCAGCGCCTTGGCGACGTTTTCGTAGTTGAACAGGGGCTCGCCCATGCCCATCAGGACGATGTTGGACAGCATGCGCTCGCCCTGGGGCGATGGCCATTCACCATAGGAATCACGGGCCACCATCATCTGGCCGACGATTTCCCCGGCCTCCAGGTTGCGGACCAGCCGCTGGGTGCCGGTGTGGCAGAATTGGCAGGTCAACGTACAGCCGACCTGGGACGACAGGCAGAGCGCGCCGCGCCCGTCGTCGGGGATGTAGACGGCCTCCGCCTCGTTGTCGTCGGCGAACTTGAGCAGCCATTTCCGCGACGTGTCCTTGGAGGTCTGCTCCAGGCTGACGGCGGGACGGCCGACGGTGAAGTGGTCCGCCAGCTTTTCCTGCAGGGGCTTGGCGATGGTGCTCATGCGGGCGAAATCGGTTTCGCCGTGGTGATAGATCCAGTGCCAAAGCTGTTTGGCGCGGAAGGGCTTCTCGCCGATGGCTTCGAGGGCCGCCGTCAGTTCCTGGCGGTCCAGGCCCAGCAGGGTCGTTTTATGGGTGTCGTTCGTCGTCGTCATCGGAGTCTAGACCTTGCAGGCCTTGCTGGCGGCCTTGTAGGCGGCGGTGAAGCCCTTCAGCGAGAAGGTGTCCGTCGTTTTGGTGCCCCGCGAGGAAACCGCCCGGACGACCATTTTCGACCCCCGGATCATGGCCTTGACGATGGCCTTGTCGGTTTTCCCGTCCCGGGCCCAGGCGTCGGACCCCTTGGTGAACAGGTCGAAGCCGTCGCCGCCGATGGTGATGCGGGCCTCGCTGCCGCCCTTGAAGGTGTAGCCGGCCATGAAGTTAACCTCGCCGATGATCTTGTTGGCCGGCCGGTGGGTGACCAGGAACAGGACGCTGCCTCGTTTCTTGTACTTGCCCTCGGACTTCACCGGCTCGCTGCCGATGTAGCAAACCTTGGCCCCGCCCTGCTTGATGGCGAAGGCGCTCCAGTCGTCGAACACGTTGATCAGGTCCGAGGCGCGGGCCGGAAGCGCCGGGACGAGCAGGGCGCAAAGAACCGCCAGTTGGAGAATCCGTATCTTCATGATCCAAAGTGATAACCCGGCAAACCCTCCTTGCCAAGACCCATGGACAATGACACCATCGGGTGATGAACGAAAGCCAGCCCAATCCCGTCCTGGTTCACGTCACCCGGGGCGACGGCGTGGAAAGCCGTCATCGCGGCGCTGCGGCGATCGTCACCGCCGGCGGTGACGTCATCGCCTCCTGGGGCGATGTGTCTGCACCGGTGCTGCCCCGCTCGGCGGTCAAGTCCCTGCAGGCCCTGGCCCTGGTGGAGACCGGGGCGGCGGACCGCTATAACGTCGGCGAGGCCGAACTGGCCGTGGCCTGCGCCTCCCACAGTTCCGAGCCGGAGCATCTGGCGGTGGTGGGCGGCTGGCTCGAGCGTCTCGGGCTGGGGCCGGATGATCTGGAATGCGGCGCCACCGGCTCCATCGAGGAAACCGTCAACCGGGACCTGATCCGAAGCGGCGCGGAACAGACCCGCCTGCACAACAACTGCTCGGGAAAGCACGCCGGGTTTCTCACCACCGCCCTGCACATGGGCGAGCCGACCCGGGGCCACATCGGCGCCGACCATCCCGTGCAACGCCGCCTGATCGACATTTTGCAGGACATGGGAGACGTGGACTTAAGCGCCGCCCCCCGGGGCCGTGACGGCTGTGGCATCCCGGTCATCGCCATGCCTCTCGCCGCCATGGCCCGGGGTTTCGCCGCCATGGCCGCCCCCGCCGACCTTGCACCGGACCGGGCGGAAGCGGCCCGGCGGATCACGGCGGCGCTGGCGGCGGAACCGCTGATGGTCGCCGGACGGCGGCGTTTCGACACGATCGTGATCGAGGCGACGCGGGAGGCGGCGGACGGCCCGGCGCTGGTGAAGACGGGGGCGGAAGGGGTGTATGGGGCGATCCTGCCCGGCCTGGGCCTCGGCGTGGCGCTTAAAATCGACGACGGGGCGAAGCGGGCGGCGGAGGTCGCCATGGCGGCGATCCTGATCCGGCTGGGGGTGATCGACGGTTCCCTGGAAAAGACCCTGGCCGGGGTCATTGAGCCGGTCGTCGTCAACGCGGCGGGGGACCCGGTCGGAACCATCCGCGCCGCCCCGGCCCTGGACCTGGTTATCTGAGCCAGTTGCCGAGATAGGCGGAGATGTTCTTTTCCAGTTCTCCGTTGATGTCCTTCATCAGGGCTTCGGTCAGATCGAACCAGACCTGTTCCCGGTCGTTGACGGTGGCGTCCTCGCGCACGGTGATCGAGCGGTGCGCCCGGGCGGTGGCATGGCCGAGGGAGTTCCCGCCGAAATCGAAGATTTCCAGCCTGGCTTCGAGGACGGCGTCGTAGCGTTCCGACTGCTCCTTGGTGAACGCCCCCTTGATGCCCTTCTGGGTCGCCAGCGCCGTCTCCACGGCGGCGCCGTCGGTGACCGTGAAGCGCGCCGTGGCCTCGCCGCCGGAAGCTTGCAGCCGGTCCCGGGCCCAGCGTAGCAAGGCCTCGGCGGGCGGGGTGGGGAATCGATGCTCCATCCGGGGCGGCGTCATCGACGCCGTGAAATCGGATTTGACCTCGACGGAAGCAACCATCAGGTCGATGGGTTGCAGGTGGCGGTAGGTCAGTTCGGGGAAGGTCTTGGGCGCGGCGGCGGGGGCGCAGGCGGCAACGGCCAGGGCGGCCAGCAGGGCGAAAACGGCGGACAGTCTCGGCATGGCGTCCTTCCTTATTCTTCCATGCACCAGGCGAGGACGCCCTTTTGCGCATGCAGGCGGTTTTCCGCCTCGTCCCAGATTACGGACCGGGGACCGTCGATGACCTGGGCGGTGACCTCTTCGCCCCGGTGGGCGGGCAGGCAGTGCATGAAGATGGCCTCGGGCCCGGCCAGATCCATCAGCCGCTCGTCGACCCGGTACGGGGCGAGCAGGTTGTGGCGGGACTGTGCCTCGTCGTCGCCCATGGAGACCCAGGTGTCGGTGACCACGCAATCGACGCCTTGGACGGCGCTGTCGGCGTCGGCGACAAGGGTCACGTCGGCCCCTTGCGCCTTGGCCCAGGCCATCACCTCGGGGTTCGGGCTCAGGGCGTCGGGACAGGCCAGACGAAGGGTGAAGCCGAAGCGCACCGCGGCGTGAATCCACGATGTCGCCATGTTGTTGCCGTCGCCGCACCAGGCGACGCTGCGCCCGGCGATGGGCCCGGCATGTTCCTCGAAGGTCATGATATCGGCCATCAACTGACAGGGGTGGCTGTCGTCGGTCAGGCCGTTGATCACCGGCACCGTGGCATGGGCGGCGAGTTCCGTCAGCTTGCCCGGGTCGTCGGTGCGGATCATGATGGCGTCTACGTAGCGCGACAGCACACGGGCGGTGTCGGCGACGGTCTCGCCGCGCCCCAATTGACAGGAATCCCCCTCCAGGACGATTACCCGTCCGCCCAGTTGTTGCATGCCGGCCTCGAAGGAGACCCGGGTCCGGGTCGAGGGCTTCTCGAAAATCAGCACCAGGGTCTTGTCGCGAAGCGGCCTCGCCTCGCCGACGCCCTGCTTGAAGGCGACGCCCCGGGCCAGAATATCGCGCAGGGTGGCGCCGTCATGATGGTCGAGATCGAGAAAATGCCTAATCCCGGACATGTCCGTCTTCCTCTTCAATCTTGCGGCAAACGGATTCGAGAATCCCGATCGCCTCGTCGATATGGCCGTCGCCGATGATCAGGGGCGGCAGCAGCCGGACGATGTTGTCCGCCGCGCCGACGCTGAGCAGTCCGCCTTCGTGCAATTCCGCCCTCAGCCTTGTGTTCTCGCAGGCGCATTTCAGGCCGATCATCAGGCCCGAGCCGCGCACCTCGGCGATGACCCCGGGGTGGGCTTCGGCCACGGACAGCAGCCGCTTCCATAAAGTCTCGGCGGTTTTCACGACACCGTCCAGGAAGCCCGGGCCGGTGACCACGTCCCACACCGCATTGGCCGCCGCCATGGCCATGGGGTTGCCGCCGTAGGTGGAGCCGTGGGTCCCGGCGCTCAACGCCGTCGCCGCCTTTTCGTTGGCCAGGCAGGCGCCGACGGGAAAGCCGCCGCCCAGGCCCTTGGCCACGGCCATGATGTCCGGCGCGATTCCGGCCCATTCATGGGCGAACAGCTTGCCGGTCCGCCCGACGCCGCACTGCACCTCGTCGAAGATCAGCAGCAGGCCGAATTCGTCCGCCGCCCGGCGCAGGCCGCGCAGATAGTCCGCATCGGCGGGCATGATGCCGCCTTCGCCCTGAACCGGTTCGATCAGGATGGCCGCCGTTTCCGGGCCGATGGCGTCCCGCAAGGCGTTCAGGTTGCCGAAGGGCACATGGTCGAAGCCCTCGACGGCGGGCAGGAAGCCCCGCAGGTGGTTGGCCTGGCCCCCGGCGGCGATGGTCGCCATGGTGCGGCCGTGAAAGGCGTTCTCGCAGGCGATGACCCGGTAGCGTTCCGGCCGTCCGTTGTCGTAATGGTGCTTGCGCGCCATCTTCAGGGCGCATTCCATGGCCTCGGCCCCGGAATTGGTGAAGAAGACGCTATCGGCGAATGTGTCCTCGACCAGCCGGGCGGCCAGTTTCTCCTGGCCCGGAATGTGGTACAGGTTCGACGTGTGCCACAGCTTTCCCGCCTGTTCCCTGACGGCGGCGACCAGATGGGGATGGCAGTGGCCGAGGGCGGCGACGGCGATGCCGGCGGCGAAATCGAGATAACGGCGGCCTTCCGTGTCGAACAGATAGGCCCCCTCGCCGCGCTCGAAGGCGGTATCGATTCTGGCGTAAGTCGGCATAACGGCTGAAATCATGATGGCGCCCTCCCGGTGCCCTGAAACGCAGTCAGGCCGGCGACCGCGCCAGCCCGTTGGGAAAGCGGGGGAGTATCGGAATCTTCGGCCCGGTTGTCAATGTCGATGCGCCGTTTTCGGTCAGGCCTTCAGCTTGTATCCCGCCTTGAACATCTGCCGGCACAGGGTCCAGAGCACGACGTTGATGGCGGTCATGACCAGGACGCCGAGCAGGGGATCGGCGTCGGAGGCACCGATGAAGCCGTAGCGGAAGCCGTCAATCATGTAGAAGAACGGGTTGGCGTAGGCGAAGGCCTGGGCCAGTTCCGGCAGGCGGTGGATGGAATAGAAGGTGCCCGACAGGAAGGAAAGCGGCGTGACGACGAAATTGGTCACCGCCGCGATGTGATCGAACTTCACCGACCAGATACCGCCGACGGTGCCCAGCAGGGAGAGCATCAGCGAGGCCATGAAACCGTGGAACAGGATGAAGCCGGGGTGATGAAAATGGATCGGCACGAAGACGCTCATGGGCACGGCGACAATGAAACCGACGACCATGCCCCGCGTCGCCCCGCCGAGGGCGAAGGCCAGGGTCAACTCGCCGGCGGTGAAGGGCGGCATCAGGGTGTCGACGATGTTGCCCTGGATTTTCGCCACGACGATGGACGACGAGGTGTTGGCGAAGGCGTTCTGGGCGATGGCCATCATGATCAGTCCGGGGGCGAGGAATTCCATGAACGGCACGCCGCCGACCAGGCTGTCGGCCCGGGGGCCGATGGCCAGGGCGAAGACGGCGAGGAACAGCAGCGTCGTCACCACCGGGGCCAGCATGGTCTGGGTGTAGACCTTGGTGAAGCGGCGCACCTCGCGCATGTACAGCGTCCAGACGCCGAGCCAGTTGCCGCTCGCGGGGTCGGACCATCCGCTTGTCTTCATGGGGGCTTCCTCGTTTCTCTCAACCATGCTCTATATACTGCCGGCGATCTTTTCAAGCACGAACGGTCCGGCCTTGCGCCCCTCCTTGTAACGCGTTACAATTCCGTATCGCGTTACAGAACTATGGGAGATGATCATGGCGGCCCCGGCGGAACGAATGAAGGCGATGCGTGAAAGGCGCAAGGCCGACGGACTGCGCGAATTGCGTCTGGTCGTTCTGGACGCGAGGACGGCGCGGGCGCGCCGCCGGGTCGCGGCGCAGGTGGCCGGGTTGTCGCGGCGCTCGGAAGAGGACGCATTGGCCTGGATAGAAAGCGTTTCCGAGTTCGATGAGGCGCGGTGACGTGGTGACCGTCGCGGCCTCCGGGGATTACGGCAAGCCCCGGCCCGCCGTCGTCATACAGACGGACGCCATTCCATCCGCCCATCTGTCGGTGATTGTCTGTCAGATGACGACGGTGATCGAGGACGCGCCCGACCTTCGCCTGACCATCGAGCCGCACGCCGGAAACGGACTCAGGGAACGTTCCCAGGTGATGGCCGACAAGCCGGTGACCCTTCGCCGTTCAAGGGTGGGCAAAATTATCGGTTCCCTGACGGACCGGGAAATCGCACAATTGAACGCCATCCTGGCTTTCGTGGTCGGCCTCGCCGATTAGATGAGCACGGCCTTTTGAGACCATGAGCGAAACGGAAAAACGCCGCCGCCGGGCGCCCCGCAAGATCACCCCGTCATCCCTGGAAAACGGGGCCCTGCATTATCTCGAGCGCTTCGCCACCTCGTCGGAGAACCTGCGTCAAGTCCTGTCGCGCCGGGTCGCCCGGGCGGCGAAACACCATGACCTGGACGCGGAGCAGTGCGCCGGCTGGATCGACGATCTGATCCGGCGCTACCTGGATTGCGGCCTGCTCGACGACGGGGCCTACGCCCGCGCCCAGGCGGCCTCCATGAACCGGCGCGGCAAGTCGCTGAAGGCGATCCGGCTGCGGCTGCGCCAGAAGGCGGTTGCGGGCGGCGACATCGACGACGCCCTGGCGGCCCTGGCCGGGGACACCGGCGAACCGGACTTCGCCGCCGCCCTGGCCTATGCCCGCAGGCGCCGCCTCGGCCCCTACCGGCGGGCGGACAAGGGGGCGGAAAACCGGGACCGGGAGCTGGCCGCCCTGGCCCGCAACGGCTTTTCCTATTCCCTGGCCCGCCGCATCGTCGAGGCGGAGGACGCCGACGAGCTTGAACAAACCCTGACCGGTTTCCTATAGTGCCGGCGAAGGCGGGAGAGATTCTTTGAGCGAAATACCGACGGCGATGATGGAATTGTGGGGACTGACGGTTGACGTCTGGCGGACGGGGGTTTTCGGCGTCGATGTCGGCCGCCTGCTCACCGCCATCGGCATCTTCCTCGTCTTCCTGATTTTCCGCCGCCTGTTCACCCGATTCGTGATGTCCTTCCTGAAAGGACTGGCCCGGCGCAGCGGCAACGACTTCGACGACGCCGCCGTCGAGGCCCTGGACAATCCCATTCGTTTCATTCCCATCGTCGTCGGCGTGTTTTTCGTCGTAGAGTATCTGGATTTCCGGGGAACCTTCGCCGTCATGGGTGACAACCTGGTCCGCTCGCTGATCGCCTTCACCCTGTTCTGGGCCCTGTTCCGGCTGGTCGATCCCTTCAGCGGGCTGCTGGGGCGTCTGGAAAAAGTGTTCACCCATGCCATGATCGAATGGCTGGTCAAGGCCATCAAGGCGGCCTTCGTCTTCATCGGCGCGGCCAGCATCCTGCAGATCTGGGGCATCCAGGTGGGGCCGGTGCTGGCCGGTCTCGGCCTGTTCGGCGTCGCCGTGGCGCTTGGCGCCCAGGACCTGTTCAAGAACCTGATCGCGGGGATTTTGATCATCGCCGAAAAGCGCTTCAATAACGGCGACTGGATCCGGGTCGCCGGCGTCGTCGAGGGCACGGTGGAAAGCATCGGTTTCCGCTCGACGGTGGTGCGCCGCTTCGACAAGGCGCCGGTCTTCGTGCCCAATTCCAAGCTTTCCGACACGGCGGTGATCAATTACTCCTCCATGACCCACCGGCGCATCTACTGGACAATCGGCGTCGAATACCGCACCGGGGTCGATCAGCTTCGCGCCATCCGCGACGGCATCGAGGCCTATGTGCTGGCCGACGACGCCTTCGCCCAGCCTCCCGAGCACACCCTGTTCGTGCGCATCGACGGTTTTTCCGACAGTTCCATCGATATCCTGTTGTATTGCTTCACCAACACTACCAATTGGGGGGAATGGCTCGAGATCAAGGAGCGGCTGGCCTATGCCATCAAGGATATCGTCGAGGGCGCGGGCAGCGCCTTCGCCTTCCCCAGCCAGTCGGTCTATGTCGAAAGCCTGCCCGGCGAAAAACCGGACCCGTTCGTTCCACCCGCGACCAAGGAAGAGTAGTTCATGAGCGTCACCATCTATCACAATCCGCGTTGTTCCAAATCCCGCGCCACCCTGGCCCTGTTGCAGGAGAACGGCGTGCAGCCCACGGTCGTCGAGTACCTGACGGCGCCGCCGGACGCGGGTGAGCTGAAGGACATTCTTTCCATGCTGGGGATGGCGCCCCGGGACCTGATGCGCAAGAAGGAAGCCAAGGAGGCGGGCCTGGACGATCCGTCCCTGGACGACGCGGCCCTGATCGAGGCCATGGCCGCCCATCCCGCCGTCATCGAACGGCCCATCGTGGTCAACGGCGGCAAGGCGAAAATCGGCCGCCCGCCGGAAGGGGTCCTGGAAATCCTATAAGCCGCGGATGTAGCGGGGGCGCAGCGCCCGCTCCCCGTCCAGGGCGGCGCCGACCTCGGCCAGCAGCCGGTCCCTGTCCTTCGGCAGGTTGCCGGCCAGGGCGAGGGCGTTGGAGGCGTGATTGGAGCGGAAGATCACCGGGCGGACGGGATCGAGGGCGCCGATAAGCCGGTGCAGTTCCTCCAATGTCTGGTGGTCGTCCTGCCATTCGAAGCGTCCGCCCCGGCGCTCGAAACGCTGCATGAAGCGGTCTTCCTGGGAGTCTTCCAGGCCCAGTTGCAGGGTCGAGAGATAGGTCGGCGCGGTCTTGTTGATCAGGTCCGCCGTGCCGTCGATATGCTCCCGCCACAGGCCGCCCCCGCCGAGCCCCAGGATCACCGTCGCCGAGACCTTGATATGGGCGTCCCGGGCCTTGGCCAGGGCCTTTTCCATGGATTGTGGCCGGGCCCCCTTGGTGATCCGCCTGAGCACCTCCGGCGAGCCGGATTCGATGCCCACGTAAACCAGGCTCAGGCCCAGTTCCCGCAGCGCCAGCAGTTCCTCCGGCGTTTTCTTCAGCAGATTGACCGGCGTCGCATAGGCGGACACCCGCTGCAGGTTGGGGAAGGTTTCCGCCAGACGCACCAAAATCGCCCTCAGGTCGCCGGCGGGCAGGCCCATGGCGTCGCCGTCGGCGAGGAAAACCCGGTGCGCCTCCGGCCAGTCCCGGGCGGCGTCGGCGATATCGTCGAATATCTCGTCCATGGGCCGCGCCCGGTAGCGCTTCGACTTGTACATGGAGCAGAACGAGCATTCGTTATAGGAACAGCCGTAGGTGACCTGGATGATCAGGTTCTGGCCTTCCGACGGCGGGCGGTAGAGGGGCATATCGTACATCATGATGGCGGCATTTTCGTCGTTTTCGCCGCCATGGCAATCTTTTGTTTACCCTAAGGCCTTATGGTCGGCATGGGGTGGCCGAGACAGATCAACTTCGAGGGTTGCGTTGAAAAAGACCGAACGACGATTCCGCGACGGCGACGTCATCTTCCGCGAGAAGGACGCCAGCAATTCCCTGCTCACCGTGGTCGAGGGCAATGTGGAGCTGCGCAAGTCCGGCGAGCGGGGACCGGTCATGCTGGCCATGCTCGGTCCCGGGGAAATGTTCGGCGAAATGGGCCTGGTCGAAGGCGGCCGGCGCAACGCCATCGCCATCGCCATCGGCGCCGTTGTGGTCGAGGAAGTGGAACGCAAGACCTTCCTCGCCGCCTTGGAAAAGAACCCGAAACTGGCCCAGACGGTGATGGCCAACATGGCCGAACGCCTCAGCCAGGCCAACGACCGGCTGTCCCATCCCAGCACCGCCCTCGAGCGGACGCCGACGCGGGGACGGGGATTTTCCCTGGTCAACATGTTCAGGAAGCTGGCCTCCGCCGGGGGCGGCGGCGGGCGCATCGAAATCCGTGTCTTTCCCTTTCACGCCGAATTCCCGGAAACGGCGGAAGAGCAGATGCGCCATGTGGTGCGTTCCCTCGGCAAGCGCTCCGGCATCCGCGCCAGACCGATGACCAAGATTCCCGAAATCGACGAGGACCTGCACCCCGATGACCGGCTGATGAAGCTGCGGGAATACGCCGTCGAGGGCATGGCCGGCGGGCAGGGCGACCTGGCGGTTTTCGGCCATGTGCCGCCGCCGGGCCGGACTCTCCATTTGCATTTCTTCTCCCTCGTTCCCGATGACCCGGACCGCCCGGGCAGCAGCCTGCCCGGCACCGTCCTGACCCTGCCCGTGGACTTCGGCCCGGAACTGGCGGAGCTGTTGCTGGCGGTCGCCCTGTCGGCGACGGCCCTGCATGATGAGGGGAAATCCATCCGTCTGGGGCAGGCGGTGTCGGAAGCCCTCTACGCCGCCATGCCGGCGGTGCAGAACCTGCCGCAGGACATGTCGGCCGGGGAGAAAGCCTCGGTGCAGATGTGCTACGGCCATGCGGTGGCGACCCTGGCCTTCATTCGCGGCACGACGGAACTCTATCAGGTGGCGGTGCAGACCTACCGCGCCGCCCTGGAGCAATTGTCGCGGGAGGACAACCGGGCCGACTGGGCGCTGACGCAAAAGCATCTCGGCGCCGCCCTGCAGGTTGTCGGGGAACGGAACGGCGATACCGAGGCCCTGCAGGCGGCGGCGGACGCCTTCCAGGCGGCGCTCGAGGTCTTTCGCCGCGACCGCGACCCCCTGCACTGGGCCTCGGCGCAAAACCGCCTCGGGGTGGTGCTCTACCGGCTCGACCTGAAGACCGGGGATCAGGAAACCCTGAAGGAGTCCCTGGCCGCCTATCAGGCCGCCCTGCAGGTCTATACCCGTGGCGATCATCCCGCCCGCTGGGCCGAGGTGATGAACAATTTCGCCCAGGCGGCGCAGATTCTCGGCGAACAACTGCACAGCGCCGAGGCCCTGGAACGGGCCGTTGACGCCTGCCGCAAGGCGCTCGAGGTCCGCCGCCGGGACAAGGGCCCCCTGCTGTGGGCGGCGACCCAGAACAATCTCGGCTCCGCCCTGTTCCTGCTGGGCAAGCTGACCCGTGGCGAAAGACAGCTCGAGGACGCCGCCGCCGCCTTCGGCAGGGCGCTCGAGGCCTACGTGGAATTCAACGTCGAGCGCCTCGCCGCCGTGGCCCGGAAAAATCTGGCCCGGGTTCACGAGGAGCTGAAAGACGTCATCAGCGAGGTCGGCTACACGGACGAACCGAAGGTCAAGTTCGACTGGGACCAGGTCAAGAGCAAACGCCCGGCCACCCCATAGTGTGATGGGCCTGAAATTCGGCTCATCACACGATATCAATATATTACGTGGCCTGCTTATCCCAGAAATACGCAAGCGTATTTCTGGGGCAGGACACTAGCGCGGCCTCATGCGGGCGACGTAGACCTTGCAGTTGGAATAGCCGTCGTTGAAGAAATGATAGGTGACGTTGGGTTCCGCCAGCCCTTGCGGGTCTCGCAGGTTCCAGCCCAGCATGGCGATGCCGGTGACCCCCTTGCCCCGTTCTCCGGAATAACCGATGTTCAGGTTTTCAATTTTCTTCTGATTGAAGACGCTGCGGCGGCAGGCGTTGGAAAGGGCCTCGTTGTACTGGCCGACCGCCCAGTAGGGGTGCTTGGAACGGGAATATTTCCGCGATCCCGCGTCCACGGGGACGGCCAGGGCCAGGGTCAGCGCACCGGCGGCCCCGAGCGCCAGGGCGGAGCGGAAAAAGGAAAAAACGCGTTTCATGGCGGCAGTATAGCAGAAAACGGCCGCCCGTGCATCACCCAGGCTGGAAGCGGTGTTGCCGCCGACTGGAAAAAATGTTAGTATACAAACAAGCTCAAGTCGGCAGGCAGTGAGTTGAATAAGGTGTGTGCCATGATTACCCTGTGAAAATCGAGGATTGAAGGAGGTAGTTATGGAAAACGGGGCAAGGGGCAAGTCCGGGCGCAGGCGCGGCCGTGGCCAACCGGTGGAAACCAAACAGGAAGCCGACGCCTTTCACCTGCACGGCGGCATTCCGGGCCGTCCGGGTTTCGGGTTTCTCGGCGAGGGCGACATTGAAGAACTGAAATCCCGCGCCTTCGGGCTGCTCGAGGATTACGGCGTCGTCATCATTCATCCCACCGTCGCCGAGGCCCTGAAAAAGGCCGGCGCCGTAGAGGGCGGCGACAGCGACCGCCTGCGCCTGCCCCGCGCCCTGGTCGAGGAGGCCCTGCGGGAAACCCCGAAGACCGTCTCCCTTTACGGCAAGAGCCCGGACCGGGACATCCATCTGCCCCGGAGTGACGGCGGCTTCATCATGCGCACGGGCACCGGCGGGCACGGCTATGTGGACCCCGAGACGACCGACTACCGCAACCTGGACCTGAATGCCGTGGCCGAAATGGGCGCCGTCGCCAGCGGCCTGGAGCAGATCGGTTTCGTCGCCCATCCCTTCGTCCATGGGGTGCCGGAAATCACCGCCGACATTCACAGCTTCGGCGAGATGATCCGCCGCACGGACAAGCACTGCTGGATTCAGCCCTATGGCAAGGAGAACATCGAATACCTGATGCGCATCGCCGCCCTCGCCGCCGGCGGCGAAGAGGAGCTGCGCCGCCGCCCCCTGGCCAGTTGCATCACCTGTTCCTTCACGCCGCTGGAATTCAAGTACATGGATTCCGAGGCGATCCTGCAGGCCGGGCGGCACGGGCTGCCCGTGCACGCCTGCTCCCTGCCGTCCGCCGGCGGCACGGCGCCGCTGTCCGCGGCGGGCATGGTGCTGATGGCGGCGGCGGAAATCCTCGCCATGGTCGTCATCACCCACGTCACCGTTCCCGGCACCCCGGTGATCGCCACGCCGCTGATGTTCACCCTGGACATGCGCACCGGCAGCGCCCTGCAGTCCTGCGCCGAATCCCTGCAGACGGCGAGCATGGCCATCCAGTTGATGAAGCACGGCTTCGGCCTGCCGGCCCATACCTACGGCGCCGGTTCCGACACCCCGGACGTGGACGTGCAGTCCCTGGCCGAACGGGCCATGCTGGCCCAGACCGTCGCCCTGTCCGGCGTCGATGTCATGGGCGGCGTCGGCCAGCTCGAATGCGCCACCGTCTTCAGCCCCGTGCAGGCGGTGCTCGACAACGAGATCGGCCGCATTCTGCGGCGTTTCATCCAGAAGCCGGAAATCAGCGAGGAGAGCCTCAATTGGGAGGAACTGTCCTCCATCCGCACCGGCGGGCATTTCCTGGACAGCGCCCATACCCTGAAATACTGCCGCGAGCAGTTGTCGCCCCGGGCCTTCCTGCGCCAGGGCCGGGACGACTACGAGGCCAGCGGTCGGCGCACCGCCTTCGACCAGGCCCGGGACACGGCCCTCGACCTGATCGCCAAGGCTCCGGAGCAGGGCGTCCTCGGCGAGGACGTCAGCCGGGAAATCGACCGGGTCATCGCCGCCGGCGACGAGGCCATCCTGGCCAACGCCGCCACCACCCAGGTGATCTGATTGCAATGTTCCAGATTAATCCCCTCGTGCCCGAGTTGTATTGCTCCAACTTCGACGAAAGCCTCGATTTCTACACCGGCGTTATCGGCTTTCAGGTGGCGCAGCGGCGAGGGGACGACACCCATGCCTATTTGGCGTTACAAGGCTCGCAGATTATGATCGGCTCCTGGGAGCAGGATGGCGTTTGGGAACCGGCCCCCCTTGAAACCCCTTTCGGGCGAGGGGTGAATTTTCAGTTTTTCGTCAACAATGTGCACGAGATCTACGATGCGGTCGTGTCAGCGGGGCTGAAGCCGTTTGTCGATATGTATACAAGGCAATACTGGCGAGCCGACGTGATGGATGAGCGCACGGAATTTGCCGTCCTGGACCCGGATGGCTACCTGTTACGGTTCGCGCAGGTCATGTCCCAAACCCCGACCGACTAGAGCAACCTGCGTTTCTTCAAACGCAGATAAGTTGCTCTATCTGATATATAGCGATCAAATTATCTGCATTTAATCGATTCCGATTAAATGCAGTTTGATCTGAACAGCCCGCCTGGAAATCATCGCCGGGGATGTTACGGTGTGTTCATCGCCTGCAGGGCGGAGACGGCGGCCCCGATGGCGGCGGGGTCGAGGACCAGGGCGACATGGCCGACGCCTGGAACCCGGGTGACCGGAACGGATTTCCCCTCGGCTTCGAAGACCCCGGCGAACCGGTCCGCGTGAAACGCCTCGTCGTCCTCTCCCACCACCACGCGCACGGGCCTGTCGAGGGCGCGAACGCTCGCCCGATAATCCCGTTCCGGGCGGAAGTTCTGCGCCAGGGCGAAGGAATAGTGCGGGGTGAGGAATTTCCTGGCTTCCTCGTCCAGGGCGAATCTGGTCACGGTCAGGTCGTTGAAGGCGCGGACGCCGATGCTGTTGAAGACCGTCAGCGCGATGAGGCGCGGCACGCCGACACTGACCCAGCCGCCGCTGTCTTGCCGATAGGTGGGCGCGTCCTGGCCGAGGAAGGGGGCGAGCAGCAGGTAGTTGGCAAAAAGGCCCCGCCGGGAACCGGCGGCGACCCTGAGGGCGTATCCGCCGCCGGAGGAAAATCCGGCGAGGGTTAACGGCCCTTCCGGTTTGAGGGAGGCGACGAAGTCCTCCAGATCGTCTTCCAACTGGCCGATGTAGTCGATCTGCCCCCTGACGCCGGACTCCCCGTGTCCGCGCATGTCCGGCGCATAGACCCTGTAGCCCGCCCCGGCCAGCTCCCGGGCCATCACGTGCATGCTGGCGCCGCTCGCCGAAGAGCCGTGTATCAGCACCACGGCGCCGCGCGGGGGATGGGCTTTCGGGGGATAGGAACGAAAGGCCAGGCGGCTTCCGTCGCGGGCCGAATACCGGTTCGGGGGAGGCAGGGTGGAAAAGTCCACGTCTTCAAAGGGCTCGTTGATGCTCGGCATGGGGTCGAGATCGTCCGGCCCGCCGAAGGCGACGGCCAGGGCGAGGACCGCCGCCGAAACCGCCAATGGAATCGTGATGAGGAGAAACAGCAATTTCATTGTCGGGACAGTTTACTTAATGAATCAATTAAGTAAACCGTCCCAGAATAAGCTGCGGCAGGGTGGTGGCGGGCGGGGTGTTGCGGCTGCGCTCGGTGCGCACGACGCCGTCGATGATGGTCATGCCGACGCCGGGCAGGTCGCCGAGGTGGACGCTTTCCAGCAGGGTTTTGCCCGCCGTGTGCTGGGCCTTGTCCATGATGACGAAATCCGCCGCCCGGCCGACCTCGATCAGGCCGCAGTCCAGGTCACGCATTTTCGCCGTGTTGCCGGTGGCGAAGCAGAAGGCCTGTTCCGCCGGCACGTCGCCCAGGCTGGACAGCATGGAGATCATGCGCAGGATGCCGAGCGGCTGAACCCCGGACCCGGCGGGCCCGTCGGTGCCCAGGATCACCCGTTCCATCTGTTTCAACTCGCGGGCCGTGTTCAGCGCCAGCAGGGCGGAACGCTCGTTGCCGTTGTGGACGATTTCGATGCCCCGCCCACAGCTTTCGCACAGGCAGACGATCTGATCGTCGGGCAGGGCCGTATGGCCGCCGTTGATGTGGCCGATGATGTCGGCGTCCGCCTCCAGCACTACGTCCTTGTCGATGAGCCCGGAGCCGGGAATGGACGGCCCGCCCGTGTGGATGGTGCTCTGGATGCCGTACTTACGGGCCCAGGCGACCATCTTCTTGGCCTCCTCGCCGGCCTTGACGCTGCCGAGGCCGACCTCGCCCAGAAGCTTCACCCCGGCGTCGGCCAGGTCCTTGAAGTCTTGTTCCTCCATGCCCTGCTCGATGACCGGCGCACCGGCGTGAACCTTGACCCCGTTGGGGCGGAAGGCGTCGAAGGTCCGTTGCGAGGCGATGGCCAATGCCTTCAGCCCGACCACGTCCTTGGGCCGCCCGGGCATGTGCACCTCGCCGGCGGAAATCATCGTCGTGACGCCGCCGTTGAGGCTGCTGTCGATCCAGTTCAACTGGCTCTGGCGGGGCGTCCAGTCGCCGGCGACGGGGTGGACGTGGCTGTCGATCAGGCCCGGGGCCAGGACGGTGCCGTTGGCGTCGACGACGGCGCCCGCGTCCTCCGTATCCAGGTCCTTTTCCCGCCCGACGGCGGCGATGCGCCCGTCCAGGGCGACGACGCAATCCGCGTCCAGGATAGGGTTGTCCAGATCGCCGCTGAGCAGCAATCCGATATTGCGGACGACGAGTTTATCGGGCATGGCCTGTTTCTCCCTTAGCAAAGTTTTCTGAGCAGCCTGAGAAACGCTTCCCGGTCGCGTTTGTTCAGGGGCTTCAACGTTTGTTCCGTGATTTCCCGGGCCAAGGGAATGACGTCGGCGATAATGTCCTCGCCATGGCCGGTCAGGGCCACCAGCATGCGCCGTCCGTCACTGGGGTCGGCGCGGGTGCAGACCAGGTCCTGCTTGCGCAGCCGGTCGACGACGCCCTTGATGGTGGCCGCGTCCATGGCCGTCATGCGGCCCAAATGGTTCTGGGTCGAGGGCCCCATCTCGTGCAGTTTCGCCAGGGCGGCGAACTGGGTCGGGGTCAGGCCGTGCTCCATGGCGTCGGCGAACAGCCCGGCGTGGCGCTGGCTGGCCCGGCGCAGGATGAAACCGACCTGATCGTCGAGGAGATAGGGCTCGTCCATTCAGCGCAACCCGTCTTCGCCCTTGGCGTCTGCGGCTTCCAGCCCGCCGACCCGGGGCAGGGGGCGGCCGCTGTCGGTGACGCAGACCGCAACCATGATCTCGCCGGCCCGGGGGGCGTCGTTAATGCGCACCTCCATGCCGTCGAAATGGCTGCGCACGTAGGCGGCGTCCTTGTGGCCCAGGGGCACGTCCAGGGGCGCGCCGGGGCCGCCGCGTTTTTTCGACGACGGCACCAGGGCCGCCCCCTTCTCCACCGCCTTGCGCAGCGGCGCGCCCAGTTTGGGATGCAGGATGGCGGCGGCGTGCTCCAGTTCCCCGTCCTCGCCGACCATGGCCGCCTTGCCGTAGCTTTCGCCGGCGGCGGGCTCGATGCCCAGGGCCTCGACGCACTTCTCGCCCAGCAGGCCGCCCAGCTCGGCGCCGATGTCCATCAGCGGCTCCAGGTCTTCCACGTAGCGCCCGGCGAAGGGGTTCTCGATCACCGCAACGGCGGCGGCGCGGCGGGTCGGCGGATCGATGGTCCGGCCCATTTCGTTGTGGATTTCGTCGATTACGGTGACGATTTTCCTGATCTTGGCGTTGCTCATCTCAGTCCGTCCTCTCCCTTGATGTCAGAAGCTTGCAGGCCGCCGGAGCGGCTGTGAATGCGGGGTCCCGTCGTCATCACCAGGGCGACGATCATTTCGTCGGCCCGGGGCGCGTCGTCGATGCCGACCTCCATGGAATCGAAATGGGATCGCACATAGGAGGCGTTGACATGGGTGATCGGAATGTCGAGGCGGCAGCCGACGCCGCCGACCTTCTTGCCCGACGGCACGATGGCCTTGGAATCGCCGAGCCGCGCGCGCATGGAATAGCCGCCGGGGGCGTGCCACAAAGCGCCGTGTTCCAGCTCGCCGCCGGCGCCGATGATGGCGCCCTTGCCGAAGCCTTCGACCACCGCCGGATCACCGCCGAGGGCCTCGATCAAACGCTCGCTGAGGTCGAGCCCCAGGGGCTTCAGGTCTTCCATCAGGCCTTGGATGTCGGGCTCGTAGCGTCCGGCGTAGGGGTTGCGGATGACCGCCAGCGCGGCGGCCCGGCGCAGCGGCTCGGCAGCGGGCGGGCCCCCTTCGTGAAAGATTTCATCGACCGTCAACTGAATCTTGCGGACCGAAATGTCAGGCATGCGCGGGTTCCTTTTCCAGGGCGTAGTGGGCGCCGGTGGTGCGAATTTCATTGTTCAGGCAGAGGGCGGCGGCGTGAATTTCGCCACCGTCGATCAGGGCGCGGGCGGCGGCCAGCCCTGCGTCGAGGGCGGTTTGGCATTCTTCTTCCGACAGGGCGCCGACCCGAACCGTCGCCATGCGGCCGCCGAGATCGCTGTCCGGGTCCAGGTCCCGGGCCGGTTGCCGCCCGATGGACGGATGGCCGGGCAGGTCGACGGCGTTGGCGATCATGGTCGCCGCCGCGTCCGCCGCCGCCGCCGTTTCGGCGAGAACCGTGACCGCATCGGCGATTCCCAGCGACAGGCTGCGCCCATGGAAGCCGCTGGTGGCGACGCCGCGCACCGGATCGGTGGCGTCGATGCGGATGCGTCCGGCCGCCGTGGGCGGTTCGACGGAGGAGACGATGCCGATGTCGAAGCTTTCCCCCGGGGCCAGGAAAAGGGCGATGTCGCCGCCGTTGTTGACGTAGGCCCGTTTCAGCCGCCGCCCGCGCACCATGGCCGCCATCACCTCGTCGGCGACGGCGCCGGCGACGGCGGCCATGGGGGTGATGAAGACGCCGCCGTGGCGTTCGCAGGCACACGCCATGCGCCGGGCCGTCGGCCCTTTCGGCGGGTGCTCGTCGTCCAGGGGCAGGCGCAGCCGGGGCAACTCGCCGACCAGTTCGTCGAGGACCGTCTCGAAGCGCCGTTTCGCCTGATGGTAGGAGCGGCTGACATCGACGCAGGGGCCGAAGGATTCGATGATCAGATCGATGGGGCCGTGCTGCAGATGCAGGCGGCCGTCGCCGAGCAGGGCCGATTGCGGACCGCTGTTCATGCCCCCTCCTTGCCGCCGTCCGACCAGGCGAAGTTGAGCGCCGACATGGGCCAGGGCATGCCTTCGGGCCGGGACAGATGGGTCAGGCCGTCCCGGGCGGTCACCTCGTCGATGGAACGGACCTGGTCCATGTGTCCGCCCATGGCCCGGTAGTCCTCCAGGCGCAGGGTGAACTCGATGGGGGCGACGAGCGCCGGGGTCGGCACGTAGCCGTAGGAGTTGGCGGGCTGCTGCATGACGTCGACCATATAGGTAATGCCGCCGCCGGGCCAGATAAACACCGGCGCGCCGCCGCTGGAGACGTAGGTCAGGGCATCCTTGACCGAACGGGTCAGGCGCACCGGGTTTTCCGTCACCCCGGCGCGGAGCGACCCCCCGGCGCCGCCGATGAACATCACCGAGCAAAGCGCCGGTTCGCAGTTCTCCAGAATGCGCTCGACGGAGGCGGCGAGAACCGGCGGCATCTCGTGGGGCCGGGGGACCAGGTCCTCGTCGAGAACGAAATAGGCGGACTGTTCGCCGGTGGTGCTGACCAGCAGCAGGGTCAGGCCGGGCCGGGCGGTCTTGGCGTTGAAGGGGCCGAGGATGCTCAGCGGGTCCTCGATGTCCGTGCCGCCCCAGCTCGTTCCCGGTTCGGCGACCTGGAAATAGCGTCCCGGGGTCGAGCGCCGTCCCTTGATGGAGATGCCCGTCGGCTCGATGCCCAGCAGCTTGCCGGACTGGTGTTCGGACAGCACGCCGGTGATGTGGTCGTCGATCACCACCACCTCGTCGACGTGGCCGTGCCATTGCTTGGCGAACATGCCGATGGTGGCCGACCCGCAGCCGACCCGCATGCGCTCTTCCCTGACGCCGTTGATGATCGGCGGCTTGCCCGCCTCGACGACGACATTGCCGCCGCCGTCGATATCCAGTTCCACCGCTTCCCGGTTGCACAGTTTCAGCATCGCCTCGCAGGTGGCGTTGCCTTCTTTCTTGGAGCCGCCGGTCAAATGGTGGACGCCGCCGAGAGACAGCATCTGCGAGCCGTATTCACCGGTGGTGACATGGCCCACCGCCTCGCCGTTGAAACGCACCGCGTTCTGTTCCGGGCCCAGGTGGCGGTCGGTGTCGATCTTGATCTTGACGCCGCAGTAACTGTAGATGCCCTCCGTCACCACGGTCACCATGTCGACGCCGTTCATTTTGCTCGACACGATGAACGGGGCGGGCTTGTAGTCGGGATAGGTGGTGCCCGCGCCGACGGCGGTGACGAAGCGGGCTCCTTCCGTGTCCTTCATGAAGGGCACCAGCTTGCCGTCGGATTCGGCGGCGTGTTCGACGATGACCATGGGGTCGACCCGGACCAGGTCGCCGTCTTCGTTGGCGTAGCGGTCGCAAGCGCCGGACCGTCCGGGCTTGATGTAGCACATCACCGGGCAGGCGTCGCAGCGGATCTTGTCGTTCATGGTGTTTCTCCCCCGGCTTCGCGGATCGCCGCCAACACCCGTTCCGGCGTCGCCGGCAGTTGACGGATGCGGGCCCCGGTGGCGTGGCGGACGGCGTTGATCAGGGCCGGGGCGGTGGGGATCAGCGCCTGTTCGCCGATGCCCTTTGCCCCGTAGGGCCCGTGGGCGTCGGCTTCCTCGATGAGAATGGTTTCCACCTCCGGCACGTCGCCGATGGTCGGGATCAGGTAGTCGTGCAGGTTTTCGCTGCGCCCGACATGGTACTCCTCCAGCAAGGCGAAGCCCAGCCCCTGGGCGACGCCGCCCTCGACCTGGCCTTCCACCATCAGCGGATTGATGGCCCGTCCGACGTCGTGGGCGGCGGTTACCTTGAGCACCTTGACCAGGCCCAGGCCGGTATCCACCTCGACCTCGACCATGTGGGCGCCGTAACCGAAACTGGCGTAGGGGATGCCCTGGCCGTTTTCGTCCAGGGGCGCGGTCGGCGGGTCGAAGGTGCCCTCGCCCATCAGCACGAAGCCGTCGGCGTCGGCGTCCAGTCGGCCCAGGTCGATTTCCGATTGGCCGACTTTCAGGAGCGGTCCGTCGAGGACGATGGCGGCGTCGTCGTCGGCGTTGGACAGGCGCAGGATGCTCTCGCGCAGGTCGCGCCCGGCCAGATAGGCCGCCTTGCCCGAGACCAGGGTCTGGCGCGAGGCCGACGTCTTGCCCGCGTCGGGGGTCAGGTCCGTGTCGCCCAGCACCAGTTGCAGGCTCTCCACGGGCAGGCCGACGGCGTCGGCGCAAATTTGCGCCATCACCGTGTTGGCCCCCTGGCCGATGTCCACCGCGCCCTGGAACAGGACGACGGAGCCGTCCTTCCTGACGCCGACCCTCAGGGTCGACGGGTTGGGCAGGGAGGTGTTGCCGCAGCCGTACCACATGCCGGCGAGGCCGACGCCGCGCCGATGCGGGCCCGGGTGGCGGGCGGCGTCGGCGAGGGCCCGGTCCCAGTGGGGCTTCAGGGCCTCCAGGCATTGCTTGAAGCCGACTCCCTGCTCGAAGACCTGGCCGGTCACCGTCTCGGCGTGGTTCTCCAGGGCGTTGGCGAGGCGGAAGTCGAGGGCGTCCATGCCGAGGGCGTCGGCCAGCTCGTCGAACAGGGTCTCCTGGGCGAAGCTGGCCTGGGGCACGCCGAAGCCCCGGAACGCGCCCGACGGCGGGCCGTTGGTGTGGATGGCCCGGCTCTGCGCCCGGTAGGCCGGATAGACATAGGGTCCGGCGGCGTGCACCGGCACCCGGTTGGCCACCGTCGGCCCCCAGGAGGCGTAGGCCCCGGTGTTGAAGTCGCCGTGGAAGTCCAGCGCCGCCAGTTTTCCCGAGGCGTCGGCGGCGATGCGGGCATGAATCTCCGACGGGTGACGCTTGGTCGTCGACATCATGGAGTCCGCCCGCGTGTAGGTGATGCGGGCGGGCCGTCCGGTCAGCCACGCCACCAGCCCGATATAGGGCTGGACCGACAAGTCGAGCTTGGAGCCGAAGCCGCCGCCGGTGGAGGTCGGCACGATGCGCACGTCTTCCGGCGCGATGCCGAGAATGACGGCCATGTCGTCCCGGTCCATGTAGGGGGCCTGGGTGCAGGCGTGTATGCGCACTCGGCCGCCCTCGCGCACGGCGAAGCCGGCCTCGGGCTCGATGTAGGCGTGTTCCACGTAACCGGTCCTGAAACGGCCCTCGGCCACGTGTTCGGCGGCGGCGAAACCGGCGTCCAGGTCGCCACGCTGGACCAGGCCGCCGGTCAGGATGTTGCCGGGACGGTCCTCGAACAGCAGGGCGGCGTCTTCCGATGTCGCCTCGGCCATGGTGACGGCGGCGGGCCGGGGCTCCCATTCGACGGGAAAGTCGTCCAGGTTTAGGGCGGCCATGGCGTCGGCCTCGCCGGCGACGGCGGCCACCGCCTCGCCCCGGAAGCGGCATTCGTCTTCGGCGAAGACCGGCTGTTCGGCAAACCCGGGAATGACCCCGAAGCGGTTGAGCCCGGGGATGTCGGCGGCGGTGAAGACGGCGGTGACGCCGGGATGGGAGGCGAGAAAGGCGTCCGTGTCGCCGATGGTGAAGCCGGCCCGGGGATGGGGGCAGCGCACGACCCGGACGACCAGGGCGTCGGCGGGGGCCTCGTCGTCGGCGAAAATGTCGGCCCCGGTGACCTTGGCCTCCCCGTCCAGGCGGCGGATGCGCCCGCCGACGGCCTGTCCCGGGGCGGCGGTGATTTCGTCTTCGTCGAAGCCGTGGGCGGCGACGACCGCGTCGATGATTTTCGCATAGCCCGTGCAGCGGCAGAGCACGCCGCCCAGGGCGTCCTTGACCGCGTCGGCGTCCGGCGTCGGATTGGCCCTGAGCAGGGCCGTCGCCGCCATCAGCATGCCCGGCGTGCAGATGCCGCACTGGGCCGCGCCGTGATGCAGGAAGGCCCGTTGCAGCCGGTTCAGCGCCTGCTCTTCCGACAGGCCCTCCACGGTTTCGACGGCGCGCCCCTCGACCCGGCCCAGGGGGACCATGCAGGAACAGACCGCCTCGCCGTCCAGCAGAACGGTGCAGGCGCCGCAATCTCCGGCGTCGCAGCCGACCTTGACCCCCGTCGCCCCCAGGTCGTCGCGCAACACCTTGGACAGCCGCGCCGCCTTGTCGGCGGCGGCGGACACGGGTTTGCCGTTCAGGGTGAAGGAGAGCTTGTTCATGCCGGGTCCTCCGTCAGGCCCCGGCGCAACAGTTCCAGGGCGGCCTCCAGCCGGTAGGCGGCGCCGGCGCGGACATCGTCGATGGGGCTGAGCGGGGCCAGATGGTCGGGGGTGACGCAGTCGGCGAGGGCCGGACCGGGGAGCCTGCCGATCAAGTTCCGTTCCAGGGCGGGCAGGCGGCGGGCGACTTCCGAACAGGCGCCGACGGCGATGCGGGCGTCGGTGATGCGGCCGTCGTCCCCCGTTCTCAGCAGAAGGGCGACGGAGACGATGGAAATGACCAGATATTCCCGGCTGCCCAGTTTCAGAAAACGGGACACGGCGTCGCCGTCACCGGCGGGAACGAGAATGGCGCCGAGCAGTTCCCCGGCCTCGATCCGGGTGCGGCGGTTGCCGGTGATGAAATCACGCAGGGGCAGGGTCCGCGTTCCCTTGTCCGAGGAAAGCTCGACCGACGCTTCCAGGGTCAGCAGCGGCGGCACCCCGTCGGCGGCGGGCGAGGCGTTGCACAGGTTGCCGGCGACGGTGGCGGCGTTCTGGACCTGCACCGAGCCGACCTGCCGCGCCGCCTGTTTCAGGCCGTCGAAGGCGGCGGGAAGGGGGGCGTTGATGACGTCGGTCCAGGTCGCGCCGCCGCCGATGCGCCATTGGTCGCCGACCCGGCGGATGTCGCGGAAGCCGTCGATGCGGGAAACATCGAGCACCGGCGATGAGAGAGGACGTCCGACGGCGGCGGGGTACAGGTCCGTCCCGCCCGCCATGATCGTCCATTCCCCTCGCGCCAGCAGCCGGGCGGCGTCGGCCACGGTCTCGGGGGTTTCGTATTCGAATAAGGCATGCTCGGGCATGATCGACTCCGGACAGACGGCCCCAGGGGGGAGAAAATTTATTTGTATACTAATAAAAATTTCTGTTCGGTTCAATCCCCTTGTCAAGCCCGGGCGCCGGGGGCGGCCGTCTCGCCGGGAAAAACGGGTTATCCACAGGATTTTCCCTTGGCCCCGCCCTGTGAATGGTTATGTTTGCGCTGATTTGAAACCCTGTCAGAAGTGGCCCGGGGATCCGGGCCGGGAGTTCCATTGTCATGACTGAAACGGGAAAAGCCGGTCCCACCGACATGAAGCGGCAAACCTTCAAGGCCAACAGCCTGATCTTCGACGAGGGAGAGCCGGGCGATTTCGTCTATATTATCCGCAGCAGCGAGGTGGAGATCCGCAAGGGGTACCATTCCACCAATCCGCAGACCGTGGCGAGACTGGGCAAGGGCGAGATTTTCGGCGAGGTCGCCCTGTTCGACGACAGCCCGCGCATGGCCTCGGTGGTCGCCATGACCGATGTCGACGCCATCCTGATGTCCAGGGAGGCCTTCCGCAAACGGGTCGATGCCATGGACCCGGCGATCAAGACCATCGTCCTCAGCCTGGTCGCCAAGACCCGGCAGATGGGCGAGGACATGGTGTCCAGAAAGGCCGGCGTCAACTGGGCCAACTGGGACAAGTAGACCGCCCCGCGATAATAGAGAAACCCCTGACTCCGTCCATGGGAGTCAGGGGTTTAAACTGGCGGACCCTGAGCGATTCGAACGCCCGACCTTCTGATTCGTAGTCAGATGCTCTATCCAGCTGAGCTAAGGGTCCATCGGGCCAACGCCGTTCAGGCGAAGTGGGCGGACACTACTCCAGCGGCTTTTCGAACGCAAGACCTTATGGCCGATCTTTTTCACCGGGGCAAAATGGTGCAAATCCGTCCTTGTCGCGCCATGTGGCTTTGAGTAATATCCTGACAAATATAAGAGTAGGGGCGATCGTTTCACGTTTTAGAAATATTTCGTCAGGTATCATTCTCGACCCCTCTTCTCCGGGGCGACGTCAATATATTTTAGATCAAAGGCTCAGTCGCGATAATGCAGTTCATCACCTTCCGTAAGTCGCCGGGATTTCGAGCCGTTGTCCTGGGCGCGGCGCTGCTTCTCCCCGCGTGTTCCTTCACCGAAGACGCGCTGTGGCCATCCCTGACCGGCGAGGACCCCGCCGGCGGCACGGTCGAGGCGGAAACCGCGCAGGCGCCCGCCCCGCAGCAGGCGGAAGCCCCCGCCGCCGTTCCGGCCCAGGCCCCGGCGCAAACCCCCGTCCTCGGCACCAGTAATTTCCAGCCCGAAGGGGTGACCCCGGGCCAGTCGACGGGAACCTTCGTCGGCAAGAAGGTGATCGAGCTGCGCTCGGAACTTAAGCGGCTGCAGCAGTCCATTTCCCGGCATAACGGCTCCCTGCAGCAACTGCGGGCCCGCATCGTCAAGGATTCCCAGCAGTATCACGGCAGCGTCGCCGCCATTAACACCCGCCTGCAGGTGGGCACCACGCCGGGCAACCCGATCCTGGTGCAGCAGTTCAACGCCGCCCGCGCCAATCTGGAACAGATCAGCCGCGATACCGGCGAACTGAACCGCCTGGCCACCGCCGTCGCCGCCGATTCCACCATGTCGGCGTTCCTGTCCGAATCGACCCGCGCCGCCTTCAGCGTTTCCGGGGCCGTGGACGAAGACCACCGGCAACTCGCCATTCTCGAGGACGAGGTCAACCGGACCGTGGTCCTGATCGAGCGTCTGCTGAAAGAACTGGCCGAAGACGTGCGCCGCCAGACCAACTACGTGGCGACGGAAAGCTCCAACCTCAACCTGCTGTCCGCGGGTATCAAGGGCGGCGAGATCTACGGCGCCAGCCTGGCCAACCAGGCGGTCATCGCCGCCGCCGGGAATTCCATCTTCCAGGGTCCGGCCCGGGCCATGGACACCTCGACCCGCCGTCCGCTGGTGGTGATTCGCTTCGACCGGCCCGACATTCCATACCAGCAGGCGCTCTATTCCGCCGTCAGCCGGGTCCTCGAACGCCGTCCCGGGGCGGTCTTCGATCTGGTCGCCGTCGCCCCCGCCGCCGGTGGTCCGGCCCGGGTGGCGCTGAATTCCAACAAGGCGCAGCGTTTCGCCGAGGACGTGCTGCGCTCCCTGATCGACATGGGACTGCCCGCCTCGCGGGTCGCCATGTCGGGGAAAACCAGCGACCGGGCGAAGAACAACGAGGTCCATCTCTATCTCAGATAAGGGGACGTCCCGCCGTTCACGTCATGCCGTCGGCCAGCCATAGCACGGCGGCGTAGCGGCCCGCCTTGCCGATGGCCACCAGGGGCAGGAACAGCCACAGGTTGACCCTAAGAAAACCGGCGGCGAAGGTCAGCGGATCGCCGATGACGGGCACCCAGGCCAGCAACAGGGACCACACCCCGTAACGCCGGAACCAGGCTTCCGCTCCGGCGAGTTGCTTTTCCGAGAACGGAAACCATTTGCGGTCCCGCCAATGCAGCAGGTAGCGGCCCAGGCCCCAGTTGACGACAGCCCCCAGCACGTTGCCCAGGCTGGCCACCAGCCAAAGGCTCAACGCGCCGCCGCCGCCCGCCGCATAGAGGGCGCCCAGGACCACTTCCGAGGACAAGGGCAGGATGGTGGCGGCGAGGAAGGCGCTGAAGAAGACACCGGCGAGGCTGTCGATGGGCGTCACGGCACCGCCACGTTGTCGATCAGCCGCGCCCGCCCGAGCCAGGCGGCCCCCAGCACCCGGCCGGGGCGGCCGGGGGCTTCGTAGGGGGACAGGGTCTCGGCGTCGTAAACGCCCAGGTAGTCGACGGCGGAAAACCCGGCGGCCAGCACCTGCCGGCGGCCCCAGTCCTCCAGTTCGGCCACGGGCTCGCCGTCGGCCAGCCGCCCGGCGATCCGGCTCAGGGTGGCGTGAAGGACCGGCGCCCAGGTCCGTTCTTCCGGGGTCAGGTAGACATTGCGCGACGACAGGGCCAGCCCGTCCTCCTCGCGCACGGTCGGCACCCCTTCAATGACGGTGGGGATGTTCAGGTCCCGCACCATCCGTTTGACGACTTGCAGCTGCTGATAGTCCTTTTCGCCGAAAAACGCCGTGTCCGCCCCGGCTTGGTTGAGCAACTTGGAAACCACCGTGGCGACGCCGTCGAAAAAGCCGGGCCGGTGACGGCCTTCGAGAAGGTCGCCCAGCCCGGTGACGCGGACGCCGGTGGAAAACCCGTCCGGGTACATCTCCGACGCCTCGGGGGCGAACAGCAGATGCACCCCCGCCGCTGCCAGCTTGTCGCCGTCGCTTTTCTCATCGCGGGGATAGCTGTCCAGGTCCTCGCCCTCGCCGAATTGCTTGGGATTGACGAACAGGGTCGCCACCGTGCGGTCCCGGGTTTCCAGGGAACGCCGGGCCAGGCTCAGGTGACCCGCGTGCAGGGCGCCCATGGTCGGCACCAGGCCGACGGTGAGCCCCCGCCGTCGCCAGTCGCCGACCCGCAGGCGCAGGTCCTCGACGGTGCGCACGATGTCGATCATCGCCTAGTCGCCGTCACCGGCGGCGCGGCGCATGCCGAAGCAATGCTCCGGCCCGGGAAAGCGGCCCGAACGGACGTCTTCGGAATACTGCTTCGCCGCGTCGGCGATCTGCTGGCCCAGGTCGGCGTAGCGCTTGGCGAATTTCGGCGTGAAGTCGGAAAACAATCCCACCAGATCCTCGGTGACCAGGATCTGTCCATCGCAGGCGGGCGATGCGCCGATGCCGATGGTCGGGATGTCGATGGTTTCGGTGATCCGCCGGGCCAGGGGCTCGACGGTTCCCTCGACCACGGTGGCGAAGGCCCCGGCGTCGGCGATGGCGATGGCGTCGGCGAGGATGCGCGCCGCCTCCTCGTCCTCCTTGCCGTGGGAGCGGAAGCCCCCCGCCGTGTTGACCGATTGCGGCAGCAGCCCCACATGGGCGAGCACGGGAATCCCCCGCTTGGTCAGGAAATCGACGGTTTCCGCCATTTCCGCGCCGCCTTCCAGCTTGACCCCGGCGCAGCCCACCTCTTTCATGATGCGCGCCGCGTTGCGAAAGGCGGCGGCGGGGCTTTCCTGATAGGAACCGAAGGGCATGTCGATGATGACGCAGGCCCGCCGGGCCCCGCGCATCACCGCTTTGCCGTGGGCGATCATCATCTCCAGGGAGACCCCCAGGGTGTCGTCCAGGCCGTAAAGCACCATACCCAGGGAATCGCCGACCAGCAGCAGGTCCGTGTTGTCGTCCAGCAACTGCGCCGTCAGGGAGGTATAGGCGGTCAGGCAGACCAGGGGATCGCCGCCCTTGCGGGCGCGGATGTGGCTGGCGGTGATTTTGTTCTTTTGACGATGGACGCTCAAGGCGAAGCCCTCCGGTTTTTGGGATCAGCGGGCCCTACTGTAAAGGATTGTCGTCGCCGGATGAAGGGCCGCGGCGGCGAAAGCGGGAACGGAAGGCCCAATAGAGCACGCCGGTGAACAGAAGCAGCATCCATTCGACCCGGTAGGCGGAGAGAAAGGCGGTCAGGGCATCCAGCACGGGGGAACTCCATTTCCTCTGGCCAAAGGGTAACGGCGACGGGGTGGCGACGGCAACAAATGATTCCCTTCGCCGCCGACAGAGAGTACCATGGCCCCATGACTGTCCAGGGTTTTCCGTTCAAGGCCATCCTGTCGTTAACCGCCGCCGTCGTGCTCTCCGGCGGCCTGGCCGCCTGCGGTTCGAAGCCGGTGAAAAAACCGCCCGTGGTCGCCGCCAAGGCCGCAACCGAGATCGTCAAGACAGCGCCCGTCCCCGAGGCCTCCCCCGAGGCCGAAACGCCCAAGGCCTCCCCGGAGGCCGAAACGCCCAAGGCCTCCCCAGAGGCGGCGGTGGCCTTGGCGGAAGAGTCTGCACCGGCGCCCCGGCTTTCCACCGAAGGGGAAAAGTGGATGATCGCCGCGGCCCATCCCCTGGCCGCCGAGGCGGGCCGCCGGATGCTACGCGATGGGGGCGCCGCCGTCGACGCCGCCATCGCCGCGCAGATGGTCCTCAATCTGGTCGAGCCCCAATCCTCGGGCATCGGCGGCGGCGGTTTCATGATGCACCTGAAGGCGGAAACCGGCGAAATCGCCGCCTATGACGGGCGTGAGAAGGCTCCCGCCGGGGCGGGTCCGGACATGTTCCTGAACGGCGACGGCAAGCCGAAGAAATTTTTCGAGGCCGCCGTCGGCGGGCTGTCCGTCGGCGTTCCCGGCCTGCTGCGCATGCTGGAGATGGCCCACGAGGAACACGGCCGCTTGCCCTGGGCCAAGCTGTTTCAACCCGCCATCGAACTGGCCCGGCGGGGCTTCGCCGTCTCGCCCCGTCTCAACGGCCTGCTCGCCCGGGACCGGCATCTGAAGACCCTGCCCGTTGGAAGCGCCTACTTTTACGATTCCGGGGGGGCGCCCCGGGCCGTCGGCGAAACCCTCGCCAACGGCCCCCTGGCCGACAGCCTGGAGAGCGTCGCCACTGGAGGGGCCGATGCCTTCTACGAAGGGCCCCTGGCCGAAAGCATCGTCGCCGCCGTCAACGGGGCGGCCGTCAACCCGGGCAGCCTGTCCCTGCAGGACATGGCCGCCTACCGGGCGGTCAGGCGCGACCCGTCCTGCCTGTTCTACCGGGTCTGGCTGGTCTGCGGCATGGGGCCGCCGTCGTCCGGCGGCCTGACCACCCTGCAGATTCTCGGCATTCTCCAGTCCTTCGATCTGGCGTCCATGAAGCCGGGCGGCGACGGGGTGATGGACTTGAAGGCCTTGCATCTCATCGCCGAGGCCTCGAAACTGGCTTTCGCCGACCGCAACACCTACATCGCCGACCCGGATTTCGTGCCGGTGCCCGCCGCCGGCATGCTCGACCCGGGCTATCTCGCCCTCAGGGCCGAGGAACTGCCGCCCCGGCGCGCCCACGGCGACGCCGCCCCGGGCATGCCCGGACTGGACGGGGCGTGGAATTATTCCCCCGCCGGGGACGATGTGGGCCTGTCGACCACCCACATCAGTGTCGTCGACGGCGAGGGCAACGCGGTGTCCATGACCTCCAGCATCGAGAACGCCTTCGGTTCCCGTCTCATGGTCGGCGGCTTCCTGCTCAATAACCAACTCACGGATTTCTCTTTCGTCCCCGAGCGTGACGGCGGCCCGGTGGTCAACGCCGCCGAGCCCCTGAAACGACCGCGCAGTTCCATGGCCCCGACCCTGGTCATCGACGGCGAGGGCAAGCCGATCCTGGTCATCGGCTCGCCGGGGGGCTCCCGCATCATCGGTTACGTCGCCCAGGCGATCATCGCCGCGCTAGACTGGGACATGGACATCCAGGACGCCCTCGACATGCCGCACATGACCAACCGCAACGGGGCGACGGAACTGGAGGCGGAAACGGACCTGACCCGGCTGGAACCGCTGCTGGAACAACTCGGCCATGTGGTGAAGCTGAAGACCATGACCAGCGGCCTGCATGCCATCCGGGTGCGCGGCGGCAAGCTGTTCGGCGGCGCCGACCCGCGCCGGGAAGGCGTCGCCCTCGCCGACTGACTCCCCGTTTTCAGTTGAACCAGATGGGGTTCGACCAGGCCCGCTGGCCCGCCCCGTCGGCGATGGTGACGCGGACGTAGGCGTCCTCGAAACGGTCCGCCGGGAAGCTCGCTTCCGTCAGGCCGTCGCCCAGGCTGTGGCGAGAACGCGCCCCCCGGCCCTGCAGGGAGATCAGCGAAACCGGCGAGCAGGCGACGTTGATGTGCCCGTCCGCGATGGAGATGTCGTGAATTTCCGGCCCCAGGGACGAATAATAGAGGCCGTCCTTGAGGGATTGCAGCAGGGCGTCCGGGTCATTGTCCTCGGCCAGCACGTTGATCCAGCCACCGAAGGCGTCGTGGTCCACGGCATGGGCGTCGTCGCTGGCGAAGCCGCTCAGGCGCCAGCCTTCGTTGAGAAGCTGGTCGCAGAACGCCCAGTCCTCGCCCCGGTAACCTTCCACATGCGCCCCGTGATTGTAGATTTCGACCCCATGGGCGGAGGAAATCAGCTTTGCGTCCTCCACCGTCAGGCCGTACCAGGACGGGTGCACGATACCGATGAAGGCGCCGCCGTCGGCGGCCCGCCGGGCGATCTCGGCGGGGCCTTCGTCGGGTTCGGGGCGGGCGAAATCCAGGGGCAGGCCGACGGCCAGGATGTGCCAGGTTTCCCCGACGGCGATGGTCCCCTGATGCAGTTCGGCGGCGATCAGGGTGGTGAAGCCGTCATCGCGGAAGGGCCGGGTATCGCTGATGGGAAAGTCGAAACGCTCCATAAAGTGTTCGCTCAGGGCGACGAAATCGTAACCGGCCTCCCGGTATTTCCGGCACACCTCCGCAGGCGCCAAGGCCCCGTCCGAATTGGTGGAATGGGTATGCAGGTTGCCCCGGTAAAAACGTCCGGGGCGTCCGAAGGGCATGTTTTTCATCGCGCCGTTCCCTCCTCAAAGCGAGTCCACAGGTTGGTTCCCGGAAAGGACTTTGCAAGAAAATTCAGGCCGTGGCGACAAGAAACAGACGGCGGAAGGGAAACAGGGTGCGTCCGTCGGCGCGCCCGGCGTAGGCCCGCCGCAGCTTTTCCCGGTAGGCGTCGCAAAAATCCCGTTTCCAGTCCTCGCGCCCGGCGGCATCGAAGGCGTCGAGCAGGGGCTTCAGGGCCGTGCCCTTGATCCACTGGAAGACGGGGTCGTCCCCCTCCAGGGCCTGGACGTATGTGGTCTCCCAGATATCCAGGCGGGTGGCGGTTTCGGCCAGCAGATCGTAATAGGCCTCCCGGTCGGCTACCGGTGCGGGCCGCAGATGGGGCGCGAGCAACTCCTTCCAGGGGCCTTCTTCAACGGTTTCGGCCATCAGGGTATGAGACGGGGCGCGGTAGTTGTCGGGCATCTGGATGGCCAGGACCCCTCCCGGGGCGAGCAGGGACAGCAGGCGGGGGAAAAGGGCGTCGTGGCCGTCGAGCCAATGCAGGGCGGCGTTGGAAAAGATCAGGTCCGGCGGCTCCGATGGCGTCCAGGCGGCGATATCCTCCCGCCGCCAGCCGATATCCGGGCTTTCGGCGGCGGCCCGGGCCAGCATCTCGGGGGAGGCGTCGACGCCGGTCACCCGGGCATCGGGCCAGCGTTCGGCGAGCAGCCGGGTCACCGTGCCGGGGCCGCAGCCGAGATCGTCGATGCGCCGGAAGGCCCGGTCGGGAATACGGTTGATCATATCCAGGGCCGGGCGCAGGCGATGATCGGAAAACTTCAGGTATTGACCGGGGTTCCAACTCATGGCGTTCAACTCCGGCGCCGTTCCGGCAGGGTGATACGAAAGCGGGCCGGCTCGCGCGGGCCCGAGGCAAGCCGGATGTCGCCGTCGTGGGCGCGGACGATATCGCGGACGATGACCAGCCCGAGCCCGGTTCCTCCCTCCCGGCTCGATCCGGCGAAGGGCTGAAACAGTTTGTCGTGGGCCTTTTCCGACAGGCCCGGGCCGTCGTCCCGGACTTCGATCTCCACGATTCCGGCCTTGCGTTCCGCCGTGATTTCGGCGAACCCGGCCCCGGCCTGGCGGGCGTTCATCAGCAGGTTGCTGAACACCCGGAACATCTGTTCCCGGTCCGCCTCCAGGTCGACGGCGAAGTCGACGCCGTTGACGACCCTGAAACGGGGACTGCCGAGGGCCCCGTCCTCCTCGTCGCCGATGGTAATGCCGTCACGCAGGGCGGCGGCGGCCTCGGCGATCAGTTCGCGCAAATGGAACAGGCTGGTATTCGGTTTCGGCGGGCCGCCGCTAACGTAGTCCATGGTCTGTCCGCAGAGCGTCACGGCCTTGTCCATGGCCTTGTAGAGGCGTGGCGTCACCCGCTTTACCTCCGGGTCGTCGATGTCGGCCAGCCGGTCCGAGGCGAGTATGGCTGTGGCCAGGGAATTGCGCAGGTCGTGGTTGATCTTGGCGACGGCGGCCCCCAGGGTGGCCAGCCGGTCCTTCTGCTTGAAGGCGGCGCGCACCTGTTCCTTCATCAGCGCCAGTTCCCGCATGGCGACGCCGATTTCGTCGCGCCGTCGGGACGGCTTCAGATAGCGGGTTTCGTCTTCCGGGTCCTCGCGGAAACGGACCATGGAGCGGGTGATGCGGCGCAGGGGGCGGACCATCAGCATCAACAGGCTGACGTAGACCAGTCCCGCCGTGAGCAGGGAAATAACGATGGAAAGCTGCAGGATGCGGCCTGAGAAGGCGAGCATTTCCCGGCGCATGGGGGCCTCTTCGATGACCACCTCGACGACCACGTCCAGCGCCTTGGGGGAAATGCCCATCACCCTGATGATCCGGTTGTCGGTACGGAACAGGGCCTGGAAGGCGTCGACGATCCAGGTGACGAAGCCGCCCCGGCGCAGGTCGAAGGTGACGTCGACGGCGGGCATTCTCTCCCGGCTCAACATCAGCACCCGGCGGGAGGGATGGCGCAGGGTCACCGAGTAGGCGTCGGCGTGGTAGAGCAGTTCCGTTTCCAGCTCGCGGCTGATCATGTTGTCCGGCGTCGCCTCCAGGGCCAGCGAGGCCAGATGGGCGGTGGCCACGTGGTCTTCAAGGTAGGTCTTGCGGAAGCGCGAGATGGACGGGGTGTAGATCAGCAGCTCCGCCAGCATGACGAAAAAAATGGTCAGGATCAGCAATTTGGCGGACAGGCCGGAAATGGCCTTCGGCATGGGGATGTCGGGGGGCGGCGTCCGGTTCTCGGTCATGGCGCCATTCTATCATCATCCGAAGCATCTTAAAAAGCGGACGATCCGTTTTGTCGCCGGGCCGAACAGGGACGGGGTGAAATAGGCCCCGGCCGCACGTTTCGATACCTCGCCCAGGGTCGGATAGGGGGCGATCATCGCCGCCATGTCGCTGATTTTCATCTTTTTCGACAGGGCCAGGACCCAGACCTGGATCAGTTCCCCGGCATGGGGGCCGGCGATGCCCGCGCCCAGGATGCGCCCCCGGGCCGTGGTCACCACCTTGACCAGGCCCTCCGTGCGCCGCTCCGCCCGGGCCCGGTCGTTGTCGGCGAAGGGCCAGGTGAGGACCCGGATGTCGCCGTGGCGTCGCCGCGCCCGGGCCTCGGTCAGGCCCACCTGGGCCAGTTCCGGGTCCGTGTAGGTGACCCACGGGACCGCCCGCGTGTCCGCTTTCGCAGGCAGCCGGAACAGGGCGTTGCGGATGACGATCCCGGCCTGATAACCGGCGACGTGGGTGAACTGAAGACCGCCGGTGACGTCGCCGATGGCGAAGACCTTTTTGTTGGAGGTCCTGAGGCGGGCATCGACCTTGATGCCCATGGGCGAATGGTCGATGCCGGCTGCCTCCAGGCCCAGCCCGGCGACGTTGGCCCGCCGTCCGGCGGCGACCAGCAGGTGAGAGCCCTCGATCCGTTCCTCCGCGCCGTCCCGTTCGATGATCACGGCGACGCCGGTCCCGGTGTTTTCCGCCCGCACCACCTTGACCCCTTCATGGATATCGACTCCGTCCCGCTCCAGGCGGGCGCGGACGGCGGCGACCAGATCGGGGTCGTCCTTGGGCAAGATGGCGGCCATTTCCAGGACGCTGACCCGCGCCCCCAGCCGCCGGTGGGCCTGGGCCATCTCCATGCCGATGGGGCCGCCGCCGATGACGATCAGGTGGCCGGGCAGGTCCGGGCCGTCGAAAAGGGTTTCGTTGGTCAGATAGGAGACCCGGTCAAGCCCCTCGATGGGCGGCATGAAAGGGGAGGAACCGGTGGCGATGACGAAGCGCCGGGCCCGGATCACCGTGTCGCCGGCGGTGACTTCGCCGGGCCCGCTGAAGCGCCCGGCGGCGCGGATCACCCGGACGCCGAGGCCCTCGAAGCGTTCCACCGAATCGTTGGGGGCGATGGCGGCGATGGTGTCCTGGACATGGCCGAAAACCCTCGCCGCCTCGGCCGTCGGCGGCTCCGCTCGGATGCCGAAGTCTCCGGCGCGGCGGACCGCCTCGGCGGCGTGGCCGGCGGCGAGCAGGGCCTTGGAGGGGACGCAGCCGGTGTTCAGGCAGTCACCGCCCATGGCGCCCTTTTCCACCAGGGCGGTGGAGGCCCCCATCTGTTGCGCTCCGGCGGCGACGGACAGGCCGCCGGAACCGGCGCCGATGATGCAGATGTCCACGTTCACGATTTCCGTCATGATCGCCTCCTATGGCGTGTTGCGGGAGAAACGCTTGTAGACCACGGGAATCAGCGCCAGCGCCGCCAGGCCGAGAATGGGCAGTAGAATTTCCGACCGGAAGATCAGGCCCAGATCCGGTTCGCCGCCGCCTTCGAAGACCGCCCCGAGCCCGTTGCCCACTCCGGCGTAGACCAGCGCCCCGGGGATCATGCCGAACAGGGTTCCGGCCACATAGACCCGCAGGGTGACGCCGAGGAAGGCCGGGACCAGGTTGACCAGCCAGAACGGAAACAGCGGCACCAGCCGCAGCACCAGCATGTAGCTCAACTGGTTTTCCCTGAACCCGGCCTCCATTTTTGCCATCGCCGCTCCGGTCTTGCCACGCAGGCTGTCGGTGAAGGCGTGACGGGCGGCGAGAAAGACCGCCGTCGCCCCCGCCGAGGCCCCGAACAGGGAGAGGAATCCACCGGCGACGGTGCCGAACAGGAAACCGCCGATCAGGGTCATCCACAGGCCGACGGGGAGGGAAAATCCGCTCAGCACCGCATAACCGCCGGTGAAGGCCAGGGCCGCCAGCAGGTAGTTTTCGTCCCGCCAGTGGAGCAGCAGGGCCCGGTTATCCTGCAGCGCCTGAAAGGACAGGTAACGGTCCAGGCCGAAGGCGAAAAAGGCGATGAAACCGGCGCCCAGCAGGAGCACCGGCAGCAGCCGCCTGGCTGAAAATCCATTTCCGGCGGAGGGCTGGCTGGTTGGAGTCATGGGGGGTCCCGGACGACGGTTGGAAACAATATGCCAAGGGCCTTTCGCGGCCCCATTCTTTATACGGGCCCGGGACGCGGGCAGGCCAGTCACCTTTGCGTGACCGCCTCGTGACCGGCGGTTGCGGGAAAAGGTGGGAAAAACGGCGCGACGGCGTTGACTTCGCCCCGCCAAGACCTTATACACCGGGGCTTGTTTTTTGACGGGAGTAAGCCCTTTGAAACGTACCTATCAACCGAGCAGGCTTGTCCGCAAGCGCCGCCACGGATTTCGCAGCCGCATGGCCACCGTCGGCGGCCGCCGCGTCCTCGCCAACCGCCGGGCAAAGGGGCGCAAGCGCCTTTCCGCCTAGGACGCGTCCGTGTCCGCCCTTCCGCGCCTGAAACGGCGTCCCGAATTTCTCAGGGTCGCCGCGACCCGGCGTAAGTGGGTTACGCCGGGATTGATCCTGCAGATTCGTCCCCGCCCCGTCGGAGAGGCCGACAGCGACGCCGCGCGCGCGGGTTTCACGGTCAGCCGCAAGGTCGGCGACGCGGTTCGCCGCAACCGGGCCCGGCGCAGGCTGAAGGCCGCCGCCGACACGGTGATGACGGAACACGCCCGCCCGGGGTTCGATTTCGTCATTATCGGACGCAAGACCACCCTGACCCGGCCTTTCGCCGCCCTGCTCGGGGACTTGACCAAGGCCTTGAAGAAACTCGACGCTTACCGTTAGGGACTAATTGGGAACAACGAAATTGGCAGCTTCTTCCGACAACCCCCTGCGGCACATCCCCCGGCGTCTCGCCGCCGGGCTGGTCCGCGGCTATCAGTTGCTGATCTCGCCGGTGCTGCCGGGAAGCTGCCGCTTCTATCCCACCTGCTCCAGCTACGCCATGGAAGCCCTTAACCATCACGGCCTGTTCAAGGGCGGGTGGCTCGCCCTGCGGCGCATCGGCCGTTGCCACCCCTGGGGGGGAGAAGGCATCGACCCGGTTCCCGGCTCGCCCATGGCCCGTGACCTGAACCACCCTCATCAATCATGCGGGGGATGCGAGTCCCACCGCCCAGCCTCCTGAGACGACGGAAATCCATCCATGAACGACAATCGCAACCTCATTCTGGCCATCGTTACCTCCGTCGTCATTCTCGTCGGTTTTGAATTCTACACCGCCTGGCGCTATCCCAACGCCGGTTTGCCGCAAGGGGAACAGGCGGGGCAGGCGGGCCCGGATGGAACGGCCCCGCGGCCCGCCCCGGCGGCGACGGCTCCGGCGCCGACGAGCGTTCCCGCTCCCGCCGGCGGTGTGCCGATGATCCCCGGCACCACAGCCCCCAGCGCCGCCGAGACAGCGGCGGCGAGCCGCGAAGGGCTGCTCGGCAAGGACGCGCGGGTGCGCATTGAAA
>CAYFOJ010000018.1:0-57802 GCA_964344645.1 uncultured Thalassospiraceae bacterium
TAATGGAATCCACGAACCACCGGGATATGGCAAGAGAAAAACCGTTTTCAATGCGGAAAACCTTGAGCCCCGGAGTGAAATTGTTCATTCTCCGCCCTGATACTTTTTTTCGATCTTTCTCCCTGGGATTTCGGTGAAACCATGAGCGACAACCGCGTCTATCTGTATGACTGCACCCTGCGCGACGGGGCGCAGACCCAGGGCATCGATTTCAACGCCAACGACAAGACCCTGATCGCCGAGGAACTGGACCGCCTGGGGGTCGACTACATCGAGGGCGGCTGGCCCGGGGCCAATCCCACCGACGACGCCTTTTTCGCCGCCCCGCCGAAGCTCGAACGCGCGCGGCTGACCGCTTTCGGCATGACCCGCCGGGCCGGGCGTTCCGCCGATAACGACCCGGGGCTCAACGCCTTGCTCGACTGCGGCGCCGGGATCGTCTGCATGGTCGGCAAGACCTGGGACTTTCATGTCGACGTGGCGCTTGAAATCGAACACGCGGAAAACATCGCCATGATTTCGGATTCCGTCGCCCACGCGAAGAAGCGTCTGGACGAGGTGATGTTCGACGCCGAGCATTTCTTCGACGGCTACAAGGACAACCCGGACTTCGCCCTCGGTTGCGTTCGCGCCGCCTACGAGGCCGGCGCCCGCTGGGTCGTGCTGTGTGACACCAACGGCGGCACCCTGCCCCATGAAATCGAGGCCATCGTCACCGCCGTCGCGGAACACATTCCCGGCGCCAATCTGGGCATTCATTGCCATGACGACACCGGTAACGCCGTCGCCAACTCCCTGGCCGCCGTCCGGGCCGGGGTGCGGCAGGTCCAGGGCGCCCTGAACGGCCTCGGCGAGCGCTGCGGCAACGCCAACCTGATTTCCATCATCCCGTCCCTGATTTTGAAAATGGGCTACGAGACGGGAATCTCAGCCGAGGACCTGACCCGGCTGTCTCATGTCTCCAGGACCTTCGACGAGCAGTTAAACCGTTCGCCGGACCGGGGCGCGCCCTATGTGGGCGAATCCGCCTTCGCCCACAAGGGCGGCCTGCACGTTTCGGCGGTGGAGAAGGACCCGCGCAGTTACGAGCATGTGGATCCCGCCCTGGTCGGCAACCAGCGCCATATCGTCGTCTCCGATCAGGCCGGGCGCTCCAATATCCTCGCCCGGTTCCGGGAAATCGGCATCGACGTGGACCCGAAAGACCCCAAGGTCATGCGGCTCGTCGAGCAGGTCAAGGAACGGGAATTCGACGGCTATTCCTACGACGGCGCCGAGGCCAGCTTCGAACTGCTGGCCCGCCGGGCCTTGGGCCGGGTGCCCGACTATTTCCACTGCAACAACTTCCGTGTCCTCGACGAACGGCGCTGGAACGCCAAGGGCGAGCTGGTGATCGTTTCCGAGGCGACGGTGAAGTTGACCGTGGACGACGAGGAATACATGGCCGTCGCCGAGGGCAACGGCCCCGTCAACGCCCTCGACAGGGCCCTGCGGAAGGTTCTGACGCCCATCTATCCGGCCCTGGAGGACCTGCGGCTGGTCGATTTCAAAGTCCGCATCCTGCGCTCCACCGACGCTTCCGGGGCCATGCCCCGGGTGATGATCGAGTCCACGTCAGATAAGGGCGAACATTGGTCGACGGTGGGTGTCTCGACCAATATCATCGAGGCCTCCTACGAAGCGCTCCGGGACAGCATCATCTACAAGCTGTTCCGCGAAGGTGTCTCCTGAGATCATGGCCGAGGGCACGAAAACCCGCCGGCCGCCGAAATCCAGCGCCACCGTCTCCGATGGCGCACCGGCCGTTATTCTGGTCAATCCGCAGTTGGGCGAGAACATCGGCATGGCGGCCCGGGCCATGCTCAACAACGCCATGGGCGAGATGCGCCTGGTCGATCCGGTTCACGGCTGGCCCAACGAGAACGCCCTCAAGCCTTCCGCCGGGGCCGACGTGGTTCTCGACGCCGTCGGGGTGTTCGACAGCACGGCCGAGGCCGTCGCCGACCTCAGCCATGTTTACGCCACCACGGCCCGGGACAGGGACATGACCAAGCGGGTCCTGACGGCGCGCGCGGCGGCGGCGGAAATGCGGACCCTGATCGCCCAGGGCGCCCGCCCCGGGGTCTTGTTCGGCCGCGAATCCTGGGGGCTGAACAACGACGACGTGGCCCTCGCCGACACCCTGGTGACCATCCCCATGAACCCGGCCTTCAGTTCCCTCAACCTGGCCCAGGCGGTGCTGCTGATCGCCTATGAATGGTTCCAGTCCGGCGACGCCTCGCCGGACATCGACGAGCGCATGCCCAAGCACACCCGGCCCGCCAACAAGAAGGAACTGGTCGGCCTGTTCGAGCATCTGGAAAAGGAACTGGACGACTGCGGCTTCCTGAGGCCGCCGGAAAAGCGCCCGGCCATGGTCCGCAACATCCGCAACATGTTCCAGCGGGCGGCCATGACGGAACAGGAAGTCCGCACCTTCCGCGGCGTCATCTCCGGCCTCGTCCGCCGCCATGAGAGGCCCAGGGATTAAGGATTAAACCCGTTCGGAAAGCCAGATCGCCATTCTGGAGCCGGTTTTGACCAGGGCGGTCAGGGCTTCGTAGCCGGGGGCCTGTTCGGCGCCGTGTTGCAGGCCCGTGTCCCGGTGGGCCAGTTCGTCCTGGCGGTAGGTCTCGCACAGTTCGGCAAGCTCCGCCTCGTCGCCGCCCATGCGCTCCAACTTTTCCACTTGATCGGCGTAGTGCTCGTCGATCACCTCCTCGACGGCGACGGTGCAGGCCATGGCCGCCTTTTCCCCCAGCAGGGCGGTCCCCGCGCCGAGGGCGAAGCCGGCCAGATGCCATAGCGGCAGCAGCGCCGTCGGCCGCACCCGGCGTTCGGCGGCCAGGTTCGAGAAAGTGTCCAGGTGTTCCTGCTCCTGGTCCAGCATTTCGCGGATCACCGGGCCGCTGGCGCCGCCGCCGAGGACGCTGAGTTGACCCTGATAGATGCGCACGGCCCCGTATTCTCCCGCCTGATCAACGCGGATGATCCGTTCGATCAACTGCTCCCGGCTGGGGTCGCCGGGCAGGCGGCCGTCCACGGACGAATAGCCCTTGCCGTCATCGGTCATGGTTCGCCTTTCGTATTTTCAGGCCGGCGGCGAGGCTGGCCAGCCCCAGCACGCCGGAATAAACCACATTGTAGGTGGCCATGCTGATGCCGAAGAGGGTCCAGTCCAGTTGGTCGCAGGGTTTCTCCGGTTTCTGCATCAGGCTGGCCTTGAGTTGGTCCAGGCTGACGTTTTCGGCCAGGGTGCCGGTGCAGCCGGAGACCCACCAATGCTGTTCGACGCCGACATGATAGACGGCGACCCCCGCGCCACCCAGATAGGCCAGGCCGCAGACGATGATGATCGCGGCCAGCAGGGACGAGGACGCATCCAGCCTGAGGGCAACCACGGCAAGCAGGGCGGTGACGACGAAAGGAATGCGCTGATAGGTGCACAGGATGCAGGGATCGACGCCGAAGCCGTACTCGGCCGTCAGCGCCGTCAGCAGGGAGGCCGCCGAGGCGAGCAGGATAAAGAGAGGGGTCAGGCGTTCCAGGGACATGACTCCCATATAATCCTAAAGCAGGTACTTGACCAGCACGAAGCCGCCGAACAGCAGGACAAAAAAGGCGGTCGCCAGCAGGCCCAGGTTTTTCTCGATGAACACCCGGATGGGCTCGCCGAAGTACCACAGCAGTCCGGCGACGAGGAAGAACCTCAGCCCCCGGGACAGCACGGAGGCGACGGTGAAGACCATCGGGTCCAGGCTGGCGACGCCGCTGGCGATGGTAATCACCTTGTAGGGAAAGGGCGTCAGCCCGGCGCCGCCGACGATCCAGGCGCCCCATTCCCGGTAGTAGCCCTGAAACTGGTCGAACTTGTCGGCGTAGTGATAGAACTCCAGCAACGGCTTGCCGATGGCCTCATACAGGAAATAGCCGATGCCGTAACCGGCAAGGCCGCCGGTGACCGAGGCCACGGTGCAGACCAGCGCGATGCGCCAGGCCTTGTCCCTGGCCGCCAGCACCATGGGAATGATCAGGATATCCGGCGGAATGGGAAAGAAGGAACTTTCCACGAAGGCGACGAAGGCCAGCGCCAGCAGGGCGTGGCGGTGTCCGGCCAGGTTCATGGTCCAGTCGTAAAGGCCTCTCAGCACGGCGTCGTTTCCTGTTTCCTGAAGGGGGAGGGGGCGAGGTTTATCAGGCCGGGGCCGCCTCCGCAACATCACGATTGACGGAGCCGCCGCCTTGGCTATGATGGCCGCATCCAACATGGGGCCCCTGTGGCGGAACTGGTAGACGCGCTGGATTCAAAATCCAGTTTCCTTACGGAAGTGCGAGTTCGATTCTCGCTGGGGGCACCATTTTTCCTGAATATTGATGATGTCTGCGAGGCCGTTGATTTTGAAGGTCTTCCTTTTGCTTTAGAGCATCGGTCGTTTAATTGGAGCAAAATAACCCGGCCTCCGGTGAGCTGACCTCAAAGATCGCGCCCCCAATATTGCCCAACGAGGTCTTTGCCAAAGCTGTGATGGGGCTCTTCCTCCAAAAGCTCGAACCCCGCGGCTTCGTAAATGCGTCTCGCCGACACCAGGACATCATTTGTCCAGAGAACCATGCGCTTATAGCCCTTTGACTTGGCAAACCTCAGGCATTCGTCCACCAGCCGCCGCCCTAATCCAAGCCCTCGGGCGCTTCCATCAACATAAAGCAGGCGCAGCTTGGCCGTTTCATGATCCTCTCGCACGACGAAGATCGAACCGATCACCTCGCCTTCGCGCTCAGCGACCCAGCAACGTTCGCTAGACGGATCAAAGTTTTTGGCAAATCGTCCAACAATCTCCGCCACCAGCGCCTCAAATGTCCAGTCCCATCCATATTCCTCCGCGTAGAGCCGTCCGTGTTGATGCGTGATCCATCCCAAATCACCAGGCTCGGGGTCTCGCAGGATAAAGGTTGCTTCCTTCGGTTTATCCCCCAGCAGGCGCCGGACCCGACCCATGGCGCCTATGAGTTGGCGCTTTTCCGTCTCAGACAGGTTTTTCAACTGAGCCGCCGCCTCTTTGGACGACGCAGTGTTCAGGCCGGCAAACACCGTTTGCCCTTCCTTTGTCAATGTGAGTTCCAGCCTTTTCGCATTCCTGGCTGACGGCACGCGGTCAATCAGTCCCTCTTTCGCCAACCCATTGACCAGGCGGCTCAGATAACCGGTATCCATGCCGAGCACCTCGCTCAGGTCGCGGGCAGAAGGCGGACTGTTGCGTGGGGCATTCGCCACTTCATAAAGAACCCGCACTTGCGGCAATGAATATTCGGAGGCCAGTAAATGCTCGTTGAGCGCCCCGACCAACCGTGTGTGAAACCGATTAAACTCTCTAAAAGCCATCACATCTTCATCTAGCATGTTGCTTATTCCAATATTATATTGCTAAAAGCAACATATCAGGTGATAGATGAATTGCAACATCAAAAGAAGCTGCACGACGACTAACTAATATATTGAGATCGTGTCATTCAGGATCTGGTAGGATGCCAATTCATTGTGCGATGACATAGCAAGGTGACGCGCCCGAATAAAACTGAACCGATGTACCTACGGCAGTCATGATCCCCTGTGATATGAGAGAAGAATCAAAGTCATTTACAAGTGTGGGCGTAACTGAATAAACCGGTAGACATTCTACGGACCAACGCGAGGATATTCCAATCTTTCAATATTTCTCCTGGCAAGCCGTTTCGGCTGGTTTTGTTGCCGCCTTGGTCGGATTTTCCAGCTCATTCGCCGTGGTTGTCGCGGGATTGGTCGCAGTGGGCGCCAGTTCGGAACAGGCTGCGTCCGGCTTGATGGCTGCTGCCGTGACCATGGGCATTGCCGGCATGATCATGGCCTTACTCTTGAAGCAACCCGTTGCTGCCGCTTGGTCGACACCCGGAGCCGCCCTGCTCGTAACGACCGGCCCGATTGACGGAGGTTTCGAAGCGGCTGTTGGGGCTTTTTTGATTGCCGCGGTGCTCGTCATCATTGCCGGATTATGGAAGCCTCTGCAAAAACTGGTGCAATCGATTCCCATGGCGCTGGCTTCGGCGATGCTGGCTGGAGTGCTGCTGGGCCTTTGCCTGGCTCCGATTAAAGCGTTGGCCAGTCATCCGTTACACGTGCTCCCGATCTTGTTGGTATGGTTGTCTGTACGGTTTATCAAACGTTTGTGGGCCGTGCCGGCGGCAGCTATTGCGGCGGTACTGGTGATATTGTTTGCCGGTGGTCCCGTTGACCTGAGTGAGGCCTCTCCCAACCTCGTCCCGGTGATTCCGCAATTTAACTGGGCTGCGGTAGTCAGTATCGCCATACCGTTGTTCATCGTTACCATGGCGTCACAAAACCTACCTGGCTTCGCCGTATTAAAAAGCTACGGCTATTCCACCCCGACGCGATCGCCTTTGCTGGTAACCGGTATCAACTCGGTCCTCTCCGGCTTTTTTGGCGGACACACGGTCAATTTATCGGCGATTGTCGCCGCTTTATGTGCCAGTGAAGATGCCGATCCTGATCCGGCCAAACGTTACTGGGCTGCTTTTTCGATGGGCTTTTTTTCAGTCATGATAGGGCTATTCGCCGGCCTGATCATTTTGCTCGTCGATGCGGCTCCCCCGTTGATACTGCAAACCGTCGCCGGAATTGCTCTGATGAACCCGCTGGCTGCGGCACTAAAAAATGCTTTGCAAGAAACCGACTCACTTGAAGCTGTGATCGTCACTTTCGTGGTCAGCGCCTCCGGATTAACCGTCCTGGGTATAGGCACCGCTTTCTGGGGTCTCGTCGTGGGTATGGTCCTCCACGCTCTGTTGACGAGACGATAGGTTTTGTTCAGTTCTCTGTACATAAAGCAGCAATATGATTTAAGAAGTTGATTCAATTGGTGGTTTTTACGTTCTTCTTAAATTTAGACCCCAGTTTCCTTGCGGAAGTGCGAGCTCCATTCTCGCCGGGGGCACCATTTTCCCCTGACCTTGATGAAATTGGTGAGATACAGGACACGAACCCGAAAGGAACCTGTGGGCATGACTCCCTTGCATGAAACGGGCCCTCGTCCGAGTGGCCTGGAACAGCTCGTCGACATCGACGAGGTTTGGGTAGAGCATCGACATGGCCGAATCTTCGCGCGAATGTGGACGCCTTCTGGAGAGACGGTGCGGCATCGGTTGGACACGCCGATTATCCTCTTCCATGACTCCTTGGGCTGCGTCGATCTGTGGCGCGACTTTCCGGCCGGACTCTGTGCGGCGACCGGGCACCGAGTGATCGCATATGATCGCCTCGGATTTGGCCGCTCTGACCGTCGGGAAGACACGTTGGAAGTAGATTTCATCGCAGATGAGGCCAGAAGCTTTTTCCCGACCATTCTTGAGCAACTAAATCTGCAAAGTTTCATCGCTTTCGGTCATAGTGTTGGGGGTGGCATGGCCGTCAACTGCGCCGCTGACTTCGCCACCGACTGTGCGGCGCTGATCACCGTGGCGGCGCAAACGTTTCCGGAAGACAGGACCCTCGAAAGCATCTCCCTGGCGAAGGAACAGTTCAAGGACCCCAAGCAGGTTCAGCGCCTTGAGAAATATCACGGCGAGAAAGCGAAATGGGTCCTCGATGCCTGGACGGACTCATGGCTCCACCCGGACTTTGCCGCTTGGACGCTCGAGCCGGTCCTACCGCGAGTGACAAGCCCGGTACTCGCCATCCACGGTATTCACGACGAATACGGATCAACCCGCCATCCGGAAATGATCGGTCAGTTATGTGAAGGCAGGTCTCGGGTCGAGATTATTCCCGACACCTATCATGTCCCGCACCGCGAGCGTCCGGAATTGATCGTAAATATGGTGTCTGAATTTATCGATCAAGACCTACAGCGTCGATAGGTGTTGGCTATAGGCGGCCCTTTACGTCTTGGAGGGAGATTGCGCCTGTTCGGCAATCATCTTTTTTAAATCCGTGACTTCATTCATCAGGCTGTCAAGGCGCTCATGCAGGCTTTCCGTATCGGCATGCAGTGTTTCTGTCTGGGCGTCGATGTGGGCGTCGATATCGTCCTGTTCGGCCATATGCTGGGATTGCATGGCATCGACGATGATACCGATGAAGAGATTCAAAACGGTAAAACTGGTGATAAGAATAAAGGGGATGAAGAACACCCAGGACAATGGGAAAACCTCCATCACGGGACGGACAATGCCCATTGACCAGCTTTCCAACGTCATCACCTGGAACAAGGTGTACATGGACGCGCCGATTGAGCCGAACCATTCGGGGAAGGCATCGCCGAACACCTTGGTCGATATGACCGAGCCGACATAGAAAACCAGCAGGATGAGCAGCCCCACTGAGCCTATGCCGGGAATGGCCGATAGCAACGCCTGAACCACGCGACGCATGGATGGTATTACGGATAACAGGCGCAGTGTTCGGAGGATACGCAACGAACGCAAAACGGCTAGCGGCCCAGAGGCAGGCAATAGCGCGATGCCGACAATGACGAAGTCAAAGATGTTCCAGCCGTCGAGGAAGAACCTTTCCCGGCGGCAGATGAGTTTTCCCATGATCTCGAGCACGAACACGCCGAGGACGAATGTATCGAAGATATGCAGCCATGCGCCGTAGTCGGCCGCAACACTTGGCACTGTTTCCAGGCCCAGGGAAATGGCGTTTGCCACAATCAGTGCGGTGATGAAGGTTTGAACCTTTGCGCCTTCAACAAACTCCCCAACGGTTTTGTGTATTGCAGCCATGACTTCACAAATTGTCCTGTTATCGAATGGATTCGGGTTTCGAGATAAGCCCGATATAGAGCAAGCGCAAGGACACTCAAACATATTTCACTAGGCGGCCCAAAGGACTGAACGGCTTGACATATGGCGTGGAGTGGAGCATTAAACGGCCACACATTGTCTCGCGATTGCGCGAAAACCGCGGACCGGCGGTAATATTTCCCGGGAACAATCACAATAAACTTTTCGCTTCGGCCGCGCCCGGAGAAGGAAACGCCCCTAGAGTTGGTGACGTCATGGGATGGCGCCGCCACACGCCGGGAATATTTTAAGGATACCAAAGTGACGATTAAGAATTTTTCGGACCTCGGCTTGGCCGGTCCGATCCAGCGCGCCCTGAGCGAGCGCAACCACGCTACCCCAACCCCGATCCAGTCCCGTGCCATTCCCGAGCTTCTCAAAGGTCGGGACCTGCTGGGCATCGCCCAAACCGGCACCGGCAAGACCGGCGCTTTTGCGTTGCCCATTCTTCACAAACTGTCCCGCAAGCACGGACAGGACGGCAAGAGCAAAGCGAAAAGCCCGAGGGCCTTGATCCTGGCGCCGACCCGCGAGCTTGCGATCCAGATCGGCGACGAGTTTCTTGCCTATGGAAAGCATCTGCCTTTGCGGCATACCGTCATCTTCGGGGGCGTCAACCAGAAACGCCAGGTCAATGCCTTGGCTGGGGGCGTGGACATCGTCATCGCCACGCCCGGTCGCCTGCTGGACCTCATGAACCAACGCCATCTCCATCTTGGCGCGGTCGAGTGCCTGGTCCTCGACGAGGCGGACCGGATGCTCGACATGGGCTTCGTGCGAGACGTCCGCAAGATCGTCGCGGCCCTGCCCGAGACCCGTCAATCCCTGTTGTTCTCGGCGACCATGCCCGGTGAAATCCGGAAGCTTGCAAACGAAATTCTAAACGATCCGGTTCAGGCACAGGTGGCGCCTCAGTCGACTCCGATCGAGCGCATCAAGCAGAGCATTTACCATGTCCCCGCCGCCGAAAAAGCGAACTTGCTGGCAGATATCATGAGCGATTCCGCAATGTCGCGCGTGATCGTGTTCACCCGCACCAAGCACCGGGCCAACCGCGTCGCCGACAAACTCGGAAAATCCGGCGTCACCGCCGAGGCCATCCACGGCAACAAATCCCAGAGCGCCCGCCAGCGGGCCCTCAAAGAATTTCGCGACGGAAACGCACGGGTCCTGGTGGCGACCGATATCGCGGCGCGGGGCATTGATGTTGATGGCGTCACCCACGTCATCAATTTCGAGCTTCCCAACGAACCGGAAAGTTATGTTCATCGCATCGGGCGGACGGCCCGTGCCGGCGCCAGCGGACAGGCGATTGCATTTTGCGACCCGGCCGAGCGTGAATACCTTAAAGACATCGAGCGCCTGATCGAATGCCGGTTGACGGTGATTGGGGACGCTCCCGCCGCAAACGACGGCTGGGACAAGAACGGACCCGGGCCGAAAAATCGTACGAAGGCTCAACACCATGCGGGCAAGCCCGGCCGCAAGCCGAGGAACAAGCGCCGCCGCAACGGCCGTAAACGCGCGTCCAACGGTGAACGCGCCGCGGCTTGACCAATCTCAGCCGGTCCGTCCATAGAACGTCATGCGGGCCTCTTCACTCAGGCTCGTTCCCGCTTCCGCGTTATAGGCGAGGACGGCCAGCATTCGGGTCCGTTCCCCCTCGTTCGGGGCGACGCGGTGCAGGGAATTGCGCCCCCTGAAGAAAACCAGGGCGCCGGCATCCATGGAAAGGGTTTCCACTTTGGTGCGTCCATCAAGGATGTCGTCGACGGCGGTGAAGCTCATCTCCCCTTGGTCGGCATTTCGTATGGATGTGACGTATTCAAACTGTCCGCCGGTTTCGGGCGGCTGGATCATCAAAGTGATGGAAAAAGAAGAGTTGTCGAAGTGCCAACCGAGTTCCTGCCCTGTCTTGGCGTAGTGAATATTGATGGAGGACAAGGGGTCTGCGTATTCATGGAGTGTCTCTTCTCCCAACACGGTGCATAAAAACTCCCTGAAAACGCTGGAATTATAGAGGGTCCGCAACACCGAATCCCGTGGCACCTGATCGTCGGTGATGCATCCCTTGGACGAGGTGACCAGTCGATTGCGGGCATGACTTGGGTCGAATTCCGGGTCCTGGGGGTCAAGATACACCGTATGCCGCTCGGTTTTGAAATAGGCCTCGCCTTCGTTGGCATGGGCCTCTTCCAAAAGAAGCCCCATGGCACGCCGTGATAGGAAGGCGGGCATCGCAAAGACACCCGTTTGATCGAATTTCTCGCGACAGGCCCGGCTGAAGCCCTGGTCCATGATCGGATAGGCCTCCAGGTCAACAATTGCGGACAGTTCCATTTTCTCCTCCCTCGGGAACGCTGACAAAATGTTATGAGGCATTTATGCGACTTGGCAATCGTAATTTATGACCTTGAGGAAGTCCGGCTTTGGCCCAGGCAAAGCTTCATTCGGCGAGGCCGGACTCTTCCCATATGCGCCAAGAGGCATTTCGTCTATATCTTGAAAGAACGGACAGACAAGAAGGAGCCTCATGCCGGTCATGGACGACGGACAATACCACGAACGGATGATCGCCTGGCGGCGCGATATTCACCGGCACCCGGAGCTGGGCTTCGATGAAAGACGGACCGGGGGCGTCGTCTCCCATGCCTTGCGCGCCGCCGGTATCGAAGTGCATGAGGGGATCGGCGGAACCGGGGTCGTGGGCGTGTTGCGGCTGGGCAGGGGCAACCACGCCATCGGGTTTCGGGCGGATATGGATGCCTTGCCGATCCAGGAGGCGAACGACTTCGCGCATCGTTCCGTCAACAAGGGCGTGTTTCACGGCTGCGGACACGATGGGCATACGGCCATGCTGCTCGGCGCCGCCACACGGCTGGCGGCGGAAGGCGGTTTCGACGGGACGGTGAATTTCATCTTTCAGCCCAGCGAGGAAGACGGCCGCGGCGCCCTGGCGATGATCGAGGACGGGTTGTTCGAACGCTTCCCCATGGACGCCGTGTTCGGAATGCACAACATTCCGGGCCTTCCCGCCGGCCGGTTCGCGGTCCGGGAAGGGTCGATCATGACGTCCGAGGATGTGTTCTTCATTACGGTTCGTGGGCGCGGCGGCCATGCCTCCATGCCGGAACGGGTGGTCGATCCCGTGGTCGTCGGCGCGGAAATCATTTTGGCGCTTCAATCCATCGTCTCCCGTTCCGTCGGGCCGAGGGACTGGGGCGTCGTTTCCATCACCGAAGTGGTGACCGACGGCGCCCGCAACGTTATCCCGAGCACGGTCGAAATCCGGGGGGACTGCAGGGCGCTTTCCGCCACCATTCAGGAACGGATCGAAACCCGGATGCGGGAAATCGTCTCTGGAATCTGCGCCGCTCACGGGGCGGAAGGCGAGGTCGTGTATCGCAACGACTTCATTCCCACCGTGAACACGCCCGAGGAAACCGGGGCCTGCATCCAGGCCGCGCGAGAGGTCGCGGGCGTCGCCAATGTGGATCCCGATTGCCCGACCTGTGGCGTGTCGGAGGACTTCGCCCGGATGTTACGGCACAGGCCCGGCTGTTTCATCTTTATCGGCAATGGGGAGTCCGGCCATTGCGGGCATTCTTTGCACAATCCCCACTACGACATGAATGACGATATCCTGGAGACCGGCTCCCGATACTGGGCCGCCCTCGCCCGTCAACTGCTGCCGGAGGACACGCCATGAGCCACGACGGACGAATGAACGAACTGCGCCGTCGAATGGAGGCGGCGGGCCTGGACGTCGCCGTCATTACCGACGACGACAACGTCTATTATCTGACCGGCTATTACGATTACCTCCACATGGAATTCGGCCGTCCGACGATCCTGATCGTTCCCCGCGACGGCAAGACGTTGCTGATTACCCCCAACATCGACGCCGCCGCCGCCCATGCGTGGGCCCGGGTCGACCGCATCGCGGCCTGGAACGACGGCGCCGGCGACGAGTGGCGGCAGGAACTGCCCGCCGCGCTCTCCGGCCCTGGCACGGTCGGCATCGAGCCCGACCACATGCCGGCGCCGGTTCGCGCCTATGTGGACGGCCTGCTGGATCGCGAGCGGATCGCCGACATCACGTCCGTCCTGTCGCGCATGCGGATGATCAAATCGGAGCAAGAGCTCATGCTCGCCAGGGACGCCGGCGAGGTGGCCGGCGCGATGATGGACGCGGGAAGGGCCGCCATCGGCGACGGAGTGGCGGAATTCGAGGTTGCGATCGCCACGTCCCAGGCCGGGACGCGGACGGCCGCCCGGCTGCTGGTCGAACACTACGACGCCGCCGACATGTCGCCGAATACGCATTTCCTCCAGATCATGGCTTCCGGACGGGAGATCACGAAATCACACCACCGGGCATCAACGCGAATCATGCGGCGCGGCGAACCGGTGTTTCTCTGCTTTTGCGGTATGACGAATTTTCACCGCTTCAAGTTGGGCTTCGACCGGACTTTCTGGATCGGGGAAATTGCCGACCCGACTCAGTCCGACATCTATCAGATCGCGGTGGAGAGCCAGGCGGCGGCGCTGGCCGCCCTGAAGCCCGGCGTGACGGCGGAAAGCGTTCATGCGGCCTATGCGGACGTCATCCAGGCCGCCGGGTTCGACTACCCCTTCCGCTGCGGCCGGGGCACCGGATTCAGTTTCCTGGAACGGCCACAGTTGGTGTCGGGTGACGAGACGGTGCTCGAGCCGGGCATGGTGCTGGCCGTCGACGGCTCGGTCGCGACAGCCGATTTTCGCGCCCAGGTCGGCGACAGTTTCATCGTCACGGAATCGGGCTACGAGCAACTGACACATCATTCCAAGGTGATCGGCGATATGATCATCTAGCTGGCTTAGAGGACGGGAACCATGTTTCGAAGCGGACAACAGGTGGAATCGAAGGACTGGCGGCCGGAACTGGGCGTCGGCAGGCATCACCGCGCAAGGCTCGGTTTCATTCTGATGTCGACGGATTTAGCGGCGGAGGCGGATTTTTTCGATATGGCGCCGGAAGGCGTTGCCGTTCATATCACCCGGCTCAAGACCGATGACTACACCACCAATGAGACCCTTTCGCGGCATATCGACGACATGGCCGACGCGGCGTCGCGGCTGCAGCCGGACACCAGACCGGATGTGGTCAGCTACAGTTGCACCAGCGGTTCCATCGTCATCGGCGAGGAGCGCATCTTCGAGGAAATCCGAAAGGGGGCGCCCTGGGCCGAACCCATGTGCCTGGTGACCGGCGTCGTCGACGCCCTGAGGGAACTCAACGTCCGCAAGCTTGTGGTCGGCACCCCCTACCTGGACGAAATCAATACGGCGGAGGCGGAATTTCTCGTCGGCAAAGGTTTCGACATCCTGGACATCCAGGGCCTGAACCTGTCCACCGGCATCGAGTTCGGACAGGTGACGCCGGCGTTCTGGAAGGAGTTCGCCCTGGCCATCGACGACGCGGACGCGGATGCGATTTTTCTCTCCTGCGGCGGTATTCGCTCCCTCGAAGTGGTGGCGGAAATCGAGCAACTGGCGGGCAAGCCGGTCGTCACTTCAAATCAGGCGCAATTCTGGAGTTGCCTGCGGCGGGCGGGTATCCGGGACGAACTCACGGGGTTCGGGCGCATTTTCTCATGCCCGGGAGACCGCATCGGCGACAATAATTCCGAAAGCCGGTTGAGGGCCATGTCTCCAACGCCATAAAGCACATGCTTGAAAGCGCCCATCACGCAACCAATGAAAGGACAAAGGCAGGGATACGGGCGCTTTTCCCGGCAGACCGGGCTCGGCTGTTGGAAATGATCGGCGCTGTGGCTTTCACTCTTTCATCGTCCTTCGCCAGTCGTGAAGGGCGGCAATGATTTCGGGCTGGCTTATCCTTGCCCCCGTCTGCAGGTATTCCATGGCCTCCAGGGCCCCTTCATGGGCGCGTTCCGACGACCCGGCGACGCAGTCCTCGACGACCCGGCAGAAGTAGTCGTGCTGATGCCCGTCAACGAATGTGTAGTGAACGCACACATCCGTCAGTCCGCCCGTCAGCACCAGCGTGTCCGCCCGCAGGCCCTTCAGCAGAATTTCCAGATCCGTTCCGAAAAAACACGAGTATCGCCGTTTGGCGATGAAGTAGTCGGTCGGGCGGGGGTCCATGGCGCCGGCATAATCGGTCAGGGGGTCCGTCTCGATGCAGTGCACATCCTCGCTGCCGTCCAGTTCGCGGCCGAAGTCCACATGATCGGGGCGGTGAACCTCCTTCACGAAAATGACCGGGAGATGGATTTCGTGGGCCACGTCGATCAGTTTCCGCGTCTTTGACACACGCTGAAAGTAGCCGGGCATGGTCGGGATGGAACCAACCCCGTCGCCACGGGCGTAGTCGCTTTCCTGAATGTCGATGACGATCAGAACCGGGCGCCGCCCGATGGTCGGTTGAACAGGCAATGATCCAAACTCCTCGTGACTATTATGATGGGCCATTGTTGCAGAAGGAAGGGCCGATGTCCCGTCTCGTCGTGACCCGGACCTTCATGGCCGCTCGGCTCAACAGAATGTGCTATTGATTGTCAATCTCATTCAATGTCTGTTTCGGGCCTCCGCTATATTCATGTGCTTGGAGAGCGAGCCTTATCCAGTTGAAATTCCACATAATAATTTGTGCCGGACGATTGCGCTTGATTCAATTGCGAATAATTATTACTAACAGTATCGGAAATTCAATTCGATATAAGGACACCCCCATGCAATTTTTCAAGTCTTTCGGCGCCTCGGCGCTACTGGTCGCCCTGTCGTCGACAACCGCGCTTGCGGGCGGCGACGTCTATGCCGATTTTCCGATCACGGTGGAAGGGTACAAGGGAAAAGCCACGTCATCGGTTTCCTATACCGGCCAGATCGCTCGGCACACCTTGCATGATTCGCTGAAGAAGCTGGCCGGCGGCGGTAACGGCAGCCCCAATCCGGAGCTGAAGGCGAAACTGATGACCTTCTATGCCGGCAAGGACGCGGGCCGCGCCATCGTCGCGCCGAAGACCAAGGGACCCTTCGTCATCAAGCAGGGGGCCGTCGACGACATCAGCAAGGGCAAGGACCTGGCGAGCAAGACCTACAAGGGCGCCATCTCGGGCATGCCCAAGGGCATGACCGGGGCCGAACTGGTCACCTTCTGGATCGACAAGGCCTCCTCGGCCAACAAGGGGGTCGATGCGGTCAACGGCTACAACTATCCGCAGCTCATTTCAAAGTTCATCATGGGCGCGGTGATGTTTAATCAGGCGGTCGACAATTATCTGGACGAGGGGCTTTCGGCGAACAAGAAACCCAACGGCAAGCCCTACAAGGACGGCGCCGCCTATACGGGCAAGGAACATTACTGGGACGAGGCCTTCGGCTATTTCGGCGCCCCGGCGCACGCCCTGACCCTGACGCCCAAGCAGGTGGTCGCCATCGCCAAGCGCGATGAAAAGGCCATGGCCTACGCCGACCGGAACAAGGACGGCAAGATCGATCTGAAAACCGAAATGACCTTCGGCCCCGCCTACTACGCGGCCGGTTTCGACAAGGGGGGCAAGACCGACTATCTGCGCGCCATCTTCGGCTCCTACCTGAAGGGCCGCACGGTGCTGGCCGGGGCCAACGGGCAGAACCTGACTGATGACCAGCGCATCCTGCTGAAGGGCCATGCCGCCAACATCGAGGAAAACTGGGAAAAGGTCCTGGCCGAAACCACCTTCAAGTATGCGGGCTCCGTCTACAAGGACATGGTCAAACTGCAGGCCGTCCAGGAAGCCAACGGCGACACCTCCAAGCTGCTCGGCGCCTATGTCAAGCATTGGGGCGAGTTGAAGGGCTTCTCGCTGGCCCTGCAGACGGGCAAGCGCAATCTGGGCGAAACCGCGGCGCAGTTGAACCGGTTGGTCGGATACGGCCCGCTGATGCCCGACGGCAGCCAGGTCATTACCATCGACGGCAGCGGCAACTATCTGCGTGAACAGGACGTGACCACGTGGAGCGAATACATGCTGCGCATGGGCCAGGTTCAGAAACTGATGGCGGAAAGCTTCTCCATCCAGGGCCGGACCAACGACGTCACCGCGCAACTGTCCGACCTTCTCGGCAAGGTCGGCGACAAGGGCTCCGCCGAAACGGACTGATGTGAAACCAGGCCGGGCCCGGCGGATGCCGCCGGGCCCGGCCGTCTTGGCGCTTGCATATGGATTTCCCATTCCCGGACGTTCTGGAACAAATCTTCGCCCCGGTTTTCGACCCCCGCAAGCGGCTCTACTTCGGCTATCTTCTTTGCGCCGTCCCGGTCGTCATCGTCTATGCGCATTTCAGTTCCCGGGACAATCCGTGGCGCGCCCTGAAATGCCTCGCCGACATCAGGATATGGTGGTCCCGTTCTGCCCGCTGCGATTACCTGATCGTCTTCATCAATCATTTCGTGATGCGCCTTCTCGGCCCCCGGCTGGTCTCCACGCTGGCCGTCACCACGTTCCTGTTCGAAAGCCTGCACCACCTGTTCGACGGACGTCCCATGGCGTTGGCGGCGGCCCCTGACTGGTCCATTGCCCTGGCCTTCACCGCCGTGTTGTTTGTTTTCGATGACGCGACAAAATACCTGGTCCATCGTTGGCTGCATACGGTGCCGTTCCTGTGGGCCTTTCACAAGGTTCACCATAGCGCCCAAGCCCTGACCCCGATCACGGTTTTTCGGGTCCATCCGGTGGAGGGCGTGCTGTTCTCCTTGCGGGCGACGGCGGTGCAGGCGGGGGTGTTGAGCGTGTTCTTCTTTTTCTTCGGCGAGCGGGTGGACTTGATCAGCGTTCTGGGGGCCAATGTGTTTCTGTTCGCCTTCAACGTCACCGGGTCGAATTTGCGCCATACCCATGTGTGGATCAGCTATGGGCGAATCCTGGAACGCCTGTTGATTTCCCCGGCCCAGCATCAAATCCACCATTCCACCGCCCGGCGGCATGTAAACAAGAATTACGGCGCCGTGTTGGCGGTCTGGGACGGCCTCGGGGGCAGCCTGTATGGGGCCGGTGATGAAACAAACCTGCGTTTCGGACTTTCGGGGGAAAGGGACGCCCCCAACAGTCTGCAATCCGTCTACCTCAGGCCCTTCGCCGAGGCCCTGGCCGTTCTGAAGAGGGCGGTTTGGAAAAGGAAAGCGCCACTTCCCCGGGGCGTTGGCGCGGCCCCCGACCGGCCCGGTCATTCCCGTTAATCGCGCCGATTTTTCTGTGCTCCGGTCCGGGGGCTTGCTATGACTCCTGCATCGAATCAGGAAAGGGCAGAGATGAAAATTCAATCCGTCGAAACGTTGCGCCTGCGTGACCACCCCAACCTGTTGTGGGTCCGTCTTCATACGGATAACGGGCTGACCGGGCTTGGCGAAACCTACTTCGGGGCGGGGCCCGTCGAGGCCGATATCCATGAGCGGATCGCCCCGGTCATCCTCGGCCAGGATGCGGGTCGGATCGAATATCTGAACATGAAAATGCAGCCCTATACCGGGTTCGGCGGAAGCGGGGCCGAACTGCGGGCGCTGTCGGCGGTTGACGTGGCCCTTTGGGACCTGGCGGGGAAGGCCGCCGACATGCCCTTGTGTGACCTGTTGGGAGGGCGGACGCGGGACGCCATTCAAGTCTACAACACCTGCGCCGGGCCGAATTACGTCTCCAAGACCTCGGCGGTCAGGCCCGACAATTTCGGCGCGGCGTCCGGGGACGCCACCTACGAAGACCTGGACGCCTTTCTCAACAGACCCGAAGAGCTCGCCCAGGACCTGATGGAAACGGGCATCTTCGCCATGAAAATCTGGCCCTTCGATTTCGCCGAGGGGGCCGCCGACGGGGTGGATATCTCGACGGCGGACCTGAAGAGGGCTGTCGGGCCCTTCGAAAAAATCCGCAGGGCCCATGGCGACAAAATCCGGCTGAAGGCGGAACTGCACGGCTTGTGGAGTTTGAACGCGGCGAAAAAAATCGCCGCCGTCCTGGAACCCCTGGACATCGATTGGATCGAAGATCCCGTCTGGATGGACCGCCCCGGGGAGGTGGCCGAGCTGGCCGCCATGACCGGCGTCCCCCTTGCCGGCGGCGAGGCGCTCGCCAGTCTCGGCCAGTTCAAGTCATTGATCGACGACGGAAATATAGGGACGCCGATTTTCGACGTCGTCTGGGGCGGCGGGGTCACCGCCGCCCGCAAGGTCGCCGCCCTGGCGGAAGCGAGATCGCGGCCGGTCGCCTTCCACGACTGCTCCGGGCCAGTCACCCTGGCCGTGTCCACCCACCTTGCGCTCAGCCTGCGTAACGTCAGGGAACAGGAAATCGCCCGCGCTTTCTACCACGGCTGGTACAAGGACTTCGTCGACCAATTGCCGCCTCTTGAAAAGGGCATGATTTCCGTTCCCGGCGGTCCCGGTCTCGGCATGGACCTGCTGCCGGACATGACCGAAAGGCCCGGTGCGATCCATCGGGTGTCGGCTTCAGGGGCCTGAATGCCTTAACGGAACCGGGCTGAATCCGCCGCCGTCCAGCAGGTTCCGGGCGATGATCGTGCGCTGGATTTCGGACGAGCCTTCATAGATGCGGAAGATTCGCAAATCCCGAAGATACCGCTCCAGGGGGAAATCCCGGGTGTAGCCGTAACCGCCGTGAATTTGCAGCGCCCGGTCGGCGATGCGCCATGCCGCCTCGGTGGCGTAGAGCTTGGCCAGGGCAGACTCGGTCGAATAGCGCTCGCCGGTGCCGCGCTTGACCGCCGCCTGCAGGGCCAGGGCCCGGGCGGCGGCCAGTTCGGTGGCGCTGTCGGCGAGCATCCATTGCAGGCCCTGGAAGTCGGCGATGGGGTGGCCGCCGACTTGCCGCTCTTTGGCGTAGGAAACGGCCGCCTGCAGGGCGGCGTGGGCGATGCCCGTGGCCTGCGCCGCGACCTCGATGCGACCGTTGTCCAGTACCTTCATGGCGGTGCGGAAACCGGTTCCCTCTTCGCCCAGGCGGTTGGCTTCCGGCACCCGGCAATCGAGATGGACGGCGAAGACATGCCCGCCCTTCAGGCCCATGGTTTTTTCGTTCGCGGCGATGTCGACCCCTTCGGTGATTTTCGGCTCGACGACGAAGGCGCTCACCCCCCGGGCCCCGGCGTCGCGGTCGGTCTTGGCGAAAACGATCATGAAATCGGCGGCCCCGGCGTTGGAGATGAAGCATTTACCGCCCTTGATTCGGTATCCATCACCTTCGCGTTTGGCATGGGTGGTCATGTCCGCCGGGTTGGAGCCCGCTTGCGGTTCCGTCAGGGCGAAGGCGCCCAGGCTCCTGCCTGCCGCCGCATCAGGCAGGAAGCGTTTCCGCAGCGCTTCGCTGCCTCCCAGGAGCAGGGCGTCCGTCGCCAGAAAATGCGCCGTCAGCATGGACGCCGTCGAACCGCAGGCCCCGGCGACGGTCTCCACCGCCTGATAAAGGGCCGGGCCGGAAAGCCCGGTGCCGCCGAATTCCTCGGGCAGGTTCAGGCCGAGCAGCCCGAGTTCGGCCATGGCGGGGAGATGAAGGCCCGCGAACAGGGAGTCTTCGTCCAGGCGCTGGGCCTGGGGGGCGAGGACCTCGGCGGCGAAGCGTTCGATCTGTCGCAGGGCGGCGCGTTCCTCGTCGGCGAGAGGATGGGTCATGGGGTGTCTCCTTCGTTGAGAGAGGCGAGGATGGCGGCGGCGTCGCCGTTCAGGGCGGGCGCGGCGGTCCGGTTGCCCCGGGGGGCTTCGCTGAAGTGAACCGGCTGCTCGGGAACCGTCAGGCGTCCCAGGGCCGGATGATCGACGTCGGAGGCCAATTCCCGCGTCACTGCTTGCGGCGAGTCCCAGGCTTCGACCACGGTCTGGATCAGGGCGGCCGGAATGCCCGCGGCGGTCAGGGTATCGACGATTTCCCCTGCCGACCGATGGGCCGACCAAAGGTCGATGTGGTCGGCCAGCAAGGGTTCGTTGCGTCGCCGCAGGGTGTCGCTAGCGAAGCGTTCGTCCCGGGCCAGTTGCGGCTGTTCGATGACGCCGCAGAAGTCGGCGAACAGGCGGTCGTTCAGCACCGCCACGGCGAAATGGCCGTCTTTCGCCGGGTAGGTGCCGAAGGGGGCGGAAAGGGGGTGGCGGTTGCCGGTGCGTCTCGGCGCGTCCTTGCCCATCAGGGTGCGGCAGGCCAGGGTCGGCATCATCGACATCAGCGAGTCGAACAGGGCCACGTCCACATGCCGTCCCAGCCCCGTGCGGCTGCGGTCGAACAGGGCGACCATGGTTCCCCAGGCGGCGAACAGGCCCCCGGCCACGTCGCCCAGGGCCTCGCCGGCCATGGTCGGTTCCCCGTCCGGTTCCCCGGTCGCGTCCATCAGCCCGCTCATGGCCTGAATGATGATGTCGTAGGCGGGCCTGGCCGCGTTCGGGCCGGTCTGTCCGAAGCCGGAGACGGAGACGTAAATCAGGGCGGGAAATTCCTGCCGCAGGGCTTCCGCGCCAAGCCCCAGGGAATCCATCACGCCGGGGCGGAAGTTCTCCACCAGGACATCGGTGTCCCGCAACAGGGCCTTGACCGTCGCCACGTCCGGTTCCGACTTCAGGTCCAGCACGATGGACCGCTTGCCCCGGTTGAGGGCCTGGAACAACAGGCTTTCGTCCCCCTCGAACGGCCCGATGTGGCGGTAGTCGTCGCCATGGACGGATTCCACCTTGATCACCTCGGCCCCCAGGTCGGCCATCAGGGCGGTGCAGTACGGCCCGGCCAGGACGCGGGTGAAATCCAGCACGCGGACATTCTCGAGAGGGGGCTTCGGCGGTGTGAACGGATCGTCTTGCATGGGCTCCTCCTTTGCCGTGGGAAGGATAGGGCGGCCCTTGCTATAGAATGAAATATAGAGATACAATATAGATATAAATGAAACCTATTCCTATCACCTTGCGGCAAATCGATTACGTGATCGCCACGGCGGACGGCGGCAGCACCGCCGCCGCGGCCCGGCGGCTCAACGTTTCTCAGCCTTCCGTCTCCCTGGCCATCGCCAAGGTGGAGGCCCATTTCGGGCGCCCCCTGTTCGCCCGGACATCGGGACAGGGCGTCGCCCTGACCGCCTTCGGGCGGCTGAAGCTCGGTGGTTTGCGGGCCCTTCGGTCCCAGGCGGCCCAGGTGCTGACGGCGGAAGGGGGCGAAGGGGAGGTTCTCACCCTGGGGGTGTTTTCCACCCTCGGCCCGCGCTATGCGCCGTCCTTGGTGCGGGGCTTTCAGGAGGATAATCCCGGCGCCGAGATCCGGCTGCTCGAGGCCGACCTGGAAACCCTTTCCGCCTGGCTGGAAAGCGGCCGGGTCGATTTGGCCCTGATCTATGAATTCGGCCTGCCCTCGACGCTGGAGGTGATTCCGCTGGCGGACGTGCGGCCCTTCGGGGTCCTGCCCGAAGACCACGGGCTCGCCCGCCGCCCCGCGGCCGATCTTGCGGAATTGCTGGAAGACCCATTGATCCTGATGAACCTTTCCCACAGCCGGGGCTATTTCCTGACCCTGGCGCAAATGAACGGGGTGACGCCGACCATCGCCCATGAAACCGGCTCCGTGGAAATGCTGCGGGCCATGGTCGCCAACGGTTTCGGCGTCGGCCTTCTGGCGACGGACATCCCGCACGCGACGAGCTATGATGGCAAGCCGGTCGTGCAGGTCCCCTTACAAGGCCGGCTCGCCCCCCACCGCATCGCCCTGGCCCGCTCCGCCCGTCTGCGCCCGGGCGACCTGACGCGGAAATTCAGTGATTACGCCCTCCGGTGGTTCGACGGTTGACGATAGGGGGGGGAGGCCGTCAACTCGCCGCGGTCAAGACTGGCCAGTCCGAGGATACCAGGTAAGGCGCAAGCTTTTCCCAGTCGAATTCGACCCCCGTTCCGGGATCTTCGGGAGCCACGGCGCGCTTGTTTTCAACCACCAGGGGGCGGCGGGTGTATTCATCGATGGGAAAGCTATGGACTTCCAGCCAGCCGCCGTTGGGGTGTCCGGCGAGCAGGCTGACGTTCAGTTCCTGCATGCCGTGGCTGCAAATGGGTAGGCCATGCCTGACGGACAGTTCCGCCACCTGCATCCACACGGTAATACCGCCGCAGTTGCCCGTATCGGGCTGGATAAACGACAGGCTGCCGCCGTTCAGGGCGGTTTCGAATTCATGAATGGTGTGCAGGTTCTCGCCCATGGCGAGGGGAACGGACGTGTTTCGCGCCAGTTCGTCATACCCCTTCAGGTCTTCTGGGATGATGGGTTCCTCGAACCAGACAAGGTCGAAGGGTTCAAAGGCTGCCGCTGCCGCCTTCGCCTGTTCCAGGGTCAGACCGTAATTGGCGTCGACCATGAACGATACGTCGGGACCGATGAACTTTCTCACCGCTTCGACGCGGGAGGCGTCCTCTTCCAGGTCGGGACGGCCGACCTTGATCTTGACGGCCCCGTATCCACGCTCCAGATATCCGGCCACGTTGTCGAGCAGCTTCGGCGTGGCGAAATTCAGGTCGATGCCGCCGCAATAGGCGGCGGTGGAGGTGTCCGCTCCACCGGCCATCTGGCGTAAGGATCGTCCGGTATGCTTGCCGCGCAGGTCCCATAGGGCGATATCGACGGCGGAAATGGCGAACGAGGCAACTCCGCCGCGTCCTACATAATGAACGTGCCATTGCATGGACTCGTTGAGCTCTTCTACTTGTTCGGCGTTGCGCCCGAGCAGCATCGGCGTCAGGTCGTGACGGATCATGGCGACAATGGCCTGTCCGCCCCAGCCCCCGGTGTAGGTGTATCCCGTGCCCTCGAACCCGTTTGACAGCCGCACGGTGGCGGTGATCAGTTCGAAATGGGTGTGATCGCCATGCTTGGCGTCGGAAAGAATCTCTTTCAACGGGATTCGGTAAAGCCGGGCGTCGATGCCGACAATGGTGGTCATGTCGCGGATTCCTTTTCGCGTTATTGCAACAGTTTGTTGGGCAGCCACAAGGCCAATTGCGGCCAGGCGATGACCAGGGCCAGTCCCAGCAACTGCAACAGGATGAAGGGCACGATCCCGGAATATATTTCCTTCATTTTCACCGATGTCGGGGCCACGCCTTTCATGTAGAACAGCGCGAAACCGAAGGGAGGCGTGAGGAAAGAGGTCTGCAGGTTGATGGCGGCCAGAATGGCGAACCAGTAGAGGACATCGGCGTTGGGCACGTGGAGGCCGAAGTTCAGCTTGGCGACGATAGGGGTGAACACGGGCAGGATGATCAGGGTGATCTCGATCCAGTCGAAGAAGAATCCAAGCAGGAAGATCACCGCCATCAGCAGGAACAGGAAGCCCCAGGCCCCCAGGTCCATGAAGTTGATGAACTCGATGATCAGGTCCTCGCCGTAGAGAGCCCTGAAGATGTAGGAAAAGGACGTCGCCCCAAGGAAGATGAGGAAGATCATTCCCGCCGTGAGCGCCGTCCGGTGGCAGACATCGCCGAGGATTTTCAAATTCAGGCGGCGGTTGAACAGGGCCAGGATCAGGGCCCCGAAGGCGCCGACGCCGCCGGCTTCCGTCGGAGTTGCCCAGCCGCCGAAAATGGATCCCAACACGATCATGATAAGAAACACCGGCGGGATGAATCCCTTTAACACCAGTTTGATCAACTCAACGGTGCTGCCGGGCCCGACGGCATCGCTCAGGTGTGGAGCCCAATGGGGTTTCCTCGACGATATAAACAGGATGTAGATGAAATAGAGAGTGGACAATACCAGGCCCGGCACGATGGCGCCCAGGAACAGATTGCCGACCGAAATGGCCATCAGGTCGGCCATGATGACCAGCATGATCGAGGGCGGAATGAGAATGCCGAGGGTCGCCGAAGCGGCGATGGTGCCCGTGGCCAGTGGGGTGTGATAGCGTTGCGCAAGCATGGTCGGCAGGGCCATCATCGTCATCATCACCACCGAGGCGCCGATGATGCCCGTGGTCGCCGCCATGATCGTGCCCATGGCGGTGACCGACAGGGCCAGCCCCCCGGGCACCCTGCGCAGCAGCACTTGCAGGATGTAGAGTAGATCCTTGGCCACCAGGCTGCGTTCCAGCATGGTGCCCATGAAGATGAAGCAGGGAATGGCGACCAGCACCAGATTTTGGCCCGCCCCCTGCCAGAGCCTTTCGACGAAGAGGAAAAACTCGCTCGGCTGCAGGTAGCCGAACTGCCAGCCCAACAGACCGAAGGCCAGGGAAATGCCGCCCAGGGTGAAGGCCACGGGCAGGCCCGCAAACAGGGTGATTCCAAGGGCCAGGAACATGTAGGCGGAGAGAAATTCCTCGAAATGTTCAATCATGTCATCGGCCTGTTTTCATCGGGGAATTCGGGATCGTGGACCAACTCGGCGGCTTCGTCCGGAGCATCGCCCGGCATATCCGCATGTTCCTCGACCTGAACCGGGAAAATGCTCAAGCGGTCGACGGCGGCCTTTGATTGTTCGGGGCTTCCGAACAGGTAGAGACAGATTTTGATCAACGCCGACAGGCACGATAAGAGCATGACGATCAGACCGGCGAGGAGAAAGGACTTGATGACCCAGCGGTGGGGCAGTCCGGTCAGGGCGTCGGATCCTTCGCCGGAAACGAAGGCGCGGGAGACGAACTCCCAGCCGTAATAGGTGACCACCGCGAAATAGGGCAGGGCGAAGACAAGCAGCCCGATTAGTTCGACAATGGCCTGCTTGCGCCGGGAAAAGGTTTCGCGCAGCACGTCAACCCGGACATGGGCATTGTGAAGATAGGTCATGCCGAAGGCGAGCAGGAAGATGGCGGCGTGCAGGTGCCATTCCAGTTCCTGCAGCTTGGTCGGCGAAATGTAATCGTGCAGGAACGAGTTGAGGATCGCCTGCTGGATGAATTGAAATTTCCGCGTCAGGACGTCGAAGATGATAACGAAGATCAGCGGCAGGATGAGCCAGCTTCCGAATCTGCCAACCCCGTTGGACAGCTTGTCGATCGCTTCGGTGAATCGGAACAGGGAGGTCATTGTCGACTGCCGTTACGGGTCAGGAGGTGGGCGAAAGGGAGGGGGATGCGCCTTATGGGGGCAGCGCATCCCCCTGGGAGATGACAGGATCAGTTAAGGTAACCGTTTTCCCGCCAGACCTTGTACTTCTCGCGGAAGGCGGAGAAGGAGGACCAGATGTTCTTGGAATCCTCGTTACCGGCGATTTCCTCGGCGATGACCACTTTCCAGGCGTTCTCGAACTGGCCCAGCATTTCATCGGACCAGCGATGAATGGTGACGCCTTTCTTCTGGCTGTCGATCATGGCGTCGAACTGCAACGCCTCGCCTTCGGCCAGGGTGTTGGAAACCTGAGCCTCGCAAGCGGTTTCGATGATGGCGCGGTTGGCGTCCGACAAGCCGTTCCACTTGTCCATGTTGACGATCAGTTCAATCAGGGTCGTTTGCTGATGCCATCCGGGAAAGTAGTTGTGCTTGGCGATCTGGTAGAAGCCGATGTTCTTGTCGATGGCCGGCATGGAAAATTCCGTGGCGTCGATGGTGCCCAGTTCCAGGGCCGGATAGATGTCGCCGCCGGCGAGGAGCTGTGTCGAAACGCCGAACTTCTCCATCACCTTGGCGCCCAGGCCGAAGAAACGCATCTTCAGGCCCTTAAGGTCTTCGGCGCTGTTGATGGGCTTCTTGAACCAGCCCGAGGTTTCCGGCGGGATGATGCCGCAGACCATGAACTTGATGTTGTCGCGGGCATACATTTCCTGGGCGATTTCCAGTCCGCCGCCATGGCGCATCCAGGCCAGGTATTCACCGGCGTTGGGGCCGAAGGGAACCGACGAGAAGAAGGCATAGGCCGGGTTCTTGCCGACGTGGTAGCCGGAAACGCCAAATCCGGCATCGACGGAACCCTGGGAGACGGCGTCGTAGTATTTGCTGCCTCCGACCAGGGCACCGGGTTCGAAAACCTTGACCGCCATGTCGCCGCCGCTCATGGCGTTGATGGCCTTGGCCAGGCGGTGCGAGCCGGTCCCCAGAATGGGCAGGTTCTGTCCCCAGGCGGTGTGCAGTTTCATCCGGGTTTTCGCGTTGGCGTCGCCGGCCATTCCCGTCGCGGCGACGGCGGCGATCAGCCCCGTTGCCAGAATTTGTTTGAAGTTCATCATCAAAGCTTCCCTTAAATTATCCAGAATTCAATCAACGTACGAGGCGATCGGTCAAGCCTGAAGCCGTTCGGTATCTCCTCGTGAGATGATTTAAACCGGTTCAAATCATCGTTGTCAATAAAAATTTAAACCGGTTTAAATTCTTTGAGAATTGCCGGGATTTGTGATAGGGGTTTATTGGGCGTCAGGCTTCGGCAAACGCCGCCACCGTTTTTCCATGCGGGATCAGGGAGTTTTCATTGCCTTCAGCGCCGCAAAAACAGACTCAATCGAAAGGGCGGGTGACCCTCCGCGACCTGGCGGAAACCCTTGGTCTGTCGAAGGCGACCATTTCCATGGCCCTGAAGGGGAATCCCTTGATCGCCGAACAAACCCGAGACAAGGTGGTCCGTTGCGCCAACGATATGGGGTATGTCTACAACCGCCGTGCGGCGGGCCTCAGCACCGGGGAATCGCGAACCGTCGGCATCGCCGTTCACGACATCACCATCCCCTATTTCGCCCGGGTCTGCGCCTCCATCGAAACGGTTCTGACCGCCAGCGACCGGTTGGGCTTCCTGGTCAATACCAACGATTCCCTTGAAATGCAGAACCGTTTTATCCGGGCCTGTATCGAACACAACGCGGACGGAGTCATCCTGTGCCCAGCGGCGGGCACGACCACCCGGGATATCGAACCGGTCCGCAAGATGGGGCTGCCCTTCGTCAATTTCGTCCGTGAGATTAAAGGCGCCGAATGCGATTTCGTCGGCAATGACGATAAACGGGCCCTGATGCTGTCGACGGGGCATTTGATTTCCCTTGGGCACCGCCGCATCGCCATGCTGGGCGGCGGCGAGAACACGTCGACCAGCTTCAACCGGCGCGCCGGATTCAAGGCGGCCATGGAAAAAGCCGGGTATGAGATCCCGCCGGAGTATTTCATGGATTGCGACAGCAATCCGGAAAGCGGCAGCGAGGCCATTCAACGGGTCATGGCCCTGCCCGGCCCGCCCACGGCCGTCGTCTGTTTCACAGACCTGATCGCCCTTGGGGTTCTGTCGGGATTGATGGAAATGAACCTGAAGCCGGGGAGGGACATGGCCGTCATGGGCTGCGACGGCATTCCCGAGGGCGGCCGGGCCTATGCTCAGCTGAGTACCGTCAACGTTCAGAAAACCGCCATCGGCAAGATGGCGGCCGAGATGATCTGCCGCCGCATCGAGAATAGCGGCGAACAATTCCAACACGTCATCATGGAACCGACCCTGGTCGTCAGGAAATCCTGCGGCGCAGCAGGATAGCGGCAATTGCCCTCATTTGCCGGACAAGGCGTGGCGCAGGATGGGCCAGGCTTCGGCCAGGCGCAGGCGGAACGGCAGGGGCCGGGCGGGGGAGGGGTTGAGCCATCGCGGCACGAACAGGTCCTGGATGTGGAACAGGCAGCGCATCAGGGCGGCGGCGAGGAAGCTTTCGCCCCGGAAACGGCAATGGCGGCTGGCGAAGGCCCGCATGGGGTCTTCGCGTAGGGTGAAGACGGCGAAGGCGTGGCGGGGGGATGCGAACAGAATCTCAAGGCTGGGCGCCGCCGCTTCGTCCTTGCCGATGACCGTGAAGCGCATGTTGCGTTTCATCAGGTAAGCGGCGGGGCCGTCGGGCAGGACGGAAATGGCGACGGTGGCCCCTTCCGGGAACAGGCCTGTTTCCTCCCGCACCAGATCATCGGCGACGCTGGCGGCCTGCAGCAGCCGGGCGACGGCTTTCAGGACAAGGGCAAGGAAAAGCGTCATGGCGGGCGAGGCCGATCAGATGGAGATTTCCCCCTTGCCGCCGTGGGCGCTGGACCAGTCCAGGGGATTGTTGAGAAAGGCCTCCACTTCCGACAGGGTCTGGGCGTCGAAGTAGTCGTTGTCCCGGCACACCGCCAGCACGTCCCGCCAGGTGGCCAGGTAATGCAGGCGCACGCCCTGCTGTTCCAGCTTGACCAGGGTTTCGGGGAAGATGTCGTAGTAGAAAACGACCAGGGCGTCGTTGACTGTCGCCCCCGCCGTGCGCAGGGCCTCGCAGAATGTCACCTTGCTGCCGCCGTCGGTGGTCAGGTCCTCGACCAGCAGGACCCGCTGTCCCTCGGAAATGTCGCCCTCGATCTGGGCGTCCCGGCCGAACCCCTTGGGTTTCTTACGCACGTACTGCATGGGCAGGTTGAGCCGTTCTGCCAGCCAGGCGGCGAAGGGGATGCCGGCGGTTTCGCCCCCGGCGACGGCGTCGTACTGTTCGAAGCCGACCTCGCTCATGATGATGGAGGCGGCGAAATCCATCAGGGTGGAGCGGATGCGGGGATAGGAAATCAGCTTGCGGCAGTCGATATAGACCGGGCTGGCCAGGCCGGACGTCAACATATACGGCTCGTCGGCGCGGAAGTTGACGGCGTTGATCTCCAGCAGCATTTTCGCCGTCATTTGGGCGATCAGTTGACGGTCGGGAAAGGAAAACGGCCCCATGGCAAGCGTCCTTCTGAATCTCGGTTGGAAAGGCAGGCACTGTCTCTCAAATGCCGGTCTCAGTAAAGGAGAAAGCGGCGGGCGGCCTGTTACCGTTTGAAGAATTCCTCGACCACCTTGTAGGTCGGCTGGATTTGCGGGTGCAGCCGCTCGATCTTTTCCCAGTCCTCCTCCTTGCCGGCGAATTCCAGTTCCTTGAACAAGGCCCCCAGCTCGTTGGCCCCGACGGACAGGGCGGAGCCTTTCAGGCTGTGCGCCGTCTTGCCGTACTCGACCATGGTCTGGCGCGAGCGCAGTCCATCCAGCTCCGAGAGGAGTTGATCGGTGGAGGTAAAGTAGTCGGCCATCATCGCCGCGTGCAGGGCCGGGTCGTCACCGATCATCTCGTTGAGGACGGCCGGGTCCACGGGGCCGGGGGGTGTTTTTTTCATGTCCATTGAATCCCGAGGGGCTGCGTCTTTTTCCTGGTCAAGGACTGCCGGCAGCCACTTCATCAGTTCCTTTTCCAATTGCTTCATGCCGACGGGTTTGGACAGATAGCCGTCCATTCCAAGATCGAGACAGCGTTTCTTTTCCCCCTTCAGGACATTGGCGGTAAGCGCGATGATGGGGGTGGGCGGCTGTCCGGTTTCCCGTTCCCGATGACGGATTTTCCGGGTCAGATCGTAGCCGTCCATGGTCGGCATGTGAAGATCGGTGAGCAGGAGTCCGTAGTCTCCCGTTTCCCATTTCTCGAACGCCTCGGCGCCGTTCTTGGTGATGTCGCCCGTCAGGCCGAGGACCCCGAACTGCCGTTCGATGACTTTCTGGTTGGTGTAGTTGTCCTCCGCCACCAGGATCAGCCGCCCCTGTTCGCGGGCTTGCCTACGGCTGGCGGCCTTCCGTTTCGTCTTCTGTTCGGCATGCGGCTCGATGATGGCTTCTTCCTCGGCCCGGCCGAGGGCGACGGCGATGGCGGAAAGAAGGGCTTTGCGGCTCAGGACTTCCCGGTCGATATCGACAATGCCGTCGCTCACCCGGCGGGGCTTGCGGCGCTGGCCGCGGCTGCTCAAGGGGAAGGAAATGTGAACGACCGGCATCTGTCCGTCTTCGAAGGGACAGGTGAACAGGCTGATGATGTCCTCGGAGCTGTGATCGGCCGGCTTGCCGATGTCGAGGATCAGGGAGTTGTTGCGTCCGGCGCCCTGGGCGGCGAGGAATTGCACCGCCTGATCCAGGTTGTCTGTCCGGCGGACCGTGAAGCGGCTGTGTTCAAGGTAGGTGAAGATGCCGTCCACCAGGGGATCGTCGGAACCGATCAGGGCGCAATGGACCCCGTCGAAGCTCTCTTCGTCCCGGGCGGGGGTCTCGGCGGGGATGGTGAAGGGCAGGCGCACGGTGAAGGTGGAGCCCTTGTCCGGCTCGCTCTGAACGTTGATGACGCCACCCATGATGTTGACCAGATCGGCGGTGATGACCAGCCCCAGGCCGGTTCCGCCGAAACGTTTGGTGGTCGTCGTGTCCGCCTGCCGGAACGGCTGGAAGACGATCTCGCGAGTCGCTTCGTCCATGCCGATGCCGTTGTCGCGGATGATGAAGTCCACCCACAGCCTGCCGTCCTCACGGTCCGAGGCGACCGCCGCCAGATGAACCGTCCCGATCCTGTCTTGCCCGGAACTGAACTTGATGGCGTTGTTGACAAGGTTGGTGAGGATTTGATGAAGGCGCAGGGAATCCCCTTCCAGGAGGGGCGGGAAGGTCGGATCGATATAGAGGGTCAGGTCGACTTCCTTTTCCAGGGAAAGGCGGTCCAGCAGGGTGCAGATATGGATGATGTTGTCTTCCAGGTTTATCGGCTCATAGGAGATGTCCAGCTTGCCGGATTCGATTTTCGAGAAGTCCAGGATGTTATCGATGATGCTGAGCAGGGACTTCGCCGATTGCTGGATGGTCTCCAGCATCTCGCGGCCCTGCTTGTTCATTTTCGTATAGCTGAGCAGTTCGATCATCCCCAGCACGCCGTTCATGGGGGTGCGGATTTCATGGCTCATGTTGGCGAGAAATTCGGATTTCGCCCGGTTGGCCTCGATCGCTTCCTGTTCCGCCTTCTTCAGGGAGGTGATGTCGGTGCGAATGCCGACGCCGCCGCCGGTCGCGGTCTTGCGTTCTTCGATGCGCAGCCAGGTGCCGTCGTTCAGTTCCTGTTCCAGGACGCCGGACTGATTGCGGTGGCGCTCCATCCGTTCCTTGACGAAATCCTCGATGCGCCCCTTCGCCTCTTCGTACTGGCCGCGCTCGGCGCCGTAACGGACGATATCCTCGAAGGTCGCGCCGGGAACGATGGCCGGCGCGCTAAGGGCGTAGATTTCCTTGTAGCGGTCGTTGCAGACGACCAACCTGTCCTCGCTGTCGTACAGCACGAAGCCTTCCGAGATTGAGGCGAGCGCGTCGTTCAACTGCTCTTTCGCCATCAGGGCCTGCCTTTCGGCCTGTTTGCGGCTTTTCAGTTCCAGGGCGACGGTGTCGGCGACGTGTTTCTGTTCGGTGATGTCGCGCAGGATGGCGGTGAAATACAGGCCCCCGTCCACATGCCAACTGGAAACGGAAAGTTCCGCCGGGAATATGCCGCCCTTTTTTCGCAAGCCGTTGATTTCAACCGAATTGATTTTAAGCAGTCTCTGCTTCCCCGCCCGGATGGCGGCGATGCCGCGGCGGTAGGTTTTCCTGTCCTGTTCGGGAATCAATCGTTCGAAAGCCTGGCCGATGATCTCTTCGGCGGAATAGCCGAACATGTTCTTGGCGCCGTCGTTCCACTGAAAAATTTCCTCGTCCGCGTTGGTGGAGATGATGGCGTCGGTGGTGTGCTGGGTCGAGGCCTCGAACTTGGCGTAGAGGCTTTTCAGTTCCGCCGTGCGCTCCTCGACCCGGCGTTCCAGCCCCTCCTGTGCCTGCTCCAGCGCGATCTGGGCGGTTTTCATTTCCGTCACGTCGGTGCGGATGAAAATGTACTGGAAGGGCTTTCCTTCTTCGTCGAGAAACGGCACAACCGTGGTGTCGACCCAGAAGAACCGCCCGTCCTTTTTCTTGTTCTTGATGGTTCCGTACCAGGTGCGGCCCCGGGCGAGGGTCCGCCACATGTTCATGAAGAATTCCGGCGGGTGCTCGCCGGACTGCAAGATCATGTGCTTTTGGCCGATCAGTTCCCCGCGGCTGTAGCCGGAAACCGTGCAGAAACGGTCGTTGACATAGGTGATGTTGCCCTTGACGTCCGTGATGGAGACGATGGCGTGCTGGTCGAGGGCGGTTTTTTGCAGGTTCAGTTCGTGCTTGATGTGCAGCCGTTCGGCGATTTCCGATTTCAGGTCGCTGTTGGCGTGAATGATTTTCGCCAACAGGGTGAAGGTCAGCACGAGCAGGGACAGCACCCCCATGACGGCGAAGATGGACAGGGCCATGACCAGGGGCGACAAGTTCGCAATCAGGCCCTTTTCGCCGTCGACGGGCATGAAAAAGGCGGCCTCCATGGCGATGTAATGCATGCCGGTGACGGCGCAGCCCATGAAGGCGGCGGCGATCAGGTCCTGTTTGCGGCTGGAAAGATGGGGGAAATAGTGCTTCAGGTCGTGTTTCGCCCGCAAGGCGATGAAGGACAGCAGAACGGCGAAGGCGATGGAAACCGCGAACAGGAACGGAGAATAATAGATGGCCCCTTCCAGGCGCATGGCGGCCATGCCGGAATAATGCATCAGGCCGATGCCGCCGCCCATGAACACGCCGGACAGCAGGGTCTTTCGTTTCGGCCCCCGGGGCTGGCTGACGACCCAAAGGGCGACGCCGCTGGCGAGGATGCCGGGGATCATGGACAACAGGGTCAGGCCGGGCACGTAAGTGACGTTGCAGGGCAGGCTGAGGGACAGCATGCCGATAAAGTGCATGGACCAGACGCCGCCGCCCATGGTCGTCATGGCGGGAATCAGCCAGGCCGCCTTTTCCCCCACGGACTTGGCGTCGGACAGGTGGGAAACGGCGTTCAGCGCCACATAGGAGGCGAAAATGGCGATGGCGACGGACAGGCCGACCATGGGCAGGCTGTAGGAACTGGCGAAAGCCAGCGACAGGTCGATGTCGGGGTTAATGAACCTCAGGTAATCGCTCATGTCTCAGCCGTCACGATGTTACATTACCGTCCCCACGCCCCGACGCCGTTACGTTTCCTGGAGGTGCGACAGGGGCGGCGAGATCATCGCCCGCTTAATCTGTTTTTCCAGCGCTTTCGACGTCACCGGCTTGCCGGCAAATCCGTGGATGCCCAGGTCGATGGTTTCCAGAAGGGTGGTCTTTTCCGTGTGTCCGGTCAGGACGATGACGGGAATCTCGTTCCATTGCGGCCGTTCCGACCGCCGCAGCCTGCCGATGAATTCGAAGCCGTCCATCTCGGGCATGAACAGGTCGCAAAGGATCAGGTCGAAGGGCGGGTCCGCCTCTTCCATGATCGCCAGGGCGAAGGCCCCGTTGTCCACTTCGGCGATGTTGAAGCAGCCCAACTGCTCCAGGGTTATCTTGATCAGCCGGCGGACGAAATCATTGTCTTCGATGACCAGTATTTTCAGCTCGGCGATTTCGACCGTCATGCCCGTGGTAGCCCTGTTGTTTCGTCCCGGAAGTGGTGCCGATCATGCCGGCGGGACGGTTTTCGTTTCTTATGCCCAAAACTTAGCACTATTTTCACTTTGTCATCGCATTTTTTTTCGACAAGGCGGGGCGAAGGCCTGTGCTCGGGCCCCGGCGTTTGCTACCTTTCGCGCTTCGTAATTGGTTGAAGGCCCCGGCCCATGAAATCCCGCGCCCACGGCAAGGCCTGGAACGAATTCTCGGCATGGTGCCGGGTGCGGGGGCTGAAGCCCCTGCCGGCCCACGCCTGGACCGTCGCCGTCTATGTCCGCTGGTGTGAAAACCGCCATGAATTGCCGGTGATCGTTGAAAATCTCAAGGCCATCGCCCGCCGCCACCTCATCGCCGGACATCCCGACCCGGAACGCCACCCCATGGTGCGGCGGACCCTGGCCATGATGGAGCGGCGCATGGCCAACCGTCACCGGCGCTCCAATCTGTTTGACGATTCGGTGGTGCTGGACAGGCCCGGGGACGGGACACCCCGCCCGGCGTCGGCAAGGCGGTCGAAAACCATGCGCTCGACCCCGAAACTGGTTCGCCGCCGCCGCCCCGGATAAGGGGTTTTGAATTCAATCGCTTGTCTGGCCAAGGCGTTCGCAGTATATTGCGCCGCACCCCGATGCTGCGATGCAGCATCCCCTCAACCGCAGGAAAAGCGATCGGATCAGGCATGGACCCCATCAACGAACTTCACGGGTATTATTTCGAAGACCTTCAGGAAGGCATGACCGATATTTACGGCAAGACCATCACCGATGCCGATATCGTCATGTTCTCAGGGATCTCCGGCGACATCAATCCGGTTCACCTGAATCACGAATTCGCCAGCGAGACCATTTTCGAAGGCCGCATCGCCCACGGCATGCTGACCGCCAGCCTGATTTCCACTGTCGTCGGCACCAAGCTGCCCGGCCCGGGCTGCATCTACGTCAGCCAGTCCCTGCGCTTCAAGGCGCCGGTCAAGGCGGGGGACACGGTCATGGCGCGGGTCACCGTGACCAAGATCATTCCCGAGAAGAAGTTCGTCGAACTGGAAACCGTCTGCACCGTGGACAACAAGCCGGTCATCTCCGGCGAGGCGACGGTCATGGTGCCGGCCCGGGGATGACCGGCGTTTCCCTTTCCTCATAGTCAGACTTAAGGCCAAGGACATTTTCCAGCCGCCATGCAGATCTTTCGACACTTCGAAAATCTCCCATCAGAGGTCCGGGGCGCTTCCGTCGCCGTCGGCAATTTCGATGGCGTGCATCTCGGCCACCGGGCGGTGATCGGCGAGGCGGGACGGGTTGCCCGTGATCAGGCCATCCCGTGGGCGGTTCTCAGCTTCGAACCCCATCCGCGCAGCCTGTTCTCCCCCGGGGGCGAGCCCTTCCGCCTGACCCCGTTCCGCATCAAGGCCCGCCACATCGAGGAACTGGGCGTCGACGCCCTTATCGTGCTGCATTTCGACGAGGCCTTCGCCGCCCTGGGCGCCGACGACTTCGTCAACAGGGTCCTGGTCGAAGGCCTCGGCGCCCGCCATGTGGTGTCGGGCTACGATTTCGTCTTCGGCCACAAGCGGTCCGGCAACTGCGAGTTGCTGCTGCACAAGGGCCAGGAGCAGGGGTTCGACTTCACCTGTGTCAGCGCCGTCGACGACGGGGAAACCGTCTATTCGTCGACCGGTGTGCGAAATCTCCTGCGCGCCGGCGACCCCCGGGGCGCGGCCGCCCTGCTCGGCCGGGATTTCGAAATCGAGGGCCGGGTCGAACACGGCGACAAACGGGGGCGGACCATCGGCTTCCCCACCGCCAACCTGCATCTCGGCGAATACCTGCGCCCGGCCAAGGGGGTCTACGCCATCCGCGCCGGTGTCGACGAGGGCACCGAGACCCGCTGGATGGACGGCGTCGCCAACTTCGGCAACCGCCCCACTTTCGACGGCAAGGACGCCATCTTCGAGGCCCACTTGTTCGATTTCGACGGCGACCTTTATGGCCGCCATTTGCGAATCGCCCTGGTCGACTACCTGCGGGCGGAAAAGAAGTTTGACGGACTGGACGATTTAAAGGCACAAATCGCCCTCGACGGCGAACAGGCCAGACGGATTCTGGAGCAATCATGAGCAGCGAAACCGATTACAAATCGACCATCTATCTTCCGCGCACCGGCTTCAAAATGAAGGCCGGTCTGGCGCAGCGGGAACCGGAAATGCTGAAGCGCTGGCAGGCCATGGATCTTTACCGCCGTCAGCGCCAGGCCGGGGAAGGGCGCGAGAAGTTCATCCTCCACGACGGCCCGCCCTACGCCAACGGCCACCTGCATATCGGCCACGCGCTGAACAAGATTCTGAAAGACGTGATTTCCCGCTCCCAGCAGATGATGGGCAAGGACTCCAACTACGTCCCCGGCTGGGACTGCCACGGCCTGCCCATCGAATGGAAGATCGAGGAGAAATACCGCGCGGCGGGCAAGGACAAGGACGAAGTTCCGATCGTCAGGTTCCGCCGAGAATGCCGTGACTTCGCCGACAAGTGGATCAACATCCAGCGCGACGAGTTCAAGCGCCTCGGCGTCATCGGCGACTGGGACAACCCCTACACCACCATGGCCTACGCGGCGGAGGCGCAGATCGTCCGCGAACTGGGCAAGTTCCTGATGGATGGCTCCCTCTACAAGGGGGCCAAGCCGGTGATGTGGTCGGTCGTCGAGCGCACCGCCCTGGCGGAGGCGGAAGTGGAATACCACGACCATGTCTCGACCACCATTTTCGTCCGCTTCCCCATCGCCGAAACCGCCGTCGCCGCGCTTTCGGACGCGTCCATCGTCATCTGGACCACCACCCCCTGGACCATGCCCGGCAACCGGGCCGTCGCCTACGGCGAGGACGTGGATTACGTGGCGCTCAAGGTGTCCGCCGTCGGCGAGGACAGCCTGGCCGTCGTCGGCGAGACCATCGTCGTCGCCGAGGCCCTCATCGGCGCCGTCTGCGAGGCCGCCGGCATCACCGGTCACGAGGTGGCGCACCGCCTGAAGGGGGCCGAACTGGCCGGCACGCTCTGCCGTCACCCCCTGCACGGCCAGGGCTATGACTTCGACGTTCCAGCCCTCGCCGCCGATTTTGTCGAAGTCGATACCGGTTCCGGTTTCGTCCACATCGCCCCCGGCCACGGCGCCGACGACTGGGATCTCGGGACCGCCAACGGCATCGCCGTGCCCGACACGGTGGGCCCCGACGGGGCGTTCTACGACCACGTCCCCCTGTTCGCGGGCGTGCTGGTGTTGACCGCGGACGGCAAGCAGGGCGAGGCCAACCCGAAAGTCATGGAGGCCCTGAAGGAGGCGGGCGGCCTGCTGGCGTCGGGCAGGCTCAGCCACAGCTATCCCCATTCCTGGCGTTCGAAAGCGCCGCTGATCTTCCGCAACACGCCGCAGTGGTTTATCTCCATGGAGAAAAACGGCCTGCGCGAAACCGCCCTGCGGGCCATCGACGACACCCGTTTCGTCCCCGAGGCGGGCCGCAACCGCATCAACGGCATGATTTCCACCCGGCCCGACTGGTGCGTTTCCCGCCAGCGCGCCTGGGGCGTGCCGATCACGGTTTTCGTGCACAAACAGTCCGGCGAGCCCTTGCGGGATGAAAAGGTCCTGGAACGGATTGTCGAGGCGGTGGCGGAGGAAGGGGCCGACGCCTGGTTCTCGTCCGACCCGTCGCGCTTCCTGGGCAACGACTACAACGCCGGAGACTACGAACAGGTGATGGACATCCTCGACGTCTGGTTCGATTCCGGCTCCACCCACAGCTTCGTGCTGGAGGCCCGCGACGACCTGGAATGGCCGGCGTCGCTTTATCTGGAGGGTTCCGACCAGCATCGCGGCTGGTTCCATTCCTCGCTGCTGGAATCCTGCGGCACCCGCGGGCGGGCCCCCTATGACGCGGTTCTGACCCATGGCTTCGTCATGGCCGCCGACGGCCAGAAGATGTCCAAGTCCCTCGGCAATATCGTCTCGCCCCAGGATGTGGTCAACGTCAATGGTGCCGATATCCTCCGCCTCTGGGTGGTCGGCTCGGACTACTCCGAGGACTTGCGCATCGGCCCGGAGATCATCAAGAGTCATACGGATGTCTATCGCCGCTTGCGCAATACCCTTCGTTTCCTGCTCGGCAACCTGAACGGCTTCGAGGAGTCCGAACGCCTGCCCCAGGCGCAGATGCCGGAACTGGAACGCTGGATGCTGCACCGGCTGTGGGAAATGGACCGGATGATCCGCAAGTCCTGCGACGACTTCCATTTCCATCCCCTGTTCACGGAGCTGCACAACTTCTGCGCCATGGATCTGTCGGCGTTTTATTTCGATGTCAGGAAGGACAGCCTGTATTGCGACCGGGCGACCTCGACCATGCGCCGGGCGGCGCGCACGGTCCTGGACGAGGTGTTCAACTGCCTCACCGCCTGGCTGGCGCCGTTCATCTGCTTCACGGCGGAGGAAGCCTGGCTGTCGCGCAATCCGGGAGAGGAGGAAAGCGTTCATCTGCGCCTGTTCCCGGACATTCCCGATGAATGGCGCGATGACGCCCTGGCGGCCAAGTGGTCGAAAATCCGACGCCTGCGGCGCACGGTGACCGGCGCGCTGGAAATCGAGCGGGCGGAAAAACGCATCGGCTCCAGCCTGCAGGCGGCCCCGGTGATCCACGCCGACGAGGAATACCGCGATGCCCTGACCTCGTTGACGGAAAGCGAACTGGCGGACCTGTTCATCACGTCCGGGGTCCGTTTCGCCAAGGGCGAGGCTCCCGCCGGGGCCTTCCGGCTGGAGGACGTGCCCGGCGTCGCGGTGACGCCCGAGCTCGCATCCGGGGAGAAATGCCAGCGCTGCTGGAAGGTGCTGGACAGCGTCGGGTCCCAGGCTGGCCATCCCCATGCCTGCTCCCGCTGCGCCGACGCCGCCGATCACCATCCGGGCGCGGCTGAATGAGTTTCCCGGCGAGGCGCGGGGCCTTCCCCCTCGGCGTCCTTGTCGCCGGGTTGATCATGCTGCTCGACCAGGCGTCGAAGTGGTGGATCGTCTTCGAGGTCATGCGGCCGCCCCGGGTGATCCCCGTTTTCCCTTCCTTCAATCTGGTCATGGGCTGGAACCGGGGCGTCAGCTTCGGCCTGTTCGATTCGGATTCGCCCTACAGCCAGTGGCTGCTGATCGGCCTCGCCCTGGTCATCGTCGGCGTCCTGTTGGTCTGGCTGTGGCGCACCGATAGCCGCCTGATGGCGCTGGCCATCGGCTTCATCGTCGGCGGTGCCCTCGGCAACGTCATTGACCGCCTGCATTACGGGGCGGTCGCCGATTTCCTCGACGTTCATGTCGCCGGGTATCACTGGCCCGCCTTCAATGTCGCCGATGCAGGGATTACTGTCGGCGCGGTGATTTTCGTGCTAGACTCCTTGTTCGCGGGTCTCGAAAGGGATAAAAGTGGCGCAAAGGAAGACGGTGCCGGGAAAGATGAAACGTAACTCCTCAGTTCTGATCGGGCTTGCCTTGGCCGTTCTGGCGTTGAACGGCTGCATGGATACCCAATCCAGTGCCTTCGGCGAGGAAAAGGCGGCTCCCGATGAATTCGCCGTGTATTCGCGGGCGCCCCTCAGCCTGCCGCCTGATTTCGGCCTGCGTCCGCCAAAGCCGGGGGCCAGCCGTCCGCAAACCGTGATGCCGAGGAACGAGGCCCGGCAGGCGCTGCTCTCCAGCGGCGGCAGGAAACCGGTTCAGCCGTCCCAGGCGGCCGCCGCCGACATGACGCCCGGGGTGCGCGCCCTGCTCAGGGAAACCGGCGCCGACCGGGCCGACCCGCAAATCCGCTTCCTCGTCAACAGCGAGACGGCGGCCTTGTCCGGCGGCGGCGACGAGAACATCGCCGACACCATTTTATTCTGGCGCAACGATCCGGGCCTGCGCGGCGCGGTTATCGATCCGGCGGTGGAGGAACGCCGCCTGCGCAGAAAGCAGGCGGAAGGCGACAGCATCGACGAAGCCCCGGGTCCGATCATCCGGCGCAGCGGCGGCGGCGTCTCGACGGGGCGGGACGAAGGCGGCTCTTGGTGGAATCCGTTTGATTAGAGCATGCGTCCCGCGGTCTTCTCTTTCCTTCTCCTGAGCCTTGCTCTTGTCGCCGTCAGGGCCGACGCCGGTCACGGCGTGTTCAATCCGCAAAGTTTCATGCTTGGCAATGGCATGCAGGTGGTGGTCGTGCCCAATCACCGCATGCCGGTGGTCACCCACATGGTCTGGTACAAGGTCGGTTCGGCGGACGAGCCGCCCGGCAAGTCGGGCATCGCCCATTTGCTGGAACATCTGATGTTCAAGGGAACCGAGGCCTATCCCTCCGGCGCCTTTTCCCACAACGTCGCCCGGGTCGGCGGTTCCGAAAACGCCTTCACGTCCCTGGACTACACGGGCTATTTCCAGACCGTGGCGGTCGAGCATCTGCGTCGGATGATGGTCATGGAGGCGGACAGGATGCGCAACCTGGTGCTCGACGAGAAAGAGGTCGAGACCGAGCGCCTCGTCGTCCTCGAAGAGCGCCGCCAGCGCACGGACAACGATCCGGCCTCGATTCTCAGGGAGCATGTCAACGGGGCGCTGTTCCTCAACCATCCCTACCGGCGGCCGATCATCGGCTGGGAACATGAAATCGCCGCCCTCGGCATCGATGACCTGAAGGCCTTTTATCGCCGCTGGTATACCCCCGCCAACGCCATCCTGGTGGTTGCCGGGGATATCACCGCCGAACGGCTGAAGCCCATGGCGGAGGCGACCTACGGAAAAATTCCGGCCTCGCCCCCGATGGCCCGAAGACGCCCGGCGGAACCGCCGCAGCTGGCGTCCCGCCGGGTCACCCTGAAGGACGCCCGGGTGCGCCAGCCCTCCATCAGCCGTACCTATCTGGCCCCCAGCCGCCATGTCGCCGTTGCCGGCGGGGCGGGTCCGGAACACCGCCTCGCCCTGGAGGTTCTGGGCAGCGTCATCGGCGGCGGGGCGACCAGTCAGTTGTACCGTTCCCTGGTCGTCGAAAAGAAAATCGCCGTTTCCGCCGGGGCCGGTTACGGGGGCAACGCCCTCGGTCCTGCCCGGTTTTCTTTCTACGCCTCTCCGGCCCAGGGGGTCGGCATGGCCGAACTTGAAACGGCCCTGGACGAGGAGATCGCCCGCCTGCTGCGCGACGGCGTTGATGCCGGGGATGTGGAACGAGTGAAAAAATCCATGATCGCCGAGGCCATCTATGCCCGCGATTCCCTCTCCGGCGGGGCGCGGGTGCTCGGCGCCGCCCTGGCGTCGGGGAAGACCATCGAGGACGTGGAGGCCTGGCCCCATGAAATCGGCAAGGTGAGTGTGGACGCCGTCAACGCCGCCGCCCACGCGGTTCTCGAAGACAGGCCCTCGGTCACCGCCATCCTGCTGGGGAACGGTGAGCCATGAGAACCGGATTGCGCTTTCTGGTCTTGGTTCTTTTCGCCATGGCGGTGGTCCGTCCCGCCGGGGCGGACGGCGGCGGCGCCCGCGAGCGCATGCTCGATATCACCCGGGTGGTCAGCCCGGGCGGGATCGAGGCCTGGCTGGTGGTCGACCGTCAGAACCCGATTATCAATCTGCGTTTCGCCTTCCGCGGCGGCGCGTCCCTTGACCCGGACGGCCGGGAAGGGCTGGCCAACCTGGCCTCCTCCCTGCTCGACGAAGGGGCGGGGGAGCTGGACAGCCAGGCCTTTCAGGGTCGGCTGGAGGACCTGTCCATCGTCTTGCGCTTCACCGCCGGCCGGGACACCTTCAGCGGCCGCCTGAAAACCCTGACCGACAACCGGGATCAGGCTTTTGATCTGCTCAGGCTGGCGCTGACCCGTCCCCGTTTCGACGCCGAACCGGTCGAGCGCATGCGCTCGCAGATCCTGGCCGGGCTGCGCCAGGACCAGGAGGACCCGGCGACGGTGGCGGGCCAGGCCCTGTCCCGGGCCCTGTTCCCCGATCACCCCTATGGCCGCCCGGTGGACGGCACGGCGGAAAGCGTCGGCGCCATCACCGCCGGGGACCTGAGAGCCTTCGTCCGGGGCCGCCTGGCCCGGGACAACCTGTTCATCGGCGTCGTCGGCGACATCGGCCCGGACGAGCTGGGCCGCAGGCTGGACGAGATTTTCCTGTCCCTGCCGCCCCGCGCCGAACCGGCGGCGGTGGCCGAAGCGACGCCGGGGAACGCCGGGCTGGTCAAGGTCATCGACATGGCGGTGCCGCAAAGCGCCATCGCCTTCGCCCAGAAGGGGCCGAAACGGGACGATCCGGATTTCTATCCGGCCTATGTGTTGAATCACATCCTCGGCGGCGGCGGTTTCACCTCGCGGCTGTATGAGGAGATCAGGGAAAAGCGGGGACTGGCCTATTCCATCGGCAGTTATCTGTATCCGCTTCGCCACGCCGGGCTGTTGCAGGGCTACGGCGGCACGGCCAATTCCCGGGTCGGGGAAACCCTGGACGTGCTGAAGCGGGAATGGCGCCGCATGGCCGAAAACGGCGTTGATCAAAAAACCCTCGACGATGCGAAAACCTATCTGACCGGCTCCTATCCGCTCCGTTTCACCTCCAGCGGCGGCATCGCCTCGATCCTGGTTTCCATGCAGACGGAGGACCTGGGCATTGATTTTCTCGACCGGCGCAACGCCCTGGTCGAGGCGGTCAGCCGGGAGGACGTCAACCGGCTGGCCCGCCGCCTGTTGTCGCCCGACGACCTGACCGTCGTCGTGGTCGGCGCCCCCAACGGGGTGAACTCGACCGAGTAGAGTGCTATTGTCACGCCGAATCGGTCCGCCAAGGGAAATTTCGCCTGATGCTTTACCGTCACGATATCGATAACTGCTTCGCCGACGCCGTCGGCGGGCGGGGGCTGAGCCGTCGGCATTTCGACGCCACCCTGGCCGAGACCGCCGCCGCCCTGGCGGGGATCGGCGAGTCCCATCGCGACGGAATTTTGCCCATGCTGCGCCTGCCCGAACGGCGCGACGACCTTGACCTGCTGCGCCCCATTGCCGAGCGCTGCCGGCGGGATTTCGACAACATCATCGTGCTCGGCACCGGCGGTTCCAGCCTGGGCGGGCAGACCCTGTGTTCCCTGGCCGACGTGGGCTTCGGCCCGAAGGACGGCTCGCCGCGCATCTATTTCATCGACAACGTGGACCCGGACACCTTCGAGACCCTGTTCCGGAGGGTCGGCGTCGAGCGGACCGGCTTCATCGTCATCTCCAAATCCGGCGGCACGGCGGAAACCGTGGCCCAGTTCATCGTCTGCCTGGACGCCTTGATTCGGGGGGTCGGCAGGGCGGCGGCGGCGGACCAGGTGATTATCATCACCGAGCCCGCCGACAATCCGCTTAGGCGCATCACCGCCGACCTGGACCTTGTCGCCCTCGACCACGACCCGGGCATCGGCGGGCGTTTTTCCGTTCTCTCCAACGTGGGCATGCTGCCGGCGATGATCGCAGGCCTCGATGTGGCGGCCATCCGCGCCGGCGCGGCGGCGGTGCTGGACGGGGCGTTGGCGGCGGAAAGCCCCGGCGATTGTGAGGCCGCCGTCGGCGCGGCGTTGAACATCGCCCTGTTCCGCCATAACGGCGCCGCCTCGACGGTGCTGATGCCTTATGTGGACAGGCTTTCCAATTTCGGCCTGTGGTTCCAGCAGTTGTGGGCGGAAAGCCTGGGCAAGAACGGCACCGGCACCACCCCCATCCGCGCCCTCGGCACCCGCGACCAGCACAGCCAGATGCAATTGTATCTGGACGGCCCGGCGGACAAGATGTTCACCCTGCTGACCCTGGACGTGGCCGATACGGGCCGCCCCGTCTGCACGGGCATTTCCTGCGATAGCTCCTTAAGCTATCTCGACGGCCGTTCCATGGGGGACCTGCTCGCCGCCGAGCAAGAGGCGACGGCGGCGACCCTGGCCGACAACGGCTGCCCGACCCGGGTGTTCCGGCTGCAGGACCTGACCGAGAAGACCCTCGGCGCCCTGCTGATGCATTTCATGCTGGAAACCATGATCGCTGCCCATCTGTTGAACGTGAACGCCTATGACCAGCCCGCCGTCGAGGCCGGCAAGGTGCTGGCCCGGCGCTTCCTGTCGGAAATGGGCCGGGACGAATGATCCTCCGCCGCCTGCCGGAAACCCTGGTCAACCGCATCGCCGCCGGCGAGGTGGTCGAACGGCCGGCGTCGGCGGTCAAGGAACTGGTGGAAAACGCCATCGACGCCGGGGCGCGGCATATCGATATCGTCGTTAGGGACGGCGGCCGCGGCCGGATCACCATCACCGATGACGGCAGGGGGATGACGGCGGAGGAATTGAAACTCGCCGTCGAGCGCCACGCCACCTCGAAACTGCCCGACGACGACCTGCAAAACATCGCCAGCCTCGGCTTTCGCGGCGAGGCGCTGGCCTCCATCGGCGCGGTCAGCCGCATGACCCTGACCAGCCGCAGCGCCGGAAACGGCGAGGCCTGGACCCTGCGCGTCGAGGGCGGACGGGTCGGCGAGCCTGCTCCGGCGGCCCTTTCCGGCGGCACCCGGCTGGATGTGCGGGATCTGTTTTACGCCACCCCGGCGCGGCTGAAATTTCTCAAGGCGGCGCGGACGGAACTGGGGCACATAACCGAGGCGGTCAAGCGCCTGGCCATGGCCCATCCGGACATCGGCTTTTCTCTTGCCGACGGCGAGCGCAACCTGCTGCGTCTGTCCCCGTCCCAGGGGGATTTCCTCGACATGCGCCTGCAGCGCCTGCGCGCCGTCATGGGGCGGGAATTCGCCGACAACGCCGTCCCCGTCGAGGCGGAGCGGGAAGGGGTCCGCCTGACCGGCCACATCGGCCTTCCGACCCTCAACCGGGGCAACGGGCAGATGCAGTTTTTGTTCGTCAACGGCAGGCCGGTTCGCGACAAGCTGTTTTACGGCGCCCTCAGGGGGGCGTACCGGGACTTCCTGGCGTCCGACCGTTATCCCATGGTGGCGCTGTTTCTGGACCTGCCGCCCGACGCGCTCGACGTCAACGTCCACCCGGCGAAGACGGAGGTCCGCTTCCGGGATGCGGGGCTGGTGCGCGGGCTGATCGTCGGCGCGGTCAAACACGCCCTGGCGGAAAGCGGGCACAGGGCCTCGACGACCGTATCGCGGGACGCCCTCGCCGCCGTCCGGTCCGGCTCCCTGCCCATGGGCGGCGGCGGTCCGGTTTCCCGAGGGCTGGCGGAAAGGGCGGTTGATTTTTTCGCCCCCGACGGCGGTTACACGGTTCCCCCGGCGGCCCGGGAAAGCACGGTCGAGGAGTCGTCGCCGGACGAGTCGGACTTTCCCCTCGGCGTCGCCCGGGGACAACTGCACGAAACTTATGTGGTCGCCCAGACGGCGGACGGCATCGTCATCGTCGACCAGCACGCGGCCCACGAGCGGCTGGTCCATGAGCGGATCAAGACCGCCTTGGCGGCAGACGGCGTCACCCGTCAGGGGCTGCTGATCCCCGAGGTCGTCGAACTGGACGAAGCCGCCGCCGACCGCCTTGCAGGGCGTGCGGAGGAACTGCTGGAACTGGGTCTCGCCATCGAGGCTTTCGGCCAGGGTGCGGTGGTGGTGCGCGAGACCCCGGCGCTTCTGGGGGAGTGCGACATCCAGGGGCTGATCCGGGATCTGGCCGACGATCTGGCGGAAAGCGACCAGGCCCTGAGCCTGCGCGACCGTCTCGGCGAAGTGGCGGCGAAGATGGCCTGTCACGGTTCGGTCCGGGCCGGGCGGCGGCTGAACGGGGCGGAAATGAACGCCCTGTTGAGGGAGATGGAGGCGACTCCTCATTCCGGCCAGTGCTCCCACGGGCGTCCCACCTATGTGGAACTGAAACTGGCCGATATCGAAAAACTGTTCGGCAGGCGCTAGTGTCCTGCCCCAGAAATACGCTTGCGTATTTCTGGGATAAGCAGGCCACGTAATCATTTGACATCGTGTGATTCAGGGTCTGAAATACGGTTCATGATCATGAACCGTATTTCAGACCCATCACACTAGAACGGTGCTGTATGAAATCTACCAGAACCTGACCTCGCCCTGCCCGCCCATGGTCAAGGAGATGGGCTACCTGAAGGAAATGATCGGCCTGGCGTCCCGTCAGCGCCGTTGCGCCGCCGCCTGGCAGGGTCATCTGAATCATAGCCGCGCCTGGATCATACGGGCCATGGAAATCTGTGAGAGGCCGGGGCGGGTGGTGGTGCTGGGCTCCGGGCTTCTCAACGACGTGCCCCTGGCGGATCTGTCCGCAGGCTTTCGGGACGTTGTCCTGGTCGACATGTTGCACATGCCGTCGGTGGTCAGGGCGGCCCGGGCCTTCCCCAACGTGCGCCTTGAAGAACGGGACGTTTCCGGCTTTGTCGAGCCCCTCTATCGGCATCTGGCCGAAGGTGAGGCCCGGGTTCCTCTCCCCGTTCCCGACCTTTGCGCCGACGGGGCGGACCTGGTGGTCTCGCTCAATCTGGTCAGTCAGTTGCCGGTGCTGCCCGCGGAATTCGCCGAAAGGAAAAACAAGAAGCTTGGCGATGATCTGCTCGGGCGTCTGGTCTCCGAGCATCTTCGGGCCCTGGCCGCCCTGCCCTGTTCGGTTTGCCTGATCAGCGAGACGGAACACCGTTTGTGCCATGACGGGGACGTCCTGGAAAGGGCGGACCCCCTGTTGGGGGCGGTCATTCCGGAAGCCCTGAAAAAGCGCTCGACGGGCTGGGACTGGCATTACGCGCCCCATCCGGAACGCCACCCGGACTACGATCTGGTTTACGGCGTCGAGGGATATATCCGTTAGGAAGGCCGGAAACGTAAAAACAGCACACGGGCGGCGCCGTAGCTCCGCTCGTCCATGAGCGAGAATTCCCGGGGCGGGGTGATCTCGTCGTCCTTGCCGACCTCCACCACCAACACGCATCCCGCCGCCAGCCAGCCCTGATGGCGCAGACCCAGCAGGGCTTGCTCGGCGAGGCTGGTCCCATAGGGCGGGTCGAGAAACGCCAGCCCGAGAGGGGCGTCGGCGATGCGTGGCGGCGGCGCCAGCCTGCCCGCATCCAGTTTCAGGGTGGTGACGGCGCGGGCCAGCCCCAGCATCGCCGCGTTCTGTTGCAGGCATTTCAGGGCGGCGGCGTCGTTGTCGATGAAGACGCCCCGCTCGGCCCCCCGGGACATGGCCTCCAGGCCCAGCGCCCCGGTCCCGGCGAAGACGTCGAGGACCGTCCGCCCTTCGAAACCGTCCCAGTCAAGGGAATGGGCGAGGATGTTGAAGATGCCCTCCCGGGCCCGGTCCGACGTGGGCCTGACCTGACGCCCGGCGGGGGCCTTCAGGACCCGGCCCCGGAAACGTCCGCCGACGATCCTCATGATTTGTTCCCCCGGGTCCGGGTGGGCGGGCGCTTTTTCGCCTTGGCCCAGCCCGCGCCGCGTGATTTTCCCGTTTTTTTCGGGGCTTCTCCGGCGACCTGATCGCGGAGGATTCGCGCCGGCACCTCCTCGACCTCACCACGGGCCAGCTTGCCCAGTTGGAAGGGGCCGTAGGAGAGCCGGATCAGGCGATTGACGCTCAGGTCCAGGTGTTCCATGACCTTGCGGATTTCCCGGTTCTTGCCTTCCGTCAACGAGACCGTCAGCCAGGCGTTGGCGCCGGTTCGGCTGTCGAGCACGGCGTCGATGGCGCCATAGTGGATACCGGCGACGGTGATCCCGCTTTTCAATCCTTCGAGCTTCTCCTCGTCGACGGCGCCGCGCACCCGCACCCGGTAGCGCCGGACCCAGCCGGTCGCGGGCAGTTCCAGGCGCCGGGCCAACTCGCCGTCGTTTGTCAGCAACAGCAGGCCTTCCGAATTCAGGTCGAGGCGGCCGACGGAGATGACCCGGCCCAGAGCCTTCGGCAACTGTTGGAAAACCGTCGGCCGCCCTTGCGGGTCCTTGTGGGTGGTAACCAGGCCGTTCGGCTTGTGATAACGCCACAGTCGGGATTCCCGGGCCTGGGGCAGGGGTTTGCCGTCCACCAGCACCGTGTTCGAGGCATCGACGGTGACCGCCGGGCTGTCCAGGGTCTTGCCGTCCACCTTGACCCGGCCGTCGGCGATCCAGCGTTCCGCCTCGCGCCGGGAGCAAAGACCGGCGCGGGCCAGGACCTTGGCGATGCGTTCTCCCTTGGGTTCGGTCATCGGCTGTTTCCGGCGGCGTCGATGAAGGCCTTGAGGATTTTCCCGTCGCCTTCGCTGATGTGGAATTCCGGATGCCACTGCACGCCGAGGCAAAAGCCGTAGGCCGGGGCCTCGATCCCTTCGATGACGCCGTCGGCGGCGAGGGCGTTGACGACGATCCCGTCCGGCTCGTCCAGGGCGGCCTGATGGTGGGCGCTGTTGACGTCTAGGCCGTCCACTCCGACGATCCGCCGCAGCAGGGTGCCGTCTTTCACGGACACCCGATGGCCCGCCTGATCCCGAGGGTTGGGTTGTTCGTGGGCGAGGGGGTTCTCGATGGTGTCGGGGATATGCTGGATCAGCCTGCCGCCGAGAATGACATGCAGTAGTTGCTGGCCGCCGCAGATGCCCAGCACCGCCATGTCCCGTGCCAGGGCGCCCCTGGTCATGGCCAGTTCAAAGCCGGTGCGGCGGTCCTTGGTGGTGACGCTGGCGTGCCTTTCGCTGTCGCCGAACAGGGCGGGGTCCACATCGAAATTGCCGCCGGTGATGAGCAGGCCGTCGATCAGGTCCAGATACGCCTCGGCCCTGTCGGTTTCATGGGGCAGGGCGAGCGGCAGGCCGCCGGCGGCGGCGACGGCCCCGGCGTAGTTCTCGCGCAGCGCGTACCAGGGGAATTTGGAATATCCGCCGGGCTCTTCCGAATCCAGGGTGATGCCGATGACTGGTGTTTTCATGGGGCGGACTGTATTCCCCAATCGCCCGAACGGCAAGCCGTTCCCTTGACGGAAGGGCCCGCCCGGTTCACTGTTGCGGGATGTCGAAATCCACCTACATGGAAATGGCCCTGAAAGAAGCGTCCCTCGCCGCCGACCGGGGCGAGGTGCCGGTCGGCGCCGTGATCGTCGACGGCCTCGGCGGCGAGGTGCTGGCCTGGGCCGGCAACCGCACGGAGGAAAGCAACGACCCGACCGCCCACGCGGAAATCCTGGCGATCCGGGAAGCGGCGTCGAAACTGGGCAACCCGCGGCTGGAGAATTGCGACCTGTACGTCACCCTGGAGCCCTGTCCCATGTGCGCCACGGCGATTTCCTTCGCCCGCCTGCGAAGGCTTTATTTCGGCGCCTACGACCCCAAGGGCGGCGGCGTCGATCATGGCCCCCGTGTTTTCGAGCAGTCCACCTGCCACCACCGCCCGGAGGTCATCGGCGGCATGGAGGAAAGCCGCTCCGCCGCCCTGCTGAAGCAATTCTTCAGGGAACTGAGGTGAATCCCGTACCACCAGAGACTTCATATTACAATCATTCCAAACAGTCTGGATTTCGGTGTTTTTCGGCGCGGTTTTGATGTATGTAATTGGGCCTCGCAATTTCTGCTGACGGACCCATCATGTTGATCAACGATTTGAAAATCAAAACCATCGGTATTGGCATACCGGCGATCCTGCTGTTGTTGATGGTCGCCGGCGCCGGGGCGTCGGGCTATCTGCTGATGCACATGGCGGATGTGCAGAAACTGACGAAAGTGGACGAGATCGTTGCAGGACTGTCGGGCCTGAGCACCATCCTGATGCTCGCCAGCCTGCTTTACGTGCTGCTGTTGACGGCCTTGCTGATTTTCTTCGTCTGGTTCACCCGGGTCCGCCTGCTGGCGCCGATCACCGACATTCAGCAGGTGATGGGCAAGCTGAGCAAGGGCGACGAGACGGACATCCCCCGCACGAAACAGTTGGACGAAATCGGCGACATGGCCCGGGCCCTGGAGATCTTCAAGGCCAACTTCCTGGAACTGCGCAACTTCGACATCGTCAAGGCCGAGAAAGACCGCGAGATGGTCATGAAGCGGGAAATGATGTCCCTGGCGGACGCCCTGGAAGGGGAGGTCAACGGCACCGTTGTCGACGCCCTGCGCCGCAGCAAGAGCGTGCAGCAATCGACGAAGGAGGCCCTGAAGGCGACGGAAGACGTCAGGAGACAGTCGGCGGAAGCCGCCGAATCCGCCGATCAGGCGACGTCGAGTGTTCAGGCGGTCGCCGCCGCGACCGAGGAACTGGCGGCCTCCAGTCACGAGATCGCCTCGCAGATGTCCCGAACCACGACCATTGCGGATAGTGCCGTCAGCCAGACGGACAGCGCCAGCCAGACCGTCAACACCCTGTTGGCCGACACCCAGAAAATCGGTGAAATCGTCGATTTGATCAACGACATCGCCGAGCAGACCAATCTGCTGGCCCTCAACGCCACCATCGAATCCGCCAGGGCCGGAGACGCCGGAAAAGGGTTCGCCGTGGTCGCCGGGGAAGTGAAAAACCTGGCCAACCAGACCGGCAAGGCGACGGAGGACATCCGTAACCAGATCGAAACCGTCCAGGGCATGACCAAACAGGTGGTGAACTCCATTCAGACGGTTTCCGACACCATCGGCGAAATTAATTCCATCTCCACCAGCATCGCCGGCGCGGTCGATCAGCAACAGGCCAGTACCCAGGAAATCAGTTCCAACGCCCAGCGGGCGGCGAGGAACACAGTGATCGTCTCAGACAGGGTGGGGACGATCCTGGAAAAGACCAACGAGGTCAGCGAAATGACTTTCTCGGTCAGGGAGGATTCCAGCGACGCCATGGACATGCTGCAGGACATGTCCAGGCGGCTCGAGATCATCATGGAGAATTCGGACGTCGGCGGCAAGCAGGTGAAGCGGGATGCCGGCGCCCGGGAAACCGGCGTGATGATCCTGAACGGCCAGCAGGTTCCGTTCACGGTGTTGGACCTGACCCGGAACAGCGCCGTGCTGGAATTGAGCGGCGGCGCGGCAAATGTTGGCGATTCCATCGCCTTCGACCTGGACAACGTCGGCTGTCTGACCGGCAGCGTAACCCAGAGCAGTGGCGGCAGGACGCATGTTGACCTGACTCTGGAGGACTATCTCGTCAACCGCCTCGCCGATTACCTGTTCGGTCACGAAGCGGCGGACCAGCCCTTTATCGAACGGGTGATAAGCGCCGCCGGAGACGTCGGGCAGGCCCTGAACAAGGCGGTCGACGACGGCATGATTTCCGTCGACGATCTGTTCGACAGGGACTACCAGTTGATCGAGGGAACGAATCCCAGGCAGCACATGACGAAATTCGTCCATGCAACCGACAAGCTGTTCCCGAACATCATCGAGGCGGTGAAGGATTTCGACGACCGGGTCGCCTTCTGCGCGCCGGTCAACCTGGACGGCTACCTGCCGACCCATAACAGGATTTATTCCGAGCCCCAGGGCAATGACCCCGTGTGGAACAACGCCCACTGCCGCAACCGGCGGATTTTCGACGACCGGACCAGCGTTTCCGCCGGTCAGAGCGAGGAAAAATACCTGCTGCAAACATACCTCCGCGACATGGGCGGCGGTTCCATCCTCATCATGAAGGACGTCTCCGCCCCCATCTACGTCAAGGGGCGGCACTGGGGCGGGGTCCGGCTCGGCTACAACATGTAACCGTGGGCGGCGGTTGAACGCGCTCAGGCGTGGCCGCTGATTTCCGCGTGCAAAGGCGTCTATTTTTTCAGGGCACCCATAAAGCCTTTCGATGGGATGGCTGTCCCTGGCACATGCTGATTCCCCCATTGCACCATTGCCATCATCACAGGACCCATATCCCGACCTTTTTCGGTCAGGCTGTACGAATAACGCACGGGTCGTTGTTGGTAGGGCATTTTACTTACGACGCCTTCCCTTTCCAGCCGTTTAAGACGGTCAGCTAATATGTTTGTTGGTATTCCTTCCGGGGACGCGGACAACTCCTTAAAGGTGCTGTATCCGGATAACAAATCCCGAACAACCAACAATGTCCATTTGTCCCCAAAAACATCCAGGCAATTCGCTATTGGGCATGGTGAACGGATTGTTTTTTGGTTGGCATTGTTTCCTGTGCTCATAGCAGAAGATATATCAGATAAATTTGTAACTTTCATTTTAAAAGTAACCAATGTATGCTGCTCACACAGTCACTTGCATTTTAAAAGTGACAACATTCAGCTCTTGACGGATGCGTCAAGGCTTTCAATTGGAGCGCAAAAAATGAGTGAGATCACCTATAAGGAAATAGAAGCCAATGAGATTGCGTCAGTGAAAGGCTTGTGCGATAGCCTGATGGAATATCAGGCCGAAATGGGAGAAATTCGAACTGATATTCTTGCGGCCATGAATTTCGAAAACAGGTTTGTACCAGACTACCATGTTGCGCTTCGTAAGAATGTAACGGTTGCAGTCGACGATGGTGTTCCCGTGGGTTTTTCGTTTGCCGCAATTAATGATGTAACCGACGAGGATGTGCATTCCTTACCCGTTTGGGCCGGTGAAATGGGCGGAAATGGCTTCTACCCAGAAGATTACGCTGTTCCTAAAAGGGTCGGAACATTCAAACTGCTATTTGTTGACCCGGCATATCGCGGATTGGATATAGGAAAACACCTGTCCGACAAGTCTATGCATTGGTTAAGATCCCATGATGATGTTGATGATCTATGGGTTTATGTCGCCAATGGAAACGAACGGGTCGGAGCGTTCTATGAAGCATATGGTTTCAAGTTTAGCCACAGCGTTTTCAATGGATTTATTCGTGCCTATTCACAAGGTGCGAAGGATTAGTTCCCGGAAGTGACGAGAAGCAATCATCTATGCCCGCTGATCTCGGAATGCAGGGGTTTGGTTTCCTCGAACAGGCGCATTTGTTCGTCCGTGGCCTTGGTTTGGTGGTTTTCCTTCCACTCCGCGTACGTCATGCCGTAGACGGCCTGGATGGCGTCGTCCTTGCTCATCTCCACGCCCCGCTCCTCGGCGGCGGCGAGCAGCCATTTGTAGAGGCAGTTGCGGCAGAAACCCGACAGGTTCATCAGGTCGATGTTCTGAACGTCCGCGCGTTTCTGCAAATGTCCGACAAGGCCGCGAAAGGCGGCGGCTTCGAGTTCAATCCGTGTTTGATCGTCCATGGGTCCTGGTCTCCCGGTTGTCGTCCTGAAACGGGATATGGGGAAGGCGGAAGAGAATATCCAGCTTCGATTACCGTTCGATGGCGCGCCAGCCGATGTCCGTGCGGCAGAAGCCTTCCGGCCAGTCGATTTTCTCGATCGCCCCATAGGCCAGCTTCTGGGCCTCGGCGACGGAAGTCGCCCGGCTGGTGACGCCGAGAACGCGGCCGCCGTCGGCGACCAGCACGCCCTCTTCCTTTTTCGTCCCGGCATGGAAGACGAACACCCCATCCACGGCGTTGGCCTCGGCGGTGCCCTTGATCTCGGTGCCCTTGGCGTAGCGGCCCGGATAGCCCTTCGCCGCCATGACCACGACCAGGGCGGCCTGGTCGTGCCATTCCAGCGTGATTTCGTCGAGGCGGCCCTCGGCGGCGGCGAGCAGGGCGCCGAGGATGTCGGATTTCAGGGCGACCATCAGGGCCTGGCATTCCGGATCGCCGAAACGGACATTGAATTCGATCAGTTTCGGCCCTTCCTCGGTGATCATCAGTCCGGCGTAGAGGACGCCCTTGTAGGGGGCACCTTCCGCCGCCATGGCCTTGATGGTGGGGGTGATGATCTCGTCCATGATCCGCCCGGCCATGGCGTCGTCGACCACCGGGGCCGGGGTGTAGGCCCCCATGCCGCCCGTATTGGGGCCCTCGTCGCCGTCGAAAGCGGGCTTGTGGTCCTGGGCGGAGCGGAGGGGCAGGGCGGTTTCGCCGTCGACCAGGGCGAAGAAGCTGGCTTCCTCGCCGGCCATGAATTCCTCGATGATGACTTCCTCGCCGGCGCCGCCGAAGGCCCGTTCGGTCATGATGTGATCGACGGCGGCGTAGGCCTCGTTCTCGTTGCGGCAGACGATGACCCCCTTGCCGGCGGCCAGCCCGTCGGCCTTGACGACGATGGGGGCGTGGTGGCGGTGGATGAATTCCTTGGCCGATTCCGGTTCGTCGAAGCGTCCGTACTCGGCGCTCGGGATGTTGTATTTCGCCGTCAGGTCCTTCATGAAGCCTTTCGAGCCCTCGAGGACGGCGGCGGCGGCGCTGGGGCCGAAGGCCTTGATGCCGACGGCCTCGAGTTTATCGACCAGGCCGAGCACCAGGGGGGCTTCCGGGCCGACGACGACGAAATCGATGGCGTTGTCCGTGGCGAAGGCGACCAGGGCGTCCACATCGTCGGCGGCGATGTCGACGCAAACGGCGATGGAATCGATGCCCGCGTTGCCGGGCGCGCAGTATAATTCATCGCAGTCCGGCGATTTGGCGATGGCCCAGCAAAGGGAATGTTCCCGCCCCCCCGAACCGATAACCAGAACTTTCATCTTCTTTCCCTTTCACGGACCGCGGCGGCGGTCCCGTCCCCGATGCCCCTTGCATTTCACCAGACGCCGATTTAAGTGGCTCGACGAAGTCATGGGCGATCACATAAACTGCCGTCGGTTCCTGAATATACATACTACATACTGTCGGCCATGACTGAAAAGACATCCCTTGAAGATTCCACCCATAATCTTCCGGAAATCTCCGTCGGAGACCTGTCCCGGGCGCTGAAAAGCACCCTGGAGGACCGTTTCCCCCGGGTCCGGGTGCGCGGCGAGATCACCGGCTGCAAGCGGGCGGCCTCGGGCCATGTCTATCTCAGGCTGAAGGACGACGACGCGGTCCTCGACGGGGTGTGCTGGCGCGGCACCGCCCAGCGCCTGTCCCTGCAGCCCGAGGACGGCATGGAGGTGGTGGCGTCGGGCCGGATCACCGCCTACGGCGCCCGTTCCAGTTATCAGATCGTCATCGATTCCCTGGAACTGGCGGGGGAAGGGGCGCTGCTGAAACTGTTGGAGGAACGCAAAAGAAGATTGGCCGAAGAGGGCCTGTTTGATCAGGACCGCAAACAAGACCTGCCGTTCCTGCCGCAAGTGATCGGCGTCGTCAGTTCGCCGACGGGGGCGGTGATTCGCGATATCCTGCACCGCCTGGCCGACCGCTTTCCGCTCCGTGTCGTCCTGTGGCCGGTGGCGGTGCAGGGAGAGGGCGCGGCGGCGGAAATCAGCGCCGCCATCGACGGCTTCAACAAATTGCCGCCCTCCGGTGATGTGCCCCGCCCGGACCTGTTGATCGTCGCCCGGGGCGGCGGCTCCATGGAGGACCTGATGGCCTTCAACGAGGAAGCCGTGGTCCGCGCCGCCGCCGCCGGTACCATTCCCCTGATATCCGCCGTCGGCCACGAAACCGACACCACCCTGATTGATTTCGCCGCCGACATGCGGGCCCCGACGCCGACGGCGGCGGCGGAAATGGCGGTGCCGGTGCGGGCGGAACTGCTGGCCCGGGTGATGGATCTGGGAAGCCGTCAGGTCAACGCCATGCAGCGCAACCTGGACCATGGGCGGGCGCGGCTGGACGGCCTGGGCCGGGGGCTGCCCAACCTGCGCCGCGCCGTCGAGGAAGCGGCGCAGCGCCTCGACGATTGGGGCGAGCGGCTCGGCAACAGCCTGCGCACCGGCCTGCAAAGCCGCCACGGCCGCCTTGCCCGGACGGCGGCGGCCCTGCCGAAACCGGGGCGGACCATCGACCATGCCGGGCTGCGTCTGGACGCCCGGGCCCGGGCCCTGGGGCAGGCGGCCAAGGGCCTGCTTTCGGCGCGCGGGCAAAGCCTTTCCCGGGCCGGCGCCCTGCTGGAGAGTTATTCCTATCAGCGGGTGCTGGAACGGGGCTTCTCGCTGGTCACGGACAGCTCCGGCAAGGCCCTGAAATCCGCCGCCGAGGTCGAGCCCGGCATGGGGCTGGAGATCCGCTTTCATGACGGCGGCGTGCGGGCGACCGCGTCCGGCGCGCCCGTGCGCGGGGAGAAGAAGAAACCCGGGCGGGGGAAGAAGCCGGACGACAAGCAGGGGAGCCTGCTGTGATCCGTTTTCCGCTCCTCCTCGCCGCCGGTCTTTTATCCGTGTTTCAGGCCATGGCCGATGTCCTGCTCGAGGGGGACTTCACCCAGGGGGGGCTGGTCGTCGGCGTCGCCCAGCCCGGTAGCCGGGTCGCCGTCGACGACCGGGCGGTCCCCCTGTCGCCGGACGGGCGGTTTCTCATCGGCTTCGGGCGCGACGCCCCGCCCCGGGCCCGGTTGACGGTCAACCACCCGGACGGGACGGCCGAAACTCGGACCCTCGCCGTCAGCCCCCGGCAGTACAAGATCCAGCGCATCGACGGATTGCCGTCCCGCAAGGTGACGCCCTCGGCCGAGGACGTCGCCCGCATCAAGGCCGACAACGCCGGCATCGGACGGGTGCGCGCCATGGTCAGTCCGACCGCTTATTTTTCCTCCGGCTTCATCTGGCCGGTGACGGGGCGGATTTCAGGCGTCTTCGGCTCGCAGCGGATCCTGAACGGCAAGCCGAAGAACCCCCATAACGGGGTCGATGTCGCGGCCAGGCGGGGCACCCCCATCGTCGCCCCCGCGGACGGACGGGTCGCCCTGGTCCATGACGATATGTTCTATACGGGCAAGACCGTCATGCTCGACCACGGCCTGGGCCTGACCAGCGTCTACGCCCACATGAGCGCCATCCTGGTTGAGGAGGGAGCGCTGGTGAAACAGGGGACGGCCATCGGCGAAATCGGCAAGACGGGCCGCGCCACCGGCCCCCACCTGCATTGGGGTGTCACCCTGGGCCGAACCCACCTCGACCCGGCCCTAATGGCCGGCCCCATGGCGCGTTAGACCGGGGCGGAATGGCATGATGGTGGGGGGGTGCAGTCCGAGCAGAGTTAATTTAGTGCACTGTCACCGTAACCGCACCGTAACCCGGTTGTCACCGTAACCCGGTTGACGGTCAGCCACCCGGACGGGACGGCCGAGACTCGGACCCTCGCCGTCAGCCCCCGGCAGTACAAAATCCAGCGCATCGACGGATTGCCGTCCCGCAAGGTGACGCCCTCGGCCGAGGACATCGCCCGCATCAAGGCCGACAACGCCGGCATCGGACGGGTGCGCGCCATGGTCAGTCCGACCGCTTATTTTTCCTCCGGCTTCATCTGGCCGGTGACGGGGCGGATTTCAGGCGTCTTCGGCTCGCAGCGGATCCTGAACGGCAAGCCGAAGAACCCCCATAACGGGGTCGATGTCGCGGCCAGGCGGGGCACCCCCATCGTCGCCCCCGCGGACGGACGGGTCGCCCTGGTCCATGACGATATGTTCTATACGGGCAAGACCGTCATGCTCGACCACGGCCTGGGCCTGACCAGCGTCTACGCCCACATGAGCGCCATCCTGGTTGAGGAGGGAGCGCTGGTGAAACAGGGGACGGCCATCGGCGAAATCGGCAAGACGGGCCGCGCCACCGGCCCCCACCTGCATTGGGGCGTCACCCTGGGCCGAACCCACCTCGACCCGGCCCTAATGAGACCTGTGCGCGGATAGCCTATCATATTGTTTTCAGGTGTCTTTCTTG